>DDXV01000008.1:29802-60968 GCA_002347815.1 Syntrophaceae bacterium UBA2251
GGTACATCATCAGGATCAGGCCGACCGCAATGGGGATCGAGGTCGTCCCCACCTGCAGGCCGGTGATGAATTTCGACAGGCCCGGCAGAAAGAACCCGATCCCGATTCCCAGGCCGATCGCCAGAAAGATCCACAGCGTCAGATACCGATCCAGAAACGACAACCGCTTGACGATCCCTTCCTCCATCATTTGGACCTCCTCGTGCAGTTCAGGCCGGTTCGGCCGGCCGGTCAGCGCGCCGCCTCGTCCAGCCAGGCCTTGATCTCTTCCTTCTTCGGGATCTTCCCCACGCATTTCACCTCGCCGTCCACCACCACGGAGGGGGTCGCGAAGACGCCGTAATCGGCGATCTTCCTGAACTCCGTCACATGTTCGATCTGTGCCTCTTTGCCCGTTTCGGCCACCGCCTCCTTGACCAGCGTCTCGACCTGACGGCACTTGACGCAGCCCGGACCCAGGATTTTGATGTCCATCGCCTTGCCTCCTTCTCTCTAAATAATGATTGAGGGGTCGATCTGATTCATTTTAAACAGGAGAGGCCCCTTGCGCCTCCAACAGCCACTGTTTGATCCGATGCTTCGGCGGCACGGACCCGATCCAGACGACCCTGCCGCCGATCACCAGGGCCGGCGTGCCCATGACGCCGTATTTCGCGATCTCCCCGGGCGCCGTCACGTGGTCCACCGCGGCGGGCAGATTCATCTCGCTCAACATATCCAGGACGGACCGCTCCAACTGATCGCATCGGGTGCAGCTCGCCCCCAGAATCAGGACGCTCAAACCCGCCGCCGGTTCATCCTCGACGGCCTCGCCCAGGAATTTCTTGAATTCGCGCAGCAGGGCCTTGCCGTAGGCGGGTCTGGCGCTCCTGGGAATATAGTTGTCCGCCGAGAGACGGTCGATCAGCGCCACCCGGAGGGCCTTGTCCGTTTCGTCGGTCCGCTTCCGGGCGATGTCCTCCATCGCCTCCGCCAATCCGACAAGACCGATCGGATGACCGTTGACTAGGATTTTTGTCACGCCGTTTTCCGTCACGACACCCTCCGTTGATTCAAAGATTTTCATGGTCCGGATTCAGGCCGACGTTCCGGGACCGGCAGACCCTACCCCACCAGCCACCCGTAGGCCATCCCCGCGACCGTGGAAAGGACCACGACGATGGCGCAGTAGGTCAGGGTCTTTTTCACGCCCATGATCCCTGCCAACGTGATCATGCTGGGAAGCGAGAGCGCCGGACCCGCCAGGAGCAGCGCCAGCGCGGGTCCCCGACCCATCCCGGCGCCGATCAATCCCTGCAAAATCGGAACCTCCGTCAGGGTCGCGAAGTACATCAAAGCCCCCGAAACCGAGGCGAAGAGGTTCGCCCAAAGGGAATTCCCGCCCACAAGACTCACGATGTAATATTCTGGAATCAGGGCTTCATGGCCGGGGCGCCCCAGGAGGAACCCCGCCGCCAGAACCCCGACGAGCAGCAGCGGAAAGATCTGCTTCATGAACCCCCAGGTCGCCTCGACCCAGGACGTCAGTTCCTCCTTGACGAACCAGGACTTCAGCATCACCGCGAGCACAATCAGGAGCGCGCCGGTGATATGCCACTTGGCGGCGAAGATGGCTTTCCAGAGGTCTCCGTCGTCGGCTGCCGGTTTTGCAAAGGCGGCAAAAACGAGGATCAGCACCATCGTCAGCATATAGACGGCGTCCTGCCAGAGCCTGCGCGTCTTGCCGTCCTCTTCGGGCAGGTAAATCTGCCCGGCGGTCCGGTTCGCGTCGTCCTTCCGGAAGATGAATGCCATCAGAAGACCGGCGATGATGGAGAAGGCGATCGCGCCCACGGCCCGGGCGAGGCCGAGCTGCCAGCCCAGGACCTTCGCCGTCAGGACGATGGCCAGGACGTTGATCGCCGGCCCGGAGTAAACGAAGGCCGTGGCGGGGCCGATTCCCGCGCCCCGCGTGTAGATCCCGGCGAAGAGCGGCAGGACCGTGCACGAGCAGACGGCCAACACCGTTCCCGAAACGGAGGCGACCGAATAGGAGAGAAATTTATTGGCCTGCGCGCCGAAGTACTTCAGGACCGACGCCTGCGAGACGAATACGGCGATCGCCCCGGCGATGAAGAAGGCGGGGATGAGGCAAGTCAGGACATGCTGCCTTGCGTATTCCTGGAGCATCAGGAATGCCTCCAGGCCCGACCGGCGGATCACCTCATGGTCCCACGGAATATAATATGCGACCAGAAATCCGGCCGCGATGAGCAGCAGTTTGGTTGTCTCTTTCATGATTTCCTCTTTGTACGTGTGTGCATGTACTTTACACGCCATTTACGACAGGGATCGACGCGGTCGCCATCACCGGACGGCAATTCAGTACTGCTGGAGATCAGTTGCGGGCGTGACAGAGGTCTTCTCGACGGATATTCTTGCTCCGCTTGAACAGATCTTGAATTTCCGGGGCTTCATTCAGCCAATGTCTCAGATTCCCCAGGAGGCTCGCGGCATAGGGGCTGCGTCCGCCATCCGTGAGCGCGTAGTTGACCCAGAGACCCTCCTTGCTGTGGCGGACGAGGCCCGCATCCTCCAGGAGTTTGAGATGCTTCGAAACCGTGGGCTGGGCGATCCCCAGGGCGGCCTGAATTTCGCAGACGCACATCACGCGCCTTTGGAGCATCTTGAGCAACCGCACCCGATTGGGATCGGAGAGGGCCTTCATGACCTTGATGAATTCCTGCATGATTCATCTCCTATATTGCTTTCCGGCAATATAAGGGCGCGATGGTCCCGTGTCAAGGAAAATTGCACCGGGAATTGACACGCCGAACCGACCCCGGGTCCGATCCGGGTCATCCCGTTTCAGCCACCCCGACGTCCCGCCGGAACGCCTCCGGCATGCGCGAACTTGACCCGCCCCGCCGGGGGTGGTACAGTGCCGGCCAAACTGATGAACAAGGGGGAATCATGGACAAGCCCGCGATCGATCTCGGCGTTTTCCTCCAACCCCGTTCCGTGGCCGTCATCGGCGCATCGGACAAACCCGGCTCCTGGGGTTCGTTCATGATGGGGGGGCTGGCCGGCTGGCGCTATCCCGGCACAATCTACCCGGTCAACCGGAGGGCCGGGACGGTCTCCGGACATCCCGCCTTTCCGGACGTCCGGGATATCCCCGGCGAGGTGGATCTGGCCGTCATGGCGGTGCCGGAGGCGTTCGTCGAGGAGACGATCCGCGCCTGCGGCGAAAAGGGCATCCGGGGGATGTCCATCATCACGGCGGGTTTCGGCGAAGCCGTCCGGGGCGGACGCGAGCGCGAACTGGCCTTCGCCCGCCTGGCCCATGGCTACGGGATGCGTCTCCTGGGTCCCAACATCAGCGGGACCTTCAATCTCCAGGCCGGATTCAACGCGGCCGCCTCGCCCGCCGAACACCTCTACCCCACGAAGCTGGCGGCCGTCTGCCAGGGCGGATTCGCCTTCTACGATCTTCTCGCCGCGGGGTCCTTCCGGAAGATGGGGGTGGGCCGGTTCGTACACACGGGCAACGAGTGCGACTTGACCGTGACCGATTTTCTGGAGTACTTCGGCGCCGACCCGGAAGTGCCCGCCATCCTCACCTATCTGGAGACGATCCGTGACGGGGAGCGCTTTCTCGAGGTCGCCCGGCGCGTGACGCGGATGAAACCCGTGATCGCCTTCAAGGCCGGCCGGTCCGCGGGCGCCGCCCGCGCAGCCCAGAGCCACACCGGCGCGCTCGCCGGCCGCGCGGAGGTCTTCGCGGGATTCTTGCGTCAGGCGGGCGTGATCACCGTGCCCACCATGGACGTGATGCTGCCTTTGGCCCATGCCCTGGTCGAACACCCCCCGCTGAAGGGGCCGCGGATCGGCATCGTGACCATCGGCGGCTCCTGGGGCGTGGCCCTGGCGGACGCCCTGGAGGAGGAAGGCCTTTGCGTTCCCGAGCTGAGCGCCGGGCTGCAGGAGAGGCTTCGCGCCCTCGACATGCCGCCCCGGGCCTCGACGCGGAACCCCATCGATCTGGGGGCCGCCGGCATGGTGTCCCTGTCGGACCAGCGTCAAACGCTCGGGCGGGTGCTGCTTGAGTCCGGCGAGGTCGACGCCCTGGTCGTGCACGGCCTGGGCCGACCGGGCCGGATCACGGAGACGCGGTCCGAAGACTGGAAGGCATTCCAGAGATTCGAAAAATGGACGATCCGGCAGTTTGTCGACCTGGAGCGGGAAACGGGCCTTCCCGTGCTCATCGGGGCGCACTTCGCCCCCTGGGAGAGCCAGGTTGTCTGGGATCTCAACGAGAAGGGAATCCGGGTCCACAATCGCCTGGACGAGATTGCCCGCGTTCTGGCCGGCCTGCTCCAGGACGGTCGCCGGGGGCCGGGGGGCTGATCGTCTTCATCGCCGCCCGGGGTTAGACGGAGGAGGGTTCCTTCCGACTGGAACGCGGCATCCGTTTTGCGCGTCCCGGATGCCGCGTTCCAGTCCTCCGGTTCGATCGGGCGTCTCGTCAATGACCGGCGTCCGGAACTTGCCCGTCGGGGCGGTAATAGGCGATGATGACGTTGCGCGTTCGTTCGATGAGGGCCTCCAGGTGATCGCGGTCCTCGCCCTCTGTCGCGATGGGGTCGCTGACGACCACCTCCACGGTGCCGGGGTTGAAGGCCACGCTTTTCTTCGGGAGGATCCCGCGGCTGCCGTTGATGCTCACGGGCAGGATGGGCAGGCCCTTTTCCACGGCCATGACGAAGCCGCCCTTCTTGAACGGCCGGATGCGGCCGTCCGGTGAACGGGTGCCTTCCGCGAAGAACAGGACGCTGACGCCCGCCGGCAGGCGGCCCAGGCCCTTGTGGATGCTTTCGACGGGCCGGGCCGGATCGGCCCGGTCGATGAAGATGTTGCGAGAGGCGTACAGGGCATAACCGAAAAGGAAGGGCGCCACCGGCGCCCATGTGTCGCCAGGGACCAAATGAACGGGGACTCACGAATGAACGAATTAGACCGATATCGGCAATTCGGACAGAAAATAGAGGCGTTTCTCAGACCGGCCTCTTTTCCTTTGGCGATCAAATTAATCAGGACAGAAGAAGAAATCCCGCCGGGAGCCAAACGTCCGGCGGCGGATTTTCGGCATCAGAATTTCGTCTGCCAGAACTTCAAAATCGCGCGAAATTATGGATGGACCATCGCCGTGACCGAGAAAGATTGCAATTGTAAAATTGCACGCACGTTTTACGGTTGGGATCCACTCACCCCCGAGGTCCAACAGTTCGCGGTTCAATTCACGGTGGGATTATATTCCAAGGATGCCGCAACGTCGAATAAATGGACCGACACCTTGTATACGCTCAAGGAGAACTATGCGGGCATTGTGGTCTCGCCTTTAGCCCGCACGAAAGTTGTGCCGGACGTCATTCAGATTTATGGCTTGCCCGCACAGATTATGCGGTTGGTTCAGGGCTATTTATACGTGGAAGGCGGCACGATGCAATTTACCTCTTCCGGTCGGGCGGGATCCTGTCACGAAGGCGTGATCAAAACGATCCAGCTCGACTTACCGCAGGTGGTCCTGTTGGGAAACGGAGACAGGGTTTGGGGTGGCGCTGAAGACGCTGAGATCATGTTTTCATCCCCCCGCGGTAAATTAGGGCTCCTTGTTGAGGGATTAGAGGCAACTCACCAGGCCGGCCTCAGATACCCCATTCCGAAATACATGAACTATTCGCCCGGATTTCAGGATGAATTCGAACAACGGGCGTTTGAACGAGCGGGGGGCACGCTCGTCAAAAAGAGATGAAAACCGGCTACGATCCATCGGTGCACGAATCGCTCGGCGGCGTTGGACGCGGGGAGGTGCGATCTCAAAGCTTTCAATCCACGGGATGCAAAAAGACGCACCGCGTTCCCAAGCCGAACACGTCGTTTGGATCGGCGATGCTTCACCGGCGCCGAAGGACGCCGACGGGAAGGAAGCCGAAGGACGCCGACGGGAAGGAAGCCGGGGGACGCCCTCCGGCTGGAGGGCGCCCCCCGGCTCAAACACTACCTTTTAAACCGTTCCGGCTCTAGATGGCCCGGACGTTGGCCGCGGACGGCCCTTTCTGACCCTGCTCGATCTCGAAGCTGACACGCTGACCCTCGGCCAGTGTCTTGAATCCGTCGCCCTGGATCGCGCTGAAATGGACGAAAACGTCCCCCCCTTCATCCTTCGCGATGAAACCGTACCCCTTCTTCTCGTTGAACCACTTTACCGTGCCTTCTGCCATGCTGCCCAACCCTCTCCTGTCAGTGTGTTTGCGGACGGCAATAAAAAAACCACCTTGACCCGTGAGTGCATGGTGGTTGTTCCATTGCCCTTCAATACGTCTTCCTTCAAATCCCGTCTGGCGGCATAGAGAAAGCCGCATTGTTCAAAAAACCATATCTTCCTTAAGGTGTGTTGAAAAGGATGTCAAGTCTTTTTTCACGCTCCCGGGATCGGGACGCGGAAGACAAAAACGACCTGTTTGATCTGCGCGATCCCCCCGCGGTTCCTGCAAACGGCCTTGGACAACGGCCGGAGAAGATGGTATGAACGCCTCCATGGACATCCAAAACCCGAAAATTCTGGAAATCATGGCGTGTCTATCCCGCTACCTGTACGGGAAGGACCTCGCCTTGAAGCTCGCCCTGATCACCTGCTGCTCCCGGGGACACCTCCTGATCGAGGACCTCCCCGGTCTGGGCAAGACCGTCCTGGCGCTCTCCATCGCCCGCGTCCTGGGGCTGACCTTCGGACGTATCCAGTGTACGAGCGACTTGCTGCCAACGGACATCACGGGCCTGTCCATCTACAACAAGAACACGGCGGAGTTCGAGTTCCGCCCCGGTCCGGTTTTCAACCACATCGTGCTCGTCGACGAGATCAACCGGGCCACCCCGAAAACCCAGAGCGCGCTGCTCGAGGCGATGGGGGAAAAGCAGACGACGATCGAGGGCAAGACCTACCTCCACCCCCAGCCGTTCTTCGTCATCGCCACCCAGAACCCCGTGGAGCACTTCGGCGCCTTCCCCCTGCCCGAGTCCCAGATGGACCGTTTCATGATGCAGATCCGGATCGGCTATCCTTCCGGCGACGAGGAAAAGGAGATCCTGAAGCAGGGGAGCAGCCGCCGGGAGCTGGACCGGATCGCCCCTCTCTTCTCGCGCGACGAGGTCGTGGAGATGCACCGGCGGACCAACGCGGAGGTCCACGTCTCGGAAAAGATCCTGGGGTATATTCTGGACATCGTCGCCGCATCGCGGCGCCATCCCTACATCCGCGCCGGCATCTCGACCCGGGGGGCGCTGGCCGTCACCGCCTCCGCCCGGACCTACGCCTATTTCTGCGGCCGGGATTTCGTCATCCCGGAAGACATCCGCGAACTGGCCCCCTTTACCCTGCCGCACCGCCTCCTGATCAAGGAGGAATACGAAAGCCTCGACAAGAAGGAGTTGGTCCAATCGATCCTCGACACGGTCAAGATCCCGGCGTAATCCAGATCACGCGGGCCGGCTGGATCTACATGGCCCTGACGCTCTTCCTCGGCATTGCGGCGATCAACACGGGCAACAACCTCGTGTACATGATCGTCGCCGCCCTGCTCTCCTTCCTCCTGATTTCGGGCTTCTACGGCAAGCGCAACCTGAGCCGGCTCACCGTCGACGTCACTTTCCCCGAGGAGGTGTTCGCCCGGACCGAAACCCTCGCCACCGTCGTTCTCGCCAACCGGCGGCGCTATCTGCCCGCCTTTCTGATGCGCGTCTCCCTGGGGGGGACCTCCGTCCTCTTCCCCTATCTGGAAGCCGGACGCCGGGCCTCCCGGTCCGCGCGCCTGACCTTCGCCGAACGGGGGCGCCAGGCGGTCGCGCCCCGGTATCTGGCCTCATCGTTTCCCTTCCGTTTTTTCATCCGCTTCCGGCGCCTGGAAGGCGACGTGGCCGCCCTGGTCTATCCCGAACCGAAGCCCGGATCGGTCGGTCGGGAGGAGGGCCGTTCCCGTTCCCGGCCGTCGGAGGCCGGTCTGGACCGGACCGGCGCGGGCACGGATCTCTTGTCCATCCGCCCCTATCTCGTGGGCGATCCCCTCAAGTACATCCACTGGAAGGCAAGCGCCCGGACGGACCGCCTGCAGACCAAGGAGTTCACCCTCCCGGCCGTGCCGCCCCTCCTGCTCGACATGGCCCGAGTTTCCGGCCCCCTCGAAGGCCGGCTGTCCATCCTGACCTTCTGGGTGCTCGCCCTGTTCCGGAAAGGCGTCCCGGTGGGCCTGAAGATGGGCGAGACCCTCTATCCGCCCGTCCATTCGCCCCACCAGAAACACCTCCTGCTCCGGGCGCTGGCCCTTTACGGACACGAAGGCGCGGATCATGAAGGTTGAGGGCGTCCTCAAGATCCTGACCTATGCCCTTGCCCTGACGGGATTCGTGTCCGTGGCCACCCACGCCGGGGGCGTCTTCGTCGCCGGATTCATCGCCCTGATGCTTCCGGCCGCCTGGCGGGACTGGCGCCGTCCCTTCGTCGTGCCCCGGTGGATCCTGAACGCGCTGGCGGTGGCCATGGTCATCGTCACCTTCCTCCGGCTGCGAATCGACAACATCGTGGCGCCGGCCGTGGACATCCTGCTCGTCATGATCGCCCTGAAATTCATGGAGGACAAGCAAGCGCGGGATTACCTCCAGATCTTCGTCCTGTCCCTCCTCCTGCTGGCGGGCTCCTCGCTGCTGTCGCTGGACATGATCTTTCTCGCCTATCTGATCGCCTTTCTCTTCCTCCTGTCCTCCGCCACGGTCCTGCTGGCCTACTTCACGGAAGACCCCGCCCTCGTCCTGCCCCGTCGCACGTTGACCGCCATCACCGTCAAGCCCCTCCTGATTCCCCTGGTCGCCCTGCCGGTGACGGTCCTTCTGTTCGTCCTCCTCCCGCGGACGAGCCACCCCTTTTTCGATTTTCTGAACCGGAACGGTCCGGTCACCAGCGGTTTCACCGACCACGTGCGTCTCGGCGGCGTGGCGGACATCCAGGAGGACACGACCGTCGCCTTCCGGGTTGCCATGGGGCGGCTCGACGAGGACGCGCCGTACTGGCGGGGCATCGTGTTCGACCACTTCGACGGCCGGACCTGGAAGACCCTCCGGACCCCGCCCGCGGCGACGTTCCACATTCCCACGCCGACCCGGCGCGTCCGCTACACCGTCTACCTGGAGCCCGCGGACAACCGCTGGCTGTTCACCCTGGACAAGCCCGTCTTTGTTTCCCTCCGGAACGCCCGCGGGGGCGGGGATCTCGTGTATACCCTGCCGGATCCGATTCTCCGGAAGATCCGGTACGAAGGCGTCTCAGTCCCCGCCGACGCCTTCACCCCCACCCACGAAAATCCCGGGGCGTACCTCGACCTGCCCCCGGGGCTGGAGGACATCCGGGCCCTGACGGCCGGCCTCACCCGGGGCCTGGCCCCCCTCCCGGCCGTCAGGGCCCTCCACGGCTACCTGCACCACGGCCCCTTCCGCTACGCCCTCTCGGATCTCCCCCGCTCGTCCCGGCCGCTCCAGGATTTTCTCTTCCGTCACCGTTACGGAAACTGCGAATATTTCGCGTCGGCCATGACCGTCATGGCGCGTTCGGCGGGGATCCCCGCCCGCCTGGTCGGCGGCTATCGCGGCGGGTATTATCACGACCTGGGCGGGTATTACGCGGTGCTTCAGAAAAACGCCCACGTCTGGACGGAGGTCTGGCTGGAAGGACGCGGCTGGCTGCGCGTCGATCCGACGCCGGCCGCCCTTTCGACCGCGACCTCCGCTTGGCAGGGAGGTTTCGGGTTCCGCGTGCGCATGATCTTCGATCTGCTTGAATATTACTGGAACATCAACGTCATCGCCTATGATCTCCAGAAGCAGTTCCGCCTTCTGACGACCCTGGAGCGGACGCTCCGGAACCCGGACTGGCACCTGTCCCTCGACCCCGGACAACGTCTATGGGGCGGCAGCGCGCTCCTGATCCTCCTGGCCCTGGCCGGCGCTCTCCTTCTGCGCCGGTGGACATGGCCGACGCCGGAGGAACGGCTCCTGGCACGCTTCCACCGGCGCCTCGCCCGCCTCGGGCATGCGCGCCGTCCCGGCGAAGGCCTCGAGGCGTTTATCGCCCGCCTCCCCGCGGACGTTCCCCGGCGACAAGCGGAAATTTTTGTGGCGGAGTTCGAGCGTTTCTATTACAAGGATATCGCCATCCCGAAACGCGAACGCGCCCGCCTCTCCGCCCTGATCCGGGCGATCCCCGGACGCCGGCCGGAGGGATGACCGGGTCCGGGTCGACCGGGTCCTTATCCCCGGGCCTATCGACCATTGCCCTTGCATCCCGTCGTCGCCAGGGGCCTTTCATCCTTGACCCCGGGTCCTTCATCCTTGACCCCCAGGAGGTATTATGCCCTTCATCGATCTCGCAACCCTCGCGGAGCGTGAAATGGCCCCCGGGTTCCGGGCCCGCTTCGTGCACACGGACCACATGACCCTGGCCTACTGGCATATCCGGGCCGGCGCCGCCCTGCCGGACCACGCACATCCGCACGAGCAGGTCACCAGCCTGATCGAGGGCGCCTTTTCGCTGACCGTGGACGGGGAAACCCGGACCCTCGCTCCGGGCGGGGTGGCGGTCATCCCCCCCGAGGTGCGCCACAGCGGCCGCGCGGAGACGGACTGCGTCATCATCGACGTTTTTCATCCCCCCCGCGACGACTACCGCTGAAACGCGCGGCGGGCTTCGTCCGGAAGAATCGTTTTCCCCCGTAACCCCTTGTTTTTCCGGAGGCAAAATATATTGAAAAACCCCTTCAAAAAAGGGCCGTTTCGTGCTATGGTCGGTCATCCGATGGCAAAATTTAACTACTTGAAATCATTAGAGTAAATAATGGCAAAGATTCTCTGCATCGCCAACCAGAAGGGAGGGGTGGGAAAGACCACCACGGCCATCAATCTGGCCGCCTCGATCGCCGCCGCCGAGCGGCGGACGCTTCTGATCGACTGCGACGCCCAGGGCAATGCGAGCACCGGGCTGGGCGTCTCGCGGGAGGCGATCCGGGAGCAGAACCTCTACCAGGCCCTGATCGGCAAACGCCCCCTCACGGACGTCATCGTCGGGACCATGATCCCGCAGCTCGACATCGTCCCGGCCGACCAGGATCTGATCGGCATCGAGGTGGAGTTCGTCCCGCTGCCGGACCGGGAAAAAAAGCTTCGTGCGCTGGTCCGGGAGCTCGAGACGCCCTACGAGTTCATCATCCTGGACTGCCCCCCGTCGCTGGGGTTCATGACCCTGAACGCGCTGGTCGCCGCCGACGCGCTGATCATCCCGCTGCAGTGCGAATACTTCGCCATGGAGGGTCTGGGCCACCTGCTCAATACCCTGCGCCTGGTGAAGGCCCGCCTGAACCCCTCCCTGCAGCTGGGGGGGATTCTCCTGACCATGTTCGACACGCGGAACCTCCTGTCGCATCGGGTCAGCGAGGACGTCCGGCGGCATTTTGGGTCGAAGGTCTTTCAAACCTGTATTCCCCGCAACGTCCGGCTTTCGGAAAGTCCCTCCCATGGACTTCCGATTCTTCTGTACGACATCCGGTCCCGGGGGGCCCTGTCCTATATGGACCTGGCCAAAGAAATTCTCGCCAACGGGAGGAGATAGATGCCGCCGAAACAGTCCCTGGGAAAGGGTCTGGGGGCGATGTTCCCGGATCTTCTGACGGATGCCTCGAGTCGGCCCGCCTTCCTCATCTGCGGGATCGAGGCGCTTGTGCCCAACCGGTTCCAGCCCCGGCGGAACTTTCGCGACGCGGAGCAGCGTCAGCTTGTTCAGTCCATCCACCAGAACGGGATCGTTCAGCC
Organism: Syntrophaceae bacterium UBA2251; assembly: GCA_002347815.1. Lineage (GTDB taxonomy): Bacteria > Desulfobacterota > Syntrophia > Syntrophales > UBA2251 > UBA2251. The sequence goes on from DDXV01000008.1 coordinate 41,692, forward strand.
GATCCTCGTCCGGAGGGCCGACGAGGGGTACGAGATCATCGCCGGCGAACGGCGCTGGCGCGCCGCCCAGGAAGCCGGCCTGAATGAGGTGCCGGTGATCGTCCGGGAGGCAACGGACCGGGATCTGGCCGAGGTGTCGCTCATCGAAAACCTCCAGCGGGAGGACCTGGACCCCATCGAGGAGGCCAACGCCTACCAGACCCTCATGGAGACCTTCGGCCTGTCCCAGGAGGAGGTTTCGTCCCGGGTCGGACGGGAGCGCTCCACGGTGGCGAATACGGTCCGGCTGCTCAAGCTGCCCGGGGAGGCCCGGCAGGCGATCGTCGACCGTAAGATCAGCGCCGGCCATGGCCGCGCCCTTCTGGCCCTGGACACGGCGGGGGAACAGCGCCGCGCCCTGGCCCAGGTCCTCAAAAAACGTCTGAGCGTCCGGGAAACGGAAGCCCTGGTGCAGCGCTCCAAGCGTCCGACCCCGCTGGCGGCGGCGAAACGCCGGGACCCGTACGTTGCGGACCTGGAGCGGACCCTGTCGAAGACCGTGAAGTCCCCCGTGAAGATCCATCAGGGACGCAAGAAGGGTTACATCCAGATTGCCTTTCAGAATACCGAGGAATTGAACCGCCTTTCCCGGTTGCTTCTGGGCTAAGCCGTTGCATTCATTTATCCACAGGTGTGGATAGCCTTGTTGACAAGGATGTGGGTCATGGAAATTTTGTGGGAAAAAAGCACCGATATCCTCAAGGAAAAAATCAGCAGCCAGAATTTCGAGACCTGGATCAAACCGGTCCGGATTTCCGCCATGGATGGCCAACAGATTCAGTTGACCGTTCCCAATAAATTTTTTCGGGACTGGCTCCTCGACAATTACATCTCGCTGATCCGGGAGGCCCTGAAGGCCGCCTCCGGCGTGGATCTCCAGGTCGACTTTCGGATCGGCCGGGACGCGAAGTCTCCCGGCGGCGGTATTTCGGATCCGACCGGCGCCCCCGCGGTCCGCTCCCGGACGGCCCGCGCCAAGGCCCCCTCCCGCAACCACCCGACGCTGAACAACAATTACAGCTTCGAGCGTTTCGTGGTCGGGGCATGCAACCAGTTCGCCCACGCGGCCGCCGTCGCCGTCGCGGAGCAGCCGGCCAAACAGTACAACCCCCTGTTTATTTACGGCGGCGTCGGTCTGGGCAAAACGCACCTGCTCAATGCCATCGGTCTGCAGATGCTCTCCCTGTATCCGCAGCGGAACGTGGCCTACGTCTCCGCCGAAGAATTCATGAACGAGCTGATCAACTCGATCCGTTACGACAAGATGCCCCAGTTCCGGGAAAAGTACCGCCGCATCGACTGCATGCTGATCGACGATATCCAGTTCATCGCCGGCAAGGAACGGACCCAGGAGGAGTTTTTCCACACCTTCAACACCCTCCACGACGGCGGCAAACAGATCGTCGTCACGAGCGACAAATTTCCGAAAGACATCCCGAATCTGGAGGGGCGTCTGCGTTCCCGCTTCGAGTGGGGGCTGATCGCAGACATTCAGCCGCCGGAGATGGAAACCAAGATCGCCATCATCAAAAAGAAGGCCCAGGAAAACAACCTCGATCTCCCGCACAACGTGGCCAATTACATCGCCTCCAACGCCGAATCGAACATCCGGGAAATCGAGGGATTCATGATCCGGATCGGCGCCTTCTCCTCCTTGACGGGACGGGAGATCGACCTCGACCTGGTCCGGGAGGTGCTGAAAAAGATCCTGAAACAGCGCGAAAAGGAAGAAATTTCCATCGACGATATCGTCAAAACCGTGGCCGGAAAACTCAACCTGAAAATCGCCGATATCAAATCCCCGAAGAAAAACAAGAACATGGTTCTTGGACGCCAGGTGGCCATGTTTCTGGCGCGCCAGTTGACCCCCGCCTCCTACCCGGACATCGGCGAGAAAATCGGCGGCAAGGACCACTCGACCGTGATTTACGCCTACCAGAAGATCGCCCGGTTGATGGAAACGGACGCCAAACTGAAAAAAACGGTTCAGGACATCGAGGAGGTTTTGCAAAGCCGTTCCTAACAGAAGACCACAGGGCCATCCACAGGACGGAATGGTCAATCATAGCGATTTAAAAAGGAAACCGACGATGATTCAGATGTCCACAGGGCTTATTACTAATACTGTTTATGTTTATAATTAATCAACTTTAGTCTAAAAGAAAGGATGGGAAACATGGAATTCACGACCCGCCGCGAGACAATCCTGGAAGGGGTGCAAAAGACCCTGGGAATTGTGGAAAAGAAGACCACCATGCCCATCTTGAACAACGTCCTGGTCAGGGCGGAGCAGGGCCGGGTCAAACTGATGGCCACGGATCGGGAGATCGGTTTGATCACGCAGTACGACGCGGACGTATCCGCTGAGGGCGACATCACGCTTTCCGCACGCAAATTATCGGAAATGCTTAGGGAACTTCAGGGGGAGACCATCCTGTTTCAAAAACAGGAGAACAATCAGGTCCTGATCAGTTGCGGAAAGGTGGTGTACCGGATTCCAGGGATTCCCGCCGAGGATTTTCCCCTGGTCGTCTTTGATGAGTCGGTGCGGCTGTATCCCATCAAGGCGCAGGTGCTGAGGGATCTGATCCGGAAGGTCTATTTCGCCATGTCGACGGACGACCTGCGCCGGAACCTCAATGGCGTCTTTTTTGAAACGGAAAAACAGGGGGAAGGCTGTCAGGTGAGGATGGTGGCCACGGACGGTCATCGTCTGGCGAAGGCCTGCGCCGGCGTCGAAGATCCGGGTTTTCTGGCCCTGGAAAAAGGGGTGATCCTGCCGCGGAAGGGGCTGGGCGAGATCCGGAAACTGTTGGAGGGGGAGGACGGCGATGTCGACGTCGCCATTGCGTCCGGGATGTGCATGATCAAGACGGCCAATACGGTTTTGAAGGTCAGCCTGATCGATGCGGAATACCCTGATTATCGGCGGGTCATCCCCTCCGAGCCCGGAAAGCAGGTGACATTTGACAAGAATACGATTCTGCACGCATTTCGGAGCATGGGGGTCATGGCCAACGACCGGTACAGCGGGGTCATCGTCCGCCTGACGGAGAACCGGATGATCCTGAATTCTCAGAATCCGGATGTCGGCGAGGCCAGCGACGAGATTGAGGTGGAGTATCGGGAGGCGGAGTTGGAAGTGGGGTACAACGTCCGTTACCTGATCGATGCCCTGGAAGTGATCGACGAGAAGGACGTTGTCTTCGATGTTGGTGCGGGGATGAAACCAGGCGTGATACACCCCCTTGGAAATGAGCAGTATTTCTGCATTATCATGCCCTTGAAACTTTAAAGATCAAGGGATCAGGTCAACGAGGCAATGAAGGTCACCTATGGAAAATGATCAGATAAACGACAAGGCATTTCGGGAGCAGTACGACGCGGAAAGCATCAAGGTGCTGGAGGGTCTGGAGGCCGTCCGGAAGCGGCCGGCCATGTACATCGGGTCGACGGGAAAGGAAGGCCTTCACCACCTGGTCTACGAGGTGGTGGACAACAGCATCGACGAGACGGCCGCCGGATTCTGCGATGCCATCACCGTCGGGATCCGCATGGACAACAGCATCGTCGTGGACGATAACGGACGCGGCATCCCCGTGGACATGCATACCACCGGCGTGTCGGCGGCGGAGGTCGTGCTGACCAAACTTCACGCCGGGGCGAAATTCTCCAACGACAGCTACAAGATCTCCGGGGGACTGCACGGCGTGGGCGTTTCGGTGGTGAATGCGCTGTCGAGCAGTCTGGAACTGGAGGTAAGACGGGACGGGGTCCTTTACACGCAATCGTACGAGCGCGGCGTTCCCAAGGCACCCCTGGAAAAGATCGGCAAGACCCGGGGACGGGGAACACGGGTCACGTTCAAGCCGGATTCGGAGATCTTCGACGAAACGGAATTCAGCTTCGACATCCTGGCCAACCGTCTCCGGGAGGTGGCCTTTCTGAATTCCGGCGTGAAGATCACCCTGATCGACGAGCGGGCCGACAAGCGGGGCGAATTCTTCTACAAAGGGGGCATCGTCTCCTTCGTGGAGTATATCAACCGCAACAAGCGGGTCCTCCACAAACATCCCATCTTCGTTCAGGGCGCCCGTGAGGATTGCGAGGTGGAGGTGGCCCTCCAGTACAACGACACCTATGTGGAGAACATCTTTTCCTTCGCCAACAGCATCAACACGACGGAGGGCGGAACCCACCTGATCGGTTTCCGATCCGCCCTGACGCGGGTGTTCAACAACTACGCCACCACGAGCAATCTCCTCAAGAACACGAAGGAGTCACTGCGCGGGGAGGACCTGCGGGAGGGGCTGGCCGCCGTCATCAGCGTCAAGATCAAAAACCCGCAGTTCGAGGGCCAGACGAAGACCAAGCTGGGCAACAGCGAGGTCCGGGGGCTGGTGGAGGGCATCGTCTACGACAAGATCGGGGTCTATCTGGAAGAGAACCCCGCCGTGGCCAAACAGCTCCTGAACAAGTGCATCGATGCGGCGCGGGCGCGCGAGGCCGCCCGCCGCGCCAAGGAGCTGACCCGCCGCAAGAGCGCCCTGGAAGTCGGGTCCCTGCCGGGGAAGCTCGCGGATTGCCAGGAGAAGGACCCGGCGGCCTGCGAGATCTATCTGGTGGAGGGGGACTCGGCCGGCGGATCGGCCAAGCAGGGCCGGGACCGGAAAAACCAGGCGATCCTCCCCTTGCGGGGCAAGATCCTGAACGTGGAGAAGGCGCGCTTCGACAAGATGCTGCAGAACGAGGAAATCAAGGTCATCGCGACGGCCCTGGGCACGGGGATCGGCAAGGAGGACTTCGACATCTCGCGGTTACGCTACCACAAGGTCATCATCATGACCGACGCCGACGTGGACGGCCTCCACATCCGGACGCTTCTTTTAACCTTCTTTTTCCGGCAGATGCGCGAACTCGTCGAGCGGGGGTTCCTGTACATCGCCCAGCCGCCCCTGTTCCGCATCAGCGACAAGAAGTCCGAACTGTACATCCACAACGAAGAGGCCATGAAAAACCACATCCTGGACATGGGCGTCGGCCGCCTCCGCCTGCTGGCAGGCAACGGCACGCCGCTGACGGGGAGCCGCCTGTCCGGCATCGTCAAGAAGGTCATGCGGATCGAGGCGATCCTGGACAAGTTCGAACGCGAGGAGCGGGACCGGGAGGTCGTCCGCCTCCTGGCCGGCGACCCGGCGCTTGCGGACCGCGATTTTCGGACCGAGGCGGACCTCGAGCGCGTGGCCCGGCGCACGGCCCTGGCCCTGGGAGACCGGGTGATCGAGGCCCGGGTTGCCCTCGACCCGGATCACGGCATTTTCAAGCTTGTCTTTCGCCTCCGGCGTCACGACCAGGAACAAACGACCTGCATCGACCGGGATGTCCTGAAGATGCCGAAATTCCTGGAAATCAAATCCCTGTTGAACCAGGTGACGGCCCTGGGCGAGGCCCCGTACCAGGTTCTGGCGGAAGAGGGCGAAAACGCGTCGCCCGTCGTCCTGCCCGACATGGCCGCCCTGATCGAGCACGTCATGGCCGCCGGCAAAAAGGGCATGACCCTGCAGCGCTACAAGGGTCTCGGTGAAATGAACCCGGGGCAGCTCTGGGAGACGACGATGAACCCGGAGAAGCGGACGCTCCTCCAGGTCCGGGTCGAAGACGCCGTCCAGGCGGACGAGATCTTCACGACGCTCATGGGCGATCAGGTGGAACCGCGCCGGGAGTTCATTTTCCGCAACGCCCTGTACGCGTCGAATCTGGATGTGTAGAAAAGCAGGCGCCCGGCAGGGGGCGTCGGGGCGGGGATGATCCACCCGGTACATCCCTCCCGGCGCTTTGCACGCGACGCCCAACATCGATATGGATTGAAAGGTTACACATGGAGCAACTGCCGTATCAGAAGAATGTCTCGGTAGACATCGAAGACGAAATGAGAAAGTCCTACGTGGACTATGCCATGAGCGTCATCATCGGGCGCGCCATCCCGGACGTCCGCGACGGCCTGAAGCCGGTGCACCGCCGGGTGCTGTTCGCCATGAACGAAATGGGCAACCGCTGGAACCGACCCTACAAGAAATCGGCCCGCATCGTCGGGGACATCATCGGCAAGTACCACCCCCACGGGGACCAGGCGGCCTACGACACGATCGTGCGCATGGCCCAGGAGTTCTCCATGCGCTACTGCCTGATCGACGGCCAGGGCAACTTCGGCTCCGTCGACGGGGACCCCCCGGCCGCCATGCGGTACACGGAAGTCCGCATGCACCGGCTTTCGGAGGAAATCCTGGCCGACCTGGAGAAGGATACGGTGGATTTCGTCCCCAACTACGACGAATCCCTGCAGGAGCCGACGGTTATGCCGGCCCGGATTCCCGTTCTGCTGCTGAACGGGACGGCGGGCATCGCCGTGGGCGTCGCGACGAACATCCCCCCGCACAACCTGCGGGAAATCGTCGACGGGACCGTCGCCCTGATCCGGAAGCCGGACATCACGGTCGACGAACTCATGAAGCATATCCACGGTCCGGATTTTCCGACGGCCGGATTCATCAACGGCCGGGAGGGGATCGTCTCCGCCTACCGGACCGGCCGGGGCATCATCCGGATGCGCGCCCGCGCCCTGATCGAGCGCAACGCCCGCAGCGACCGGGAGAGCATCGTCGTCACGGAGCTGCCCTACCAGGTGAACAAGGCCAACCTGATCGCCGCCATCTCCGAGCTCGTCAAGGAGAAGAAGATCGGGGGCATCGCCGACCTCAGGGACGAGTCGGACCGCGAAGGCATCCGGATCGTCATCGACCTCAAGAAGGACGAACCGTCGGCCATCGTGCTGAACCAGCTCTACAAGCACACCCAGATGGAGGCGACCTTCGGCATCATCATGCTGGCCATCGACCACGGCCAGCCCCGCGTCTTCAACCTGAAGGAGATGCTGGAGAGCTTCGTGGAGTTCCGCCGGCGGGTCGTGATGCGCCGGACCCGCTTCGAGCTGGCACGGGCCGAGGAGCGCGCCCATATCCTGAAGGGGCTGCTGATCGCGCTCGACCGGATCGACGAGGTCATCGCCGTGATCAAGGCGGCGGCGAACCCTCCGGCGGCCGGAGAAGCGCTGTGCGCCCGCTTCGGCCTGTCCGAGGCCCAGGCCCGGGCCATCCTGGAGATGCGCCTCCAGCGCCTGACCGGGCTGGAGCGGGAGAAGATCGAACAGGAGTTCGCCGGACTGACCCGGCTCATCGCCGAACTTCAGGGGATTCTCGGCGATCCGGGGAAGGTCCTGGACGTCATCGTCACGGAGCTCGCGGAACTCAAGGCCCGCTACGGGGACGAACGCCGCACGGAGATCGTGGTCAGCTCCGAGGACATCAGTATCGAGGATCTGATCGTCGAAGAGGACATGGTCGTAACCGTCTCCCACACCGGCTACATCAAGCGCAATCCCGTGAGCCTCTACCGCAGCCAGCGCCGCGGCGGACGCGGCAAGATGGGGATGCAGACGAAGGAAGAGGATTTCGTCGAGCGGGTGTTCATCGCCTCCACGCACAACTACGTGCTGATCTTCACGAACCAGGGCCGGGTGTACTGGCTCAAGGTCTACCAGATCCCCCAAGCCGGACGGGCGGCGAAGGGAAAGGCGCTCGTCAACCTGATCAACCTGAACCCCGGCGAACGGGTGGCGGCCATCCTGCCGGTCCGGGAATTCGTTGCCGGCAAGTCCGTCGTCATGGTGACCCAGCGCGGGATCATCAAGAAGACGGACCTGACGGCCTATGCCAATCCGCGCTCCACGGGGATCATCGCCATCACGATCGACGAGGGCGATCAACTTATCGACGTGCAGCTCACCACGGGCAGCCAGGACATTTTCCTGGGGACCCAAAAGGGTCAGGGCATCCGCTTCCACGAGGAGGACGTCCGGGAGGTGGGGCGGACCGCGCGCGGCGTCATCGGGATCCGGATGGACGAGGACGACGTCGTCGTCGGGGTGGAGATCCCCGCCGAGGGGACGACGCTGCTGACGGTCTCCGAGCGGGGCTACGGCAAACGGACGGCCATCGAGGAGTACCGGCGCCAGAGCCGGGGCGGCAAGGGGACGATCAACCTGAAGACCGTCACGAAGGTCGGGATGGTCTCCGGCATCTCCCAGGTCGTCGGCGACGAAGACATCCTGCTCATCAGCGACGGCGGAAAGATCATCCGGATGCGCGTGGACGAAATCCCCGTGATCCATCGCAGTACGCAGGGGGTCAAGCTGATCGAACTCGAGCCGGAGGAGCGCCTGGTGGGGCTGGCGCGGGCGGAGCGGGAGGCGGAGGACGCGAACGGCCAGGAGGACGTCCTGGCTTCGGAAGACGCGGACGCGCCTCTCCCGGATCGGGATGACGATACGGAACCGACGGCTTAGGGGCGTTTTCGCGGGATGACGCGTCTCGTGGAATGGCGGGGTTTGGGGATTTCCGTGAGGGCCGGTGATGGGAAAATGTCCATTCTGCGACGAGGAGTGGATACAGAGAGGCGCCGCGAAATGCGTCTATTGCGGCGAATGGCGGGGCCCGGCTCCCCCCCGGGAGGGTGTTGACGGGCCGGAAACGCCTGAATCCCGACCGGAGGGTCGGGAGGATCTTCAAAAACAAGCGCCCGTGGAGGTCGAAGCGCCCCCGGTGTCACTGCCTCAGCCGGTTCCGGCGGCCTCCGTTCCCCAGGCAGACCCGGGGGAGCGGGCCGAAGCGCGCTACAAAGCCTTCCTCGGGGGAGCGAGCGAGAACTACTACCTCGAGAAATTCCATGAATTCGACCGACACCCCCCCGGCATAAAGGCCGGCTGGAACTGGGCCGCTTTCTTTTTCGGCGGGGGCTGGGCCATCTATCGAAAAATGTATGGATGGTTCTTTTTTTTCGTGGAAATGGTCCTGCTCGCGGGGATCTTGCAGCGCGTCGGGGCCCCGGCCGTCGGCATCGCCGTGTTGTCCGGGTCGTGGATCGCGTTTTCGATTTACGCAAACGCGTTGTATCATGCCGGTGTCGCGAAGAAAATCGCCGACGCACAGCGCTTCATCATCAATGAGCCCATGCTGCTTCAGTCTCTCCGGCATGAGGGCGGCGTGAACACGGGGTTTCTCGGGGGGTGCGGTTTGGCCCTGCTCGTGACGATCTGGGTCGCCGTTCCACGCTTCATCCCCCACACGGAAAGGGCGGCTCCCGTCACGGCCCCCGCTCAAGAAACGGGCCAGGATGGCCGGTTCGTGGCCTACAGCGACGGGACCGTCCTGGACCCGATCACGAACCTGATGTGGGCGGCAAGGGACAACGGATCCGATATCAACTGGCAGGATGCCCAGGGCTATTGTCGGAACTACCGCGGGGGAGGGTTTTCGGACTGGCGGATGCCGACGCATGAGGAGCTCGGGCAATTGTACGACTCGACCCGGCCGCAGCCGGCGGAATGCTACAGTCTCGTGGTCGAGGGGAACACCCGTTACGGGGAGATCTATGCCACCCCCCTGGTCGACCTGACGTGCGATCAACTGTGGGAATCGGAAACGCGGAGGGGCCTTGCCAGTGCCTTCGCCTTCCGCATCAAGGCCGCTCAGAGCTGGGATCCCCAGTCAAACGTCAAATACTATCGCGTCCTGCCGGTCCGTTCCGTCAAATAGGCCCCGGGGGCCGCGTTCGTTTCTGACTCGCGCGGCGTCCGGCTCGCGGCGTTTGTCCGCCCCTTTCCTCTGCCATCCTTGAAAGTAGAGCCGTTTGCGGCAAGCCGTTGACGCCCGGGCGAAGGCGTCTCATGCCTTCGTGAATGCGACGATCGTCCGGTCCCGGTATCGTTGCACGAGCTCCGCGTAGACCTCGGTCGCGATGCGGTTCGTCCCGATCTCGTCCTCGCGCAATCCCCGGACGCGCTTCGCCGGCATGCCCAGGATCAGGGAGTGGGGCGGGAACTTCGCGTGGTAGGGGACGAAGGCATTCGCCCCGACCACGCTCCCGTCGCCGATCTCGGCGTGCGACATGACGGTGGCGTTCATCCCGACCATGACGTTCGTCCCGATCCGGCAGCCGCGGATGACGGCGCCGTGGCCGATCGTGACCTCGTCCCCGATCCGGGTTTCCGCGCCTTGGTCACTGTGGATCACGGCGTTGTCCTGGATGTTGGTGCACTTTCCGACGACGATCTTCGCCTCGTCGCCCCGGATGACGGCGTTGAACCAGACGCTCGATCCCTCTCCGATGACGACGTCCCCGTAGATGCGCGCGCCTTCCGCGACGAAGACGGAGGGATGCACCTGCGGCGCGAGGAGGGGCGATGGGGAATGACGGGGCATGGGGCGGTTCTCCTGACGCTTCTTGAGGATCAGGTTCTCGTAGCCCATCTCCTTCAGGATGACGGGAAACATCTGGAAGGCGGGCTTCACCACGGGCAGGAGCTTCATCATCGCGGTGATCTTGCCGCCCTGTTTGACCTTCCCCCGGGTCACGGCGGCGACGGGGTTCTCCAGGCCGTGCCAGAAACTGTGGGAAAAATCCGCCGCCTGCTTCGACCAGACGTCCTCCTTCAGGTCGCAGGGGCCGAGGTAGTAACTTCCGGCCAATCCCGGTTGGGTCGGGGGGTTCTTCAAATCGATGGTGATTTCGGACTCCGGATCGGTGTAGATGAAGCGGATGATGATCCCCGCCTTGGCCATCTTCGGGCCGATCTTGTCGTCCGAGAGGACCCGTTCCATGAAATACCCGTAAATTTCGTACAGATGCTGCGCATCGCGGTAATACGTACCCATTGTCCCCTCCTCAGGATGATTCCGTATCGTTCCATTTCAAACGGGGCCGGGGGGCCTCCCGCCCGTTCGGGATCTTTTCCCGATTCGCCTGCGGGAAAACCCCCGGCCCGCCCCCTACTTCCCCCGGCGCTGGTCGAAGCGCCGGCCGTACAGGACGCTCGCCAGGGTGATCCGGAGCATCTGCACGGTCCCGCCGGCCACCCCCCAGGCCCGGGCGTCCCGGAGCATCCGCTCCACCGGAAATTCCTTGCTGTACCCGTAGCCGCCGAAGATCTGCATGGCGGCGTTCGTCACGTCGATGACCATCTCGTTGGCGAAGCACTTCCCCATCGAGGCCTCGTACATGGAGGGCAGCCCCTGCCCGGCGCCGCAGGCGGCCCGGTACACCAGCAGGCGCGCCGCGTCGAGCTTCATCGCCATGTCCACGGTCATGAACTGGATCGCCTGGAACTCGCAGATCGGCCGGCCGAAGGCCTGGCGGGCCTGGGCGTAGGCGATCGATTCCCGGAGCGCCCCCCCCGCCGTCCCGAGGCACATCGCGGCGTTGCCGCACCGCTCGATGTCGAAGGTCAGCATGAGCTTGCCGAAATCCCCGGCCTGAATGACGCAGTTTTCCTTGGGGACCCGGACGTCCTCGAAGATGAGCTCGCAGGAGGGCATGCCCTTAAGCCCCAGGAAATCCTCCTGCTTTCCGAATGTGAAGCCGGGCGTCCCCTTCTCGATGAGCAGACCGCCGATTCCCTTGTAGCCGGGGGTGTCGCCGAAGCGGGTGTAGACCATGTAGTGGCTCGCGTGGCCGCCGCCGGAGATGAAGACCTTCCGCCCGTTGACGACGTAATGGTCGCCGTCCTCGACGGCCTTCGTCTTCAGCGCGGTCAGGTCGGAGCCCGCCTCCGGCTCCGTCATGCAGACGGACACGCTGAGATCGCCGCGGCAGACCCCTGGAATAATGGCCTTTTTTTGCTCTTCCGTCCCGAAGAAATCGATCACCCGGACCGGTCCCACGTTCGATTCGAAGACCGGGGCGGCGATCATGGGGCTGAACTTAGCCAGTTCCTCGATGGCGAGGATGGCGTTGATCGCCGGCTGACCGCCGCCGCCGTGGTCGGCCGACAGCGTCATGCCCAGGAGGCCCATCTCGGCGTAGCGGACCATCAGGTCGGCGGGAAACGTCCCCGTCCGGTCGATCTCCGCCGCCCGCTCCTTGAACTTCTCGCGCTCCCCCAGGGTCTGGAGGGTCTGGATCAGCATCTTCTGTTCGTCGTTCAAATTGAAATCCATATTTTACACTCCTTTTTTCGATCATCGCTCCCTTTGCAAGGGATTCTTTTTCCGTATACCGATGTATGACGTGAAACTCAAACAACCCCCGATCCGCAACCGCGCCACGGTCGATGTTCAAATCAGGGGGGTCAATTCTCGGATGTCCACGAGGGTTTCGAGGTCGAGGATCATCGCGATGATCCGCTCCGTATTCGCCCGGTCCCGGTCGCCGGCGAACTGCCGGACCTTGTCGGCCAGATCGGCGGCCTCCATCGGATCCCGCGGATCGCCCTTCGGGATGTCCACCTGGCGGACGCGCCGCCCGCCGCCCGTGAGTTCGATCTCCACGCGACTCGAGGTCCGCTCCGGATAAACCCGGTTCAGCTCCTCGTCCATCCTGACCGTGACCTTCTGCGCCAGGGCCAGGAGCGCGGGATCGTTCATGCGCCGTTCCGTGAGCTGCTTCGGACCGAGCGCACCGTCCAGGAGGCAGACGGCGACGACGTAGGGGATGGAAAACTGGGCGTTCACGATGGTGTCGCCGGCCTTGACCCCCTTGCAGACGGCGACGCTCGCCATTCCGTAGGTGGCCACCTCGACCGCCTCGATTTCAGCGGGGTCCACCGGCTGTTCCCGCAGGAGTTCCAGGGTCGCCTGCGCGGCGCCGTGCGTGTGGCGGCAGGCCGTGTAGGGCTTGAAGTAGATGTCGGAGATCGTGTAATGCTCGCCCAGTCCTTCCGTGAGCTTTTCGAATTTCGGCTCGACCTTGGTGGTGATCTGGGTGAAGCCGCCCTTCAGGTCCGATCCCTCGAACACCTGGCGATCTCCCGTGATCCCGGCCCGGGCGAGCCCGGCCGCCATGAGCCCGGCGAGCGCCGCCTGGCCGCCCTGAACGATCTTGACGGTGTAGCCCCCCATCAACTGTTCCGCCATGGAGACGGGGGCCAGATACCCGGCGCAGCCGAGGGCGTTGAGCATGCCCGCGGCGTCGGCCCCGGTCAGACGCGCCGCGGCGGCGGCCGCGCCGAACGTCCCGCAGGTCCCCGTCGGGAGAAAGCCGCTCAGCGTGTGCCAGGGGTGCATCGCGGCCGCCGGCCGGTTCGCCGCTTCATAGCCCGCGACGATCGCCTCGATCACCGCGGCCCCGCCCTGCCCCCGGTCTTCCGCGACGGCGAGCGCCGCGGGGATCACGGCCGTCCCGGGGTGGTTGCCCCCGAAGCGCAGGCCGTCCTGGGCCTCGATGGCCTCCGCCGTCGTCCCGTTCAGGAAGGCCGCGTGGTGCAGGTCCGTCTTGAAGCCGCCGCCCAGGACCGTGGCCGCGGGCGGCCCGCCCAGGGACCGGACGTAGGCGATCGCGCCCGCGACGGCTTCCAACTCCAGCGATCCGTAAACATTGGCGATGTAGTCCAAGAGACAGAGCTTGGCCTTGTGGACGACCTCCGGGGGCAGCCCGGCCAGGGAGATCTTCGCGAGAAACGCCGCCATGTTTTGCGTGTGGTCCATGATGTTCCTCCTTTATTTATACATACCCCTTGCCTTCGTAGATCCGGATCATCCGGTTCGGGTCGAGAACCTCCCGGATGGTCTTCAACTCCTCCGCCCCGGGCGGCTCCGTCTCGTGGACGTCGTCGGCGACCCGGAGGTCCCAGCCCGTGGCGGCGCGGATTTCGTCGATGGTGCTGCCGGGGTGATAGCTCGCGAGATAGGCCTCTTTCGTGTCCGGATCGAAGCGCAGCACCGCCTTGTTCGTGATGATCACGTGGGGTCCGGTCCCGCGCGGCAGCCCCCATTTTTCCCGGGCGCCGGGGCCGTCGATGTAGCCCGGCGTCGTGATGAAGTCCACCCGGGCGGGCAGTCTTTTCGGGTCGTGCTGGACGATGATGAGGCAGCGTTTGGCCAGGGCCCCGATGGGATTGGCCCCGCCGCTCCCCGGCAGGCGGTTTTTGGGCCGGTCGTAGGGGCCGATGCAGGTCGTGTTCAGGTTCCCGAAGCGGTCCACCTGGGAGCCGGAGAGAAAGCCCACGTCCACCCAGCCGCCTTGGAGGAACATGCCCATGACGTCCGTGAGCCCCCCGATCATGGCGGCGCCGGGGTTCAGGCAGGCGTCGCCGACCGACAGGGCCGGCCGACGGGGGCGGGCGTCGTAGACCCCGGATTCCTGCATCATGACCGCCCGCGGGGCATGGGTGTGCTTGGCGATGTTGGCCGACATGGTGGGGAATCCCGTCCCGACGACGACCACGTCGCCGTCGGCGATCTCCCGCGCCCCGCAGCAGGCCATCAATTCCGGTTTGATGTAGTCCCTGGGATGTTCGGTCATAGGAAACTCCTTTTAGTATTCATAGCTCACCGGGTAGCCGTAGTCGAATTTCGCCTGCAGGCGGCGGAACTGGGCGTAGCCGAACCGATCGATGTAGTGCTGGAGATAGGCGGCCCGGTCGGGGAGGTCGTACACCCACTCCTTCAGGAACGCCTCGAACCCCTCCACGGTGTTCGAGGCCTGCTGGTAGAGGTAGCCGAAACCGAAATCGATGTCGTAGAAGCCGGGCGTGTAGCCCGGGTGCGAGGCGAACGGCTCCTCCACGACGGCGCAGACCTTGAAGTCCGGTACGATCGTCCGGGACGGGTCCTTGCCGACGACCTCCCGGCTGACGATCCGCTCGCAGGAGACGATGACCTTCTTCGCGGCATTGGCCCCCCATTTGCAGTCCCCGCCGATGCCCCAGATCTGGGCGTTGCCGTCCTCGTCCGCCTGCTGGACGTGGATGATCCCGACGTCGGGGTGAAGGGCGGGGGCGAGGAGGACGGGCGCGCCGTCGAACGGGGAGTCGATCAGCTTGTACTTGCCGTCCCCGAGAAAGCCCTTGATGTTGAGCAGGTCCGTCCCCACCATGTCCTTGACGGGGATGAAGGGCATGCCCATCGCCCCGGCCATGAGCATCATCGGGAGTGACAGGTTCGTGTATTCCTCCACCTCGATCTTGTGCGGGATGCCCTTTTCCAGGGAGCGCCGGTAGCAGCGGGCCAGGCCGTACATGCCGAGCGAAATGAAGGTGGAATAGAAACGCTTCACCACCCCCGCCCCGATCATCATGTCGAAGTCGTCGGCCGCGTTGCCGCGCGTGATCGTCAGGTCCTTCTTCCGCTGGCGGATCATCTCGTGGACCGCCGCGAACGGCGTCCGGCAGACGTAGCCGCCGATATAGACGAAATCGCCGTCCGCCACGTGGTCGGCGATCGCCTCCCGCATCGTCATCACCTTGCTCATGCCTTCAACCCCTATCGATGTAATGTGAAACCTTCAAATGACGGCAATAACCCGCATGCGGTCATGCCTCTGGTTTGTCCCGCCGGTCTTGACCCGGACGCCGGGTTGTTGCCGGTCACTTCTTGCCGCTCCGGGTCAGGACGGCAATGCCCGCCGCCGTTGTGATGAGGCAAAGCCCGATGTACAGGGCAAACGCCAGGTAGTAGCTTTTCGTCGCATCGTAGATGAAGCCGGACAGGGGCACGCCCACGGCGGTGCCCAGGGTCGTGAAGATGTTCAGGAATCCGTAGATGACGGCGAAGTGCTTCTGGCCCAGGACCCGGGCGGTCATGAGCGGCGGCAGGACCGTCCGGACGGCGATCGAGAAGCCGAACAGGATATTGAAGACGACCGCCACCCACATCCATTGCGACCCGTAGAGGAGCGCGATGGAGACCATCAGGCCGACCATCAGCATGAGGTAGCTTTTGAGCAGACCCAGGCGGTCGGCGAGGCTGCCCGCCAGAACCTTGCCGAAGATGAGCATGGCCATGTGCAGGGACATGAGCGTCGTCGCGGTCGTGGAGGAAAAGCCCAGGTCGGTCAGGTAGGGCACGATGTGGTGCAGGACGCCCATGTTGGCGACGGCGATGAGCAGGATGATCAGGGCGAGCAGCCAGAAAGCGCCCGTGCGGAACGCCTTGGTCGCCGTCAGGCCCCCCTGTTCGGCGGCGGACTGACGGGTGAGCGCCGCCTCCCCCCCGTAGGGAAGCAGACCCATGTCGGCCGGTTTGGCGCGCACGATGAAGAGGGCCGTCGGGATGGAGGCGAGGCCGATCACCAGACCGAAGGTCAGGAAGGCGGCCTGCCAACTGTAATTCAGGATGATCCAGTTTGCCAGGGGGTTGAAGATCATCCCGCCGACGCCTGTCGCGGCGAAGACGATCCCCATGGCCAGCCCCCGCTTGTCGATGAACCAGTTCGTGATCATCATGGAGACGGGGATGATGTGCGACCCGGCGCTCCCGATCCCCAGGAACACCGCGACGATGTAAAACTGCGTCAGCGTCCGGCATTGGGAGAACAGGGCGAAGCTCGTGGCCATCATCGCGGTGCAGACCGTCATGATGAGGCGGATGTTGTAACGTTCCAGGAGCTTTCCCATGACCGGCGCCATGACCATCATGGAGAGCGCGGCGATCGTGAAGTACAGCGTGAAGCCGCCCCGGGTGAAACCGAGGGATTCCGTGACGGGCTTGATGAAGACGCCCATGGTGTTCATGATGATGCCGATGCCGGCGAAGTTCAGAAAAAAGGCGCCGACGACGATCCGCCACCCGTAGAAAATCTTCCGCTCCGATGTCATGCTCCCCCCCTTTTTTGGACGTTTGGCGTCCGGTCTTGAGCCTGAACGCCGTATACACCCCCGAGCCCCTTCGATGTCCTGCTGCGGTTTTTTGCGGGCAGGGGGCCAGGCGCCTCCTGTTGCCCCTGCCGCTTGCCCGCCGCCTGGTCCCCAACGCCTGTGTCTTGTCTCCTAGAGCGCGAACGCCATCCGGTTGATGATCTCGTCCTGGGCCGTGTCGCTCAGATCCACGAAGGTCACGGAATAGCCGCTGATCCGGACGACGAGGTCCCGGTACTGATCGGGATGGGCCTGGGCGTCCCTGAGAACGTCGGAATCGATCATGTTGAACTGGACCTGCATCCCGCCCCGCTGGAAATACCCCCGGATCAGGGCGAGGAGGATCTCCGGCTTGAGGCGCTTTCCTGAAAAGCGCATGTTCAGGTTGACGCCGTTCGTCGCCTCTGCGAGCGGGAGCTTCGTCACGGAGTTGAAGACCGCCGTCGGGCCGTTCGGCGCCCGGCCGTTTGCGGGCGTGACGCCGTTGCCGAGGATATCGCCGGCGCTGCGGCCGTCCGGTGTCGCGCCCGTGAAGGAGCCGAACGCCAGATGGAAGCCTACGGAAAAGATCCCGGGCCAGAAGGACCCGCCCCGGAAGTTCCGACGGGCGGAGACGGTGTCGCAGAAGTGCGCCATGACCCGGGCGGCCATCGCGTCCGCGGCGTCGTCATCGTTGCCGTACTTCGGAATCTTGTCAAGAAAATACAGGCGTTTGTCTTCGGTGTCCATCCAGTCGTCCGAGAGCCACCCGACGAGTTCCGCCAGCGTGCAGACCCGGTCCGTGAAAACGGCCTTCTCCAGGGCGCGGAGGCTGTCGGCCACGTTGGCGAAACCCATGAGCTGGACGCCGGTGGCGTTGTAGACCGCCCCGCCCCGGGTCAGGTCCAGGCCCTTCTCCAGCGGGCCGTCGATCATGGCCGAGGCGAAGGGGGAGGGCACCCGCTCGGCGATGGCCTCGTCGAGGACGGCCATGCCGCGGGTCATCTGGCCGATGAAGTGGGTCATCTGCCGGTCGTAGGCCCGCCAGACCTCGTCGAAGGTCGTGAAGGTCGCCGGGTCGCCCGTCTCGATGCCCGAGGCGTAGCCGAAGATGTTGTCCGTGCCGTTCGACAGGGCGAACTCCAGGCACTTGATCCCGTTGAACTGGACGGCGAAGGTGGAGCAGAAGGACTTTCCCTGGGCGTTGGGTTCGAGGCACCCCACGACGCCGTAGTCGCGGGCGTCCTCCAGCGTGTGTCCCGCCCGGACGAGGGCCGGCACGATGGCGTCGTCGTTGAACAGGTGGAGCGGAACGGCGTCCTTGGCGTACCGGACCGCTTTTTGGAAGAACGCGAGCGGGGTCTTGCTGCACAGGCGGACGCCGAAGTTGGGCTGGACCGTCCGGATGTCCGCAAAGGCGTCGAGGCCGATCTCGCTCAAGGCGTTCGTTGCGTCCTCGCCCCGGGCGTCCATCCCGCCGACGTTGACGTTCTGGGTCGTCTTGCCCTCCGTCCCTTCGCCGCCGGGGATGAAGGCCTCCTCCAGGACGTTCCAGATCTCGTTGGTCTTGATGAACAGAAGCGCGAGCCGTTCGCGGGCCGCCTCCGGCGTGATCCGGCCGGCCGCGAGGTCCGCCGCATAGTAGGGATAGAGGATCTGATCGATCCGGCCGAGGGAGATGGAGTTGCCGCCGGATTCGATCTGGGAGATCAGGTGGATGAAATAGACGCACTGGACCGCTTCGGCGAACGTCCGCGCGGGGTGTTCGGGGACGCGTTCGCAAATCCCGGCGATTTCCAGGAGTTCCGCCCGGCGCGCCGGCGTGGCGGCCTCCGCCGCCAGGGCCCGCGCCAGGGCCGCGTAGCGGTTGGCGAAGGCGACGGCCGCCCGGAGCGACCGGATGACGGCGTCGTAGAAAAGACCCTTTTCCCCGGCCCGTTCGGCCGGCGCCAGCGCCTCGCAGCGAGCGCGGGCGGCGGCGATCGTTCCCGCCAGGCCCTCGCGGAGGATCCGGGGGTGGTTCATCGTGAAGTGGCCGATGCCGTACGTGATTTCCAGCATCATCGTGAAGATGTACTTGTCCATGTCGGTGGCGATGTCTTCGGGAAGGCGGGCCTCGAAGAGGTCCTCCACGGTCTTGCCCTCCCAGAAGGGGAGGATGGCCGTATCGAGTTCCCGCTTTTCGGCCTCCGTGATGAGGGCCCGCTGGAGGACGCGCCGGTCGAAGTTGTCCACGTCCCCGGCGATCCAGCGGCTCTTGTTTTCCGGGAAGAGGGGCGCGCCCTTGAGTTTGCTCGTCCGGGAGCCGACGATGAGCTCGTCGTCCCGGATGACGACCGAGATGTTCGCGAGGATGTGTTCCAGGGCGAGGCTCATCCGGGTCAGGGGAGGACGGTCCCAGTGGCGGGACATCGCCTCCGTCAGGTAGCGCGCCCGCTCGATGCAGACCTCCTGCGGGGCGTGGATGATCCGTTCCCGCAGGCGCCCGATGCGCGTCTTCGGGACCTCATAAACGGGGGGAGTCGGTTGGGACATGGGAACCTCCTCAATCGTTAAACACCGATTTTCGCGGAAC
>DDXV01000027.1 GCA_002347815.1 Syntrophaceae bacterium UBA2251
TTGTAAACGTTACATGGTACTAGCTCGATGGCCTGATTCAGATATTCGATAACAAGCCGGTAGTTGACCGAATCAAGTGCCTTGGCCTTATTGAGCCAGTCCTTTGCTTCCTGGTTCCGGCTTTGCCCGTACGAGCGTTTGGGTCTCTCTTGTGATCTGGATTTATCCTGCGGCTTTGGTTTCGTTTCCCCCGCTGCTTTTATCGGCTCGTCTTCGAATTGTGGTTCCGTCGAAAATTTGATGCTGTGATAGTCTTCTTCAACTTTCTTATAGGCGTATGTCAGTTCTTTGGTTTTTTCCTCCACGATTTTTTGAAGGCGCTTGTCTCCGGCAAACCTGTCCGGGTGCCACACCTTCATTAAATCGCGATAGGAACGTTTGATATCGTCCCAGGGCGTGTCCGGCGTGACTTCGAGAATTTTGTAGTATTTTTGTAGATCTTCTCCTGCCATGGGTGCTTTCTCAGTGGCATCAAAACACAAAACCCCGCTCTCTGTGAGATACGGGGTCTTTGATCGTTATCACCATAGATCACCTCGTGCAGTTAAAAATGGTGCTTCAACTTTTATGATTTTTTTATGGCGCGCTCATGTTATAAAAGAATTCCTGTGAAGTTGCGACTACTTGACCGGACACAGACTTACATTTATTTCAACCTCTCAGGTGTCCGGTCGAAACGGGGGGTACTCCAGAAAACTATCTTGGGGCCGAAAGCACTAGCCGGAAACCGAAACTGCTGTGCCGGGTCCATGTGACCTTGCTCCTGTGCATCGTGCGGGCACCGTAGGCTCCGCTGCGGCCTGCTTACGCCAGAGGTGCTGAACCTGCCCGGCTTACTGACCTGGGGGCAAGACAAGCCGGAAACCCAGGTCACGGTAGCGGAGGACCGGGTCGCACCTGAGGCGAAGCGACGCGCGCGCGAGGGCGGCAAGGATGCTCCAGCTGCCGCCGCGACCGACGCGCCCGGAACCGGAAGACGGCCCCCCAGGGATATCTCTGCCGCTATTTCTGTAATAATCACTGCCATACCAATCCTGACACCATTCCCAGACATTGCCGCTCATATCATGCAGGCCCAGACCATTGGGCCTCTTTTGGCCCACGGGGTGCGTTTTGCTTCCGGAATTACTATTATACCATGCCACGGCGTCCACGTCAGCGCCGCCTGCATACTTTTCACTTTTACCACCACTTCTGGCGGCATATTCCCACTCCGCCTCCGTGGGCAGACGATACCGCTTGCCGCTTTGACTGTTGAGCTTACGGATGAAATCTTGGGTCTCGTTCCAGGATACTTGTTCTACAGGGCAGTTGTCGCCGCAACCGCTGAAATGGGATGGATTGCTTCCCATGATTTGTCTCCACTGCGCTTGTGTGACCTCATATTTCCCGATGTAGAAATCATCCACGCAAACTTCGTGGACCGGCTTTTCATCACCTTCGCCATCCCCGAAGGTGTCGCCCATCGGATAGCAGCCGCCTTTGACAAAAACAAATTCCATTCCTGTGTTTGAATCGGTGAGGGGTCCGTCGCTCGGCAGCGCCGCCTCTGGCGGTCTGGCCATGGCATAGTCATGGTTGTCGGGTACGGCCTGTTCAGCAGAATTCCTCTTGCCTGGCCGGAAATAGAAATGCCCGACTAGCGAGGACAATTCCCACGGTGTCTGCCCGGTCTCTTTCAACACCCGTTTGCGGACCTCCATGAATACATCGCTGATGGTCAGTCCCGGTTTCGCGATGTTGTCAAGAAGGGCTTTTGTATAGGGGCTGTTTCTACCTTTTCCGTCCCTGGCAAGCTGGTTGGCTCCTGTGGAATAGGAAATGAAGGTGCCCGTCGGCGCGGCGCTGATGATGGCAAGGCCTCTTGTGGCGCTTCTGAATGTCCGGCCGAAGGGATTGTCCCGGCATGCATCGAGCAGGACAATGTTCATGCCGTTTTCGGCATTCTCCATCTCCGCCAGGATCAGATCCGCATTGACGGCCTGAAACTTGACGTCCGTTTCTTTCTCCACGCGGGCGCCGACTGGGATGAGATAGTTGACGCCGCCGATTTGCATCCCGTGGCCGGCGTAGTAGAAAAGCCCCACCCCACGGTTCTTCCTGAGTTTCCTGCCGAACTCCCGGATGGCATCCTCCATTTCCTGGTGGCCGGCATTGGGGTGCAGGGCGACATCGAATCCGACGCCTTTGAGCGCGGCTGCCATGTCCGCTGCGTCATTGACGGGATTCTTCAGGGGGCCGGAGCTGTAGGCGCTGTTGCCGATAACGAGAGCGGTGCGGTGTTCGACGGCCTGAGCGGGGCTTACCAGGGCCGACAGCAGCAGGAGCGCTGACAGGAGGAAGGGCAAAAGAGGTGTCGGGAATCCGATCGGTTCGGTGGGTCTATGTCGTATCATCACCGTCCCTGGAATCATGAAAGCTGTTTTTCGAAAACTGGATGAGTCCATATAGCCCATTCATAGATTCAAAGCAAGGTCTCAAGCGCGGTTTTCCTTTACTGCTGGGATGCGTAAGCTTAACCTTGGTTATCGGATTTTATCTCCCAGAAAAGCGATAGTGGATCGAAATATGGGGGTATAATTGGGGGTGTTAGTAGAAATAGCTTGATATAATAACGCTATATATCAATATGTTACGTCTTCAGTTCGTCTTCATGATGGCGAGCAGGTGCTGTTCGATTTCTTGCTTCGGCAGGGCGCCGACCAGCCGGTTCACCAGTTTGCCGTCCTTGAACAGGAGCATCGTCGGAATGCTGCGGATGTCGTACTGAGCGGCGGTCAGCGGGTTTTCGTCCACGTTGAGCTTGGCGATCTTGACGCCCCCGGCGTATTTGGCCGCCAGATCGTCCAGGACGGGGGCCACCTGGCGGCAGGGGGCGCACCACGGCGCCCAGCAGTCCACGAGCACGGCCCCGGACTCCGCGCCGACCTCCCGGGAAAAGTCCGCATCAGTGACGTCCACGGGGCGTCCCTGGGCGCCGGCGATGACGAGGGGGGCGCCGCATTTCCCGCACAGCGGACGGTCCCGGAGGCGGGTCTCCGGCATGCGGTTCTTCGCGCCGCAGCTCAGGCAGCGGATGATCATCTCGTCGAGCGGGGCGTGGCAGCGCCCGCAGGCGGGCCGCGCCTGAAGGCGATCCTGGGGGATGCGGTTCTTCGTGCCGCAGTTGAGGCAGCGGATGATCATCTCGTCTTTCTTCATGTCGTCACCCTTGCATGGCGCCATTTTCGCCGAACCGCGGAAAAATGTCAATGAAATACCCAACGACGCCGGGCGCGTCAGAGGGCCACGCGGACGGGGACGGGGTTGAGAACCCGGATCAGTTCGGACGGCGCCATCTCGGCGAGAAGCCCCCGGCGGCCGGCATTGATGAGGAGCTTCGGCAGGCCGGCGATCGTCTCCTCCAGATAGATCGGCAGGGGCTTGCGGGTGCCGAAAGGGGAGGTTCCGCCCACCTTATATCCCGTATGTTTTTCCGCCGTTTTGGAATCGCAGGGCGCGATCGACTTGACCCCCAGCGTCCGCGCCAGGGCCTTGGTCGACACCTGGCGGTCGCCGTGCATGAGGACGATCAGGGGCTCCCGGCGTTCGTTCTCCATGACGAGCGTCTTGACGATGGCGTGCTCGTCCTCCCCCAGCTCCCGCGCGGACACCCGCGTGCCCCCGTGTTCCACGTAGGCGTAGGATTTCAGGACGTACCGGACCTCTTCGCGCTTCATGACCACGAGCGCGGGTGTGACGGGGATATGTTCCCTGGCCATGGCCTTCCTCCTTCTGCCCGGCGGCTATCGCCGCGCCGCCAGGACCGCCATCACCTTGCGGTCGACGCCGGAGAAGGGGCGCTCCGCAAGCGCATCGAGCGGGGCCCAGGCCCAGTCGCGGCAGGCCAGGGCGCGGGGCCGGCCCCGTCCGATCCGGCCTGCG
Organism: Syntrophaceae bacterium UBA2251; assembly: GCA_002347815.1. GTDB lineage: Bacteria > Desulfobacterota > Syntrophia > Syntrophales > UBA2251 > UBA2251. The sequence continues at coordinate 3,925 of DDXV01000027.1, forward strand.
AAGACGTGCAGGGTGAGCCGGAAGTGGGTATAGACCTGCTTCACCGTGCCGATCCGGTCGCCGACCCGAAGCCGGATTCCCAACTCCTCCCGGACGGTCCGCTCCAGGGTCGCTTCCGGGGGCTCGCCGGGCCGGGAAAACCCGCCGGGGAACTTCCAGAGCGATCCCAGCAGGCCCTCGGGCGGGCGCTGGACGATCAGCAGGCGACCCGCCGCGTCGGCCACGACGCCGGCCGTGCCGTCCCGTTCCGGAACGGGGGCCTTCTTTCTCACGGCCGGCAGGACGTGCTGCAACCCTTCGGCCTGCGCGGAACAGAGATCCCGAACGGGACAGCGGTCGCAGCGCGGGTTCCGCGGCGTGCAGACCGTCGCCCCCAGGTCCATCACGGCCTGGTTGAAGCGGCCGGGCGCCTCGCGGGGCACGATCGCCGCGGCGAGGTCCGTGAGGTCAGCCGTTGCCGCCCCGCCGTCCGCCGACGGCGCTGCCGCGAAGATCCGGCTCCAGACGCGGCGGACATTGCCGTCGATGGCCGCCGCCCGCCGGCCGAAGGCGATGCTCAGGATCGCCCCGGCGGTGTAAGCGCCGATGCCGGGCAGGGCGAGCAGCGCCTCCCGCGTCTCGGGCATCCGGCCCCTGCCGCCCTCCACGAACCGGCGGGCCGCCGCGTGGAGGTTCCGGGCGCGCGCGTAGTAACCCAGCCCCTCCCAGACCTTCAACACCTCGTCCGGCGCGGCGGCCGCGAGGGCCTCCACGGTCGGAAACCGTTCCAGGAAACGCTCGTAATACGGAAGGACGGTCTCGACCTGGGTCTGCTGGAGCATGATCTCGGAGACCCAGACCCGGTAGGGGTCCGACGTTTCCCGCCAGGGCAACGGCCGGTGATGGCGATCGTACCAGTCCAGAAGACGCCGGACGAGCGCCCGTCTTTTTGACTGCATATTCCGCGTCTACGTCTCCGCGAGCAGCGCCCGGATTTCCTCGCCGTCGATCTTCTCCTGCGCCAGGAGCCGCTGCGCCCCTTTCAGGAGGACCGCCCTCTTGTCCGTCAGGATGTCTCTGGCCCGGCGGTACTCCCTCCCGATGATCTCCCGGATCTCCCGGTCGATCGCCTCGGCCGTCGCCGGGCTGTAGTCGCCGCCCTCGCCGAGGCCGATGTCCAGAAACTGGGGGCGCTTGTCCCGGGCCAGGTAAACCTGACCCAGGGCTTCGCTCATCCCGTATTCCCGGACCATGCTCTTGGCGATGTCGGTGGCGCGGGACAGGTCGTTGTGGGCCCCCGTGGAGACGTCGCCGTAGACGATCTCCTCCGCCGCGCGGCCGCCGAGCAGGGTGGCGATCTTGTTTTCCAGCTCCGTCTTCTTCATGAGAAACCGGTCTTCCGTGGGCACCTGCAGGGTGTAGCCCAGGGCCGAGATCCCCCGCGGGATGATCGAGATCTTCTGGACCGGGTCCGTGCCGGGCAGGGACAGGGCGACCAGGGCGTGCCCCATCTCGTGGTAGGCGACCGTTTCCCGCTCCCGGGGGTTGATGAGGCGGTTTTTCTTCTCCAGGCCGGCGATGATCCGCTCCACCGCCTCTTCGAAATCCTTCATCGTCACGACGGACCGGCCCGCCCGGACGGCGAGCAGGGCCGCTTCGTTGATCAGGTTGGCGAGATCCGCCCCGACCATCCCCGGGGTCATGTTGGCGAGGGTCCCCATATCGATCTCGGGGGCCGCCTTGACCTTTTTCATGTGGACCTTGAGGATGTCCTCCCGCCCCTGCTTGTCCGGGCGGTCGACGAGGACGTGCCGGTCGAAGCGGCCCGCCCGGAGCAGCGCCGGATCCAGGATCTCCGGGCGGTTCGTCGCGGCCATCAGGATCACCCCCACCTTGGGGTCGAAGCCGTCCATCTCGACCAGGAGCTGGTTTAAGGTCTGCTCCCGCTCGTCGTGGCCGCCCATGGCCCCGAATCCCCGGGCCTTCCCCAGGGCGTCGAGTTCGTCGATGAAGATGATGCAGGGGGCCTTTTCCTTCGCCTGCACGAAGAGGTCGCGCACCCGGGAGGCGCCGATCCCGACGAACATCTCGACGAACTCCGATCCGGAGAGGCTGAAAAAGGGGACGCCGCTTTCCCCCGCCACGGCCTTGGCCAGCAGGGTCTTGCCCGTTCCCGGAGGGCCCACGAGCAGGATGCCCTTCGGGATCCGTCCCCCGATGTCGGTGAACTTCCCCGGCGTCTTCAGGAATTCGATCACCTCGACCAGCTCCTGCTTCGCCTCGTCCACGCCGGCCACGTCGGCGAAGGTCACGTTGAGCTCGTTCTCCATGTAGATCCGGGCCTTGTTCTTCCCCAGGGTCATGAAGCCCGCCTGCTGGCCGCCCATCCGCTTCATCAGGAAATACCAGATCCCGACGAACAGCAGGAGGGGAAACACCCAGGAGAACAGGTCGCGCATCCAGGTGGACTCGATCTCGCCCTTGAAGGTCACCGGGTACTGCTCCAGGGTTTTGGACAGTTCCGAATCGACGCGGATGGTCTTGAAGGTCTTCTGTTCGCCCGGATTGTTCGGATCGACCTTCATCTTTCCCTGGATCTGGTTGGCCGTGATGGCCACCTCGGTGATGTTGCCCGCCTTGAGCTGGTTCAGGAACTGGCTGTAGGGGATCGTCGGCACGGCCAGCATGGAAGCGATATAGCTCTGGACGAGCAGCACGACCCAGATTCCGAGCAGGACGTACCAGATGGAAAATTTATAGTGTTTCTTCATCATGCCCTCCCGCATGGACGACGGTTCAGGAACGGATTCCAACCTCGCGTCGGGGGCCCAATATAACAGATAAGCAATCCAAAGAAAACGTGTATCCGCCCGCGGCCCTTTGTCATTGACATCCCCGGACGTTTTCCCTATAAAAGGCCAGGGTCGTGCGGATCGCCCGGCACGGAGGTGATCGAACCCATGGGACGTTTACGGGAAGTGAGCTTATGAAGCGGAGTCTTTGGCGGTACGCGGTGTTGTGCATCATCGGCCTGATGCTGGTTCCGGCCTGGGGGTGGGCGGCGGAGGTGGTCCTGTACTCCTCGAACCCTCCGGAGCTGCTCGACATGGTCAGCCAGGGTTTTGAAAAGAAGACGGGGATCAAGGTGTCCACCGTCCGTCTCGGGACGGGAGAGGCCATGAAGCGAATCGCCGCGGAGAAGGACAAGCCGCTCTGCGACGTCTTCTGGAGCGGCGACGTCGCCGTTCTCGACAATTCCAAGCAGTACTTCCTGCCCTACAAGTCCCGTGAAGCCCGCGCCCTTCCGAAGAACTACATCGAGAAGGAAGGCCGCTGGACCAGCTCCAACGCCCATGTCATGGTGATCATGTACAACAAGTCCCTGGTCAAGGAGTCGGAAAAACCGAAGGCCTGGAAGGACCTCTTCCTGCCCAAGTGGAAGGGCAAGGTCGTCATCGCCAATCCGGAGAAATCCGGATCCGCCTATGCCCAGGTGTACGGCATCTACAAGCTCTACGGATGGGACGGCCTGACGAAGCTCATCGGCAACGCCAAGATCCTCGACAGTTCCAGCCTGATCTACAAGGGCGTCGCCGGCGGGGAGTATCCGATCGGCGTCACGATGGAATACGCCGCCTACCGCTATGTGGCCGGCGGGTCCAAGGACGTGGGGATCGTCTATGCCGCCGCCGGCGCCATCGTGGCCCCCGAAGGCGCGGCGGTGATCCTGAACAGCCCGCATCCCCAGGAGGCGAAGAAGTTCTTCGATTACCTGATCAGCAAACCCGTCCAGGAGGAGGTTTTCGAGAAGTTCTACCGCCGTCCGGCGCGGACGGACGCGAAAACCATCGCGGGGCTTCCGCCCCTGAAGAAGATCCGGGTCCTCAAGAAGTTCGATCCGCTGGAGGCGAACGTCCTCGAAAAGGACATCCTGAAGAAGTGGAAGGAAATCGTTCTCTCGCGGTAAACGATGCATGCAGGTTGAACTGAAGAACATCCGGAAGGCCTTCGGCAGGCTCACGGTCATCGACGACGTGAGCCTCGTGATCGAGGAGGGGCGCCTGTTCACCCTCCTCGGTCCGAGCGGCCGCGGGAAGACGACCCTCCTGAAGATCGTGGCCGGTTTTCACGCCCCCGACGCGGGGCAGGTCCTCTTCGCCGGGACGAGCGTCAATCCCGTCCCCCCCCCACAAACGCGAAACGGGGATGGTCTTCCAGACCTACACCCTGTTCCCGCACCTGACCGTCTTCGACAACGTCGCCTACGGGCTGCGGGCGCGCAGGACGCCGAACGATCAGATCCGGAAAAAGGTGGCGGAGGTTCTGGAGAACGTTCAGCTCGACGGCCTGGAGGCGCGCTTTCCCAGCCAGCTCTCCGGCGGACAGCAGCAGCGCGTCGCCCTCGCGCGGGCGCTGGTGTTCTCGCCCAGGATCCTCCTCATGGACGAACCCCTGTCGAACCTCGATGCGCGTCTGCGGGTCAGCATGCGCGAGGAGATCAAGCGCATCCAGAAACGCCTGGGCATCACGACGATCTACGTGACGCACGACCAGGAGGAGGCCATGGCCATCAAGGGCGAGGGGGAGCCGATCCGTCTCGGCTTCGACGCCGAGCGGCCGGTCGTGATTGAACCCTGAACGGACCCACGGCGTCCCGAGGCGCTGCCCGAAGCATGAATATCGGACGTTACCTCAATACCTGGAATGTCATCCTGGTGCTGGTCTTCATCGTCCTGTTCTTCGCCGTCCTGTATCCCGTCCTCTACATCTTCAAGGCGAGTTTCATGGACCCGGAGACGGGCGTCTTTTCGCTGAACAGTTACCAGACCTTTTTCAAGTATCCCTATTACCTGCGCTGCCTGCGCAACAGCCTGTTCGTCAGCGCCCTCGCCGCGGGGTTCGCGCTCGTCATCGGGATTCCCTTCGCGTTCTTCCTCTCCCGCTACGACCTGCCCGGAAAGGACATCATCAAGACGCTGGGAACCCTGCCGCTCGTCACCCCGGCCATCCTGTCCGGGGCCCTGGTCGTCTTCTACCTGTCCATCGAAAACTTCGGGGTGCCCATCCTGATCGGCGAGGACTTCCGGGTCCTGTCGGTCCAGGCCTACAACGAATTCATCAGCGAGATGGGGGGAAATCCCTCGATGGCGGGGGCGCTCAGCATGATCCTCCTGTCGCTCACGCTGCTGTTGACGGTGGTGCAGAAGTACTGGACGGAGCGCAAAACCTACGCCACCACGTCCGTGCAGCGGACGGCGGTGAAACGGCTGTCGCTTCTCCCGACCGTCCTCATCCGGATCTTCTGTGCCGGCCTCGTCTTCATCGCCCTCTTTCCGTTCCTGGTCGTCGTCGTGGCGGCCTTCACGAAGGCCCACGGGCCGGTCATGTATTACGGACAGTTCACCCTGGATCATTTCATCAAGGCCTTCACCATCGCCCCGCGTCCCATCCTGAATTCATTTTTTCTCGCCACGGCCGCCACCCTCATCGGGATCGTCTTCGGCCTCGTCGTCAGCTACCTGCTCGTCCGCCAGCGCGGAACCGTGAGCTACCTCCTCGACGTCCTGACGATGCTGCCCCTGGCCATCGCCGGCACCGTCCAGGGCATCGCGCTCGCCGTGGCGTACAACAAGGGCCTCGTCGTCCTCACGGGAACCTGGATGATCCTCGTGCTCGCCTATTTCATCCGCAAGGTCCCGTTCTCCATCAAGACCACCTCGGCGCTCCTGCGCCAGATCGACCGGAACATCGAAGACGCCTCCGTCAACCTGGGCGTTCCCCCGTTCCGGTCCTTTCTCAAGGTCATCCTGCCGGTGATGATGCCGGGCATCGTCGCCGGGGCGATCATCATGTGGGTGACGACCCTGGCCGAGCTCAGTTCCACCATCGTCCTGTACTACGGCCCCTGGGCGACCATGACCGTGGAGATCTTCCAGAGGATCAACAGCGGCGATTTCGGGCCCGCCTCCGCCTTCGCCACGGTCCTCATCGTCTCGGTCCTGATCCCCCTGTTCATCCTGCACAAACTCCTGGGCAGGGATCTGACGACGGCCCTCTATCGCGGTGTTGACGGGGACCGGTCGGGATAGTATAAGGCTTGCCGGAACCCCTTCAAGGAGTGGTTTTGAATGGAGCGGTACGACGTGTTGCCCCCGGCCCTGAAAGAGGCCCTGATGCAGAAGATGAAGACGGATTCCCCCTTCTGGACCCTGTTGGGGATGGAACTGCTGGATGCCCGCAAGGGCTGGGCCAGGATGCGGCTTCCCTTCGACCGCAAGCTGGTCCACCCCATGGGCATCGCCCACGGCGGCGCGATCTTTTCCATTGCCGATTCCGCCGTGGCGATGGTTCTGATCGGCATGGTGGACCGGGGAGACGCCTTCGTGACGGTCGAGATGAAGCTCAATTACGTGCTGCCCTTTCGCGTCCGGGGAGATCACCGCGGAGGCCCGGATCATCCACCAGGGCACGAAAACCGCCCTAGGCGACGTGGAGGTCCGGAACGACCGGGACGAACTCGTCGCCAAGGGGCTGGCGACCTACATGATCATTAAGGGAGGGGCGCAGGCGAAAGGCTGAAGAAGAAAAAATGCACGCAAAAGGATTGCCAGCGGACCGGAAGAGGATTACATTATCCCCGTGACGCCGAGCGGGGTGGAGGTCGCCGGTCATCCATTGCCGGACACGCCGGCGCCGCATGCACCCCCAGGATCAATCTGAATTCGAGAAAGGAGACCCACCATGGATTTCAAGAGCAGCAAGACGCGCACCAACCTGATGAATTCCTTTGCCGGAGAGTCCCAGGCCCGCAATCGCTACACGTTCTTCGCCAGCGTGGCCAAGAAGGCGGGCTACGAACAGATCTCGGAGATCTTCACCGATACGGCCAACAACGAGAAGGAGCACGCGAAGCTCTTCTACAAGCACATCGTGGATCTGATTGGCGAGGACGCCATCCAGGTCACCGGCACCTACCCCGTGATCCTGGGCGATACCCTGGCCAACCTGAAGGCCGCCGCCGCCGGAGAAAACGAGGAGTGGACGGCGCTTTATCCCGAGGCGGCGAAGATCGCCGACGCGGAAGGCTTCCCCAAGGTCGCCGAGACCTTCAGGCAGATCGCCGAAGCGGAGAAGTCCCACGAGGACCGCTACCTCGCCCTCGCGAAGAACATCGCCAACGGCGAGGTTTTCAAAAAGAAGGCCAAGATCAAGTGGCGCTGCCGGAACTGCGGCAGGATCGTCGAGAGCGAAGAAGCGCCCAAGGTCTGTCCGACCTGCCAGCATCCCCAGGATTACTTCGAAGTGAAGGCCGAGAATTATTGAAGCATGACCCGCCCGACGGCCGCCCCGGATCCGACCCCCGTCGCGATCCGGGGCGGCAGCCGGTTTGCCGTTTCCGTAACATCGTCCGACGTCATCGTTTCCGTCTTCCGTTTCCGGAGGGGGTGCGGCGCTGAGAGCATCGACGAAAGCCCTGATGGCGAGGCACGGTTGGCGCATCGACCGAGCAGTGCACAACTACGTCTATTACGCCTTCTATCACCCCTACGTCCGGGCCGTCTACCACACCTTCCGCTTCCTGGAACGCTACTTCACCTGGTTCACCCCGCTGCGGCCAATAGTGCCACGCCCGGAAGATCGCCCCGGAGGCGGGGCAGGCGCGGGGCCCGTTTCGTCGGCGGAGGCGCCGGCCTGATTCCACCCCCGTATGGGGGAATGCGGCACCCATTCCCCCCGGCCGGTCCATGCTCCGGCCGGGGGCGAAAAATAACAAAAAGAAAGGAGAAGGTTATGGGGAGTTTGATTTGTGACGTCAGGGATCAGAAGTTCGTGCTGTACGAGTTGCTCAAGATCGAGGACCTCTGCAAGACGGCGAAGTACGCGGATTTCTCGCGCGAGACCTTCGACATGGTCTTGGCCGAGGCGGAGAAGTTCGGCACCGAGGTGCTCTTTCCGACGATGGCGGAGGGCGACCGCGTGGGCTGCCGGCTGGAAAACGGCCAGGTCAAGGTGCCGCCCTGTTTCTACCGGCCCTTTCAGCTCTACAAGGAAGGCGGCTGGATCACGATGAGCGTCTCCCAGGAGGCCGGAGGCCAGGGGTTCCCCCTGGTGATGTCCTCCGCGGCCAAGGAGTGGTTCATCCACAATTTCGGGATGATGTGCTACCCCTACCTGACGGAGGGGGCGGCCCACCTGATCGAGGTCTACGGCACGGAGGCCCAGAAGCGCAAGTACATGGACAAGATGTACGCCTGCGAGTGGGGCGGGACGATGGCCCTGACCGAACCGGGGGCCGGCACCGACGTGGGGAACCTGAAAACGAAGGCCGTCCGGAAGCCGGACGGCACCTTCCGCCTCCAGGGGACGAAGCAGTTCATCACCGGCGCCGATCAGGACCTGGTCCCCAACATCGTTCACCCCGTGCTCGCCCGGATCGAGGGCGACCCGGCCGGAACGGGCGGGATCTCCATCTTCCTCGTCCCGAAGTACCTCGTCAACGACGACGGGAGCCTGGGCCGGCGGAACGACTACGCCATCGGCGCGATCGAGGAGAAGATGGGCCTCCACGGGAGCGCCACGTGCGTCATGAACATGGGCGACAACGGCGACTGCTACGCCGAGCTCCTGGGGGAGGAGCGCCAGGGCATGAAGGTCATGTTCCAGCTCATGAACGAGGCCCGGATCGGCGTGGGCCTTCAATCGCTCTCCCTCAGCGGCATTGCCTACCTGCACGCCCTGAACTACGCCAAGGAGCGCCTGCAGGGCTCGTCGCTCCTCGAGATGAAGAACCCCGAGGCCCCGCGCGTGCCGATCATCCAGCACGCCGACGTCCGCCGGATGCTCCTGTGGATGAAGGCCCACGTCGAGGGGTTCCGGGCGCTGATCTACTACACCGCCTACTGCGCGGACCGGGCGCATGCGCTGGCGGACGAGGCGGAGCGGGACAAGTCCGTCGGGATCATCGAGGTCCTGACCCCCATCGTGAAGGCGTACTGCTCCGACATGGCCTTCCGGGTGACGGAAATGGCGATCCAGACTTACGGCGGCTACGGCTACTGCGCGGAGTACCCCGTGGAGCAGTTCATGCGCGACGTCAAAATCGCGTCGATCTACGAGGGGGCGAACGGCATCCAGGCCCTGGACCTGGTGGGGCGGAAGCTGGGGCTGAAGAAGGGGATGTACTTCATGAGCCTGCTGGGCGAGATGAACGCGACGGTGGCGGCGTATCAGGGGAACGCGGCGCTGAAGGATCTGGCGGCGGACGTCCAGAAGGCGGCGAACACGCTGGCGGAGATGGCGATGTACTTCGCGGGGAGCGCGAAGGCGGGGAAGTTCATGATCCCGGTGGGGAACGCGTACCCGTTCCTGATGCTGATGGGGAAGGTGGTAATGGCGTGGCTGCTCCTGTGGGAGGCGGGTGTGGCCCGGGAGAAGCTGGAGGGGATCGCCGCGGGCAAGGGGATCGACCTTTCGGACGGGGCGAAGGTCTCCGCCCTGGCGAAGGCCGACGCCGACGCGGCCTTCTACATCGGGAAGGTCTCGGCCGCGCGGTACTTCATCAAGCACGTCCTGCCGGAGGTGGACGCGGCGGTGACGTCGATCAAGAGCGAGGACCTCTCCATGATCGACCTCCCCGAAGAGGCCTTTGCGTCATAGCCGGGAACATGCTATAGGAGAATCATTCCATTTCAGAAACAGATCGAGGCCCATGCCTTGGACATCCCGGCTCCGCGCGCGTAGGAATCTTGGCACGCGGGGGCGTATCCTGAAGGTGTGAAGGGCGGTTCCCCGTCGTGCCGGGGGGTTCGTTTCCAGGCATGACGGGGCGCCGTCGGGTGAGTTTTTCGAGACGGGGGGAGGCGGCCTTCCCCGCGCCGGGGTTCCGTTCCCCGGCGCGGCGTGGGGCCGGCGAATGTGCATGCAAAAAAACAATAAGGAGGGAAGGTCAATGGTCGAAGACTGGTACAAGGCGAAAGAGAAGGACAATCAGTATCCCAGGGAACTGGTCATGGGGGAGTTCCTCCGCCGGAACGCCGATCGGTTTCCGGATCGACTCGCCGTGGTCTACAAGGACCGGCGCTATACCTATCGGGAATTCAACGCCCGGGTGAACCGGCTGGCCAACGCCCTGATCGCCCTGGGGGTGAAGAAGGGCGACTGCATCGGG
>DDXV01000040.1 GCA_002347815.1 Syntrophaceae bacterium UBA2251
GAAAGTTGGTGGTGGATTATGGTTCAGGGGGAACGTTGCGTTCAGGGGGCAAATGTGGTAAGGACCGCTCAGCGTAAATGGGAGAGGAAGGCGCCATGACGAAAATAGACACGTTGATACAGCACGTTATCACCGATGGCCGGACGACCCTGACCGAGGCGGAGTCCAAGACCGTCCTCAAGGCTTACGGGGCGCCCGTCATCGAAGAATGGGTCGTCAAAACCCCGGCGGAGGCGGTCCGGCAGGCGGAACAGACAGGGTATCCGGTTGTTCTCAAGGGGTTGGGCGCAAAGCTGACCCATAAAACGGAGCGGGGGCTCGTCAAACTGAATCTCGGCAGCGCGGCGGCGGTCCATCAGGCGGCCCTGGAGATCGAGCATGGCGCCGGGCCGGACCTCGAAGGCTATCTCGTTCAGCCGCAGGTGGTGGGTCGTCGGGAATTCGTGGCGGGTCTTTTCCGGGATGCGCAGTTCGGGCCGGTGGTCATGTTCGGCTTGGGGGGCATCTTCACCGAGGCCCTGGATGATGTCGTCTTTCGTCTGGCCCCCTTCGACGAGGGGACGGCCCGTCAGATGATCTCGGAATTGCATGCAAAAAAACTCCTGGAGGCCTTCCGGGGAGAGCAGCCGGCGGACCCGGACGCCCTGGCCCGAACACTGGCGGGCCTGTCCCGTCTCGCCGTTGACCATCCGGAGGTCCGGGAGATCGATATCAACCCCCTGCTCGTGGGGCCCGACGGCCGGGTGACGGCGGTCGACGCCCTGATCGTCCTGCAGTTGGAGAAAACCGAGGAGCAGACCTTTTCGCCCCCGGTCGCGACCCAGGACGTGGCGAAGGTGTTCTACCCCCGGTCGATCGCCTTTATCGGCGCATCAGGGACCATCAGCAAGTGGGGCTATATAATGGCCGTGGCGGTGCTGGCGGGGGGCTACGAGGGGACGGTGTATCTCGTCAATCCGAAGGGCGGCCAGATCGCCGGCCGGCCGGTGTACCCCTCCCTCGGGGACATTCCGGGGCCCGTGGATCTGGTCGTTGTCACCGTGCCCGCGGAGGCGGTCATCGCGCTTCTGCCGGAACTGCAGGCCAAGTGCGTCAAAAGCATGCTCCTCATCACCTCCGGGTTCGGCGAAACCGGACCGGAGGGCAAGGAACTGGAACGGAAACTGGTCGCCGCCGCCCGTCAGGCCGGGGTGCTGATCCTGGGACCGAACACGATGGGCATCTGCAATCCCCACGCAAAGTTTTTCTGCACCGGCATGCACGCCCGCCCGGTTCCGGGTTCGCTGGCCTTCATCGCCCAGTCGGGCAATCTGGGGACGCAGCTGCTGGCCTTCGCGAAGAAAGAGGGCATCGGCATCCGGGCCTTCAGCGGTTCCGGCAACGAGGCCATGATCACCATCGAAGACTATCTCGAGGCCTTCGAGGTGGATGCCCTGACACAGACCGTTCTCCTGTACATCGAGAGCGTCAAGAACGGCCGCCGGTTTGTCTCGGCGGCCCGCGCGGTGAGCCGTCAAAAACCGGTCATCGTCCTCAAGGGGGGGCGCACCCGGGAGGGGAACAAGGCCGCGGAGAGCCATACCGGCGCCCTCGCGGCCAACAACCGGGTGTTCGAGACTGCCTGCCGTCAGGCGGGGGTGGTGCTGGTCGAACATCCGAAGGACCTGATCGACGTCTCGGCGGCCTTTTCCTCCCTGCCGCTGCCCCGGGGGAATCGCGTCGGGATCGCCACGCTGGGGGGCGGCTGGGGGGTTGTGGCGGCGGATCTGTGTGTGGAGCACGGACTCGAGATGGCCCCGCTGTCCCCGGATCTCATCGCCCGGATCGATCGGATCCTCCCGCCCTACTGGAGCCGCTCCAACCCGGTGGACCTGGTTGGCGATGCCGACGTGACCGTCCCGCTCAGGGTCATGGAGGAGATGATGCGGTGGGACGGCTGCGACGCGTACATCCACATGGGGGTCATGGGGCGGAGAATCATGGTCCAATGGCTGGCCGAGTCTTCGGCTGCGGTGGATCCCAGCCAGAACAAGGCCTTTCTCAAGGAACGGATGCAGGAGGGCCTCGATTACGAAAAATTCTTCCTGGAGAGCATGGTCCGGCTCATGGAGACGTACGGCAAACCGATCCTCGGGGTGTACCTCCTGACGGACGAACAAAGCCGGACGATTACGGATGTGGAGGGCAGTCCCTTCAAGGGCGTTGTTTACCTGACGCCGGAGCAGGCGGTCAAGACGCTGGCCAAGATGCACGCTTACGGGCAATGGCTGGAGCGCGAAGGGATCCCCGTCGGCGAACGCGGCGTGCGGATGCGCGGGGCGTAGGAAACGACGGTCGGGGAGGCCGGCGGTGGCGAGGATAAATTTTCACGCTCCGCCAGCGCCCGGACCTCGTCGTCGTGAAGCGTCACGAGCGCCGTCAGGTATGTCCGGCGGAAGATCCGGCCTTTCAGGGGAGAGCCGCCGGCCAGCGTCTGCTGGATGCGGTTGTAGATCCGCTCGAAGATCTGGGGGACGCTGACCTGGACGGTGGGCTTGAGTTCCCGGAAGTTGTCCACCAGCCGGTCGATGCTTTCCGCATAGGCCCCGACAATGCCCAGGTGCATCGCGGCATAGACGGTCATCCGCTGGAGCATGTGGGTGAGCGGCAGGAAGGCGAGGCCGAAGTCGCTCTCCTCGTAGTGATGCATCCGCGTGGCGTTGAGGGCCGTGTGGTAGAGGTTGGCGTGGGTGATCATGGCCCCTTTCGGCGGGCCGGTCGTCCCGGAGGTGTAGGCGATCGTGGCCAGATCCTCCGGCCGGACGGCGCGACAGATCGCCCCGAAGCGCTCCGGCGCCCGCTCGTCCAGGATCCGCCCTTCTGCCTTGAAGTCCTCCCAAGTCAGAACGCCCGGCGGCAGGGACGTCCGGCGGGTCGCGAAGACGACCAGGGTCTCCGGCTGCCCCAGCGTCTCGCGGATGGACAGGAGCGTCTCGAGGATCGCGTCGTCTTCCGCGAAACAGCACCTCAACCCGCTGTGGCGGATGATGTGGGTCGTCTCCTTAAGGCTGGCCGTGGGATACAGACCGATCGTGACCCCGCCGGCGGAGAGGATGGCGAGATCCGCGTCGGCCCACTCCGCCCGGGTCACCTTTCGCGGTCCCCAGGGCGACGAGGCCCATCACGCCGGCCCGCGGCCCCGCCAGGGCCTCCCGCCAGGTCGTTGGCGTCCAGCGTCCGTTCCGTTTCGCGAGTTTGAGGGTCCGGTCCCCGTACCGCCGGGCCTGCTGCAGGAAGATTCCCGTCACGGTCGGGGGGTCGTAGCGGTGGGCCTCCCCGTTCATGAGGGGCGATCGTCCTGCCGGGACGGGGGGCCGGTTTCCGGACGGAGGCGTCGGCTTCGCTCCCGGAGGCGGTGCAGGGCCGTCAGCACCCGGATCGCCTTCTCCGGTGACGGGAAGACGGGGATCCGATGATCCTCCAGCCAGGCCAGGGTCTCATGGTCGCCGGGCTCCATCCCCGCAACCCAGAGCACCAGGGGCTTGCCGGCCTCGGGCATAGGAAAAAACATCCCGAAGGTTTCCCGGGGCGGAGGGACGGACAGAAACATAGGAGAAACGCCGCCGGCTGTCAATGATCAAATGTCCACGTGTCCAGGGCAAAAAGAATGGCCCGGTTTTGCAGCACAGGCGTTGTCCGCAGTTTTGTTCGTCCGACAGGGCCTTTGACGACCGCGAGGGGAGCGGCGGGTGGCGCGGGCGTTCCCGTGCGGCGACAAAACGAGCGCTCGCTCTATTTTGTGGTTGAAGGGTCGTTCCGGGCGTAGTATAAGCATGGATAGAGGATTCGAATTCATGAGTGCAATTTACATGATCCGGCACGGTCAGGCCTCCTTCGGAAACCACAACTACGACCAGCTCTCAGAACGGGGCGTTCTGCAGTCCCGGCTGCTGGCGCAGTACCTTAAGCGGATCGGGTTTCAGTGCGACGCGGCCTGTGCGGGCCGGATGGTCCGTCAGCAGGACACGGCCCGGGAGACCCTCGATCTGTATGCCCGGGAGAGCCTTGCCTTTCCGGCGCTGACCGTCGACGAGGCCTTCAACGAGTACAATTCGGCGTCCATCATCCTGTCCCACGTCCAGGAGCTGGCGCGGGAGGACCGGTCGCTCGATGCGGACATGAAGCAGATCTACACGAACAGGAAGGCCTTCCAGCGTGTGTTCGAGCGGATCATGCTGAAGTGGATCGCCGGGGAGGACCGGAAGGAGGGCCTGGACAGCTGGGAGACCTTCCGCGATCGGGTCTGGGGGGGGCTCAAACGGATCATGGCGGCCCACGGCAAGGGCCGGACCGTGATCATCTTTACCTCCGGCGGTCCCATTTCGGCGGCCATGCAGCTCGCGCTGGGGATCTCCGACGAGCAGACCCTCCGGATCGCCTGGCAGATCGTCAACGCCTCGATCACGAAATTCGTCTACAACGAGGAGCGAATCTCGCTGGCCGCCTTCAACCAGACGGCCCACCTCGACCTGGAGCGGGACGCGTCGCTGATGACGTACCGCTGACCGAAACGCACCACGCGGAAACAGAGGTCGGACAACCCATCACCCATCATCGAACAGGGAGGGGATCATGGATTTCACCGTATCGGAGAAAATGCAGGCCGTTGTGGGAATGATGAACGAATTCGTGGGACGTGAACTCATTCCCCTGGAACCGGAGTTTCTGACGAAGAGTTTCCGGCAGATGGAGCCCGTCATGGAGGAAAAGCGGCAGATGGTGCGGCAGATGGAGCTGTGGGCCCCCAACCATCCGCCGGAGTACGGCGGCATGGGCCTGAACCTGATGGATCACGCCCTCGTCTCCGAGGCCCTGGGGCGGACGCCCATCGGGCATTACACCTTCAACTGCCACGCCCCCGACGCGGGGAACATCGAGATCCTCCACAAGTACGGGACGGATGCGCAGAAGGAACGCTGGCTCCGGCCCCTGATCGAGGGGAAGATCCGGAGCTGCTTTTCCATGACCGAGGTGGAGCTGGCCGGGTCGAACCCGGTGATGATGGATACGACCGCGGTCAAGGACGGCCAGGATTACGTCATCAACGGGCAGAAGTGGTACACGACGGGCGCCGACGGGGCGGCCTTCGCAATCGTCATGGCCGTGACCAACCCCGAGGCGGCGCCGCACATGCGGGCGAGCATGATCATCGTCCCAACCGGGACGCCGGGCTTCAACCTGGTCCGGAACATCCCCGTGATGGGCCATTCGGGCGACAGCCTGTTCAGCCACGGGGAGATCCTCTACCAGTCCTGCCGCGTGCCGCAGGAGAACCTCCTCGGACCCGAGGGCTGGGGGTTCGTCATCGCCCAGGAGCGGCTGGGGCCGGGTCGGATCCACCACTGCATGCGCTGGCTCGGGATCTGCCACCGCGCCTTCGATCTGATGTGCGCCCGGGCATCCAAGCGCGTCATCTCGTACGACAACAAGACCCTGGCCTCGAAGCAGATCATCCAGTCCTGGATCGCCGAGTGCGCCGCCGAGATCCAGGCCGCGCGCCTGATGACCCTTCACGCCGCCTGGAAGATCGAAACCCTGGGCGTCAAGGAGGCCCGGGAGGACATTGCGCTCATCAAGTTCTACGTGGCCAACGTCCTCCAGAAGGTGGTGGACCGGGCCCTGCAGGTCCATGGCGGGCTGGGTATGACGGACGACACCATCATCGCCTTTTTCTTCCGTCATGAGCGGGCCGCCCGGATCTACGACGGCGCCGACGAGGTCCACAAGGCGACCGTCGCCCGACGGATCCTGAAGGGCTACGCCGGACGCGACGTCCGCTGAGGCCGACGAACGGGACGGGCCGTAGATCATGCGTGCAGAGGGGAGCGGACGATGATGACCTTTGCCGAATTCCAGGAGCTCGTCAACCTGTCGATGGAAGCGCTTTGCCGGGATTTTTTCCGTGAAAATCCCGACCGGGCCCGGGTGAAGAAGGAGGCCACGGTCGTCCGGAACCTGGTGAAGATCCTGGATGCCACCCTGATGATCAGCAATCAGAAGGGGTTCCAGGCCATGAGCGTCCGGGATTTGAGCCGCGAGACGGGCTTGAGCATGGGGGCGCTCTACTCCTATATCAGCGGCAAGGAGGAACTGCTCGCCATCATCCGGGCGCAGGGGTACCGGATCGTCGTTCGGATCCTGACCGGGGCGATTGCGGAGGGGTCCGATCCCCACGAGAAGCTCCGCCAGGCCATTCAGACGCACCTCTATCTGAGCGAGGCGATGCGGGCCTGGTTCTATTTCTCCTATATGGAGACGAAGAATCTGTCCAAGGAAGAACAGAAAAAATCCATCCAAATGGAGCTGTTCACGGAGAAGCTCTTCATCGACATTCTCTCCGCGGGCTGTCGCGCGGGGCGCTTCCGCCCCATGAATGTGGAACTCACGGCAGCCGCGATCAAGGCCCTGCTGCAGGACTGGTACCTCAAGCCCTGGAAGCATCAGCGCCGGAAGGTCACCATCGAAGAATATGCCCGCTTCGTCACGGGGCTGGTGGAGGCGTATATCCTGCCGTCGCCGGCCGCCGCGTCGCCCTGATTCCGGTGTGCGCGGGCAGGGGGTCTAAAGGACCGGGGAAAATCTTCATCCCGATGCCGCAGCGGGGGATCGGATTTTCGGGGATCTGGAAACGACATCAACGACGGAGGCGCAGGATGGATTATCTCGACAAGACCAAACCGATTCGCGAAGGAGAAGAGTTCGACGTCAAGAAGGTGGAGGCCTTTCTCAAGGACGCCCTCCCGGGTCTGCAGGGGGAACTCACGGTCGCGCAGTTTCCCGGGGGCTATTCGAATCTGACCTACCTCGTCAGGGTCGGCGAACGGGAATTCGTCTTCCGGCGTCCGCCCTTCGGCCGGAAGGCCAAGAGCGCCCACGACATGGGCCGGGAATACCGGATTTTGAAGGCCCTGAAACCTGTTTTCCCCTACTGTCCGGCCCCGATCCTCTATACGGAAGACGAATCCGTGATCGGCTGCCCCTTTTTCGTCATGGAACGGCTCAAGGGGGTCCTCCTCCGCCGCGACCTGCCGCCGGGGCTCACCTACACCCCCGAACAGACCTGGCAGTTGTGCGAGAACGTGCTCGACGTGCATGTGGCGCTGCACAAGGTGGATTACGTCCGGGCCGGCCTCGAGAATTTCGGAAAGCCGGTGGGGTACGTGAAGCGACAGGTGGAGGGCTGGAGCGAGCGCTACCGTCAGGCCCGCACCCCCGATGCGCCGGTCTACGAAGACGTCATGGACTGGCTGACGAAGACCATGCCGGGGGACAGCGGCATCGTGTCCGTCATCCACAACGATTACCGCTTCGACAACGTCGTCCTCGCGCCCGACAATCCCCCGTTGAAGGTCCTGGGGATCCTGGACTGGGAGATGGCGACGATCGGCGATCCCCTGATGGACCTGGGCGGCACCCTGGCCTACTGGATCGATCGCGACGATCCGCCCGACCGCCATGCCGTCAGTCTGGTCCCGACGAACAAGATGGAGGGCGCCATGACCCGGAAGGAACTCGTATCGCGGTATGCGGACAAGATGGGGATTTCCATCGAACACATCGATTTCTATCACGTCTTCGGACTGTTTCGGCTGTCCGTCATCGCGCAGCAGATCTATTACCGGTTCTACCACGGGCAGACGAAGGACGAACGCTTCAAGTTGATGATCATCGCCAACGGCGTTCTGGAGGCCACGGCCAAGCGGATCATCGCCGAATCGAAACTTTAGGGACGGGCGTGAACGGAGGGAGGTGATCCGACCGACGAGGACCGCGCGGGCCCCGATCGCCGGGCCGGGAGCCGGGGGTAACGGCCGTCGCGGGAAAATACAGGACAACGGAGGTCGTCGTCAGACGGGGGATCCGGGAGGGAGTATGCCCGGGGTTCCGGGTCGTTTACGCACTTTGTCATCTCGAACGCAAGGGAGGTAAACCATGTCTGAACAGGAGAGACCGGGCCCGGTGAAGCCGCCGCTCGCGTGGCCGAAAACGGGTGTGATCGACGTGAACTACAGCGGAGAACTTTAGACGGCCTGGGCGTGCCGCTTCGGTACGCTGACCGAGATCCTGAAGGCCGGGGTTGCCCGCTTCGGCGACAAGGACATGTGGTATTTCCCCGATCACGGCATCCGCTGGTCCTTCAACGCCTTCGACACCGTGGTCAACAACGTCGCCTATGGGCTCCACGAGGAATACGGCATCCGGAAGGGAGACCGGGTCGCCCTCATGATGACCAACGTGCCGGAGGCCTTCGTGAGCTATCTGGCCCTGTCCCAGATCGGCGCCATCTCCGTCATCATCAACGCGCGGCTGGCGCCGGAGGAGGCCGCGCGCCAGCTGGAGGATGCGGGGTGCGTGGCCGGGGTGATCGAGGCCGCCCTCTGGGACGGCATGAAGCCGGTCCTCGGCGTCGCCTCCGGCATGAAACAGGTCTTCGTGACGGGCCCGGCGCCCCTCGATCAGGCGAAACCGTTTTCCAGGCTCATGGAGACGAAGGCCCCCCGGGAGATCCGGGTCGACGTCAGCGAGCGGGACATCTGCAGCCTGATCTACACGTCCGGGACGACCGGACGCCCCAAGGGGACGATCACGACCCACCGTGCGATCGTCAACAACGCCATGAACGGCATCAGTTGCGCGGAAGGCGTCTATCACGCCCGGCCCGAGGACTGGCGCCAGCTGATCGTGACCCCGTTCTTTCACGTTACCACCCTTCACACCCTGATCAACTTCACCCTGCTCGGCGCCGCCGCCGTCGTCATGACGACCTTCAAGCCCAAGGAGGCGCTGGACCTGATCATCGACGAAGAGATCAATTTCATGGTCATCGTGACGGCGATGCACTGGATCCTCAAGATGCAGCCGCGCTATCCCGAACTGGTGAAGGCCAACCGGCTGAAGTACATCCTGCAGGGCGGCTCGCCGATGCCCCCGGAGATGTTCCGGGAACTGTTCAAGGAGTTTCCGGACGCGCGCGTGGGGAACGGATACGGGTTCACCGAGGGCGCGTCCCTCGGCTGGCTGATGTTCATGGCCGGAGACTGGGACATCCTCATGCAAAAGGCGGGGAGCGTCGGGGGGACGCTGGGCAACAGCCTGCTCCGGATCGTGGACGACCACCTGAAGGACGTGCCGCGCGGACAGACGGGCGAGATCCTGGCCGCGAGCCCCGGGATCAGCCCGGGGTACTGGAACCTTCCCGAGGAGACGGCGCAGAGCTTTGTCGTCGACCCGGACGGCCGCCGCTGGTTTAAGACCGGCGATCTCGGCTACATGGACGATGACGGGTACACCTTCCTCGTCGACCGAGCGAAGGACATGATCTGCCGGGGGGGAGAGAACGTCTACTGCGTGGAGCTGGAGAACCTGATCAGCCAGCACGCCAAGGTTCTGGAGGTCGGCGTCGTCGGCGTTGCGGATACGGTGCTGGGGGAAAAGATCAAGGCCGTCATCTTTCCCATCCCCGGGGAAACGCTGACCGAAGAGGAGATCAAGGCCTTCTGCAGAGAGCGGATCGCTGCGTACAAGGTCCCGGATTACGTCGTGTTCACGAATCAGATGCTCCCCAAGAATCCGGGTGGGAAACTCATGAAAAAAGAGCTGAAAACCCTTTGAGCCCGTCATAAGGAGGGAAACCATGAAGATCCTGAACACGGTCACGGGCCCGGTCGCATCCGACCGTCTGGGCAAGACCCTGATCCACGAGCACTTCGTTTTCGGCTACCCGGGGTGGGAGGGGGACCTGACCCTCGGCCCCTTTGACCGCGAGGCCTGCTTCCGGGCGGGGCTCGAGATGGCCGGGAAGGTCCAGGCGCACGGCGTGCAAACCGTCGTGGACGCGACCCCGAACGAGACGGGGCGCAATCCATTGCTTTTGAAGGAGATTTCAGAGAAGACCGGTCTGAACATCGTCTGTGCGTCGGGCTACTACTCCGAAGCCGAGGGGGCGACGCCCTATTTCAAGCTGCGGAGCAAGTTCGGCGACGGCGTCCAACAGGTCTACGAGATGTTCAAAAAAGAGGTCGCGGAGGGCATCGGCACGACCGGCATCCGGCCCGGCGTCCTGAAGCTGGCGTCGAGCAAGGGGGAGATCACCGACTACGAGCGGATGTTCTTCAAGGCCGCGGCCCGGGTCTCCCGGGAGGAGGGAATCCCCATCCTGACGCACACCGAGGAAGGCACGCAGGGGCCGGAGCAGGCGGAACTCCTCCTGGGGGAGGGGGCCGACCCCGGGCGCGTCCTGATCGGGCACATCTGCGGCAACACGGATATCGACTACCTGATGCGCGTCCTCGAAACGGGGGTGTTCATCGGCTTCGACCGGCTGGGGATCGAAGGGCTGGTCGGAACGCCGCTTGATTCCCGTCGCGAGGCGTGCCTGATCGGTCTCATCGGCCTGGGGTACGCCCCGCAGATCCTGTTGTCGCAGGACTGGGTCAACCATTGGCTGGGCCGGCCGGGCGTGGCCGACATCGTTTCCATGGTGATGCCCAACTGGAAGCCGACCCATCTGTTCGACGATGTCCTGCCGGTTCGGGAGAAGGCCGGGATCACCGCCGGTCAGATCGAAACGATGCTGGTGGACAACCCGCGCCGGTTTCTCTCCGGAGGAGCGTGATCGCACCGCTGACCTGAGACGCGTCGGCCGGACACGGGGCGGGAACGGATCGTGTCCGGCCTTTTTCATGATGCCCTGCGGGGGAGCCTGAAGGTTCGGCGGGGTTGCGGTCGGGACGGGCGGGAAAGAGACGGCTCCGGATGCAAACGCCGGCGTCGGCTTGTCCTGCGGAGATTCTTGTTGACATCGGACGCGGGGTTCTTTACTGGTGAAGCGTCCCTGGGGCAGAGGACCTGTCCCGACCCTCGCCCTCCCGGAGGAACCCCGCATGCCGTTATTGTCCGATCTCGCCCAAGCCCTCGAGGCGGGAGACCGCTCCCGGGTTGAAGTTCTCACCGCCCGGGCCCTTCAGGAAAACGTGTCACCCGACGGGATCCTCAAGGAGGGACTATTTGCCGGGATGGACGTCGTGGGGGCAAGATTCAAGAGCGGGGACATCTATATCCCCCATGTCCTGATCGCCGCGCGGGCCATGCACGCCGGCCTGGAGATCCTGAGGCCCCATCTGATCCGAACCGGCGCAAAACCGGCCGGGACCTTCATCATCGGCACCGTCCAGGGCGATCATCACGATATCGGGAAGAATCTCGTCGCGATGATGCTTCAGGGCAAGGGGTTTGAGGTGATCAGACCTGGGCGTCAACGTTCCGTCGGAGCGGTTCGTCCAGGCCTTGAGGGATCACGAGGCGAACATTCTCGGCATGTCCGCCCTGCTCTCCATCACGCTTCCCTTCATGAAGGAGACGATCGAGGCCATTTGCAGGGCGGGCCTGAGGGACACGGTCAAGATCATGGTCGGTGGCGGGCCCGTGACCCAGGCGTTTGCCGACCAAATCGGTGCGGACGGCTATGGGCCGGACGCCACGGCGGCGGCCGAAAATGCCTTGGCGCTGCTGTCATAGACCCGAACGGACGGTGGAGATCGACATGACCGGAAAAGAGCGGATCCTGACGGCCCTGTCCCTCCAGGAGCCGGATCGCGTTCCCCTCTATATCCATGCCATCAACGAAGCGCCCATCATCGGGATCGGCCGGCATCTGAGGGAGGGGCTTCCGGAAGTCAAGACCCTCTACGAGATGGACGCGTCCGAAACGGTCGCCCTGCTCGACACCCTCTTCATGATTCACGAGGCGTTCGAGATCGACGGCTTCACCGCCTTCGAGATCGGCCACGAAACGATCCTGGATGAGCGTCATGTCCGGGACGACTGGGGTGTCCTGTACGAGCGGAGCCCTTACGGCCTGCCCGTCGCCTCGGGGCATCCGCTCAAGGCCCCGGACGACCTGAGCCGCTACCATCCTCCCCGGCCCCGACGGGAGCACCTGCTGATGCATGACCTGGCCCGGGATCGGTTCAAGGGGCAAAAGGCCCTTTTCTGGATGATGCGGGGCGTCTTTGTCAGAAGCTGGCGGCTGGCGGGCATGGACTTGAAAAAGGTGAAGGCCCACTGCGGCGACCGGATCTGCCTGATCGGCAATATCGACTGCATCGAACTGCTGCCCTCCGGGACGCCCGTCCAGGTCGATGCGGCCGTGAGGCAGGCCATCGAGGATGCCGCCCGGGGCGGGGGATACATCTTTCCCCCGGCTGGTCGAGGCCGGGGCGAACATTATCGGCGGATGCTGCGGGACGACCCACGCACACATTGCCGCGCTGGTCGGGGCGCGTCGTCAACGATCCTGAAGTGTTCGGAGACGCAGAACCGTCCCTCCCGCGGGATGAAAGCCCCAGGACGGGAGACTCTGGAGCAACCCCAAGGAGATGGAGGAAGGACGGAACCATCAACAATCTGTTGCGAGGAGGTTTAGGCATGACGGAAGTGCAGAGGATGTTTCAACTGGACGGGAAAATCGCCCTGATCACCGGCGCCAGCCGCGGCATTGGCGAGGCCGTCGCGAAAACCCTGGCGGCGCACGGCGCCGAGGTCATTCTGACGAGCCGGCGGCTCGGCGATCTGGAGCGGGTGGCCGCGGCGATCACCGCCGCAGGCGGACGCGCGACGGCGCTGGCCTGCCATATCGGCGAGATGACGCAGATCGAGGATCTGTTTGCCCAAGTCCGCGCCCGGTTCGCGAAACTCGACATCCTGGTGAACAATGCCGCCACGAACCCTTTTTTCGGCGAGGTTCTGAACGCCGATGAGCGGGCCTGGGACAAGACCTGCAGCGTCAACCTCAAGGGTTATTTCTTCATGAGTCAGTACGCGGCCCGCATGATGAAGGAACAGGGCGGCGGGGCGATTGTCAACGTGGCCTCCGTCAACGGCATCAAGCCGGCCCCGTTCCAGGGGATCTATTCCATCACGAAGGCGGGCGTCATCGCCATGACGAAATCGTTCGCCAAGGAACTTGCCGGCTTCAACATCCGCGTCAATGCGCTTCTGCCGGGGATTACGGACACGAAATTTTCGGCCGTCATGGTCCAGAACGCGGAGTTCATGCAGGCCGTCCTGCCGATGATCCCCATGGGGCGGGTCGGCCAGCCGGTGGAAATGGCGGGTGCGGTGCTGTATCTGGTTTCCGATGCCGCCGCCTATACCACCGGGGCCTGCATCATCGCCGACGGCGGGATGCTGGCGTAGGGGGTTCAGAGGGGGTGATCCCAGCCCATGGCAAGGTCGTCCCGGGCCTGGTTCGTCCGAAGACGCGCTTCGAGCGTTTGCCGCATCGCTTCGAACGCCGTTTCCGTCAGGTGTTCAGGGACGTGCAGGGGGTCTCCCCAGCGGATCATGATCCGGCTGAAGGGCTTCGGAATCAGGAAGCGGTCCCAGCTCTTCAGGATCCAGGTCCGGTTCGCGGAGATGTAAACGGGGAAGATCAGCGCCCCGGAACGCTGGGCAATCCGGATGATCCCTGCCTTGACCTCCCCTTTGGGACCCCGGGGTCCATCCACGGCGTGCACGGCGGACGGGTGCCCTTCCAGATAAGCGATGAGGGCGTCAAGCGCCGCCTTGCCGCCCCTCGAGCTGGAGCCGCGCACGGGGTGAAAGCCGAGTCGGCTGACGATTTGGGCGATCATGTCCCCGTCCCGGCTCTGGCTGATGATGGCGCCGAGGGAAAAACGTCCGAAGCGTTGCGCATAGCCGATGACGCCGAACATCCGCTGGTGCAGAATGGCGATCACGACCTTCTGGTTGTCTTCCAGAACGCGCAGGATACGATCTTCCTCGAGGACCGTTTTCCGGATCAGACCGAGATAGACCCGGATCAGGTTATGGGCCAGAGGGATGAGGCCGTAGCGGATGGCCAAGTCTGACAGGCGTTTCCACATCACGGCCTCCTGAGCGCGAAACGGTTGAAACACCCGTTGCCGCATGAGCCTGTCGGAGTGGCACGTCCCCGTATGAAACTCGATTCCAAATCCCGCTTCCTTTCGGCCGGGTCAGCCCGTTTTGTATTTTTCCCTGAGAAACTGCTCTCCGGTGACCGGATAAAGCGTGTAGGTCAGAACGTCTTCCTCGCTCCGGGCGAGGTTCCCGATCCGTTCCGCGGCGGCGGCGAGTTCCGGTTCCAGGTCATCGGCTGGCCGGCCTGTCATGGGAATGGCGCCGCGCTTGTAGCGTTTCAGAATTTTCTTCCGCAGCTCCGGGTCGACGGGGGTGGGGGTCCGGCCGTAGAGCCCGTAAACCAGGTCCTTCAGCTGGTTGCTGACCATCCTGTATTTGCCGAACAGGACGTTCATCACGGCCTGGACCGCAACGATCTGTGAAATCGGCGTGACCAGCGGGGGATTGCCCAGTTCCCTCCGGGTGACCGGGATTTCTTCGCACACCTCGTTCAGCCGGTCGAGGGCCCGCATGTCTCTGAGCTGAACGACGAGGTTGGAGATCATCCCCCCGGGGATCTGATGGGCGAGCACCCCGCTGTCGATCAGGGAGAGCCGTCTCGGGACGAGGTAGGACTGATACCGGGGGAACAGCTTTTCCAGCTCGAGGCTCACCCGGATCAGCCTGGCAAGATCCAGGCCCGTGTCCCGGGGGGTTCCCTGCAGAGCGGCCACGATCGGTTCAGCGGCCGGCATGGACATCCGTCCCGCAAAAGGACCGAGACAGGTGTCAAGGCCGTCGAGTCCCGCCTCGACGGCCTTGAGATAGGTCATCGTGCCCATGCCGCTCGTCTCGTGGGTATGAAGGTGGAGCGGCAGCCGGAGCTGCCGCTTCAGGAGGGTGATCAGATCCCGGGCGTCATAGGGGGACATGATGCCGGCCATGTCTTTGATGCAGAGGGAGTCCACCCCCATCGCCTCGAGTTCCCTGGCCCGGGCGAGGTAATAATCCAGCGTGTACACGTCACCGCCCAGACGACGGCCGGTCAGGGAGTAGCAGATCGTCCCCTGACAGTGCTTCCCGTTGGCCCGGATCCGGGCCAAGGCAGTCTCCAGGTTGCGAAAATCGTTCAGCGCATCGAAGACCCGAAAGACGTCGATGCCGGCTTCGCAGGCCTTGTCGACGAAGGCGTTGACGACATCATCCGCGTAGTGACGGTAGCCGACGAGATTCTGGCCCCGGAGCAGCATGGCGCAGGGTGTTTTCTTGAGGTAACGTTTCAGGATGCGGGGCCTTTCCCACGGGTCTTCGCCGAGGAAGCGGTGCATGGCGTCGAATGTCGCCCCGCCCCAGATTTCGAGCGCCCAGAAGCCCGCCCCGTCGAGCTGTTCCGCCGCGGGGATCATGTCTTCCGTCCGCATCCGGGTCGCGAAGAGGGACTGGTGCCCGTCGCGCAGGGTATTGTCCTGGATCCGGAGGGGACCCGCCGTTTTCGGATAGGGGGTTGACAAGGGAAACTCCTCGATGGGGCGATCTTGCAGAGACATATCTACGGTCACACTATAGGGGACGGGTCGGGGCCTGTCAAGACAAATGCCGACCCGCCGTCAGGGAGCGGGGCGGTTCCGGGACGGACATAGATGGGGTTGCTGTAAATCCAGGGGCGGTGGCGACCCAGGACGCGCCGCCAGATCTCGACGCGGTAGCATCCCGGTTCGCGCAATGGACGATCGAGGGCGGTTCCCGCCGCTTCCTGCCACACGCGACCGTTCCGGATGACGCGAATGCGGCCGCGGTCCGGCAGGCGGACCCGGAGTTGCGAGGACCCGTCCAGGCGGCATTCGTCCCCGAGCGATGCGGTGCCGCCGGTCCCCGTGACGGAAAAGGAAAATCCTTTCGCTTCCCGATGGGTTTCCAGGGCGATGTAGGCCCGGCCGTCCCGGAGGGCCCCGCACAGCAGGGGGATGTCTTGTTCGGCGTGACCGGTCAGGGGACGCTCCGTCAGGAGATGGGTGCGGATCAGGCGGAAGGCCCGCCGGAAGGGGAAGACGGAAACGGTCAGACCCAGAAAGCGCCTGCGGGTGCCATGGTTGTCCAGTTCGCCGATGCCGACGATTTTACCCCGTCGGTTCAGATGATCCCAGCGCCGGAGCGTTTCCGGTTTCGGGCCCGTGAGGACGAGGGCCGGCTGCAGATAGCACCAGATGGCTTTTCCGCGCCCGGTCAACGTTTCCTGCCAGTCCGTCATGAAATCCCAAATGCCCATCCCGGTGCATCCCGTGACGGACCAGTCCTGCCAGGGGTAATGTTTCACGTGAAACAGTTCGTTTCCCCCGTGGTCGGGGTGGGCGATGAAGCCGAATCCCCCCCGGCGTGCGACCGCGTCGATATAGCCCTGGGGCCGGGACGCGTCGCCGCCTTCCGGGATCTCGACAGCGTCCTGGATCTGGAAGGCCAGGTAATGGTTGAAACGGGGGGAGATCTCTTCGCCGACGATCAGGAGGAGGCCGTCGTGCCAGCCCTCCAGGCCCTCGTCCCGGGCCCGCAGGGTGCCGTGGTCCGTCAGCATGAGGAAATCCAGGCCGCAGTCCCGCGCCGCCCGGAGAATCTCCGGAACGGCCACGTGCCCGTCAAAGGAGTAGGCGGAGTGAAGGTGAATGACCCCGGCGTAGTCATGGAGGGGGGACACGCCGCCCGTTCCTAAAAGACGCTTTTCCCGAACGCCTCCACGATGCGTTCGATCTCGTCCGCCAGCTCCCGGGGCAGACCTTCCATTTTGACATTCAAAAACCCCCGGACGATCAGGGCGGACGCGTCATTCTCCGTCAGCCCCCGAGCCATGAGGTATTCGATCTCTTCCTGGGAAATCCGTCCCACGGCGGCCTCGTGAGACATCTCCACGCCCGCCACCCGGCCGTCCAGCTCGGGGATGGCGCGGATATAGCCTCCGTCGGCCAGGATGAGGCCGCTGCATTCCAGATGGGCCTTCACGCCGGGCACATGACCGGTGAGGAGGCCGCGGGAGATGATGTTGCCGCCGGTCGTGATTGTCCGGGAAATGATTTCCGCCCGTGTGCCGGGCGCCTCGAGGGAAACGCGGCCGCCGATGTCGAAGTCGGCGCCCGGGGCGGCGACGAGGATCGTGTTGAGCCGGGTCACGGCGTCCGGCCCCACGAGGCGGACCAGGGGGTCCATCTGCACGGAGCGGGCGGATTTCAAACAGACATAGTTGGACATGAACGTCGCCCCCTCCTCCACGATGACGCTGGTGCGGGGACGGACGACGATCTCGTCCCCCCAGTTGTGCAGCATGGTCGAGGTGACCGTCGCCCCTTTTTGCACGTAAAATTCCGAGACGCCCACGTGCAACCCCCGGTGCAGGTCCGGGGCCGTGGTGCAGCCCGTGATGATGTGTAGTTCGGATCCGGCTTCGGCGATCACGACGTTGTGGATATTCTGGGAAAGGCCCTCCGCCCCGATGA
Source organism: Syntrophaceae bacterium UBA2251 (assembly GCA_002347815.1). Taxonomy (GTDB): domain Bacteria; phylum Desulfobacterota; class Syntrophia; order Syntrophales; family UBA2251; genus UBA2251. The sequence goes on from DDXV01000040.1 coordinate 17,403, forward strand.
ACAGGCAGGCCTGGACGGGAAGGGCGGCCTTGACGCCCGCGCGGACCCGGATGAAATAGCCGTCGTCGAGGGCGAGCGCCGCCTGGGCCGTGTACTTGTCCGTGCCGGGGCGGACGGCCTTCCACCAATATTCCGGGAGATCTCCGTATTGGGCCAGGGCGGTCTTGATGGACAGCAGCTCGACCCCGTCCTGTCCCATGGAACAGTGAACCGGGGAATGGTCTTTCAGGATGAAGCTGCCGGCCCGCTCCCGGGGGGCGGCCACGATTCCCACGCCGGCCAGGTGTTCCATCTCCGCGTCCGACAGGCAGGTCAGGTCGGGATTCGTCCCGTGCGCCGGCGCGTCCCGGCGAAAGGAGGCCAGATCGACATCTGCGCCGTGCTGTCCCTGCTTATCCCGGGCTGCCTCCGCTTCCTTGATTATCTCTGACATCGGGCACACTCCTCATAACCGGCGGTCTGGATGGTTTCAAACATTTCCCTGGGGTTGCCCTCGCAGCGGATATGACCGTCGAGGAGCAGGTGACCCATATCGGCCTCCAGGTAATTGAGGATGAGACCGGTATGGGTGATGATCAGGCCCGACTTGATCCGCTGCCGGCGGAGATGTTTTTGCAGGAGCTTTTTGATCGATCGGCCGATGATCTTGATGTTTTCGAGATCCACACCCGATTCCGGTTCGTCCAGGAGGATCAGTTCCGGATCCTGGAGGATCAGCTGGAGGAGCTCCGATTTCTTGATCTCCCCGCCGGAGAAACCCAGGTTGACATCCCGGTCCATGAAGGTCGCCATGTTCAGGCCGGAAATCTCCTTCTCGCGGTCCTCAGGGCGGCCGCCGAAGGTGCGGATCAGGTCCTTCGTCTTGACGCCGCGCAGGGTGGGCGGACGCTGAAAGGACATGCCGATTCCCAGCCGGGCCCGTTCGTTGATGGGCATCAGGGTGATGTCCCGATCCTTGAAGCGGATCTGCCCCCCCGTGATCCGGTAATTGGAAAACCCCATCAGGGCCATTAGGAGACTGGTCTTGCCCGATCCGTTCTTGCCGAACAGAACGTGGGTTTCCCCCTGATCGATGGTGAGGTTGATGCCGTGCAGAACCTCCTTGTCTCCCACCGCGACGCTCAGATTGCTGATTTCCAGAAGCATGTTCGATCTCCAGGGTGAAGGGGCCTCGGCCGGATTCCGGACGGCGCGTCACCGCGCTTCTCCGGGGCCGACGAGCGGCTCCAGCGGGCATCCGGCGCAAAGCGGTTTCTTCCGACAGAACGTCTTGCCCGTATGGACCAGCAGGGCATGGTACTGGTTGAACAGCGGCGCCTCCGCGGGGAGGTATCGCATGAAAAGGCCCTGCAGGGTTGGATAGTCGGCGTCCTCCGGGATCATCCCGTGCCGGCACAGGATGCGTTTCGTGTAGGCGTCAACGACGAAAACCGGTTTTTCCCCCGCATACAGGAGAATGCTGTCGGCCGTCTCCGGGCCGATGCCGTTTACGGACAGCAAGGCCTCCCTCAGGCGTTCCGTGGGCTGGGCGAACATCCGGTCCAGATTGCCGGCGTAACGCTCATACAAAAAACGGATGAACGCCTTGAGCCGGCGGGCCTTGAGCCGGTAATATCCCGCCGGTCGGATCCATTCCGCCAGCCGGTCCTCGGAAAGATCACGGATGCGCGCCGGGGACAGGACGGCCTCGCGCTTCAGGGCGGTTACGGCCTTTTCCACATTCTGCCAAGCCGTATTCTGTGTCAGGATGGCGCCGACGATGACCTCGAACGGCGATTCCGCCGGCCACCAGCCCAGGTTCCCCCAATATGCATGAAGCCTTTCATACAGGGCGGGCAGGGCGACCTCCGGATTGTCCGGCCGTGACAATAACACGGCCCCCGGATCCATGTTACGAGATCCGGATGGCGACAAAGAACGTGGCCTTCCCCCGCTTGATCAAGAACAGAAGACTGTTTTTCCCCGTTTTCCTTGACAATTCGCGTACGTAATCCTTCATGGAGGCGACCCGGACATTGTTCACCTTGAGGATGATGTCCTGCGGCTGGATGCCCACCTCATCGGCCGGACTGCCCGGTTCCACCTCCACCACCACGACCCCCGATTTTTTTGGCACGCCCAGGTATTTGGCGATGTCCGGCGTGATTTCCTGAACCTCCATCCCCAGGCCTTCCGCCGGGTTGCGGGTGCTGATCCAATCCGCCCGATCCTTGCGCTCGGCGGCGACCACCGGAACCGTTCGCTCCCGGCCGTCGCGCACGAAGGTGACGTTGACCCGGTCTCCCACGTGCAGCGTGGAGATGATCATGAGCAGTTCGTGGGAATCCTTGATCGGCTTGCCGTTGACTTGCGTGACGATGTCGCCGGGTTTCAGGCCGGCCTTGTCCGCCGGATCCCCGCGGAAGACATCCGCGATCAGGGCGCCCGCCTGATCCTCGCGATGGAGGCTCCGCGCCATGGTTTCATCGAGGTCCTGGACGGAGACGCCGAGCCAGGCCCGCGTGACCTTCCCCTTGCTTTTCAGGTCCGGGAGAATGGTTTTCGCCATGGCAATGGGGATGGCGAAACCGATGCCCTGCCCCTGGGCGACGATGGCCGTGTTAATTCCGACGACCTTTCCCTCCATGTTGAACAGGGGCCCGCCGCTGTTCCCGGGGTTGATCGAGGCGTCGGTCTGGATGAAGTTATCGTAGGGGCCTGCCCCGATGACGCGGCCCTTGGCGCTGACGATGCCGGCGGTGACGGTCTGTTCCAGTCCGAAGGGATTGCCGATGGCGATCACCCATTCCCCCACGCGAACGCTTTCGGAATCGCCGATTTCCACGACCGGGAGACTGTCGTTCGGCTTAATTTTGATCAGGGCCAGATCCGTTTTGACGTCCTTGCCGATGATCCGCGCCTCGTACTCCCTGCCGTTCGAGAGTTTCACCAGGATTTTATCGGCCTGTTCCACCACGTGATTGTTGGTGAAAATATAGCCGTCGTGACTGATGATGAAGCCCGAGCCCAGGCTCCGCTGTTTGAATTCGCGCCGCGGCATGTCTCCGAAGAAACGTTCGAAGAACTCGTCACCCCAGATCCCCCGGTCCATGGGCATGCGGAAGGGGCCGGTGCGGACGGTCTTCGAGGTGCTGATATTGACCACGGCCGGCTTGACCCGTTCGGCGAGATCGGCGAAAGACCCGGGGGTCCGGGTTGCATCGCCGCTGAGCACGGCCGACGCCGTCTGTACGTCCGGTCCGACAGGGCCAAAGGAGGAGCGGATCACTTCCACGACCGATACCACAAAGAAACCGATCAGAAAGGCCAGAAGAAACATGATAAATGTTTTTCTGCTGTTGCCCTTCTTCCCTTCGTTACTCATACCCACCTCCGACAGGGATCGCCCAAGACAGTTAACAATTCAGGTACAATAGCACAGTTGTCAACAGAATGCCACCGGTGATTGAGGGTTGGGGGATCTAAGGTCCGGGGCGGGCGGGGTCCCTCTCGGTCCGGACCGGATTCGTCAGGGCGCCGATTCCCTCGATTTCGACCGTCACCGTATCGCCATCACGGAGAAAGAGCGGTGGCGTGCGGGAAAAACCAACCCCCTGGGGCGTGCCGGTCAGGATGACCGTGCCCGGCAAGAGGGTCATGGTCCGGCTCAGATCGCTGATGATGTCCGGGATCGAAAAGATCATGTCGGCCGTGCTCGCCTCCTGAACGACGGTGCCATTCAGGAGGGTGCGGAGCCGCAACCGCTGCGGATCCGGCAGTGCTTCCGGGGTGACGATCCAGGGCCCCAACGGGCAGAAGGTGTCGAAGCTTTTCCCCCGGATCCATTGGCCGTTCTGCTCCGAAAACTGCCAGTCCCGGGCACTGACGTCGTTGGCGCAGGTGTACCCCAGGACGGCGGCCCGGGCAGCGTCCGGCGAGGCATTCCGGACCTCACGTCCGATGACCACGGCCAATTCGCCCTCATAATCGACATGATCCGGACCGGCCCCGGGCAGCAGAATCGGGTCGCCGGGACCGACGAGACTGCTGGTGGCTTTCATGAAGACGACCGGGATTCTCGGGAGGTCCATCCGGGTTTCCGCGGCATGTTGCCGATAGTTCAGGCCGAGCGCGAGGATGTTGGGCGGGGCGACGGGGGCGAGAAGACGGCGAATGCGCCGGAACGTCTTCGCCCGGGTCGGATTGCCCGGAAATCGCCCGGGCAGGACCTGTGCCTGAGACGGATCATCATCGCAAAGCACGCCTGTCAGGACCGTGCCTTTTTCCGATAAAAAACGGATCCGCCTCATCGCGCTCCTCCCTTCAACCGGACGGTCTTTTCACGCGGATTTTAATGCCAAATCCGCATTGCCCTCCCGGGAGAGATATGGTAACATAAACCTATTGGATCGGCAACCGCTTTCCCGGGGCCGTCCGGCGCCGGCGCTGAAGGCGCACGCGACATCCCTCTGACGACGAGACGACCGTGGCGCAGATGGCCCAAATCCTCAAAACCCTCGGCAATCCCTTTGTGAAAAACGTCTTGTCCGCTCAGGAAACCCTTGCCTTTGCCGGGGTCGTCATTTCCAAGGTGTTCTCCCGTCGCTCGTACAACAGCGCGACGAAGATGGTCCTCGTCAATCAGATCTACTTCACCGCCGTGGAGATTCTGCCGCTGTTCATCACGGTCTCCATCATTTTCGGGTCGCTCCTGATCGGGATCGTCTTCGCGGTGATCAAGGATCTGGGCCTGGCGGAATACCTGGGGAGCATCCTCATGGGATTCGTGGTCACGGAACTCGCCCCCTTCATCACGGTTCTCCTGATCGCCCTGCGTTCCAGTTCGGCCATCGACGCGGAGATTGCCGTCATGAAGGTCAATCAGGAGCTGAACACCCTGTCGCTGTTCAACATCGACGTGCTCGATTACCTGTTCGTGCCCCGCATCGTCAACGGAATGGTTTCCGTCGTGCTCTTGAGCTGTCTGTTTTCCATCCTCGTCCTGGGAAGCGGCATGCTGTTTTCCTTTTTCATTTTCGGGATGGGCCTGGATACGTACGGAAATACCCTGTTAAATTCAACGAAGTTTTCAGATATCGTCATCATGCTTTTGAAATGCATGACCTTCGGCTTCTTCATCACGCTGATCCCCATCCGTTTCGGTTTGCGGGCCTCCCATGAACTGACGAGCATTCCCGTGGCCGTTTTGAATGGGATGGTGAAGGTCTTCATTGCCATTGTGATCATCGAGGTGCTGTCATTGATCCTAAGATTCATCTGAATCTCTTCGAGCGAGAAGGGGACCTGAAGGCGGCCTTGCAGAAGGCCATCGCCCTGCACAAGGCCCGGCTGGGGATGGTGTCGGCGCAGGCGCCGCTGATCTCCAACCTGGACGCCTGGCTCAACGTGGCGCTGATCCGGCAGTACCACGAGAATCTGCCGCGGGACCGGGCCCGCCGTGAGGTGCTCGCATCCCTGGACCGTTTCGGGATGGGCGCCATCGCCGATCGGCGCATCTCTTCCCTGGAGGATCAGGAGCGGTTCTGCATCATGTTGCTGCGCGCGGCCATGGTGAAACGGGCCGTGCTGGTGATCGACCGCCCGTTCCAGATCATGCCGGATCTGCAAGACGCCCGTTACGTCGGCCGGTCGCTGAAATGGATTGACGATTTGTACGAGGAATGTCATATATTCGACTATGTTTGGATGAAGGACCACTACGGGGCACTCCATGGCGAAGAACATTGAACGGAAGGTCGGCCTGTTCATCGTAATCACGACGGCCTTGATCGTGGCCTCGGTGGTCTATATCGCCTACAAGAAGGACGTGTTCACCCCGACCCACACCTACACCCTCGCCTCGAAATCCGGCGACAACCTGACCGAGGGGATGCCGGTTGTTTTTTCCGGGTTCAAGATCGGGAAGGTCGAAAAACTGGAATTGAACGACAACGGTCTCGTCATGATCCAGATCTCCGTTCCCCGGAGGCATGTCAAATGGCTGAGGACGGACACGCGGTTCGTCCTCGAGAAACCCATCATCGGCACCCCCCGGATCGTGGTGATGACGGCGAACTTTGTCCATCCGCTCCTGGATGAGCAGACCGTCCGGGAGATGACCGTAACCAGCGACATCAACGAGATCGTGAAGATGATCCAGCCCGTACTGGATCGCGTCAACAGCATCGTCACCAGCGCGGACAAACTCACGGCCGCCCTGGCGAGTCCGCAGGGGGATCTGAGCCGGACCCTGGCGAACGCGCAGGTTCTGACCTCCAAGCTGTCACAGAAAGACTCGCTGCTCGAAATGGCGGTCGCCGATCGGGAAAGCGTCAAATCCGTCCATCAGGCCTTGACTCAGGTCAAGGACATCACCGGACAGGTCGACGCCATCCTGAAGAAAGTCGATGCCATGGCCGTCAAAACGGACGCGTCCCTGTATGGTCAGGACGGCGCCCTCGTTTCGGTCAGCAAGATTCTGAAGGATCTGCTCGCCAAACTGCGGAAGCTGGAGACCACGGTGGACAACGTCAACCGCCTGTCGACGGACGCCACCGGCGCCACGGGCGACCTGAAAGGCCTGCGGCTGGACATCGAGGCGACGATCCGGTCCATCAACGATCTGGCCGGGGACATCGACCGCCTGATTCCGCTGAAAAAGGAGCCGGAGATCAGATTGCCATGAAACGGATTTTCCCCCTTGTCTGCTGCCTGCTGATCCTTGCCTGCGGCTCGAAGTCCATCCCGGAGTGGCAAGCCCTCGGCGCCAAGCAACTGGAGGGTTACAAGCAGGCCGCCCTGGAAGGCAAAACCGATCTTGCGGCACGGCACTTCCGCAAGGCCGTGGCCGAGGTGAAGAAAAGCGGCGATCTGGAGAGGCTGGCCCGGGTGCATCTCACACGCTGCGCCGTCCAGGTCGCCCTGCTGGAACCCCTGGACGATCGGGAATATCTTGAGATCGCGGCCGTTCTGCCGCAGCCGGACCATCAGGCCTTCCATGCGATGCTGAAGGGGGAGCCGGCCGGGGTCGAGGCCGGGCGCCTGCCTCCCCGGTACCAGGGATTTCTGAAGGCGTGGCAGAGGAACGACTCGTCCTCCGCCCGTGCGGAGATTGACCGGATGGATGACCCCCTGGCCGTTCTGATTGCCACCGGCCTTCTCGTCAAAGGGCGGCAGTACGAGGCCGAAACCTTGAACCGGGCCATCGAGGTTTCCTCCCGCAACGGCTGGAAAAAGGCCCTCCTCACCTATCTCGATGTCCAGCAGGCCTCTTACGGCCGGAGCGGCGACCACGCCCGATCCGAGTTGATCCGCCGGAAAATGGATCTCTTGCGCGACTGAACGCCCCCCGCCTTGTCCAAAAGCCCGCACCTCTGGCGGGTGTCTCCCCCCTCCCGGAAAGGGACGGCGAGGGACTCTGCCATCCATCGATTTGAATTCATTCAAATTTCTTCGCTGTGCCTGCGTTAGGAACCCTTCGGCGCGTTTCCCGACAGACATTGAAGAATACGGACAAAAATTTGGGTTGACAAGGGGAACGCGTTTGGTTATGACATTAAACAATAACTTCATTCTTGACAGTTCTTCGGGGTTTCGTCTATCAGCGGGCCTGCCCGGGACGATCGGGCGTTTTCCTGCCTGATAACCTTGAAGAGCCTGACTGTGGGGGGGAACGTATCGTGGAAAATCAACGCAACGGGAAACGCCCGGACGTTCTGCTGGAGCCGATCCGGATCAACGGGATGGTCATTCCCAACCGCATCCTCATGCCGGCCATGCACCTGTCGATGGTGCAGAACTCCTTCGTCACCGATCAACTGGTCGAGTTCTATACGCCGAACGGGCCCGGGGCGGCGCCGGGGCGTTCGTGGCCGGGTACGGCATGGTGAACGACGATGCCGGCAGCGGCATCATCGGCGCCCACCGGGACGAGTTCCTTCCCGGTCTGAGCCGGCTGGCGGAGGCGATGAAACGGGGCGGCGGCCGTGCGGGTCTGCAGCTCAACCACTCGGGCCGTTACAACTTCTCCATTCTTCTGGGCGGCCGGCCCTCCGTGGCGCCGTCGGCCGTCCGGTCGCAATTCACGAAAGAAGAGCCGCGGGCGCTTGCGACGGAAGAAGTCCGGCGGACCGTCCAGGATTTTGCCGACACGGCCCAACGCGCCCGGAAGGCCGGGTTTGATTTCGTGGAGATCCTCTCCGGGACCGGCTACCTGATCAGCCAGTTTCTTTCGGAATTGACGAACCGCCGTACGGACGCCTATGGCGGCTCCTGGGAAAACCGCATGCGGTTTGGCCTGGAGATCGCCCGGGCCGTCCACGAGGCCGTCGGCGCGGATTATCCCGTGCTCTGGCGGATTAACGGCAACGATTTCATGCCCGGCGGGATCGGCCGGACGCGGATGCGGGAATACGCGGTGAAGCTTGTCGAGAACGGTGCCGACGCCATTTCCGTCAACGTGGGCTGGCATGAGTCCCGCGTCCCCCAGATCATCACGCAGGCGCCCCGCGGGGCCTTCGCCTATCTGGCGCGCGGCATCCGGGAGCGGGTGGGCGTGCCGGTGATCGCCGGACATCGCATCAACGACCTGGCCACCGCCCGGGCCATGATCGACGACCACACGTGCGACCTGGTGGGGATGGGCCGCGCGCTCATCGCCGATCCCGATCTTCCCCGGAAAATCGCGGCGGGCCGGGAAAAAGAAATCATCCATTGCGTGGCCTGCGCCCAGGGGTGCTTCGATCACCTGTTCAACCTGCAGCCGGTGGAGTGCCTGTGCAATCCCCGGGCCGGCCATGAGCGCGAACGCCGGATCGAAACCGCCCTCGCGCCCCGGAAGGTTCTGGTGATCGGCGGGGGCCCGGCCGGCATGACGGCCGCGGCCACGGCCGCACAGCGCGGTCATCGTGTGACGCTCTGTGAAAAAGAAGCGGTCCTGGGCGGTCAGCTCCTCCTGGCGGGATTGCCGCCGGGGCGGGACGAGTTTCAGGTCCTGGCCCGCGACCTCGAGGCCCAACTGACGGCGGCCGGGGTCGCGGAGGTGCGGATGGGCGTGACGGTGGACGAGGCCTTCCTCGACCGCGAACGACCGGACGCGGTCATCCTGGCCACGGGCGCCGAGGAATGGGCGCCGCCCCTCGACGGCGCCGATCTTCCCCATGTGGTGGGCGCCTGGGACGTGCTCCGCGACCGGGTTCAAACCGGTCCGCGGGTGGTGATCATCGGCGGCGGCGCCGTGGGGGTGGAGACGGCCCTGTTTCTCGCGGAAAAGGGCACGCTTTCCGGGGACATGGTCCGCTTCCTCCTGATCAACCGGGCGGGCGGAGCCCCTCGAGGACCTCTACGATCTGGCGACACGGGGGGCCAAGGATGTGACGCTGGTCGAAATGCTGGACCGGATCGGGCCGGACATCGGCCGGTCGACACGCTGGGGAATGCTACAGGATCTCGAGCGCCATCACGTGAAAACCCTTGCGAAGACACGCGCCCGGGCGATCACCCCCACCACCGTGGTTGTGGAGGATGCGACGGGCACCCGCGAGATCCCGGCCGATTCGGTGGTGCTGGCCCTGGGGTCCCGCTCCCGCAATCCGCTCGAGGTCCCGGTCCGCGAGCGGGGCCTCCCGTATCAGATCATCGGCGACGCCCGGAAGGTGGCCAAGGCCATGGACGCCATCCACGAAGGATTCGAAGCGGGGGCGCGCTTATGAGGCGTTTCCGGCGGGATCATGAGGCTCGGAGGCGGCCGGTTTGCACGCGGCCGGCACCCGGGCTTGAGGTGACGGATCATGGCCCTTAAGATTGGCGAACTGGCGAAAAAAAGCGGCGTTCCGGCCTCCACGATCCGGTTCTACGTCAAGGAGGGCCTGCTGCCCGCCCCGGAAAAGATCAACAAGAAGTTGGCCCATTACGATGAAGGCTGCATTCAAAAAATCGAGGCCATCCAGTATCTCCAGGCCAAGCGATTTTTCCCTCTGTCAGTGATCCGCAACATCCTCCGGCGCATGGACGACGGCCTGTCCCCGTCGGAGGCCGAGTCCATCGAAAATGCGGTTTTCGTGACGCCGGATGTGGAGGCGCCGACACTGGTCGACCGGGAGACGTTCCTGCGGCTGACGGGGCTGACGGAATCCGAACTGGAGAAGGCGGAGCGTCTGCGTTTGCTGGTGCCCTATTCCGTGGAGCCGGGAAAGGTCCTTTACGATCAGGATGATCTCCGGCAGGGCCGGGAATGTCTCAAAAAAATGTATCACCTGGGGATCGACCTGCTCGAGATGGATTTTTATCTCGAACTGGGCGAGAAGATCATCGATCGCGAGATGCACATGCGCAGAAGGCTGGTCCAGGGAAAGACGGTCCTGGAAAACGTGCGCATCACGACGGAACTCGCCCGGTCCGGGGATTTTTTCCGGGGCTATATCCTGCGCCGGTTGTTTCAGAAGAAGGTCCGGGAGACGATCCGCAAGAGCCTGGACAAGGATCCGGAGGTCTGATCTCCGGAGGGTTCGGGTTGTGAGCCGCTTCGGCGGCGGATACCGGAGGATGCCGGTCCCCGGCGCGACGGGGGCCGGGAAGACAAGCGACCGTATCATCAACACATCACAGGAGGATTTATGTTCAAAACGGCCATTACGGACATGTTCGGAATCGACTATCCCATCATCTGCGGGGCCATGATGTGGCTCTGCAAGCCCAACCTGTGCGCCGCGATTTCCAACGCCGGCGGGATGGGGAACCTGACGGCGGGCAACTACGAAACGAAGGAGGCGTTCCGCGACGCGATCCGGGAGACCCGGAAACTCACGGACAAACCCTTCATGGTGAACATCACCCTGCTGCCCTCCATCCGCATCACGCCGGAACACCACCGGATGTACATCGAGGTCTGCGCCGAGGAAAAGGTCGCCGGGATCGAATTCTCCGGGACGCCCGCGGACAAGGCGGCGGGACCCCAGTACGTCGAGATGCTCAAGAAGGCCGGCGTCAAGCTCTTCCACAAGGTGGGCGCGGTGCGCCACGCCGTCCACGCGGAAAAGGTCGGCTACGACGGCATCTACGCCGCCGGGATCGAGGAGGGGGGGCATCCCCTGAACGATGACGTGACGACCATGATCCTGACCCCGCGCATCGTCGAAACCGTCAAGATCCCCGTCGTGACCGTAGGCGGCGTCGCCGACGGACGCACCCTGGCGGCGGCGATGGTCCTGGGCGCCTCGGGCGTGATGATGGCGAGTCGTTTCGTCACGACGAAGGAGTGCGAGGTTCACGACAACATCAAACAGGAGATCATCCGGCGTCAGGAATTCGAGACGATGATCTTCGGCAAGTCCATCGGTCTCCAGGGCCGGGGACTCAAGAGCAAGGTGCTCGACGAGATCACGGCCATCGAAGAGCGCGGCGGCGGTCTGGAGGAACTCATCCCCCTGATGTCCGGCCAGCGCATCAAGGAGGCGTGGGAGACGGGCAACGTGGATTACGCCCCTCTGATGGTGGGGCAGTCCATCGGACTCATCCGGGACGTCCCGAGCTGCAAGGAACTGCTCGAACGGATGGCGAAGGAGGCCCGGGAGCATCTTGCCCGGGTGAACACGATGATCCCGGCCGCCTGAACAGTGCGCCCCCGCCCCCGGTTTGAGGGCCGGGGGGCGGTCCTTTCCGCCTGACCCCGGCCCGTGCGGGTGCCCATCCGCCGCCGCCGGCGGGAATGGAACGGCCGACATCTCATAAAGAGCAGCCAAAAAGAAAGGATCTCAAGATGAAAACGCGCATCACGGAACTTTTCGGCATCAAGTACCCCATCTTTCTGTCCGGCATGAGCTGGATCAGCGTCCCGGAGATGGTCGCCGCCGTTTCCAATGCCGGCGGCCTGGGCATCCTGGCCACGGGCGCCCTGGACAAGGACAAGACCCGGGCCTACATCCGCCAGGTCAAGAAGCTGACGGACAAACCCTTCGGCGTGAACACCTCCCTCCTCCTGCCGGGCGCCCGCGAATCGGCGGGCATCCTTCTTGAGGAACAGGTGCCGGTCATCAACTTTGCCCTGGGCAAGGGCGACTGGCTCGTCCGGGAGGCCCACAAGTACGGGGGGAAGGTCATCGCCACCGTGGTCAACGCCCACCACGCCAAGCGGGCCCAGGATTACGGCTGCGACGGCGTCATCGCGACGGGCAACGAGGCCGCCGCGCACGGGGAGGCCGTGACGACGTTCGTCCTGATTCCCAGTTTGGCGGATGCCCTCGAGATCCCCGTCATCGCCGCCGGAGGCATCGGCGACGGACGCGGGCTTGCCGCCGCCCTGGCCCTCGGGGCCGATGCCGTGGCGATGGGGACCCGGTTCATGACGACGAAGGAAAGCCCGCTGCATGCAAATTTCAAACGGCTCTCGATGGATAAGGACGTCACGAACACCCTGTACTCCACGCGCTTCGACGGGATCTACTGCCGGGTGATGGAAACCGAGTCGGCGCACAAGGCCATGAAAAAGGGGCTCGATCTCCCCGCCGCCTTCTTCAACGGCCGGGACATCGCGAAGATGCTCAACATGCCCTTCTTCAAACTGATGATCGGCGCGATGCTCTCCGGATGGAAGACGGCCCGCCAGCTCGCCTATTTTGCCAATGCGGGCAAGGCGTTCCAGTTGGCCACGGAGAACGGGGATACCGTCCGGGGCATCCTGCCCGTGGGACAGGTGATGGGACTTCTGCACGACGAACCGACGGTCGCGGAACTCATGGCCCGCATCGTCGCCGAGGCCGAGGCCGTTCAGAAGCGGATGACCGCGGTTTTGAGCTGACGGATCGGAGCGGGAAAGGGGATGCCTTACGGCAGGCGGGCGAGGCGCGTCCAGCTCGTTGTTTTCCACGAGGGATCTAGGGCGGGCCCGTCCGCTTTCTGCGGGGTCAGGCCGCACTTGCCGGCAAAATAGCGGTGCAGGGCGAGGCAGGGCGTCAGTTCGGGGTGGAAAACCGTGACGAGGATGTCCGGAGACTCGGCCGCGGCGATGTAATCGTCGATTTGGAGCAGGATCTCGACCCCCGGCCCGACATGCGTGATCTTGGGGGCCCGGATGAAGGTCAGGGGGATCGGGTCCGGGGACACCTTCGGGATCGCGGCCTCGGCGGCAAAACTGTCCAACTGGCTGCCGAAACCGTTGCGCTCCACGGTGATGTCGATGAGCCCGAGGTGCGCCGGTTCGCCCACGAGGGTCTTCGCGACGAGAATGGTCCCGGCGCAGGTTCCCCAGAGCTTCATGCCCCGCCGGACTTCACGGAGAATCACCTGGTCGAGGCCGAAAATGGCGAGCAGCCGGGCGATGCACGTGCTTTCGCCGCCGGGCAGGATGAGGCCGGCGACGTCCGACAGCGCGTCGGCGGTCTTGACCCTGCGGGCGTCGATGCCCAGACGCTCCAGATGATCGAGGTGTTCCTGGATGCCGCCCTGGAGGTCGAGAATCCCGATCTCCGGTGCGCGCGGCGCCCGGATGGGAATCACGGGGGACATCTCACCAGCCCCGTCCGGCGAGACGCTGTTCTTCCGGAATGGAGGCGATCTCCAGGCCAGGCATGGCCTCTCCCAGATCCATGGAGGCCTCCAGGACCCGGGCCGGATCGTTGAAGTAAGCCGTCGCCTTGACGATGGCCCTCGCGCGCCGGGCCGGATCCGCCGACTTGAAGATTCCCGAACCGACAAAGATCCCGTCGCAGCCCAGCTGCATCATGAGCGCCGCATCCGCCGGGGTGGCGATCCCGCCCGCGGCGAAATTGACGACGGGCAGGCGGTCGAGGGTTTTGACCTTCAGGGCCAGCTCATAGGGCATGCCGTTCGCCTTGGCGAAGCCGGTGACCTCCTCGACCGGCATGGCCGCGAGCTGCCGGATCTCCCGGTTCATCGTCCGCATGTGGCGGACCGCCTCGACGACATTGCCGGTCCCCGCCTCGCCCTTGGTCCGGATCATGGCCGCCCCCTCGGCGATGCGCCGCAGGGCTTCGCCCAGGTTCCGCGCGCCGCAGACGAAGGGGATGGCGAAGCGCGTCTTGTCGATGTGGCACTCCTCGTCCGCGGGGGTCAGGACCTCGCTCTCGTCGATGTAGTCGATCTTCAGGGCCTCGAGGATCTGGGCCTCCACGAAGTGGCCAATCCGGGCCTTGGCCATGACGGGGATGGAAACCGCCTGCTTGATCTGGGCGATCATGGCCGGGTCCGACATGCGGGCAACGCCGCCGTCGCGGCGGATATCCGCGGGGACCCGCTCCAGGGCCATGACGGCCACCGCCCCCGCCTCTTCGGCGATCTTCGCCTGTTCGACATTCGTCACATCCATGATGACCCCGCCCTTCAACATCTGGGCGAGCTGGACGTTCAGTTCATACCGTTTTGCATCCATGGTGGCACCCTCCCCCCGGGGCTCGAACCCGCCCCGTCGTGAATCACCTTAGTCTATGTAAAGGCCGGAGATTCGTCAAGCACAAACATGAACCTCCCGCGCGGCGCTACGTCCAGTGCTCGCGGACCGGCACGCCGCGCCCTGAGAGGTAGGCCTTGATGTCGGCAAGGGTGTGGGTCCGGTAGTGGACCATGGAGGCGATCAGGGCCGCATCGGCCCGGCCCCGGGTCAGGACGTCGTGGAGGTGCTCCGGCGTGCCCGCACCGCCGGAGGCGATCACGGGGATGCCCACGTGGCCGGAGATCAGCGAGGTCAGGCGGATTTCATAACCGTCCCGGGTGCCGTCGGCGTCGATGGAATTGAGGCAGATCTCCCCCGCGCCCAGGCGCTCCGCCTCCCGGGCCCATTCCAGGGCGTCGCGACCCGTATCGATCCGGCCGCCGTGGATGACGATCTCGTAGCCGGACGGGATCCGGGCGGAGGCCTCGACCCGTTTGACGTCCATTCCCAGGACGATGCACTGGCTCCCGAAGGCCTTCGCCCCCTCGGCAATGAGCCTCGGATTCTGCACGGCCGCCGAATTGACGCTGACCTTCTCCGCCCCGGCCAGAATGACCGCCCGCATGTCGTCCAGGGTACGGATGCCGCCGCCGACGGAAAAAGGGATGAAGATCGTCGCGGCGACGCGGCGAACGACGTCAAGCATGATCTGCCGCTGATCGGATGAGGCCGTGATGTCGTAGAAGACGATCTCGTCGGCCCCCTGTTCGTAGTACTGCCGCGCCGCCTCCACCGGGTCCCCGATGTCGATATTGCCCTTGAATTTTATGCCCTTGGTGAGCTTGCCCGCTCGGACGTCCAGGCAGGGGATGATCCGCTTACGCAGCATCGTTGCCTCCCCAGCGGCAGAAGTTGGACAGGATGCGGAGCCCCGGGCGGCCGCTCTTTTCCGGGTGGAACTGCACGGCGACCAGGTTGTCCCGCGCCAGGGCGGCACAAAAACGTATCCCGTAGCGTGTCCAGCCGACGACGAGGCGTTCGTCCATCGGCGCCGGGTAGTACGAGTGGACGAAGTAAAATTCAGCCGCCCGGGGCAAGCCCGCGAACACCGGGTGATCGCCCTGGAAATCGACGGTGTTCCACCCCATGTGGGGGATCTTCAGCCGCTGTCCCTCCGCCTGCAACGTCCCGGGAAATTTCTTGACCACGCCCGGAATGATGCCGAGGCCGGGCGTCGTGCCGTCCTCCTCGCTCTCGCTCAGGATCACCTGGGTGCCGAGGCAGATGCCGAGGACCGGCCGGCCCTCCTGCACCCATTTTTTGAGCCACGCGTCGAGGCCGCTCCGACGCAGGTTCGCCATCGCCTCGGCCGCCGCCCCGACGCCGGGGAAAATGATGTGGCTCGCCCGGTCCAGGACCTCCGGCCGATCCGTCACTTCGCAGGGTTCATGCAGATGCTCGAGGGCGCGGGCCACGCTCGTCAGGTTCCCCGCCCGGTAATCCACGATGCCGATCATAACCATCCTTCAACGAACGTCAGTGACGGCGCCCGGCCGTCCCGTCGACGCCCCTGTCCCCATTCCCGTGAGGGCCTGCGGACGGGAAGCTTCGCGCCGGGCAGCCTTCCCGAACAGACCCCTGCCGTTTCGACCCAAAATGAGCAAATAGCGTGCCGTCGTCAACGCATGTCCTCCGGACCGCTGCGGCAGCCCTGCCAGGCGTCCCGCCGTTCCAGCTCGCGATCGATCGCGTTCAGAACGGCCATCTTGTTGACCGCCCACGGCGGGCCCAGAAAGATGTCCTTGTACCCGTCGGCGGTCAGACGCTGGACGACGAGGTCCGACGGCAGGAGTTCCAGAACGTCGCAGACCGTTCCGACGTAGTGTTCCCGGCTTACGGTCTGGATTTCCCCCCGGGCGTACCGGTCGCCCAGGACGGTCCCCTTCAGGGCCAGAAGCGCGTGGATCTTGATCCCCTGCACGGGCAGGGAGGCGAGCACGCGGGCGGTCTCGAGGATGTCCGCGTGGCTCTCCCCCGGCAGGCCGACGATGATGTGGACGCAGACGCGGATCCCCCGGCCGGCGGTCCGCGCGACTGCGTCCAGGAACTGCGCCGCCGTGTGTCCCCGGTTCAGCGCGGCCAGGGTCCGGTCGTGGATCGACTGGAGGCCGAATTCGAGCCAGACGTGGCGGTCCCGGGCGTAGTCCTGCAAGAGATCAAGGACCGCGTCCGGAACGCAGTCCGGGCGGGTGCCGACGGACAGGCCCATGACGTCCTCCTGGGCCAGGGCCTCGTCGTACAGGGCACGGAGACGCTCCGGCGACCCGTGGGTATTGGTGAACGTCTGGAAATAGGCGATGAACCGGCCGGCGTGCCGGGCCTCCCGGTAGTAGGCCCGGCCCTTCCGGATCTGTTCGGCGACCGCCGGGAGAGGCCCCGCCTGCCGCAAGGCCGAGCCGCGGCCGTCGCAGTAGATGCACCCCCCCCGCGCCACGGTGCCGTCGCGGTTGGGGCAGGTGAACCCGGCGTCGATGGGGAGCTTGTAGACCCGATGTCCGAAGGTGTTCAGCCAGAAGCTCTTCAGATCGTAGAAGCGCTTGGTGTTGTTCCAGAATGCCGGTTTGCCCACGGGGCCTTCTTTTTCGTTGTGTTTTGAGGCGGATCTTATTAGATTCCCCAGGTGACTGCAAGGATTTGGTGCGGGGAGGCGGACATTTGCAATCCTATGACGTGATCGTGGTCGGCGGCGGGCATGCGGGCTGCGAGGCGGCCCTCGCGGCGGCCCGGATGGGCTGCGAGACCCTGTTGTGCAACATCAACCTGGATGCCATGGCCCTGATGCCGTGCAACCCCGCGATCGGGGGGCTGGCGAAGGGGCAGCTGGTCAAGGAAATCGACGCCCTGGGCGGCGAGATGGGCCGGATCGCCGATCGGACGGCGACGCACTTCCGGCGGCTCAACGCCTCGAAGGGACCCGCCGTGCAGTCGTCGCGCTGCCAGTGCGACAAGCAGCGCTACCGCCTCGCCATGAAGGCCGTGCTCGAGCGCCAGGAGCGCCTCCACGTCCGGCAGGCCCTGATCGAGCGCCTGGTCGTCGAGAACGGCCGGGTCGCCGGGGTCGTGGACCAGACGGACCTGTTTGCCGGGGCGCGCACGGTCGTCCTGACCACCGGCACATTTTTGAACGGCCTGGTCCATGTCGGCACAGTCCGGTACCCGGCGGGACGGGCCGGGGAGATCGCCGCCGTCGGCCTGGCGGCCTGGCTCCGCGAGGCGGCTTTCGAGATGGGGCGGATGAAGACGGGGACGCCGCCCCGGCTCAAGGCCTCCACCATCGACTTCTCCCGTTTGGAACGCCAGGACAGCGATCCCGACCCCGAGCCCTTCTCGTTTGCAACCGAGCGTCTCGGACCGGACCGCCTCCCTTCGTATTTCGGCGCCACCACCGTCGAGACCCACCGCCTCATCCGGGACAACATCGCCCTGTCTCCGCTCTACTCCGGGCAGATCCACGGGGTCGGCGCCCGGTACTGCCCCTCCCTCGAGGACAAGGTGATGCGCTTCGGGAGCCGCGAGACCCACCCGGTCGTCCTGGAGCACGAAGGGCTGGAAACGGAGGAGGTTTACGCCAAAGGCCTGGGCAACAGCCTGCCCCCGGAGCTCCAGGAGGCGATTGTCCACAGCGTTCCGGGGCTGGAGGCGGCGGAGATCATGCGCCCCGCCTACGCCATCGAGTATGACTTCGTCCAGCCGACCGAACTTTGGCCGACCCTGGAGACCAAACGGGTTGCCGGCCTGTACCTCGCCGGCCAGATCAACGGGACCTCCGGGTACGAAGAGGCCGCCGCGCAGGGCCTCTGCGCGGGGATCAACGCCGCCTGCGCCGTCCAGGGCCGGCCCCCGTTCGTCCTGGACCGCTCCGAGGCCTACCTGGGGGTGATGGTGGACGATCTCGTCACGCGGGGGACGGACGAACCCTACCGGATGTTCACGTCGCGGGCCGAGTACCGCCTCATCCTCCGCGAAGACAACGCGACGATCCGCCTCATGGGCCGGGGCCATGCCCTGGGCCTGATCGACGACGACGCCTGGCGGGCGCTTCAGGAACGGGTCCGGCGGATCGAGACGGGCATCGGACGGCTCAAGGCCGCCATGGTCTACCCCGTCGCGGCGACCAACGCCGTTCTGGAGGGTCTCGGGCAGGCCCCGCTCCGCAACCCCGCCTCCCTCTTCGATCTCCTGAAACGCGACGGGCTGCGGTTCGCCGACCTCGCGGCCTTTCCCGGGTGGGAGCCCGTGACTGACCGCCAGGTCGTCCGGCAGATCGAGATCGAGTCCCGGTACGAGGGCTACATCCGCCGGCAGCGCGAGGCCGTGGAGAAAATGAAGGACCTGGAGCGGCGAAAGATCCCGCCCGGGCTGGATTACGGCGCCGTCCCCGGTCTTTCCAACGAACTCAAGCTGAAGCTGTCCCGGGTCCGCCCCGCGACGATCGCCCAGGCCGAGCGGATTCCCGGCATGACCCAGGCCGCCCTGACGGCCGTGCTCGTCGCCATCCGGAAGGAAGAGCTTGCCGCCGCGACGGACCGGGCGGGCCGCGATGCAAAAAAAGGTTGCTAAATGGCGCGCCTCCGTGGTATGTGCTCACCTCTTGACGTCCGGAGTGCCGGGATCGCGCGGGCCGCGCGAAGTGACGGCCGGACCCCGAATGGACGAGTCACCGCCAGCCTGAAGAACTAGGGGAGTGTTTATGGGGAGTGTCGTAAAGAAGCGCCGGAAGAAGATCAGCAAGCACAAGTACAGCAAACGCCTCAAGGCCAATCGGCACAAGAATAAGTAATCCTCTGCGCCATTCTCTATCCGTCTCACGGGGGTCTTTGATGTGCAGGCGTGCGTCGGGGACTCCCGCCGCCTTTGAGCGCTTACCGGGGACCCATGGATATCCAGGACGTTATCCACCGCTATGATGAGGGTCTGAAGCAGGTCGAGGCCTGCATGGACGAGCACATGCGCTCGGAGGTGGCGCTCATCCCCGAGGTGGTCCGTCACCTCATCGGCGGCGGCGGCAAGCGCCTCCGGCCCCTGCTGCTCCTCGTCTGCGCCGACCTGTGCGGCTACGCGGGCGAACGATGCTATCCCCTGGCCACGGTCATCGAGTTCCTCCACACCGCAAGCCTCTTCCACGACGACGTTATCGACGAGGCGAAGACGCGGCGCGGCCGGCGGTCGGCCAACACGATCTGGGGCAACGAGACAAGCGTCCTGGTCGGAGACTTCCTCTACTCCAAGGCCTTCTGCCTCATGACGGCGGACGGGAGCCTGCCCGTGATGACGCTCATGTCTGAGACGACGAACCTGATGTCCGAGGGCGAGGTCTTTCAGCTCGTCAAGTGCGGCGAAACCGACCTGGCCGAAGCGGACTACCGGACGATCATCGAGCGCAAGACGGCCATCCTGATTGCCGCGGCCTGTGCACTGGGTGCGATGCTCGGCGACGCGCCGGAAGATCGGGTCGAGGCCCTGCGCCAATTCGGGCTGCGCGTGGGCGCCGCCTTCCAGATGACCGACGATACCCTCGACTACGTTGCCCGCGAGGAGGAGTTCGGCAAGGCCGTGGGCAAGGACCTCCAGGAGGGGAAAATGACCCTTCCCCTGATCCACGCCCTGCGGCAGGGATCGCGGGAAGAAACGGAACGGATCCGCCGTGCCGTCCAGGAACGGGCCCTCGACGACGACACGATCCGCTTCATCATGGACGTCGTCCGCCGCCGGGGCGGGATCGATTATGCCCTGGGGCGGGCCGAGGCCCTGATCGCGGAGGCCAAGGGCCTCCTCGCCCCCTTCCCCGCGTCACCCCCCAGAGACGCCCTTTTTGCCATCGCCGACTACGTTCTGGCCCGAAACCTGTAAGTGGATCGCCCGCTGGGTCGGGCCGGGCCGCTATCGCATCATTCCATTCGGGTCGTCGCCTATTCGAGGGTCATCCCCCTCGATCCCCACTCAGGCTTTTGCACCCAAAACGATGCCACGTCATTTCACCGGCGTCAGGATCTCCGTCGCGTTGCCGCCGTTCCAGGTGCCGATGAGGCGACCATCCTCGGCGACGCTGTAGATGACCGGATAACTCTGGCCCCAATTGATCACCAGGGATTCTCCCTGGAAGTTGCCCGTGCCGGTGTAGGTTGCACTGCCGATCTTCCAGACGAGCATGTACGCTCCGTCGGTCTTGGTGAGCGTCAACGCGCCGCGGTAGGTGGTTCCGTTAGGATTGGTTCCGGTGACATTGTATACCCCCACGATCTTTCTGTCCTGTGCTGTGGGCTGGGAAGAACGTTTGGCCAGCGCCATCTGCTCCTTCTCCGCCTCGAGCTTTCGACGTTCGGCGGCCAACTGTTCCCTTTCGGCAGCGAGGGCCTTCTGGCGCTCAAGCTCCTCCTTTGCGCGCAACAACTCCTGCTTCTCCCGCTCCAGCGCTTCCTTCTCACGGAGCAAGGCATCGGTGTCGGGATGCGATGTCGCCGCCAGAGGAGATGCATCGGACACCGTCGCCCTTCCGCCACCCTGGGGAATAAAGAAAAAATCGCCCTCAAGAGACGATAATTCCCAGGGGACCTGTCCCGTTTCATTGCGAAGTTTCTGCCGCACCTTCATAAACACATTGCCGATAGGGACCGCAGGTTCCTGCATGTACTGAAGAAGGGCCTTTGTGTAGGGACTGTTCCTCCCCTCGCCATCCCTTGCCACCTGGCCCGGACTGGTCGAATAGGAGATAAACGTGCCCGTCGGAGCATTGCTCACAATGGCCAAGCCGCGGGAGGCGCTGCGGAAAGTCTTCCCGAAGGGGTTGTCACGACAGGCATCCAGCAACACGATGTTCAGACCATTATTTGCATTGGCCATCTCATCAAGAATCCGCCCCGCATCGACCGCCCGATACCGGACATCCGATTCCTTGTTGATCCGGGCCCCGACAGGGACGAGATAGTTGACGCCGTTCACCTGAATGCCATGCCCGGCATAATAGAAGAGGCCGACACCGCCCCTCTTTAGCCGGTTCCCGAAATCCTCGATGGCTAATTCCATGGTCTCGAGATCCGCATTCTTCTTGAGATCCACCTTGAACCCGAGTTTCTGGAGAGACGTGGCCATGTCCGTGGCATCGTTGACCGGATTCTTCAGGGGGGCCGAGCTGTAGGCGCTGTTCCCGATGACCAGGGCGATCCGCTGTTCCGGCGCGAGCGTCACGTTGGGCGACTCTGCGGCCGACTCTTTCCGGGTGGCATGGGTCCCGGGAATCTCTGCCGGCGGGAGCAACCCTTGCTCTACGTGGGGTTTTGGCCTTGTAGGCGCGGCCGCAATCAATGAAGGTGGGCTGAGCAAGGCGAGCAGGGTCAGGATAAGGACGACGATTATGGATACGGAGCGCATAGAAATATCCCCCTGTTTGAAGGATTCGTCAGGTGCAGGGAATAGTGCCATAGGGGAGGCTGTTTTTCCAGTCATTTGCGATTACCCGTGAGGGGGGTCTGGGGCACGCGACGGAAAAGACTCGGGGAGATACCGGGGGGAGCGGGATGGAAGGAAGCGGTGCTTCTGTCAATTCCTTTGGCCTGTTTTTCCAGCGACCGCGATCGTTTCCATTTTGAGCTTCACGACCCCCTTCTCGACGAAGCCGAGTTGCCTGGCCATCGCATAGGAGACATCCACCTGCCGGCCTTTGATGTAGGGCCCCCGGTCGTTGACGATCCCTTCGGCGGACCTGCCGTTGGCGTGGTTGATGAGCCGGACCCGGGTTCCCAGGGGCAATGTCCTGTGGGCGAGGGTGTTTCTGTGCATGTCGAACCGCTTCCCGCTTGCCGTCCGCTTGTTGTGATGCGCGGAGCCGTACCAGCTCGCGACCACTTTCCCGCGGGCGACTCGAGCGGCAGATCGGGGGGGCCGGGCGGGCGTGAGACGTGCGTCTTTTCCGGTCGGGGCCTCCGGCCGTTTGGCCAGGAGACGCCCGGATAAATCCGACGCCTCCGGGTCATTCCACTCATATCCGTTTTGAAAAACGCCTTGCGGCTGATCGTCGAGCGATGCCGATACGCTCCCGAGGGAGAGCATACACAGGAATGCCGCGATCAAATACAGTGTCTTTTTCAAAAAAAATCCTTTCTCGCGTCGTGCTCCTCTCCGGCCCTACGGAAGGCGGCCGGCAATCCCCTTGGTCACACACCACCTCATCGGGGTTAACGGCGGGCTTATGGATAGATGACCGGGGGAGTTTACGTGCAGGACGAGCTAGCGTGGGCGGGATAAAACCACAAGACGCCTTGTTTGTCAAATCATTTCTGCATTAATTTTCATTGGAGCGAAGATAAGCAGTTGTATTCAAAGGGCCTTTTCCTGGTCGGCCTGCTTGGGCTCACAGGAAGGGAGCCGGTCTGTCCGCATCCCTGTCTCGATGGGGCGAAGATGTCGGAAACCAAACAAAACCCATTGTAATCATGGGAACTTTTTGTCATCTTGTTTATTTTCTGACGTGTTGCCGACCTGGCAACGATCCTTGAGTCAGGTCGATATTCCCATTTTGGGCAGGATATACAACTGAAGCGCCAACCATATTCCCACAATCAAGGCAACCCAAAGCAATTCCATGTCGTGCATCCTTTCTTCTCTACCTATATCACACCCTGTCATTGATTCACAAATTGCCGGACATCGTGGAGTTGCCCTTCATTGACCGGAGGAATTCCCATGTGTCCGGGCACAACGGGGGCTACTCCATTCCTGAGATTTCACCGGGTGTGACGGGTTTCAGGCCGAGGCGCATCGCCCCGCCCCCGACACAACCCCCGGGGCGCGGACGAGGAAGGGGATCCGCATGGACTCCTCGTAAGGGTAGTGCTTGGCGTAGAGGCGGTGCTCCCCCCAGAGATAGCCGTTGTCCCCGGCGTAGACGACGACCGTGTCGTCGAGCAGGCCCTTCGCCTCGAGGGCCGCGAGCAGGCGCCCCAACTGTTCATCCACGGATTCGAGGCATTCGCAGTAGCGGCGGTAGACGTCGTGCATGTTGCCCAGGGTGCCCTCGAGCCAGTTCATGCCGCTCAAGGTGTTGTAGCGGTCGGACTCGGGGGCGAGGAAGGACAGGTCGGCATGGCGGCGCCTTCCCCGGAGGTGGCGCGGCGGTTTCCAGTCGTGGTGCACGGCCTTGTGGCTCAGGTACAGGCAGAAGGGGTTCCGGCGCTCCTGCCGCACGAAGTCGAGGGCGTACTCCGTCAGTTCCTCCGTGATGTAGGGCGTCCGGTTCGGTGTCAGTCGGCCGTTGACGTACAGGGGGCAGTTGAAGTAGTCCCCCTGTCCGTCCTTGCGGGTGAAGCTGACGAACAGGTCCGCTTCCGGGAGGCGCGGCAGGCCTCCCCCCGGCATGTGCCACTTGCCCACGAAGGCCGTGTCGTAGCCGGCCCGCTTGAGGTGTCGGAGAAAGGTGACGTTGCGGGTCTCGTCCCAGCGGCTGAAGTTGTTGGTGACGCCGTGCACGCTCGCGTACTGGCCGGTGAGAAAGCTGGCCCGGCTGGGGCTGCACAGGGCCGTCGTGGCGAAGGCGTTTTCGAAGCGGACCCCCTCGCGGCAGAGGCGGTCCATGTGCGGGGTCTTGAGGAACGGATGGCCCGCCGCGCCGAGCATGTCGTAGCGGTGGTCGTCCGTCAGAATGAAGACAAAATTCGGCCGCCGCGGCTTGCTTCGGAGTGCGAAAGCGGACGGGACCCCCAGGGTCAGGCCGCCCGCCGACAGGGCCGCCGCCCCGAGAAAACCCAGGGCCTGCCGCCGGGTGACGGGGGGCTCGGCGGGACCCCGGCCGATGGCCGCCGCCGGAGTGGGTGTTTTTCTTGACCGTGACATGGCGGACACCTCAGGGGAGGACATGGGTGGCATAGTGGTGGACCACCCCGTAGACCCATTCCTGTCCCCGGATGAGGCCCAGATAGGTCCCCGCGAGGCCCCCGAAAATCAGAAGCCAGACGACGGGATGCCCGATCCGCGCCGCCCCGGGGGCCTTGCGCCGATGGACGAGGCGGCAGGCCAGCTCGCTTAAACCCAGTTCGAAGCAGGTCACGCACACCAGGCCGAAAATCCAGGGGAGAAAGAGGAAATAAACCAGTTCCACCGCGCTGAACTGGCAGGCCACGCGGGCCTCCACGCGGGCGATCCAGATCAGGGGGTTGGCGAAGGCGAGGAGGGCCCGCTCCGGAGATACCCGAGGATCGGGCCGATGAATCCCGCGCCCCAGACGGACAGGAAGAGGAGGGGCGCAAACAGGGAGACCAGCGCGGTGCGCAAACCTCCCGGGGGCAATGACCCGGCGGCCCCCTCGTAAACCGCACAGGAGACGGCCCAGAGGCCGACCAGCGCCGCCAGCGGGATGAAAAACCGTTTGACGATGCCCTTAGTCCTGCATGGGGTCCCTCCCGGAAGCAGGGGCGTCTTCAGATAACCGTGATCTTTCCGTCCGCGCCGGGCGAGGCGCCGCCGGCATCGCGTTCCGCCTTCAGGGCCCGGGGCAGGGCCTCCAGGATGTCTTGGGCGGTGAGGCCGTCCATTCCTATTTCCGCGGCGGCCAGGTCGCCGGCCAGGCCGTGGAGGTAGACCCCTTGGCGGACGGCCTCCGTGACGGCCAGGCCGAGACCATGCATGGCGGCGATCGCCCCGGTCAGGACGTCGCCCGCGCCCGCCGTGGCCATGCCCGCGTTGCCGGTCAGGTTGACGAAGACCCGCCCCTCCGGCGTCCCGATGAGCGAATGCGCCCCCTTGAGGACGATCGTCGCCGCGAGGTCCCGGGCCGCGTCCCGGAGGCATCCGAGACGGTCCCGGCGGAGTTCGTCGGCGCTCTTCCCCGTGATTCTCGACATCTCCCCCAGGTGGGGGGTGAGGATCGTCGGCGCCTTTCGCCCCCGGAGGATCTCCGGATGCCCCACCAGGGCGGTGAGGCCGTCCCCATCGATCAGGAGCGGCGTTTCGATGGCGCCGGCGAGTTCCCGGACGAGGGCCTGGGTTTCCTCCGCGAGCGACACCCCCGGTCCGATGACGGTGAAGTCCATCCGGGCGGCGGTCTCCAGCAGGACGGCCTTGTTCTCCAGGGCGAGGCTGCCGGCGGCCGTTTCGGCCTGGGGCAGGAACACGATTTCGCTCCCCTTCTGGGCGATGAACGGCGTGATCGCGGCCGGAGCGGCGAGGCGCGCATACCCGCCGCCCGCCTTCAGGAAGGAAAGCGCGGCGAAATACGGCGCCCCGTAGTAATTCTTCGCGCCCGCGATGAAGAGGGCCTCGCCGAACGACCCCTTGTGGCCGTCGGGAGCCCGGGGTGGCAGAGCGAGGGGGGCGTTGATTTCTGCATGCAGGGCCTCGCCGGCGGTCAGGGCCGGCGGGAACGAGATGTGGGAGACATAGAGGCGGCCGCCATAGGCATGGCCGGGGTAGAGGAGGTTGCCGATTTTCGGCAGGCCGTAGGTGACCGTGCAGTCCGCACGGACGGCGATCCCCATGACGGCGCCGTTATCGCCGTTGATTCCCGAGGGGATGTCGAGACTGAGGACGGGCCGGCCGCTCTCGTTCAGAAACTGGATGACCTCGCGGTACAGACCGCCGATCTCCCGGTCGAGGCCGGTGCCGAAGAGGGCGTCCACGATCCGGTCGGCATGCAGGACGTCCCGGCGGATGTCCTGCAGGGCTTCCACGCGCGTGACGGGCACGGGCAGCTTGCCGAGGATCTGGAAATGGGTCCGGGCCGCCCCCTGGAGCTTGCCCGTATCCCCCAGGGCGAAGACCTTGACCCGGCCGCCCCGGCTGTGGATGACCCGCGCCACGACGAAACCGTCGCCGCCGTTATTGCCGATGCCGCACAGGACAGTGAATCTTTTCCCGGCGATCCCGGTCTCCCGGTCCAGGACGGCCACGGCGGCCAGCCCGGCGTTCTCCATGAGGATCATCTCCGGAATGCCGAGCGTTTCAATGGCGCGGCGGTCCATCGACCGCATCTGTTCGACCGTGGCGATTTTCATGCGTTCCTCTCTTCCGGTTCGTTCAGCATTCGCGACTCCGGGAAGACCGCGATTTCTCCGCAGCGGGGTTCCCGCAGGGTTCCTTCCCCGCCGCCGGCCCCGCGTCTTCGCCTTGACGGATATAGCGGATTTGGCGTAGAGGATCAACCAGAGCTTTTGGCGTGCCGGATGTCCCGGTACACCCCGGCCCGCGAGACCCGATCCTCCCGGAGCTGCCATGAATGAGAAAAAGAGGTCCCTTTTCCCGATCCATCCCGCGACCCGCGCCTTCTACCGGGAGGGGCGGCGCACGCCGGGCTATTCCTTCATCGACTTCCTCCACGGCTATTTCTACGGCCGCTGGCCCTATTTCTATCTCGGCTTGGGGTTGAGCAACCGCCCCGTCTTCCGCGTCCTGCGGCCGCTCGCGATGGGGATTGGACGGCTCCTGGGTCTGTGGTCCGCGGAGGAAAAGGGACGGACCTTCGCCGATACCTATCACGGCAAGGTCCTGCCGCTCGAGGGGGCGACTCGCCTGATCTCCGTCGGCGAGGATGTCCGCCTGACCGACCTGGAGCACGTCATCCCCTATGCCACGGCCCGGGACATCATCCTGAAACATCCCGATCACATCGTGGCCCTGGAGTGCCCCTGCCGGGCGAACCGCGAGCATCCCTGCCTGCCCCTCGACGTGTGTCTCGCCGTCGGGGAGCCCTTCGCGAGCTTTACCCTGGCCCACCACCCCCGGCGCAGCCGCCGGCTGTCCGTGGCGGAGGCCGCCGCCGTGCTCCAGGCCGAGCACGAGCGTGGGCATGTCCATCACGCCTTCTTCAAGGATGCCATGCTGGGCCGCTTCTATGCCATCTGTAATTGTTGTTCCTGCTGTTGCGGAGCGATGGAGGCCCATCGGAACGGGACCCCCATGCTGGCCGCTTCGGGTTATGTCTGTCAGGTGGACGGGGAACGGTGCAAGGGATGCGGGGTCTGTGTCGAGGCCTGTCCGTTCCAGGCGCTGGCCCTGGAGGAAAACCGCGCATCCGTCGAGCCCGGTCGCTGCATGGGTTGCGGGGTCTGCCGGGACCGCTGCCGCCAGGGCGCCCTCGCGCTGGCGCGGGACCCGATGCACGGCGAACCGCTGGAAATCGAGCAGCGGCTGCACGACAGACACGGTGTCGGGGGCGCATCCTGAAAACGGCCCGCCGCGCGGCTCCTATTTCGCGGTTGCGACCGCCGCCGTGAGCGATTCACGCGGCGCGGCGGCGATGGCCTCGCGCCGGCATGCCGGACACGCTTCGTTTTGACAGGTCCACTCGAGATAGCTTTTCCGGATTTCGGCCTTGCCGAAGATCCAGACGGTGGCGGAATGTCCACACTGATACTGAAGCGTGCATTTTCCCATCTTTGCTCCTCCTCTGCCTTCAGCCCGTGAGGCCGGTCGTGATATTGACGGCCCCTTCGGGTTCGATGAACCTCCCCCCAATTATGGCACATCGGTATACCATTTTTCCCGCCCTGTCAAATGTTTCAGGGGCGGTTGCCGGTCCGCGGGCGTTCGACATTTTTTTCAATGCCGCCGATCGGTTTATCGAAATGACGCTTCCCGCGCCCGTTTTCGGGTGGCCGGTCCCCCTTGCGCCGCCGCCGCGCTCCGGATTCCCCCGGCGCCGGACGCTTTTTCCCGTGACGGATCTGATCCGGGGAATTGCATTCAATATCAATATGTTACAGCATTGTCCGGTGTGCGGGACAGGCCCGGCGCGAGGCCCCTTGCCGGGTCCTTTCCGGAAAAATTCATCCCGCCACGGCCACTGGCACGATTTTTCCAAGGAATCAAGCCAGCTTCCCGCGCCCGTTATCGAACAGGAGGAGGGTTCCATCATGAAAGGACAGCCAAAAGTGATCCGATATCGGGGAAGGTCCCTCGGAGACCTTCTGCTCGTGGGCGCCTGGCTCCTGTCGCTCGTCGTCGCCGCGGGCCTTTTCCTGTATGCCGGCCATTGGCTGGACGCCTGGCTGGGGACGTCGCCCTACTTCATGTTCGGCCTATGCCTTCTGGCCATCATCACGACGGCGGGGAGCTTCTACGAAGATCGTTCGGTCCGCCGCCGCAACGCCCCGTTCCGCACCTTCAGGATCACGGACCGGTTCGTGTTTCTCATCGGCCCGCCCCGGAAACGCCATTCCCGATAAGCGCGCGGGAACCCATCCTCCCGAACAATCCCACCTGTCCCGCCCCGGGGATTTGGAGCTCCCCTCCAAACCCCTGAAGGCCGGCGCCTGTTCGTGGGCCGGAAGCGCCCGTCCGCGACAAAACGGGTGCCGATCGCGATGTATTCGTGTATGATGGTGCTTTGAGTCGGTCGCATGCATCGACGCTCCACGGGCAAGGGGGGCTGTCATGAAAAAGATCTTCGTTGCGCTCGTTGTCGTTCTGGTTGCCGTCGTTGGCGGATATTACGCGTTTCCGGAAAAGGTCGCCGATTCTTTCGTCCGGTACGGGCGAAGCCAGGCCGGGCTGGTCAAGAAGGACATCCTCGTCGATGACCACCGCATCGTCTACCTGGAAGGGGGCCGGGGACCGACGGTTCTTCTCCTGCATGGCTATTCCGCCGACAAGGACCACTGGACGCGCTTTGCCGCCGGCCTGACGAAACACTATCATGTCGTCATCCCCGATATCCCCGGCTACGGGGAGAGCTCCAAACGGATGAATGCAAAATATGACCTCTCCAGCCAGGTCGGCCGGCTGCATCAATTTGCCCGCGTCCTCGGCCTGGCGCCCCTCCACATTGCGGGAAATTCCATGGGGGGATTGTTTGCCGGCGCCTATGCCGCTCGCTATCCCGGGGAAGTGATCAGTCTGGGATTGTTCAATGCCGCGGGCGTGAAGTCCCCGCAGAAGAGCGAGGTCATGAAACGGGCGGAGCAGGGGGAGAACCCCCTGCTGTTGAAAGATGAAGCGGATCTGCCCCGGGTCATGGGCCTGGCCTTTGCAAACCCGCCCCCCCTGCCTTACCCGTTCAAGAAGCGGTTCGTCGAAAAAGCCCTGGCCGACCGGCGCTTCCATGAAAAAGCCCTCGAGGATTTCAAGGGCGATCTTTTCTCCCTGGAGAAAGACCTGCCGAAGATCGAGGCGCCGACGTTGATTCTCTGGGGCAGGAACGATCGCATCATCGACGTCTCCAGCGTGCCCGTCTTCGAGCGGGGATTGGCCCGTCACCAGACCGTGATCATCGAGCATTGCGGCCATCTGCCGATGATCGAAAAGGCCGGGGAAACGGCCGACGCCTATCTCGCGTTCATCGGGAGCGTCCGGCGCTGAGCCGCCCGCCATTTTTTTCTTGACAACAGAACGATGGTTCTATATACGGGACCCATGAAGGAAAAACGCACCCTCCAGTCGGTCCAGAAACTCCTCCTCGCCTTCTTCCGGCAGAACCGGCGCATGCCTTCTTTTTCCGAGATGGTCGATCTGCTGGGCGTCCGGTCCAAAAGCGTCGTGAATTTCTGGATCGAAAAGCTCATCGAGGCCCGGATTCTGGAGAAGGACGGCAAGGGGCATCTGAGTTTCACGAAGCAGGCGTTTGCCATCCCCCGGGTCGGCAGCATTCAGGCCGGTTTTCCGTCTCCCGAGGAGGAGGTCCTCTCGGATGCGATTTCCATGGACGAATATCTGATCGCCCGGCCGGACGCCTCCTTCCTGTTGCAGGTCAGCGGCGATTCCATGACCGGGGCGGGCATCATGGCGGGGGATCTGGTCATCATCGAAAAGGGACGCGCTCCCAAGACCGGCGACATCGTCGTCGCCGAAGTCGACGGGGAGTGGACGATGAAGTATTTTCAGAAGCAGGGGAAGCAGATTGTCCTGGTGGCGGCCAATCCCAGATATCCCGACATCCGGCCCCGGTCGGAACTGCGGCTGGGAGGCGTTGTCACCGCCGTGGTCCGGAAATACCACGGATAACGCCCCGTCAAGGCCCCGGTCGGATCTTGCCGGTTGAAATATCAGGAGGACAGAGACCATGCGCACCACAGCGGCAACGTTACCCAGATACATCGGTCAGCCCGGGGCCACGGCCCTCCAGGCGCTTCCCGGGCGAAGCCGTTTCGAGCACTGCCGCCGTCTGATGGCATCCACGGACTGGGATGAACGCTTCCTTCAGCAGGAGGCGTGGATCAACCGGATCTGCGTCGCCGTCGTCACGATGGCCGGCCTTTACTTCACCCCGGTCCTCATCGGGTCCCTTCTGAAGTAGGGGCGGCGACGCTTTGCGAACGGGCCGATACCGGCCTGGATCGGTTTCCCCAGGAAAGGAGGCGGTGTCCCCATGATGTGCCATTCCGCATTATTGTCGATCGTTGCGTTGTCGGCCCTCGCCACGGGCATGGCCGCACCGGAATTCGAGGCGGTTTCCCAGGACGGGCGCAACATCCGCCTTGCGACGTTGCGGCAACAGGGCCCCGTAATGCTGATTTTCCTGCGTGGGTTCGGCTGACCCTACGCCCGCAAACATCTGGGCCAGATGAAACAGGATTTCAAGGAGTTCACGTCAAGAAACGCCACCCTGGTCGTTGTCGCGCCGCACGACGCGGAGCAGGTGGCGGCGTACTGGAAAAAAGAGGCGCTGCCCATGATCGGCGTTCCCGACGCGGAGGGAAGACTCGCCGACCTTTACGGCCAGGAATGGAAGCTGTTGAAACTCGGGCGGATGCCCGCCCTGTTTATGGTGGACCGGGGAGGCGCCCTGGTCTTCGCCCGGTACGGCAAAAGCATGACGGACATCCCGTCGAACGGCGAGATGTTGAAGCTCCTGGACGGTTTGAGGGAGTAACGGGGAGACCGGGAAACGCGGCCGTAAAGAACCCCCCTTCACGGAGATCCGTGAAGGGGGGTTTTAACAGATCATGAAAAGGTCGGTTCTATCCGCTGTCCGCGGAGGCCTCAGAGGCATTTCCGTCTCAGCCAGGCCTCTTGGTAGAGGCGGCCGATGGTGGTCACGATGGCCAGGAAGAACAGCCCGAACATGAAGTTGGGCGCCGTTCCCAGCCACTGATCCAGCAAATGTCCGACATAGAGGAACAGGAGGGAGGTGATGACGATCACGAAGCTCCATGCGGAAAGCATCAGGACCGGACCGAAGTGCTGCATCTGCCGGAGTTGATCTCTCTGTGTCGTTTGGGTCGTCATGGCTCTTTCCTCCTTCCTCGGTGTGGCGGGGGAGGGATCGAATCCCGCCCCCGGCGTTTGTTTTCAGCTGACGAGAGTCTTCACCATTTCGATGACGGGGTTGGTGAAGAGGGCCATCAGGACGGTGTAGAGGGCGAATGCGCCGACCGCCTCGTTGAGGTACATTTTTTCGTATTTGTGTTTGAGGGAGACGATGACGAGCCCGCCGACGATCAGGCATCCGAGCTGGAAGTAGGGGAAGCTGTTACCGCCCGCCACCGCGAATTCCGCGAAGCTGAAGGTTGCCGTCAGGAGCACCGCCGCCGCTGCCACCACCATCGTTCCGAGCGTCTTTTTCATGATCCGTACCCTCCTTTCGGGTTTTTTGTTGGTTTGTCTTACGATAATGCGGGAAGCGTGCCAGGTGCGGGGTGCGGGTGTTCGTCTATTTTTGAATGCATTTAATTCCGGTCGGTTACGGATTTTCGGGGTGGCGCGAATCTGTGGCGGGCGGGGGGCCGAAGGGCCGGATTTTGAATGAGTCGTTAAAATTTCTTTAACGGGACGATCAGTCTTTCTTTAAACGGCATCCCCTCCGGGAAGGGTCGGCGGTCCCGCAGGGTCCGGCCGGCCGGGAGATGAGCCCGCCTCAGGGTGGTCTCGCATCGCCGGACTCCTTGCCCATGCGGGCCGCGCGGAGACGCGGGAGGCCTGCCGGATGAATTCGACGACAAGATCTGGAAATGCCTTGTCATCGTGTTCATTTCTCTTTATATTCATCCGCGAGATCCGACGGGACGTTGCGAGGGCAAACGGGGATCGTCATCAAGCGACGGTGGTCCGATCCTCCCCCGCTTGCCCCATCGGCGGCACGACGCGCATCGAACACCGCGGTTATCAACGACGTCACCCATGACCCTTGAACGGCGCACTCTCCCCCAGCTCCTGATTTTTTCCTGCGGACTCTTCGCGGTTCAGACCTTCTGGGGGTTCAATATGGCCACGTTCCCGCTGTATTTGAATGCCATCACGGGCTCGAAATCCCTGACCGGGATCATCCTCTCCGTCGGCGGGATCTTCGGGGCGGTTTTCCCCATCTTCATCGGCGGCCTTTCCGATCGGATCCACACGCGCTGGGGCAGGAGAAAGCCCTTCATCCTCGCCGGTTGGGCGGCGGTGCTGGTGTCGCTCCTGCTGATGGCCTGGACGCGGGACATCCGCGTTGTGCTCCCGTTGTCCCTGGTTCTCTATGCCGGGTTCTTCACCGTGATGGGGCCGTATTTCGCGCTTCTCCCCGACCTCACGCCGCCGGAACAACGCGGCACCGCCTCCGGGCTCATGTTTCTGATGGGCGGGCTCGGGGTTCTGTCGTTCATGTTTCTCGGGGCCAGAAGCTGGGATGTGTCGCCCCGCCTGCCGTTTCTCTGGGCGGTGGGCGGGATCGCGGTGTCGGTGGCCGTGCTGATGGCGGGGACCCGTGAATTGCCGCCGCGGGCGCCCTTGATCCGCTCCGGCGGAGTCCTGCGCGACACCCTGCGTCACCGCCCCGTGCTGATCTTCCTCGCGGCGATGGCCTGCTGGTGGACCGGCCTCTGGATGGTGTTCATGTTTTTTGTCATTGCCGTCCGGGAGATGCTCGCCGTCAATACGGAACGTGCGGTGACGATCATGGTTTTCATGATTGCCGTGTTTTGCGTCAGCGCGATCCCCGCGGGCGTGCTGGGCGACCGGTTCGGCCAACGGCGCGTGACCGCGATCGGGCTCGTTCTGCTGATCGTCGGTCTGGCCGCGACCGGCCTGGCCGAGTCGCTCGCGGCGGTCTGGGTCATGCTCTTCTTCGGGGGGATCGGCTACGCGGCTGTGCTCACCGTCGCGTACACCTATTATCTCCGGCTGATTCCGCCGGAGCGGAGCGCGGGCTACATGGGGCTCTACATGGCCTGCCAGAACGGCGCGCTCCTCACCGGCCCCGCCATCGGCGGTCTGGTCATCGACCTCCTGGGGCCGCGCTTCCTCTTTTTCGGCGCGGCCGCCTTTGTCGCCGCCGGCCTGGCGCTTTTGCTGTTACGCCAACCGAGCGGAAAGGGCCAAATGCATGGGGCGTAACCCTCTTGCCGATACCGCCCCGCCCGTATCGGCTTCATAAATCCGCCGCCGCGCCGGCGTGGGGAAATTGCCCAGGGGCACTCGGGGAAACGCCCCTTCCAGTTCGGGATCGTGTCTTAACAGGGGTCAGGCGACTGGTTTGGCCAACTTCAGTTTAACGAACATCCATGGCGCTCCCGCAGAGATCCAGGCCCCGACCAGGGCATAGCGGATATAGCGCAACAGATAAGGGAGCGCCGCCTCCGAATATGGGGCGATCCATCCGAAAAGCGCCTTCAGACCGAGGTAGAACACAAGAACGCCGGCCAGTCCCAGGAGATAGCGCAAGATGCGCTGCCAAAGCGCTCCGCCGGTATCGAAACCGCCCCGGCGATTCAGCCAGGCCATGCCGGCCAGCAGTCCGAACAGCGTTCCGGCGACGGTGAGGGCGGCGCTCAGCGAGACGGCGTCCCGGGCATGTTCCGCCCAGGCCGGCAGCGGTTGCCAGCCCGTGATTTTCAGACAGAGGAAGGGGACGAGGGAAAACAGAAAAAGCCCCAGCGAGGCAAGGAAGGACGCCAGGAGCTGCTGTGCCCCGCTCAAGGATTTCAACCTTGCCGCGACCGGTTGCCAGGTCCGGAGGACCAGCCACAGCAACCCAGCGCCGATCAGCCAGCCGACCATCACATCGTGCAGAAAATGAACCCCCAGATAGAGGCGCGAAATGCCGATCAACAGGATGACGAGGAGGGCAATCACCCATCCCCACCCCCTGTTGACGATGGCGGCCAGCATTCCCCAGACGCCAAACGCCATCTGGGCGTGTCCGGAAGGCAGGCCGAAGGAGGTCTCGTGGGCGTAAGCCATCACCTCCGGACTGTACCAGTACGGGCGGGGACCGTGGAAGGTCAGTTTGAGCGCATCGTTGACCCCGGCGTTCAAAAGGAGAATGACGCCGACGCGCAGGCCGATGCCGGCCTCGACGCACCAGTAGAGGGCCGGCATGAGCAACAGGAAGAAACTTTCCGTCCCCAGGAAGGAAAAGACCTCCATGGGCGTCCTGAGCCCGGCGCCCAGATTCTGGAAAAAGAGGTTCCACGGGATTCCCATGTTCCAGACGGTTTCCATAAAAGCCCTCCTGGGTTGAGTCGATCGGATCCTTCCCTCCGCGCGAACGCCGTTCCACGGGCCCCCATGACGCTGTCTTGCGGCGACGGTGCGTGCGCCTTCGCCACGGCGCTATCCGCCCGCCGGGGGCGATAAACGCCGGCTGCCGGGATTCCGGTTTCAGTCGCAGGACTTCTCCAGCGACGCCGCCAGTTTTTTCAGTTCGTCACGGGTCAGGTCCAGAGAAACCTTGCCGCCGCCGGGGTGGGCGAGGACGATGGCGGCGCCGGTTTCGGTCTTCTCGACCTGCCAGCGCGTGTCCGGCGGGAGTTTCACCGTCTCCGCCAGCCAGTCCGCGGCCTCGAATTCCGCGATCTGAATGAGAACGCCGAAGGCGTCGCGGGGGTGAATGAAGATCTCCTTCCAGACGCCTCCCGGGTATTCGTGATAGCCGAAGAAGGGAATGTCGTGCGCCTCGAGATGGGCCATGGCCTTGCCGATATCAGACGTCTGAAGCGTCATGTGATGGACGCCTCCCTCCCGGTCCTTCAGAAATCCCTCCAGGAAACTGCCCGCTCCCGTGGGGGAGATGATCTCGAGCCGCGACAGATCGCCCAGCGAAAAGATCTGCCAGTAAAACTTTGCCCCGGGATCGTCCGCCCCGACGCCGGCAACGGCCCCCAGGATGTCACGGAAAAAGCGCTCCGCCTTTTGCTGGTCCTTGACCGCGATGGAAACGTGATCGATACGTAAAATCATCCCTTCCCCTCCTTTTCCGGGGTCATCGTATCCGCGGGCCATCCGAAAAAACCGGATCGAAACGGCGCGCAAAAGTTTCAGGATGGGTCAAAAGAACGTTGGCACGCGATCCTTTACGTTTTCTTGAAATAGCGATCGAGAAAGGTGTCAACGACATTGACGCTCAGAAACCCGGCCAGGATATGCGTTCTGACATACGCATTGATGAGCCCATCCTTCTGGCACATCAGGTTGAGCCTGTTGACACAGCTCTTGCTGGTGACCGTGACGGCGTGCTGCATGTCGTTGATGGTTTTGGCGATCTTCCGGCGATTTCCCTTGTTGAGCCAGTAGATGTTGAGGAAAAGCCGGGACACGACCTCGGTCATGTCCAGTAGAGGTTCGATGCCCTGGAAATACCGACGAAACTGTTTCGCATCCTCGCAATACTCGAAAACGGCGATATTGGTCACATATTGCAGGGCTGTTTGCATATTGGTTTCGCAGACATACTCAAGGCCTGCTCGTTTGACATAGACCGCGGTGACCTTGTCGTAGGAATTGAACTGGTCGACCTGCTCTATGAAGGGCAGGAGGGGTTTCATCGCGGAACAAAACACATCCTGACCCAGAAAGGGACAGACGGAGCAGGTCTTGAAGGCGTCGTTCTCTTTGATCCGAGGCGGAAGTTTGGACGGATTCCGCCAATATTCTTCAGCGAGGTCTCGCACATGCCCTTCCGAGAAATCGATGACGCTGCCGTCGGCAAAATGCAGGTACATGCCCCTGTCCCTGCGAAGATCCGGTGCGTTCGCCATGTGTTCCAAATCAAACCTCCCGTCGTCCCTCCGATCCCGCTTGACGCCAGGGTTGCTGATTTGATCGAGAATGCATGCAAATCTCGACGCCATCGAGACGAGGGGAGTATATGAGGAACGCCCTTCAATGTCAATGGCATGCGGGGCTGTGTCCGGAGCAACGGGAACGGCCCGGACAGCGAAACTTTGACAGGACGGTCCGGACTATGCTTTATTCCCGCTCGATACCGGAGAGACGGCCCCCGGCGTGAGCAGGGACACACGGCCGTTTCCCGCGGATGCTGCCTGCGCCAGGGGATCGGAACCCCGGGCGCGGCGATGCGGATGATTCGGTCAGTGCGTACCGAAACCGGTCAGGAGTCGGTCATGAGCGATGGATTGGAAAAAAGAAAGTTTCAGCGCCTGGACTGCCCGTTGGACGTCGCCGTTGAGATTGTTCCGGTGACGGAAGCCCCCCAGCAGCGTCCCCCCCTGCGCATTAGAAGCCGAAATATCTCCAAAAGCGGCATCTGCTTGGAAACACAGTCTATCGAGATTGAAGGCGTCCATTTGCTGTCGGGACTCCCGTTTGCCCGGAAGCACCGTTTATACATGAGCATTCAACTCGCGCCGGACGAGCCGCCGTTCGAGGCGATCGGAGAGGTCCGCTGGTATGACATCTCGAGCGACACCCCCGCGTCCGTCTATCGGGTGGGCGTGGCGTTCCTCAGGGTGAAGAAGCCCGGCAAAGAACAGCTGGCGAGATTCCTGAAAAACCATAAAGGCAGCCGGGGACTCTTCGCCCCGGGACGTCCATTCTGACAGGAAACGCACTCATCACAACAGGTCCGTGAAGTCTTGGATGTGTTCCATCTGATCGATGCGGCCGGCCGCATCGAAAATCTCGTCTCGCTGCTGACGGCTCAGGATATGCCGGGTGCAGATTTCCAGCTTCTCTCTGATATCGATGGGGTTCTTGTAAGAACCCTTCATGGCATCGGTAAATTGATGGTATTCGGTCCCATTCTTAAGTCGGATCTTTACCCCGCCGCTGTTGATGCCTTCTTGCATCTCCTTGACGTCCAAGGACGGATCGACCACGAAGTGTATCCTGTCGAAGAATGCATGGAGTTGTTTGTCCGTGATCCGTTCCTTGGTGAACTGTGCCGGCGTCAATTCGCCGTCCATCATGGCGACGGCCAGCGGATAGACGGAATTGAAATAAAGCGGCACGCAGGTCAGGTAATCGGTCTTTGCAATCCGCTCAATCAAATCGATCAACTCATCCTTCGGCTTATTCAGGAGCAGCGTGACCGTCGGACTCTGCACATCGACACCGGAGATGTCCCGCCAGTCAATCCCGTAGGCACGCATGAGATCGAGCGCGGAATCTACCAGTGCATCCAGCCACCCGCAACACGGGTAAAGCTTGGGTGAATGAGTATCGGTGCGCCAGTCGCTGCCCAAATCCCGCACCATTTCTTCCAGGTCGTAGCGTTCAAAGATGGCGGATGAAAAGCCGTCCGGATGCTCGATGATTTTCCTGAAACCCTTGAAACCCGCCTTTGCCAGGCAGGCGCCGGTGATCCCGGCATGCACCGGTCCGCCGGTTATGAGTCCCTTTGTGGGAGAGAACCAACCCGCAAAGCACTGCGTCATGGGAGGGAAGCAGGAGATGCCCAGGGCGTCCATCATCTGGTCCCGGTTCAACCCCAAAAGCTTGCCGGCCACGACAGCGGCGTCGATTTGGTGGTTCGGGCACGAATTGGTGAAAAGGTGACTTTTGATATAGGCATGCCCGGTCCTGCCGCAGATTTCGTTGCCAGCCACCAGCGCGGTCAGGAACTCTTTGCCGCTGGCATTCACGGCTTCGCCCACGGCAAGGGCGTTGGGCACCGTTGAAGCGCCGGTATGTTGCGACCGCAGGTAATCTTCCCACTCCAGGGTCTGGGCAACAATGGAATTCACCATCCCTGCGTCGCGCATGCTTGCTTTCATCTTTGCCCCAATGACCGTCGATTCCCGCCTGTCGGACCAATCCCGCAGTGCCTGATAAAGAGGCTGGCATTCCTCCATACGGCTTCCCGCCAATATGGCAGCAACGATGCCGATCACCTGTTCCTTCGCGCACGCAATCGTGTGCGGAGGAATGTCCTCAAATCTTAATTCACTTGCCCACGAGCTGATTATTTCGGTAACGGCGATGGTCATAATCCCCCCTCCTTGAGCTGCGATTTAACCTAACCCGGCAAACAAACGATCGCCTGCATGATGGATGAAAAACGCTCAACCAGCGGGATTTGGTTAAGGGGTATTTCGGCTCGCTGTGGGTCGAGCTCGAAGCGGAAAATAGCCGCGTACGGCTTTTCACCGGCGAATATCTTTCTCCACTGTTCTCCCGTGGTACGCATGACCGCATGTGCAAACGGATCCTCACCGTCCACCACGCGAAACCCATCCGGAACGATGCTGACGGTAAAGCTCGGGCCTCCTTTTTCAGACAGGATGATCTTTTTGTGCAGGATGTCCTCCAGGATGCCCATCTCCAGCATAATGGGTATCAATCCGTTGAAGCGGTCCGCAAGCCTCTGTATATCGTGCCGCAGATCCCGTTGAGCCTTCTCCGCCATCGTTGCACCCTCCTTGTCGGATTTCTCTTGGCAACCGTGCTGATGGGATGAACTCCCCCAAAACCCACCCTAAGATATCAATACCAGAGAAAAGAGTCCAGCAAAAGGGGCATCAGCCATTCATCGCGTGAATCACTTGAAGAAGATCGACCAGCCCGCCTTCAGCGATCCGGGCAGGAGATCCAGTGCGCCCGAGGCTTCCGACACCGGGGAAAAGCCGCAGGCCCGGCAATTGACTGGGCCGCGACCCTTGACATAGCAGCCCGGCGTAATGGCGCCGTCGGGATCGACATTGATGAGGATATCTTCATGGCAGCGCCAGTCGTTTGAGATCATGGCGCGCAGGCGCCCGGCGGAGTTGAGGATCGGCAAGCCCCGTTTCTTCATGTCAATCACCTCTTCGAGAACCGCCTTCCGTTCACCGTCGGACAGGGCCAACGGCGCCTCCCCCTGCCCATAGGGATAGAAGAGCTGGACCGTCAAGCCGCGGAACGCCGGGATGTCTTGAAGCCGTTCCAACAACGGCCCGATATCGTGGCGATTCTCCCGGTTGATCGTATAGTGGACGAACAGACGTCGATGCCGGGACGCCCGGAGGTTTGACCAGACCCGGTCGAACGAACCGGAGCGCAGCCGGTCGTGGGATTCCTTCAAGCCGTCCAGACTGACCCAGAGGATGTCCGCCGGACTGTCCAGGGGGAAGGTGCCGTTGGTGGTCACGGCGACCCCGGGAAAGCGCCTCTTGGCGTACGCGACCACATCGTTCAGATCATGACGGCCGTCCCGCCACAGAAACGGTTCCCCGCCTTCGAAGACGACGATCAGGGCGCCCCTGAGCCGCAAGGCGTCCAGGGAGGCCGTGGCCAGGGACCAGCTCATGTGCGCGCCCGCCTCCCCGGCACGACGATGAAAGGGGCAAGCGAGACAGGCGAGGTTGCAGCGGTAGGTGATCTTGAAGCTGGTCAGAAGGGGAATCTTCTGCCCGCGGATTTTTCTCCGGAAGAAAAAAACCGGAAACGGGACAAGGCGACGGATAGGTATCACGCAGGGTCCTTCTCATATAGAAAGCCCCTTCACCGTTTTCGTAAAGGGGCTTCAGGAGGGAACAACAACTTCCAGCGATTCGGACCTTCCTCTCAGCTGACGAGAGTCTTCACCATTTCGATGACGGGGTTGGTGAAGAGGGCCATCAGGACGGTGTAGAGGGCGAATGCGCCGACCGCCTCGTTGAGGTACATTTTTTCGTATTTGTGTTTGAGGGAGACGATGACGAGCCCGCCGACGATCAGGCATCCGAGCTGGAAGTAGGGGAAGCTGTTACCGCCCGCCACCGCGAATTCCGCGAAGCTGAAGGTTGCCGTCAGGAGCACCACCGCCGCTGCCACCACCATCGTTCCGAGTGTCTTTTTCATGATCCGTACCCTCCTTTCGGGTTTTTTGTTGGTTTGTCTTACGATAATGCGGGAAGCGTGCCAAGGGCGTGGATCGTGGGTGCGTTTATTATGAATGCATGAGATCCCGGGCAGTTACAGATTTTCCGGATGGCGTGAATCTATGTCGGGTGGGGGCCGAAGGGCCGGATTTTGAATGAGTCGATCAAACGGCTTTAACGGAATGATCATCGGCAACCGGTTCTTGACCTTCCGTTTGCGCTTGGTGGGGCGCTTTTCCGATTTAAAAAGAACCCCCAAAAAGCAAGAGGAGCGAGACCGACGATCTCACTCCCCTTGGCACGAAGCAAAAATTCTAATAAATGGTGCCGAAGCCGGGACTTGAACGCAGGGACAGCAATTTTTTTCAAGTAACTGGATATTCAGGTTTTCCCTCTTGTTGCAAGTAGTTACCATTGGATCGACCGTTTTAAAATAAGGGGGGTAGTCAATTAGCTCCTCCTACCCTTTTTGCTCCAGTCGTAACCGAATGTCACGGCAGCTGCGGTGACGGGACCAGTTATCATTGATTGTTCCATCAACCTATAGAAAACGAGTCCACGGCTTTTAGAAGTGCGCCTATTGAAACGAAACGTAAATTCCTCTATGTACGACTGTAGGTG
>DDXV01000050.1 GCA_002347815.1 Syntrophaceae bacterium UBA2251
GCAACTGTAGAAGATGAGTCTAAAGGTACGGGGAAAATCCTCCGTTCTCGTCACATTGTTCAGCGTATCACCAACGGCATTACTAACCATACCGGGCATGATACCACAGGAGGAGCTAATTGACTACCCCCCTACAAATATAACGGCGAGTACCTGTACCACAAAAAGTTGGCCGAAAAGCTCCTGGCCTGTATGCAGGCCGATGAAGAGGGCGGGTTCTTCCGGATCGAGAAATACACCCGCGAGGTTCCCACCGACGTTATCCCCTACCTAAAGAAGTGGATCGAGCTCCAGGAGGCGCACCTTTCCCCCGCCACGTACAAGGATTACCTGAATTCCGTCAACAATCACCTGATTCCGTGGTTCAAGAAACACCCCCTCAATGTTCATGAAATCCGATACGACACCCTTTGCCAACTCCTGGCCGATATCAAACGGGAAGGGAAAGGGAAACTCAATGTCATATATTGTCTGCGCCGGTGCCTCGATTACGCCTGGAAATCGGGTCGTATTCTCGCCTTGCCGCCGTTTCCTGAAAAACGGCTCTATGGGATCGAACCCAAGCCCATCAAGTGGATTTCCGAAGAACGTCAGGTCAAGATCATTCAGGCCATTCCGGAGGAGCATCAGCCGATCTTCTGGTGGTTGAAGTATCATCTCCGCAGACCGTCAGAAGCCATGGCCCTGTACAAGGAGGATTACGACCAGACGACGGACAGCTTTATTATCCGCAGGGCATTTTCCAACAAGAAGCTGGTGGAGCACACGAAGACTCACAAGATCCATTTCATCCCCTGCCACAGTGAGTTCAAACCGATCATGGAGAAGATGCCCAAGACCTTTGGTCCATATTTTTTTACGAATCCAACGGGTCGGTTAAAGGGGCAGCACTACCAGCATGATTATCTTGTGGATTTGTGGCACGCGGCGTGTGCGGCGGTGGGTGAGGAGATCGACATGTATGCCGGACTGAAGCACTCCTCCTGCAGCCAGTACGTCAACGAAAAGGGCCTCAGCATCGACGAACTGCAAATGTTGACGGATCATGCGCGCCGCGATTCGGTCATGCAGTATGCCTCCGTCCAACTCGAAGCCAAACGCCGCATTCTGGAGAGGAAAGTCATCCCCCTGGGGGAAATTCGGGGGAAAGATTCTGCCAAGTAAAACCTAATAAAATCAATAAAAAATGGCGGAAGTGCATGGGAATCGAACCCACCCGGGACGGTTTTAGCGCCCCACACCGGATTTGAAGTCCGGGAGGCCCACCAGTGACCTTGGCACTTCCTTGATTTTGTCTCAATCCTTCAGATACTCGGGCGACTCCATCCGCTCCAGAGACCCGTCGATCAGTTGGACCATGACCTCGTCGCCCGTCCGGGCGTGCGTCACCGCCTCGGGGAGCACGATCAGGCCGTTGGCCAGGACCATGGATTTCAGGATTCCGGAGCCCTGTTCGCCCGTGGTGACGACGTGATAGCGACCGTCCCTGAATTCGACGCGCGCCCTCAGAAAGTTTCTCGCCCCGGCATTCTTCCGGATATCCTCCCCCAGGCGCGCCCGGATGATCCGGCGGAAGAGGTTCCGGTGCCCCATCATCTTGAGAAGGGCGGGCCGGACGAACTGTTCGAACGACACCATGGAAGAGACGGGGTTGCCGGGAAGACCGAACAGGGGAACCCCCTCGAGGGCGCCGAACGCCAGAGGCTTCCCGGGTCGCATGGCAACCCGCCAGAACTGCATGCGGTTGCCCACCTCCTTCATGATGTCCTTGACCAGATCGTAGTCGCCGACGGAGACGCCCCCCGAAGACAGGATGATGTCCGCGCGCCGGGCGGCCTTGAATTTTGCGATCAGGTCCTCCCGCGTGTCCCTCGCGATGCCGATCTGAAGGGGCGAGGCGCCGCAGTCCAGGACCTGGGCCGCGAGCGAATAGCTGTTGCTGCTGACGATCTTCCCCTCCGCCAGGAAGGCTTCGTCGATCTCGACGAGCTCGTCGCCCGTGGCCAGGACCGCCACGACGGGTCGCTGATGCACTTCGACAAAGGCCCGGCCGACGGACGCGAGCATGCCGATACGGGACGGCGTCAGCACCTCCCCTTTCCCGACGACCCGTTCCCCGGGCTGCACATCCTCCCCGGCCCTCCGGATGTCCATGCCGGCGGCGGCGGCGGCGAAGATCCGGACCTTCTGCCCGTCCTTCGCGGTCTCCTCCATTTTCATGACGGCGTCGGCGCCATCCGGGATGGGGGCGCCGGTCATGATCCGCGCCGCGGTTCCGGCGACGACGGTCTTTTCCGGGACTTTCCCGGCCGGGATGTCTTCCACGACATCGAGGACCACCGGCGACTCCGGCGTGGCCCCCTGCGTGTCCTGCCACCGGAGGGCGTAACCGTCCATGGCGGAGTTGTCCCGGGGCGGAATGGCGCGACGCGCATGGATGTCCTCCGCCGCAACGCGGCCGAGGGCGTCCAGCAGGCTCACCCTCTCCGGCCCCAGCGGGGTGATGGTGGCAAGAATCTGTTCCAGCGCCTGTGCAACGGAGATCATCGGTTCCGATCCTCGGTTTGGTGGCTGAACGCTAACGTAAATCCGCGCGCTTGTCAATATCCGGATCCCCGGACCCCTCCGGATTTGTCCTTGAAGTAATTGTGTTTCTGTTGTAGCAAATAGGGCTATTTATCCGGGGATTGCATGCATCGTTGGCCCGCAAATTCCCGGGGAAGGATAACCGGTCATGACGGACATACAGGCATGGCAGCAGAAGGTGCGCCGGCTGCTGAAGGAGCGGCGGGCGATTCTCCTCGCCCACTACTATCAGCGGGACGAGATCCAGGAGATTGCCGATCTCCGGGGCGACTCCCTGGCGCTCAGCATCGAGGCGGCCCGGACGGACGCCCCGGTCATCGTCTTTGCCGGGGTGCATTTCATGGCCGAGAGCGCGGCCATCATCTCCCCGGAGCGCACCGTGCTCCTCCCCCGGCCGGACGCCGGCTGCGCGCTGGCGGACTGGATCACGGCGGCCCAGTTGGAGCAGGCCCGGGAGGCCGACCCCGAACTGCTGGTCGTCACCTACATCAACTCCTCGGCCGCGGTCAAGGCCGCGAGCGACATCTGCTGCACCTCGGCCAACGCGGTCCGCGTGGTGAACTCCCTGCCGGAGGGGCGGAAAATCCTGATGGCGCCGGACGGCAACCTGGCCCGCTATGCCGCCCGCCATACGACGCGGGAAATCATCCCTTGGAACGGGCATTGTCCCGTGCACCACGACATCACCGTGGACGAGGTCCGGCGCGTCAAGGCGGCCTGGCCCGGGGCGCCCTTCGCCGCACATCCCGAATGCAATCCCGCCGTCCTCGACGAGGCGGATTTCGTCGGCAGCACGACGGCGATCCTCCGTTTCGCCCGGGAAACCGATGCGCAAACGGTCCTGATCGGCACGGAACGGGGAATCTTC
Source organism: Syntrophaceae bacterium UBA2251 (assembly GCA_002347815.1). GTDB lineage: Bacteria > Desulfobacterota > Syntrophia > Syntrophales > UBA2251 > UBA2251. The sequence continues at coordinate 3,455 of DDXV01000050.1, forward strand.
CACAAGTTGCGCGAGGAAAGCCCGGGAAAGCGGTTCGTTCCGGTCTCCGACAGACTTCTGTGTGAAACCATGAAATACACGACCCTGCCGGACATCGTCGCGGCCCTGGAGACGATGTCGCCCGTGATTTCCGTTCCGGAAGCCGTCCGGATTCCGGCGAAGCGCGCGCTGGACCGCATGCTGGCCCTCGGATGAGGAAAGGCCGGAGGGGAGCCGATTGGTGCGCACGATCATAGCAGACAGACACGCCTTGCGCGATGCCTCCCTGGCCGGGCTGGTGGACCGGGTTGCCCGCGGGGCGTCCGGCCTCCGGGTTCAGGGGGCGTCGGGAAGCGCCCGGGCCCTCCTGGCCGCGGTCCTTTTCCGGCGCCTCGGGAAACCGTTGGTGGTGGTCACCCCGACGGAGGGCGAGGCGCGCGGCCTGCACCGGGACATGGCCTTTTTCCTCGGGGAAGACGCAGCGCTGCTCTATCCCGAAGGCGAAACCGTGGCAACGGACATCCTGACCGCCCAGACAGAGTCCGAGCGGGACCGGATCCACGTCCTTGACCGTCTCCTCGACGGCGCGCCGGTTTCGGTCGTCGCCTCCCTGCCGGCGCTGCTGAGGAAGGTTCTCCCGCGGGACGTCCTCCGCGCCGGCCGGATCACCGTTTCGATGGGGGATACGGCGGACCGGGACGGCCTGGCGCGGCGGCTTCTCGCCGGGGGCTACGAGCGGGTAACGCTGGTGGCGGAGGCCGGGGAGTTCAGCCTGCGCGGACATATCCTGGACGTCTTTCCCCCCGGCGCCCGCCACCCGGTTCGTCTGGAGTTCGTGGGGGACGAGATCGAGTCCCTCCGCACCTTCGACGCCGCCTCGCAGCGCTCGATCGAGGAAGTCCTGTCCCGCACGCTCGTCCCGGCGCGCGAGGCGATCCTGACGGAGGAACGGATCGGGCGGGCGATCCGCAATGTCCGACGCCGCGCCCAGACGCTGGAACTGCCCCGCCCGGTGAGGGAATCCCTTTCGGACGCCATCGCCGACGGCCGGACCGCGCAGCTTCCCGCCCGGCTGCTGCCCCTGTTCTACGAGAACCTTCCCGGGACGGAAGACCCGACGGCCGCCGAGGGTCTGGGCACGCTCTTCGACTACCTGCCGGCCGAGGCGCTGTTCGTCCTCGACAATCCCGCCGCCCTCCGGCAGGCCCAGGAGGAATTCGCCAACGAGCTGGACGGGTTGATCCTGAAGGCGGAGCGGGAGGGGCGGTTCTTTCTGGAACGGGAGCAGACGCACCTGTCCGGCCCGGAAGGATGGGCGGCGATTCAAGCCCGGCCGCACCTGCGGGTCGGCGGGCTGACGATGACCGCCGGCGATGCGCACCCCGCCGAGGGGGGGGCGGCGGCGGAAACGGCCGTCACGCTGTCCACGGAGCGGGAGACCACGCGGATCGAGGGCGGGCGGGTGTCCGTCGCGGAAGAGGGTCTTCTGAAACCTCTGGCCGAGCGCATCCGGCAATGGATCGCGTCCGGATACCGGGTCCTCTTCGTCTGCGCGGGACCGGAAAGCCGGGACCGGATCGGTCACCTTCTGACCCAGTACGACCTTCCCGCGACGCGGGACGAAGCGTTTTCCCTGGAGGACATCGTCAGCCAGCGCGGCCGGGGGCGCCTGGGGCTGGTGGAGGGGCGCCTGACCGGCGGATTCCATTGGCCGGGCCTGAAGCTCGCCGTCGTCAGCGAGGAGGAGATCTTCGGCCGAAAGCATTCCCGCCGGCGGCCCCGGCCGGTGCGGGAGGGCTACTTTCTCAAGTCTTTCGGCGAGCTCAACGAAGGGGACCCCGTGGTGCACACGGATCACGGCATCGGCATCTATCGCGGGCTGACGAAGCTCGCCGTCGGAAAGATCGAAAACGATTTTCTCCTGATCGAGTACCAGGAGGGGGACAAGCTCTACCTGCCCGTGGATCGTCTCGACCGGATCCAGCGCTACATCGGCTCCGATGGGCGCGACCCCCGGCTCGACCGTCTGGGCGGCCAGTCCTGGGAGGCCCTGAAGTCCCGGGTGAAGAAGTCCATCCAGGAGGTGGCCGAGGAACTGGTTTCCATCTACGCCGCCCGCGAGGTCATGGAACGGGAGAACTTCTCCCCGCCCGACCGGTCGTACGAGGAATTCGCCTCCGCCTTCCCCTTTACGGAAACCCCGGATCAGGTCCGGGCGATCGAGGATGTCCATCTCGACATGAACGCCCCCAAACCCATGGATCGCCTCATCTGCGGCGACGCCGGCTTCGGGAAGACCGAGGTGGCCCTGCGGGCCTCCTTCCGGGCGGTCATGGACGGCCGCCAGGTGGCCGTGCTCGTCCCCACGACGATCCTGGCCGAGCAGCACTATCAGACGTTTCTGGAGCGGTTTCGGGATTATCCCGTCCAGGTGGCCTGCCTGAACCGCTTCCGCTCCCGGGTTCAGCAGACGGAGATCGTGGCGGGGATCCATCGGGGAACCGTGGACATCGTCATCGGCACGCATCGCCTGCTGCAGAAGGATGTTGCATTCAAAAACCTGGGGCTGGTCATCATCGACGAGGAGCAGCGATTCGGCGTTCTCCACAAGGAAAAGCTCAAGAAGCTGCGGACCCTGGTGGATGTGCTGACCCTGACGGCGACCCCGATTCCTCGGACGCTGCACCTGTCGCTGGTCGGCATCCGGGACCTGTCGATCATCAACTCGCCGCCGGAGGACCGGCAGCCGATCAGGACCTACCTCGCCGAGTTCGACGAGGACATGATTCAGAAGGCCATCCGTCAGGAACTGCTCCGCGGCGGACAGGTGTTCTTCCTCCACGACCGGGTCCGCTCGCTCAACACGATGGCGCGTCTCGTGGAGAAGCTCGTCCCCGAGGCCCGGGTGGAGGTGGTGCACGGCCAGATGAAAAGCACGGATATCGAACGCCGGATGGCCGCCTTCGTCCGCCGGGACTTCGACGTCCTGGTCTGCACGACGATCATCGGCGCCGGACTGGATATCCCCACGGCCAACACGATGATCATCAACCGCGCGGACCGCTTCGGCCTGGCGCAGCTCTACCAGATCCGCGGACGGGTCGGACGCGCCCGGGACGAGGCGTACGCGTACCTCTTCGTGCCCAGGGGCGCCCTGCTCTCGCCGGAGGCCCGGCGGCGGCTGGAGGTGATTCTCGAATTCACCGAACCCGGCAGCGGTTTCCGCATCGCCGCGGGGGACCTGGATATCCGCGGGGCCGGGAACCTGCTGGGCATGTCCCAGTCCGGCCACATCGCCGCCGTCGGCTACGAACTCTACACGGAACTCATGGAAAAGACGATCCGGGAAATCAAGGGGGAGACCCTGCCGGAGGAGCGCGTGCGGCCGGAGATTCACTTGGGGGTGCCGGCCTACATTCCCTCCGATTACATGAGCGACGAGCATCAGCGGCTCGTCACCTACAAGCGGATTTCCCTGGCCGCCGACGAGGACGCCCTGGCGGAGATCCGCGCGGAGCTGCTCGACTGTTACGGATTCATCCCGGGGGAGGTGGACAATCTCCTCGAGGTCATCCGAATCCGGAACGCCCTCACGGATCTGAAGGGACGCAAGATGGGATACGACGAGAAGCAACTTTTCATTCATTTTTCCCCGGACAGTCCCGTCGATCCGGCCCGGATCAGCAGCCTCGCGAAGCTCATGAACCTTCCTCCGCCCCGGGAGAAGCCGGTGCGAACGCTCGTCCGGACCCTGAGAAAACCGGCGGCCGCGCGGGAAACGCCGCCCGGCATCCGGCTAACGCCGGATTACCGCCTGTATGTTCCGCTTCCCGGCCTCAAGGGGGACGGGGTCCTCGCGGGGGCCCGGCGCCTGATCGACGCCCTCGGCGCCGGGAAACCCGATGCGTGAAAAACCGATCCGGCCGAATGGCGCTTCGAGCGGCCAGGCGGCCCCTTCTTCGACGAAAGGAGACAGAATCTTGAAAGCCCATCACATCGTCCCGCTGTTAATGATCTGCCTGTTCGCGTCGTCCGCGGCAGCCGCAACCGGCGTCGTGGAGCGGATCGTCGCCGTGGTCAACGACGAGATCATCACCTCCTATGAATTGGACAACGCCTTCGAACCCATGGAGAAGCGGATCGAGGCCACCTACAAAGGGCCCAACAAGGAACGGCTCCTGCAGGAGACGCGGCTGGATATGCTCAAGAAAATGGTCGACAAGCTGTTGCTGGAACAGGAGGCGAAGAAAACGGGGATCGTCGTCAAGGACGAGGAGGTCATGGATACGATCCGCGACATCGCCCGGCGGCAGAATGTCTCGATGGACGCCCTGAAGCAGGCCCTCGCCAAGGAAGGAACGACCCTGGAGGCGTACCGGAACGAAATCCGCGAGCAGATGGTCCGGATGCGGATCCTGAGGCGCGATGTCCGATCGAAAATCGCCATCAGCGAAGAGGAGATCGGCGCGTACTACCTGAAGCACCGTGAAGAGTACGAAGGGAAGGAGGCCGTGCGAATCAAGCAGATCCTGCTCCCCTATTCCGGCGGCCTCGACGAAGAGGGCAAAAAGAAGCTGCGGGAGCAGGCGGAAACCATCCGGCAGCGGATCATGGCGGGGGAACCTTTCGACCTGATGGCGGCCACCTATTCGCAGGGACCGGCGGCGGCCCAGGGCGGCGACCTGGGATTCATCGAGAAGGGGCTGATGCTGCCGGAGGTCGATCGGGTCGCCTTCAGCCTCAAGCAGGATGAGGTCAGCGAGCTCATCGAATCCTCCCTGGGGCTGCATCTGTTGAAGCTGGTGGACAAGCGCGGCGCGGGCGTCAAGCCCATCGAGGCCGTGCGTCAAGAGATCGTGGATCGGCTGGAAGAGGGAAAACTGGAAGTGAAGTATGAAGACTGGATGGAAGGGCTGCGCAAACGGTCCCACATTGAAATCCGGCTGTAACGCAGGCAGACGCCCGGGAAGTCCTGCGCCCGCGGACGGGTGGCGCCCATGAACTGCATCCGCATCAAGGGGGCGTCCCAGCACAACCTGAAGAACGTCAGCCTCGACATCCCGCGGGACCGGCTCGTCGTCATCACGGGCGTTTCCGGCTCGGGAAAATCGTCGCTCGCCTTCGACACGATCTACGCCGAGGGGCAGCGGCGCTACGTCGAATCCCTGTCCACGTACGCGCGCCAGTTCATCGGACAGATGGACAAGCCGGACGTGGAATCCATCGAAGGCCTGTCGCCCGCCATTGCCATCGAACAGCGCTCGGCGAGCCACAATCCCCGGTCCACCGTGGGCACGGTGACGGAGATCTACGATTATCTCCGCCTGCTTTTTGCACGCATCGGCGTCCCCCACTGTTATCAGTGCGGGCGCGAGATCCGGTCCCAGACGATCGACATGATGATCGACCATGTCCTCGGCCTGCCCGAGAAGACGCGGGTCAACCTGCTGGCCCCCGTCGTCCGCGGGAAGAAAGGGGAGTTCCAGAAAGAGCTGAAGAAACTGCTCAAGGACGGGTTCGTCCGCGTCCGCGTGGACGGCGAACTGCGGGAGCTGGCCGACGAGATCGTGCTCGACAAGAACAAGCGTCACGACATCGACTGCCTCGTGGACCGGCTCGTCGTCAAGGAGGGGATCCGCAAGCGCCTGCGCGACTCCCTGGAGACGGCGGCGGACCTGACGGACGGCCTCGTCCGGGTGGAGGTCGTCGGGGGGGAGGAGATCCTGTTCAGCGAGAAATACGCCTGCCCGGAATGCGGGATCAGCCTGCCGGAGCTGGCGCCCCGGATGTTCTCGTTCAACACCCCCTACGGGGCCTGCCCCGACTGCGGGGGCCTGGGGTCCAAGATGTATTTCGACGAATCCCTGATCGTCCCCGACCCGTCGCTGTCGATCCGGGAAGGCGCCATCGCGCCCTGGGCCGGGCGGAATTCGGTCTTCTTCTTCCAGCGCCTAGACGCCCTGGCCCAGCACTACCAGTTCGACATCAACACCCCCTTCAACCGCCTGCCGGCAAACATCCGCGAGGCCCTGCTGTACGGCTCCGGCAAGGAAAAGATCAAGTTCTACTGGGACCGGCGCGGGCGGCGATTCTTCTACACGAAGGCCTTCGAGGGGATCATCAACAAGCTGGACCGCCGCTACCGGGAAACCACGTCCAACGCCGTCCGCCTGGATCTCATGAAGTACATCAGCCTGCGCGAATGTCCGGCCTGCCGGGGCGCCAGGCTGAAACGCGAGAGCCTGTCCGTCACCGTCTCCGGCCGCAACATCTTCGAGGTCTGCCGCCTGTCGATCCGGGAGTGCCAGGCGTGGTTCGACGCCCTGCCCCTGACGCCCCAGGAGACGCTCATCGCGGAACGGATCCTGAAGGAGATCCGGGAGCGCCTCCGTTTCCTGATCGACGTGGGCGTGGACTACCTGAGCCTGGAGCGCTCCGCGGACACCCTCTCCGGCGGCGAGGGCCAGCGCATCCGCCTGGCGACGCAGATCGGCTCGGGCCTGGTGGGGGTCCTCTACGTCCTGGACGAACCGACGGTCGGCCTGCACCAGCGCGACAACGTCCGGCTGATCCACACCCTCAAGCGCCTGCGCGACCTGGGGAATACGGTGCTCGTCGTCGAGCACGACGCGGACATGATGCTGTCCTCCGATCACATCATCGACATGGGGCCCGGCGCCGGCCAGGAGGGGGGCGAGGTCGTCGTCCAGGGATCGCCCGCGGAGGTCTGCCGCTACGGCCCCTCGCTGACGGGCCAGTACCTCTCCGGGCGGGTCTCGATCCCCCTCCCGGCATCCCGCCGGCCGCGGCCGGGCCGGTTCATCGTCCTCGAGGGGGCGTACGAACACAACCTGAAGGACATCGACATCCGCATCCCGGTCGGCGTGTTCACCGCGGTCACCGGCGTCTCCGGCTCGGGGAAGAGCACGCTGGTTATCCGGACCCTGCACAAGATCCTGGAGCGCAAGCTCTCCCGGCAGCGGGGCCGGATCGGAAAGATCCGGCGCGTCGTCGATCTGGGCGGAATCGAACGGGTCATCATGATCAACCAGCAGCCCATCGGCCGGACGCCGCGGTCCAATCCCGTGACCTATACCGGGATCTTCTCCCCGATCCGGGACCTCTTTACCGGGCTTCCCGACGCCCGGATGCGGGGCTACAAGCCGGGGCGATTCAGTTTCAACGTCAAGGGGGGGCGGTGCGAGGCCTGTGAGGGCAACGGCCTGATCAAGATCGAGATGCACTTCCTGCCCGACGTCTACGTCACCTGCGACGTCTGCCACGGACGGCGCTTCAACCCGGACACCCTGGACATCCTCTACAAGGGCAGGAACATCGCCGAGGTCCTGGACCTGACGGTCCTGCAGGCGCTGGCCTTTTTCGAGAACATCCCGGCCATCCGGTCGAGGCTCCAGCTCCTGTACGACGTCGGCCTGGGCTACCTCCGCCTGGGGCAGTCGGCCACGACCCTCTCCGGGGGGGAGGCCCAGCGGATCAAGCTCTCCCGCGAGCTGGGCAAGCGGGCCAACAGCAACACCCTCTACATCCTGGACGAGCCCACCATCGGCCTGCACTTCGCCGACATCCAGAAGCTCCTGGACGTCCTGATGCGCCTGGTCGACATGGGCAACACCGTGGTCGTCATCGAACACAACCTGGACATCGTCAAGTCCGCCGACCACATCATCGATCTGGGCCCGGAGGGCGGCCCCGGCGGGGGCCGGATCGTCGCCGCGGGAACGCCCGAGGAGGTGGCCGCCTGCGCGGACTCCCTGACCGGCCAGTTCCTCCAGCCGATCCTTTCACGAACGAAACCGGCCTAGCAACCCCTGAACCGCCGAACGTCTTTTCAGGATTTTCCGATATAGACGGACTCGCCGAAGGCCATGCCCCGTCCGGGAATGCCGGGCCCTCCCGTCTCAAGGACGGGCTTCAGCGCCGCGGCCCTTCCCGCGGGGGTCCGCTGCCCCGGAGGTTGGGCAGCACGATCCCGGCGATGATGAGCCCCATCCCCGCGATCTGGACGAAAACGATGTTCTCCCCCAGGACAAGCCAGGCCATGAGCACGGTCGTGACCGGCTCGAAGGTGGAGAAGATGGACATGCGGGCGCTGCCGAGCTCGCGGATGGCGAGGAACTGGAAGGCGATGCCCAGGGCCGTGGGGACGAGGCCGATCGCGAGCGCGAGGAGCAGTTGGCGGGGCGCCAGGCGCAGGATGTCGAGCGGATTGTTGACGAACAGAAAGGGAACCGCCGTGAAGAGGATCACGTAGAAGGTGACCGTCAGGGATTTCTCCCCCTTGAGGAAGATCTGGGTCATGATGAGATACACTGAAAAGGTCAGCGTGGTTCCCAGGGCGAACAACAGCCCGGTCACGTTCAGGGCCTTGAGGAAGGCGTCATAGAAGACCAGGGCGCATCCCCCCATCAGAAGCGCCAGGGAAAGGCCGATCGTCCGGTCCGCCTTCATCCGGAAAACGGCGAGGGACAGGAGCGTGACGATGACGGGGTAGAGGTAGAGGATCAGGGCGTTCGTCGACGCGGGGATGTAATTGAGGGCCTTGAAGAAGCAGGTGCTCTGCCAGCCGTGGAGGACCACCCCGAGGAAGGCGGTCTTGGCCAGGGTGGCCGGACGGATACTGAGCAGGCGGGGATGGCGGATCAGAAGATAAAGGCCGAAGACCAGGGCCGCCGTCAGAAACCGGTACTGCAGGAGCGCCATGTCTCTCAGGCCGGTCTGGTAGGCCAACTTGACCAGGATGGCGAGCATGCCGAGGCAGAACGCGGAAACGAGCGAATAGATCAGGCCCTTGAGCATGCCTCTCTTCCGGTATGGGCGATGGGGGGCGTACGGCGTTTCCCGGGATGCGCGGATGCGGGCTCCGGGAAGGCCACGTCCCGCGCCGCCGTTTATAGGCAATTCCCGCCGGTTTGTAAAGGGATCATTGGGGCCCGCCCGGCCTTTTTTTCTTTGACAAATCCGGGGCGCAATTTTAGATTCATTCGCAAAATCCATTGAAACCCGGGGAGGAGAGGCGATGGGACAGATCACCGAGAAGGACCGGGCGATGGCCCGGCGCTGCGTCGAGTGCCCGGTCTGCCGCCGGGCACGGCGCCGGCAGGCGGGTGTGGCGTTCTGGCTCGTGAAGAACGTCGAGGAGGGACTCTGCCCGTTCTGCCGGGCCTACGAGAAGGTCTACGGGCGCAAGGCCCACGAACCGGCGCCGTGAGGCCTCACGAAAACGTCCCGGGGACAGGTCCGGCGGAAGGGGGAGAGACGATGCTCAAGCATGTGGTGCTCATGACATTCAAGGCCGCGGTCGGCGAGGCCGACGTGGCCGATCTCGAACGCGGACTGGCGGGGTTGCCCGCCGTGATCCCGGAGATCCGGGGGTACGACTTCGGTCGTGACCGCCGGCCGGAGCGGACGTTCGATTTCGCGCTCGTCTCCACCTTCGACGACGAGGCCGCCCTGGAGCGCTACAAGCCCCACCCGCGCCACCAGGAGGTCCTGGCCAGGGTCAAGGCCCTGTGCGACGAGATCCGGGCGGTCGATTTCACGTACTGATCCGTTCCGGGGCGGGAAGGGAAGAGGTCATGCCGTCCGTCCGCCGCTTCGAAGGCGGGCCTTAAACGTAAAGCGCGTTTTTCCGGATGTAATGGCGGACGACGTCGGGGACGAGGTAGTGGATGGATTGGCCCGCCCGGACCCGGGCGCGGATCCGCGAGGCCGCGATGTCGAGGAAGGTGACCTCCCGGAAATAGATGACCTGGCCGGTGGGTCCCCGATAGCCCCGGGCCGCTTCATCGTAGGCGAAGCGGGCGGCGAAGGCGGCGGGCAGGATGCCGTCGAGCCCCCGGTTTTCATAGCCGGGGCGCGTCATGACGACGAAATGGCACAGGACGAGGAGGTTCTCCCAGTCCTTCCACGTCTGGATGGCATGGAAGGCGTCCTGGCCGACGATGAAGTACAGCTCCAGGTCCTTCAGGTACTTGCCGAGGAAGTACTGGACCGTCTCCACCGAAAACGACATCCCCTCCCGCTCGTGCTCCACGCCGGAGAAGGAAAAGGACGGATTGCCCTCGATGGCGAGTTTGACCATCTGCTCGCGGTGGTAGAAGGCGGTGATGTCGGCCTCCAGTTTATGCGGGGGACGCGACGCCGGAACGAAAATGATGCGGTTCAAGTCGAACATCTCCCGGATCTCCTCGGCGCACCGCAGATGGCCGAAGTGGATCGGGTCGTACGTTCCGCCCAGAAGTCCCCATTTCATGTTCTCACCTGTCCGTTTCCGTAGATGATGAATTTGGTCGTCGTCAGTTCCTCCAGCCCCATGGGACCGAAGGCGTGCAGCTTGGTCGTGCTGATGCCGATCTCCGCCCCCAGCCCAAGCTCGAAGCCGTCGCTGAAGCGGGTCGAGGCATTGACGAGGACCGTGGAGGAGTTGACCTCGTTCAGGAACCGCTGCGCCCGCGTGTAATTCTCCGTCAGGATGGCCTCCGTGTGGAGCGAGCCGTACCGGCGGATGTGGGCGATGGCCTCGTCCAGGTCGGCCACCACGCGGATCGAGAGGACGAGATCCAGGTATTCCCGGGACCAGTCGTCTTCCGTGGCCGGCTCCAGATCGGGCAGGAGGGCGCGCGCCTGGGGGCAGCCCTTGAGCAGCACGCCCGCCTCCCGCAATCGCCCCGCCACGACGGGCAGGAAGGCGGGCGCGGCCGCCGCGTGGATCAGGAGCGTCTCCATGGCGTTGCAGACGCCGGGGCGCTGCGTTTTTGCATTCAAACAGATCGGGACCGCCCGGTCGAGATCGGCGTCGGCGTCGACGAAGATGTGGCAGACGCCCTTGTAGTGCTTGATCACCGGGATCCTCGACTGGCTCACGACGGCGCGGATCAGGTCTTCCCCGCCCCGCGGGATGATCAGATCGATCCATTCGTCGAGTTGAAGCATCTCATGGACGGCCTCGCGATCGGTCAGCGGAATCGCCTGGATGGCGGCTGCCGGGAGACCGTGGGCGCCCAGGACGTCGGTCAGGCAGGCGGCGATGGCCAGGTTGGAATGGATGGCCTCCGATCCGCCCCGCAGGATGACGGCGTTTCCCGACTTCAGGCACAGCGCCGCGGCGTCCGCGGTGACGTTCGGTCGCGATTCGTAGATGATGCCGATGACGCCGAGGGGGATGCGCATGCGGCCGACCAGGAGCCCGTTGGGACGTCGCCACATGCCGGTGACCTTGCCCACCGGATCGGGGAGGGCCGCCACCTCGCGTAGGCCCTGGGCGATCCCCGCAAGCGTCTGCTCCTTCAGGGTCAGGCGGTCGATCATGGCCGCGGGCAGGCCCTTCTCGCGGGCCGCATTGAGGTCCCGGGCGTTCTCCGCGATCAGGTGCGCCTGCCGGGCCAGCAGCGCGTCGGCCATCGCGAGGAGGGCCGCATTCTTCCGGTCGGTGGAGACATGGGCCAGGCTGTCGGCGGCCTGCTTCGCCTCCCGGGCGATTCGAACGATCTGGTCGTGGAGATTCATGAACGGGTCCTTTGTGCGCCGTTCGCGGCGCGATCCGGAAGCGGAGGTCCGGTCCCAAACCGCTCCCGTCGGGCGGCGGACCCACTCTACAAAACACCCTTCCCCGTGTCAAGGCCAATTGCGTCCGGCGGCCGCAGACGCAAAGGCGACGCTTGCCAAGTTCCGGCAGGTCTGTTAAGGTCGCGGCCGATCGGGGCGGCGGAAACGGGGGGGAGGATCGCGATGGATTTTCTGCGGATCAAGGCGGGACCGAGGGCGTATGAGCAACTCATGGACGGCGGCGGTGTCTGGGATCGCGTCTCGACCTATTTCGGGCCGGCGGCGGGTCCACGCTGGCTGGTCGCCCAGGGGTTCGATCTGGCGCTGATGAAGGAGGGGCTGCTCGGTCGCGCCCTGCCGGTGTGGCTCGTCGGCTCTTCCGCGGGGGCCTGGCGCTTCGCGGCCTGGCTGCAGCCCGAGCCCGAGAAGAGCTACGCGGCGCTGCGGGAGGCCTACACGGCGGTGACCTATGCCCGGGGCGACACGCCGGAAACGATTCTCGACAAGCTCCTGAACGTCATCAACGCCTATATCGAGGACGACGCACTGCCCTTCGCCCTGAACCACAAGCGCTACCGCCTGGCCGTCCTCACGGCCCGCACGCGTCACCTGGCGGCCTCCGAGGTCGGCTGGGTCCAGAAGGGGGGCCTGGCCCTGTGCCTGATCGGCAACATGATCAGCCGCGCGAATCTCGCCCGCTTCGCCGAGCGGGTCGTGTTCTTCTACGGGCCCCGCCCGCCGGCCTTCTGTACGCATCCGGACTTCCGGGGCCGCTTCATCCGGCTGTCCCCGAACAATTTCAAACAGGCGGTGATGGCCTCCGGCGCGATCCCGCTGGTCGTCGCCGGCGTCCGGGACATCTTCGGCGCGCCCCGGGGGGTCTACCGCGACGGGGGACTGATCGACTATCACTTAAGCCACGATTACTCGTCGCGGCCGGACGACCTCGTCCTGTTCTTCCATCACCAGGAGCGCATCATCCCCGGCTGGCTCGACAAGAAGCTTCCCCGCCGTCAGCCCTCCCCGGAAGCCCTGGAGCGGGTCCTGATGGTGTTTCCCTCCGAGGCCTTCCTCGCACAGCTTCCCTACGGGAAGGTGCCCGACCGGGACGATTTCGTGACCTTCATCAACGAACCGGCGGAGCGGATCCGCTATTGGAACCGCTCCGCCGAGTTGGCCGCGCCTCTGGGGGAGATGTTTCTCGAACTGGTGGAGAGCGGCCGGATCCGCCGGGTGCTGGAGCGTTTCTGAACCGAGGGCGCGGGTCCGGCGAAGCCGGAGGCGCCCCCGCCCGGATAAGCGGCGCCCCGCGGGGGCGCGGAAAGGAGATTCCATGAGACTCAAGGGGGTGATTACGGTCGTCCGCGTCCCCTTTCTGATCCTCGCGCTCATCCTGGGAATTCTGGGGGCCGCGGTCGCCTGGTACGAAGCGAAACGGTTCGGATCGCCGTTTCACCCGGGATACGCGCTCCTGGCGACATTCGGCCTGGTGGTCGCCCACGCGGCGGTGAACATCTTCAACGATTACTTCGACTGCCGGAGTGGTCTCGACTTCAGGACCCGCCGGACCCCCTTCAGCGGGGGAAGCGGCGCCATCCCGCAGGGGCTGTTGACGGTTCGGGAAACCCTGTGGCTCGGCATCGGCTGCCTCGTCGTCATCATCCCGATCGGCCTCTTCTTCACGTGGGCGGTGGGGTGGAAACTGGTGCCGCTTCTGGTTCTGGCGCTGCTCCTGATCGTCCTGTACACCCCGCTCATTCTTAAAATGGGCTACCCCGAATGGTCCCCCGGCCTCGGACTCGGCATCCTGCCGGTGATGGGCGCCTATTTCGTCCATACCGGCGATTATACGGCCGGCGCCTTCATCGCTTCGATGCCGTCCTTCTTCCTGGTTCACAATCTGCTCCTGCTCAACGAATTTCCGGATGTCGAAGCGGACCGGACCGTGCGGAGAAGAACCCTGCCGATCGTTCTCGGCAAGCGGAACGCCGCCGTCTTTTTTTCCGCGGCGCTGCTGATGACCTACCTCTGGATCGTCTGGGCGGTGATGCGGCAGTTCATGCCCGTCTACGCGCTGCTCGCGCTGCTGACGCTGCCCCTCGCCATCCAGGTGATCCGGGGGGCGTTCCGGTATGACGAGCGGGAGGTCTTCATGACGGTTATGACGAAGAATGTCCAGGTCGTGCTGGCGACTCAGGCGCTCCTGGCCGCGGGATACATCCTGGGAGGGATCTTTCCCGGCTAGCGGCAAGGATGACGAACCCGGACCCGGACCCGGGATCGACGCCCGGCGTCCTGCCTCCCCGCCCGGGGAGCGGGTCATCGACACAGAGAGGGACCCCGATGGCAGATCCGCTTCTCACGCAAGCCGCACGGCTGCAGGCCATGCTCGAGTCCTGCGAGCTTTGCCCACGCCGCTGCCGCGTGGACCGGACGGGCGGGGAACGGGGCGTCTGCGGTCTGGGCGCTTCCGCCGTCGTGGCCAGCGCCCTGGTTCATCACGGGGAAGAGCCTCCCCTTTCAGGCAGCCGCGGCGCCGGCACGATTTTTCTGGCCTCCTGCAACCTGGGCTGTCCCTACTGCCAGAACTACCAGATCAGCCGGGGAACGGCGGGAACGGTGACGGACGACGAAGGCCTGGCGGAGATCATGCTGGCGCTCGAGAAGCGAGGGTGCCACAACGTCGAGGCCGTCACGCCGACCCCGCAGGCCCCCCGGATCGCCGGAGCCCTGCTCGCGGCCCGGCGCCGGGGATTCGCCCTGCCGTTCGTCTACAATTGCGGCGGGTATGAAAATCCCGAGGTCATCCGGCTCCTGGACCGTTTCGTGGAGATCTATCTGCCCGACTTCAAGTACGGTCTCGCGGAAGCGGCGCTCGGGCTGGGCAACGTGCCGGACTATGTTCCCCACGCCCTCGCTTCGCTCAGGGAGATGGTCCGTCAGGTCGGCGATGCGCTGGAACTTCGGGAGGGGGTGGCCGCGCGGGGCTTGCTCGTCCGCCACCTGGTCCTTCCGGGCCACGTGGCCAACAGCCTGGCGGTTCTGAAGCTGATCCGCGAGAACGTCTCGACGGCCGTCCCCTTAAGCCTGATGTCCCAGTACACGCCGGTCCCGGCGGTAAAGGACCATCCCGACCTGGGGCGGCGCATCACCCGGGACGAGTACAATCGGGTCGTGGATGCGGCCCTGGATTGGGGCTTCTCCAATCTTTTCATCCAGGACGTGGACGACCGGGAACTGACCCCCGACTTCGACCGGGAGTCGCCCTTCCGCTGGTCCTGAGCGCCCCCCGGTTTGAGTCCCTACCCCCAGAGGATCAGACCGGTCTCGTGCAGGGAGGACAGACGGGGGTGAAACGGCAGGACGCGAACGCCGTAGCGGTGGGGGCCGTTCTGCCGGACCCGGTAATCGAGGGTGTAGGCGAGAACGCCGTTTTCCGCGCGTCCGACCATCTTCAGGGGGATGCAATCCGGCCGGCCGGCGAAATCCGTCCCGTCCTTTCGACCGATCATCAGTTCCACGAGAATCTCCTCCGGCTCCAGTTTGCCCGGATCGACGTTGGCCGTCACGTTGAGCGGCTGATCCACCATGACGGCATCGCCATGGATCCCCTCGACGGTCACCTCCAGCAGGCGCAGGGAAGAAAATCGCATGGGCAGTTTCCGTTTCCAGTCCGCCAGCTCGCGGGCCAGCCGGTACTGGTCGTCGACGAGTTCACAGCTCCGTTCCGCGGAGGGGAGGTACAGATCGTGGAAGTACTCCAGAAGCATCCGCTCCGTGTTGAAGTGCGGCGCCAGGGTCCGCATGGAGCGCTTGATCATGCCGACCCATTTCTCCGGAATGCCGGACACGTCGCGATCGTAGAACAGGGGCGCCACGGTGTCCTCCAGGAGTTCATAGAGGGCCTGGGCGTCGTCCAGGTCGGCATTCGGGGCGTCTTCGGACCGTTCCTTCACAACCGGACCGATCGTCCAGCCGTTCGTTCCGTCGAACCCTTCCGGCCACCACCCGTCGGAGGTGCTCAGGTTGAGCAGGCCGTTGACCACCACCTTCTGACCGCTCGTCCCGCTGGCCTCATAGGGACGGCGCGGCGTGTTCAGCCAGACATCCACGCCCTGAACGAGACGCCGGGCGATGCGGATGTCGTAGTTCTCGAGCAGGAAGATCTTCCCCCGGAAACGCTCGTCCCGCAGGATTTCCACGACCTGTTGGATGAGATCCTTGCCCATGCTGTCGTTGGGGTGGGCCTTGCCGGCAAAGACGATGGCCACCGGCCGGGCGGGATGGTTCAGAATCCGGTCCAGGCGGTCGAGATCCGACAAGATGAGGTTCGCCCGCTTGTAGGGCGCGAAGCGCCGTGAGAACCCGATCAGGAGCGCCGACGGGTTGATGCGGGCGTAGAGCTCCTCCCGCCAGGTCTTGGCATAGCCGTATTTTGCCCCGTGCCTGGCCACGTCATCCCGGAGAAAATTGATCAGTTGCTGCTTGAGTTCGTAACGGGTGCGCCAGAGGAGGGCGTCGGGGATGTCCTGGACCCTCGCCCAGCGCTCCGGATCCGTCAGGTCCCGCTCCCAGTCGAGGCCGAGATACACGTCGAGGAGTTCCTTCATGCGCGGGGCGATGTAGGACATCAGGTGGGCGCCGTTCGTCACGGACCGGATGGGAAGGTCGGAGCTGTGGAACCCCTTCCAGACATCCTGCCATATCCGCCGCGAGACCTCGCCGTGGATCCGGCTGACGGCGTTGCTCAAGTGGGCGGATTTGAGCGCCAGGACCGTCATGAAAAAGGGTTTGTCTTCGCCGCTTTCCTTGCGGCCCAGTTCCATGAACCGGGACCAGGAAATGCCGCTCCACTTCACGAAACTGTCGAAGTAGTGCTCGATGAGATCGCGGTCGAAGCGTTCGTTGCCCGCCTCCACGGGGGTGTGGGTCGTAAAGACGGTGCTGCCGCGCACCACCTCGGCCGCCTCGTCGAAGGTCAGCCCCTCCTCGGTCATGAGCGCCATGATGCGCTCGAAGATGAGGAAGGCCGAATGCCCTTCGTTGATATGGTAGACGCGGGGGCCGATCCCCAATTTCTTCAGGAGCTTCACGCCGCCAACCCCGAGGAGGATTTCCTGTTCGATGCGTGTCCGCGGATCCGAACAGTACAGGCAATCGGTGATCCTCCGGTCCTGGGGGGTGTTGCGGGGCGTATCGGTGCTGAGCAGGTAGAGCGAGACCCGGCCGACCTTGACCTCCCAGATATTGGCATAGAGGACCCGGCCGGGCAGATCGAGGGCGAGCTGCACCTCGAGCCCCCGTTCATCCTGGACGATCTGGACGGGCATGTTTGAAAAGTCGTTTTCCGGATAGTCGGCGATCTGGACGCCGTCCTTGTCGATGCTCTGGTGAAAGAAGCCCTTCTTGTAGAGCAGGCCGACGCCGACCAGCGGGATGTTCAGATCGCTCGCCGTTTTCAGGTGGTCGCCGGACAGGGTGCCCAGGCCCCCGGAGTAGATCGGCAGGCATTCGTGGAGGCCGTATTCCGTGGAGAAGTAGGCGACGGGCGAGGTCCAGCGGATCTCCGGGCAGACCGCCAGATTCTTGTCGGGGAGCCGGTCGTCCAGATAATCGTCGAACTGCTTGAGGATCTGGGTGTAAAGATTCATATAGCTCGCGTTCTCCGCGGCCTCGATCAGGCGTTCCGCGGAGACCGACTCCAGCATGCGGACGGGATTGTTCCCCATCGTCCCCCAGATTCTCGGATCCAGCGAGGAAAAGAGCTGGCGGGCCTGCGGGTGCCAGGTCCACCAGAGGTTGTAGGCCAGCTCGCGCAACCGCTCGATCTTGCGGGGAAGGTTGGCAACGGCGGTGAACTGCCGGAAGTGGGGCTGGGTGGAGGCGGTGCCGGCAAAGGTGTGCTTCGTTTCCAGACGGTACTCCGTGGAGGTAAGCCTGACCGCCCTTTCCCGGGCAACGTTCAGGGCCTTGTCGTAGGCCGTGCGGTAATGCGCGTAGAAGTCGCTCCAGTTGGCCTGGCGGGCCACGTCATAGGCCAGCCGTCGCCGCTCCTGTTCCTCCTCATCGGACCAGGACAGAAACTGGCGGAAAACCCCGTAGAGCTCGCCTTCGATGGCGTCCTGGGGCTGTCCCCGGCGTTTCACCACGAGGACCCCCTTGTTTTCACCCATCCGGCTCTGCGCCCACAGCCCGAATCCCGCCTGATCCGTGGTGACCGTCGGCACGCTGTACGCCGCGCTCTCCAGGGGCGTATACCCCCAGGGTTCGTAGTAGGACGGGAAGACCCCCAGGTCGCACCCGGAGAGGGCCTCGTAATACGTCAGGTTGATCAGACCGTCGTGGCCGTTCAGGTAAGCGGGGACGAAGATCACGTTGACCCGGTTCTGTGCCGTGTTGCGCAGACCGACGCGATTGCACGCCTCCAGAATCGGGTCGGAGGCCTCGTTGTGGAGGCGGTAGGTGGCAAGGGGCGGATTGGCCGGATCGATCCGGACCGCATCGCCCTGGAGGGCCGGGATCAGATCGGTATGGCCGCCGATGACGAAGAGGTACGCCAGCACGGAGGTCCCTTCGCCCATGGATTTTTCCAGGCGTCCCAGGGCGCCGAGAAAGACGTCGATCCCCTTGTTGCGGTACTCGTAGCGCCCGGAGATCACCATAATCTTCGTCCAGGCGGGCATCTCCCGGCCGAGAAACCGGGAAGCGGCCGCCAGGAGCCTCTGGCGGGCCTTCAGGGCCGGGGCGCGGTCTTTCGTGAGATCGGGGATGTTTCCCATGTCGAGGCCGTTGGGGGTGACCCAATCCGGAGCGCGCCCCAGGAAATTCTTGGCCTCCAGGGCGGTGATGTCGCTGACCGCGGTGAAACAGTCCGCCTCCCTGGCCGAGACCGCCTCCATGGAATACTTGGCGGCGATGTTACGGTTCGTCGCTTCGCGCTGCGGGGAAATGCTGTCCATGTCGGTGTAGATGTCCATCCCCGAACCGGCGAGGGTTCGCCCGAGAATGGTGGCATGGGTGGTGAAGACCGTCCCGATCTCCGGGACCTGCTTCTTCAGGCACAAGAGCCCGGCGCCGCACATCCACTCGTGGAACTGGGCGACGGCCGGCAGGCCGGCCGGCCGCAACTTGAGGTTGTAGATCGTCTCGATCACCTCGCCGCAGGCATAGCTGAACATCACCGGTTCCACGTAGTCCCAGCCGCCGGCGATGGAATCGACGCCGTAGTCCTCCCAGATCCGGAACAGGAGTTGGTCCTTGTTGTAGCGCTTGCCGAAATTGACGAGGATGACCTTGGGGCGGCCGGGAATCTGCCAGCGTCCGAAACGGCAGGGGATATCCTTGATCGCGGTCGCCTCCCGGATCCGGTTCCAGCACTCCTCGTCCGTTTCTTCGAATTCCAGGTTGGTCTTCAGATCCGGTCCGAAAAGGATGTAGTTCTGGCCGTAGGTGCTGATCGCTTCGTTGACCTTGCTCGTGATGACCGTATAGATGCCGCCGACCATGTTGCAGACTTCCCAACTGACCTCGAACAGGTATCCTTCCCGGCTCTTCAACATCGTGGTTCCTCCAACTCTGGCCTCGCGGCGGTGACCCTTTCCGTAAAATCGTCCAGGACGTTCATGAAGTTGACATAGGCATCGTAGGGTGACGCATACGGATTGAAATAGCGGTGGACGTCCCCGTCGGCGGACCATTTGGTGCACATGTAGTAAAAATGATCCGACGTCTGCAGAAGACGCCAGGCATTCAAGAGATCGGGGTCCCTCCGACGCTGCACCGGAACGGACAGCCGATAGAGGGCGCGGAGGGCGTCCTGCTGCATAGCATTGCCCTGCCAGGCCGTCAAGTCCCTTTCCCGGTCCGCCCAGGTAACGATGCCGGGACAATCGAGGATGCCCTCGATCGGATGGGCCTCCGCCGCCTCGGCCGGGGTATGGAAACGGAACGCCGGGTGCTTGAGGATCTCTCCCGGCAACGCCTCGAGGAAGCGGAAGATCCCCGTCTCGGCCCATTGATGCTCCCCGAAGGTCTCGTAATCCATAAACAGGTTGACGACCCGGGCGGTGCCGGCCAGGGCATGGACCCAATGGGCGAACTTGGCCGCGGTCAGGGGAAAGCCCGTCCACCCCCGGTCGGAAAACCGGAAGGCGATATCGTCCGAGAGACGGTAGTTCCGGAGAAGGACCTTGATCCGGGGATCGCCCGCCGTCCCGTAGACCCGGTTCGGGGAACACCCCCGCAGAAGCGGCTCCGCCCCCTCGGCGAGCATGACCCGATAGCCCAGCTCCGCGACGCACTCGACCAGGGCGTTGCTGAAGATCAGTTCCGTCCCCCGGAAGGTGAGCGCCTCCCGACCGAACGCGTCGCGGATGCGCTCTCGGTGGCGGCGCACCTGGGCGCGGAACTCTTCCGGATCGTGCGGAAAGGCCAGGGTGTGTTCGTAGGTTTCGTTCAGAAATTCGACGCAGCCCGACGCGGCCAGCGCGCGGAAGGCGTCGAGGACGTCCGGATGGTCGATCGCGAGCCGGTCCAGGGTCACTCCGGTGATGGAAAAGGCGCAGCGGAAGCGCCCGGCGTGGCTCGCGACGAGATCGCCGAGGAGCCGGGTCGCGGGCCGGTAGCACTTCTCGACGACCCTGGCCAGGATGCGGCGGTTTTCATCCTCGGCCTCGTAGCGCGCGAAGGCCGGGGCGCCGGCGGCATCGATGTCGAAGACGCTGAAACGCTTCAGACGGCGGGGCTGGTGGATTTGAAAGTAGAGACAGACCGAGGGCATGGCGTTTGTCCGTTCACGGGCCGAGGAGCCCGCGATAAACGTCGAGGACGCGGAGCGCCGCGGTTTCCCAGCTGAGGGCCTCCAGCTCCCCCCGCGAGCGGGCCACGACCGCCTCGGCCAAGTCCGGCTGTTTCAGGAGGGCGACGATCGTCCAGGCCAGGGCGTCCACGTCCCAGAAATCCACCCTCGGGACGTGCCGCAGCACCTCCCCGACGCCCGACTGCTTCGAGATGATGACCGGGACGTCGTGCAGCATCGCCTCGAGCGGGGTGATGCCAAAGGGTTCGGACACGCTGGGCATGACGTAGAGGTCGCTTAAGGCGAACATGCGTTCGACCTCCTCCCCGTCAAGAAAGCCCGTGAAGTGGACCTGGCGCCCGATGCCCAGTTCGGCCACCCGTTCGATCGTCTGCGGCAGCAGATCGCCCGCGCCGACCATGACGAAGCGGACGTCCGGCAGAACGGCCAGGACCTTGGCCGCCGCCGCCACGAAATGGTCCGGACCTTTCTGGAAGGTGATGCGGCCCATGAACAGGACCCATTTCTTCCCGGGGGGTTTGAATGCGCGGTAGGCCGGCCCCGCCTCCCGACGGGTGACGGCGTTATGCACGACAGAGACCTTGCCGGCGGGGATGCCGTAGTGACGGACGATGAGGCCGCGGGTATAGTGACTGACGGCGATGACCCGATCGGCCAGGCTCATGCCGAGGCGCTCGACTTCGAAGATCGCCGGATGGACGCTGTTCCCGCTCCGATCGATCTCCGTGGCATGGACATGGTACACGAAAGGCCGGCCGCTGACCCGGCGGGCCTCGAGTGCGGCGGGAACGGTCATCCAGTCATGGGCGTGGATGACGTCGAAGGACGTCTCCGCGGCAATCCGACCGGCCGCCTTTCCGTACCGCAAGACCTCGGCCATCAGATCGGGCCCGTAATTTCCGGAAGGTGCGAGCATCCCGGCCGCCCCGCCCGACGCGCCGGGATAGCGGTCCTCTCGTAGATAGGGATGGAGGGGGGAGTCGATGATCCGGAGCAGGATCTCCAGGGGTTTCCCGAGCGCACCGGCCGGTGACGCCGCGTCCTCCGCGTCCTGTCCCGGGCCGGCGCTTGCCGGCACTTCGGCCGCGGACACCAGCCGGACATGGCCGGGTTCGGCCCCCGTCCGGGCGCGCGGGATGACATAGGTGACCGTCTGCCCCAGTTCGCTCATGGCGCGCGTCAGACCCAGGCAGGCCGTCCCCAGGCCGCCGCTGATTTGGGGGGGAAACTCCCAGCCGAACATCAGGATGCGCATGCGTCCACCACTTTCTCGCCTTCGCGGAACCCGTCGACATTCCGGAGTCTTTTGAAACTATTGCAGGATGTGTCCCTTCTGTCAATAGGGAAAGGGTCCGCCTGCCGCCGCTTTCGTTTCCGACGGGGCCGTCCGGGAAAAAGGTTTTACAAGGCCTCCGGATTCGCATATGCTCCCCGCCGGGCGCGTCTCCGCACCGGGGGGGCGGAAACCGGGAAACCGTACGGAAGGGAAACGCCATGAAACTGTTTGCCATCAGCGACATCCACGGGGCGACCAAACCCATCGAAGCGGCGGCGGCGCTTATCCGCGCGGCCGATGGGGTCGTCGTCTCCGGGGACATCACCCGCGGCAAGACACGGTCGGAAGCGGAGGAGGTCATCGCCTGCATCGAGCAGTATTCCACCCGCATCCTCGCCGTTCACGGCAACTGGGACCGGCGGGAGGTGATGACCTTCCTCGAGGAGAAAGGGTGCAGCCTGCACGGGACGGGACGGACGCTTGACGGGACCGGCTTTTTCGGCCTGGGCGGTTCATCGCCGACGCCAATTCACACGGCGACGGAATACGCGGAGGAGGACATCGACGGTCTGCTCCGGGCGGGATACGAGACGGTCCGTGAAGCGGCCCGCACGGTCCTGATCTCCCATGTCCCTCCCCGGGGCGTCAGGGACCGGTCTTTCCTCGGCCTCCGGGGCGGCAGCCACAGCCTGAAGCGCTTCCTGGAAACCCACCCGGTCTCCCTGTGCCTGTGCGGGCACATCCACGAGGCGGCCGGGATCGAACGCTTCCGGGATACGCTCGTGGCCAACGCGGGAAGCTTCAAGCGGGGACATTACCTCACCGTCGAGCTCGGCCCCGCGATGACGGTGGCCGCCGGACGGGTCGCCCACTGATCCCGCGGTGGCGGGGCGCCGGATCCCCCGCAACCGGGAACGGAATCCTTGCCGGACGAACGCGGCTTCAGCGGCAGCCGCGCCGGCCCGCGGCGTCTTCGAGTTCGGCCAGGGCCTGAAGCCGGGAAACGATCCGGATGAAGGCGTCGGCGGCCCGATCGATCTGCTCCACCGTATTCGTGCGACCGAGGCTGAACCGGACGGTGCCCAGGGCCTCTCCCGCGGAGAGATCCAGGGCCGCCAGGACGTGGGAGAGGGTCGGCGCCTCCGACGTGCACGCCGAACCGGCCGACACGGCGAATCCCTGCTTGTCCATCTCCCGAACCAGGGCCTCCCCCGTCAGGCCGTCGGCGGAAACACTCAGGATGTTGGGCAGGCGCAGCTCCGGGTGCCCGTTGACGCGCAGTTCGGGAAGGGCCTGCCGGATCGCGCCCTCCAGACGATCCCGCAGGTACGCGAGGAAGACCGCCTGATCGGCGAGGTCCCGCCGGGCGATCTCGCAGGCCTTGCCCAGCCCCACGATGCCGGGAACGTTTTCCGTGCCGCTCCGGAGCCCCCCCTCCTGGTGGCCGCCGTACTGCCGGGGCGCCAGGTGCGTCCCCCCGCGGACATACAGGGCGCCGACGCCCTTCGGCCCGTAAATCTTGTGGGAGGCCAGCGACAGAAGGTCCACGCCGAGCGTCTCGACCGCCACGGGGATCTTTCCCGCGGTCTGGACCGCGTCGGTGTGGAAGGGAACGCCCCTTTCCCGCGCAACGCGCGCCGCCTCGGCGATGGGTTCGATCGTACCGATTTCGTTGTTGCCGTGCATGACGCTGACGAGAAAGGTCTCGTCGCGGATGGCCTCCCGCACGGCCCCGGGATCGATCCGTCCCAGGGGATCGACCGCCAGGACGGTCAGTTCGCAACCCCCGTCCACCAGAGATTTGCATGCATTCAGCACGGCGGGGTGTTCGATGGCGCTGGTGACGAGATGATTCCGGCCCGCCGGCCGGGCGCCGGCGGCGCCGAGGACGGCCAGGTTGTCCGCCTCCGTCCCGCCGCTTGTGAAGACGATCTCTTCCGGCGCCGCTCCGATCAGCGCCGCCACCTGCGCCCGCGCGGTTTCCAGGGCTTCCCGCGCGTCGCGCCCGCGGGCGTGGATGCTCGAGGGGTTGCCGAAACGGCTGCCGAAGTACCGCATCATGGCGGCCATCACCTCGGGATCCGTCGGCGTCGTGGCGGCGTGGTCCAGGTAAACGGTGTCCATGGTTCCGATTTCTCTCCTTCCGGACGGCGGGATCTGCCGTCCATACCCTAATTTCCCGAAGAAATTATAACTATGCCATGGCAGGGAGTTGTATATCTAAGGCTTTGAGAATATCCCGTTGCGCCTTGGTCACCTCTGTGAGGATATGACCGTACTT
>DDXV01000031.1 GCA_002347815.1 Syntrophaceae bacterium UBA2251
ACAGATCATTTGTTAGTGACATTCTTTTATCATCTTCCTGACCAATTCCCTGTTGACATCGCGGGAATTATCAAGTAGAAGGATATCTATGATTTCTTTGCCAGAACTTCAATGAAATCATGTGTATGATGCGATTAAACGCCGCCGTGGACGCAGGCGTCCAAGGAAGGTGACCATGATCCGTTCCGCCCTGTTGGTTATCCTCGGTGTTGCCATCACCGGTTTCGTCTCCTTCTTCTGCATCGTTTTCCCTTACATCTCGCCGGGCGAAAACAAGATCCACAAGATCGCCAATCTCTGGGCCAGGATCCTGCTTCTCATCTCCGCGACCAAAGTCAATGTGATCGGCGGGGAAAACGTCCTTACCCGCAGCCCGCAGATCTTCATGGCCAATCATGCCAGCGATTTCGACATCCTGATCGTTCTCGCCCACATCCCCGGGCAGTTCCGCTGGATCGCCAAGAAGGAACTCTTCCGCATTCCCCTGTTCGGCAGGGCCATGCGCAACGCGGGCTATATCGAAATCGACCGTCAGCACCACGAACGCGCCCTCAGAAGCATCGACGAGGCGGCGGAGAAAATCAAGCAGGGGAAATCGGTCATGACCTTTCCCGAGGGGACCCGCAGCCATGACGGAAAGATCCAGGCTTTCAAGCAGGGCATGTTCCATCTGGCGATCAAATCGGGGGTTCCCATTGTGCCGATTTCCATCGTCGGGGCCTCGGAAATCATGCCGAAGCGGTCCCTGCGGGTCAACCGGGGAACGATCACGATGGTGATCGACAAGCCCATCGACGTGACAGGCTACACGATCGAAACCCGCGAGGCGCTGATCCGGAAGGTGCGTGAAGTCATCGTCCGCAACTTCAACGAACAGCAGGCGATCCGCCGGCGATCCCCGGAGTGACGATGGCGGAAGAAATCCAAACCAACCGGAGGGGAGAAATTCGGGGCATCGTCTGCCTGGCAGGCGCCCTGTTCCTGTTTCTGAGCCTGTTTTCCTATCACCCGCTGGATCCCTCGTTCACCCATTTCACGGCGGGAGACGCCCCGATTCACAATCTGGCCGGGACCGTCGGCTCGCACACCGCCGACACCCTGGCCCGCCTGTTCGGCTTCGGCGTCTTCTGGTTTCCCGTCGTCCTGGTGATCGCCGGCCTGAAATCCCTGCTGGAGAGGGAGTACCGTCTCACGGTGATCGGCGTCGCGGGTTTCGTCGGGCTGATGTGCGCCACGACCGGCCTGTTCGCCGTGACGATCCCGCGCGTTTTGCTCCACGGGGTCGATCTCCCCACGGGGGGGCTTGCCGGCCAACTGCTCGCCCGTCTCCTCCTGGGCTATTTCAACCTGGCGGGGGCCTATCTCATCCTCACGGCCCTTCTGATCGTTTCCCTCATGGTCCTCGTCGACTTCTCCCTGGTCGTTCTGGCGAGGCGGCTTTTCCAGGTCACCGTCAGCGGTGTCCATCTGCTTTCAGTTGCGATCCCCGGGGGAATCGAGGCGCTCCGGCAGTGGCGTTCGCGACCGGACAAGGATAAGAAAACGAAGGCGAAGAAGGCCGCACCCGTC
Source organism: Syntrophaceae bacterium UBA2251 (assembly GCA_002347815.1). GTDB lineage: Bacteria > Desulfobacterota > Syntrophia > Syntrophales > UBA2251 > UBA2251. The sequence continues at coordinate 1,570 of DDXV01000031.1, forward strand.
ATCGCCGCCGGCTCGGCGGAGCCCCGTCGCGCGGCCAAGCCGGAGCAGATCCCGCTCCCCCTCGTGATGCCCGCTCCGGGCCAGGCATTCCAACTCCCGCCCCTGACCCTGCTCGACCCCGTCCAGCATCGGGAACTCCGCCAGAAGAAGGAAACGCTGGTCGCCAACTCCCGGGTCCTGGAAAACAAACTGGCCGACTTCGGTGTCGAGGCGCGGGTCCTGGAGGTCCGTCCGGGACCGGTCATCACCATGTACGAACTGGAACCGGCACCGGGGGTCAAGATTCACCGGATCACCAATCTGACGGACGACCTGGCCCTCGCCCTCAAGGCGCCGAGCATCCGTATCATCGCCCCGATCCCCGGAAAGGCGGCGATCGGCATCGAGATCCCCAATCCGGACCGGGACGAAGTCCACCTGAGGGACGTTCTCGATCACAACGAGTTCCGGACCTCCCCCTGTCGCCTGCCCATCGCCCTGGGCGTGGATATCGTGGGCCAGCCCGTCGTTACGGATCTGATCCGCATGCCCCACCTGCTCATCGCGGGCACGACGGGCTCCGGGAAGAGCGTCTCGCTGAACGCCATGATCTGCAGCATTCTCTTCAAGGCCCCGCCGGACGAGGTGAAATTCCTCATGATCGACCCGAAGCGCCTCGAACTGTCCGCCTATGAAGGGATTCCCCACCTCCTCCACCCGGTGGTCGTGGACCCCAAGAAGGCCTCCCAGGTGCTTCGCTGGGCGGTGGAGGAGATGGAGCGGCGCTACCAGATCATCGGGGAACGCGGCGTCAAGGGAATCGAGGCCTTCAACGAACTCGTCAAGAGGACCGCCGCGGAGAAGAAAGGATCGCCCGCCCGCGCGGCGTCGCTCCCGTCGGACGGCGGTCCGTCGCCGGAGGCGGAAGCGCCTCCGCCGCCCGCGCCGCTGCCCTACATCGTCATCGTCATCGACGAACTGGCCGACCTGATGCTGGTTGCCCAGCGCAACGTCGAGGAATCCCTGGCCCGCCTGGCGCAGATGGCCCGGGCGGCGGGCATTCACCTGATCCTGGCCACGCAGCGGCCCTCCGTCGATGTCATCACCGGCGTCATCAAGGCGAACTTCCCGACCCGCATCTCGTTTCAGGTCTCCTCCAAGGTGGACTCCCGGACCATTCTCGACGTGCAGGGGGCGGAGAACCTTCTGGGCGCCGGAGACATGCTGTTCATCCCGCCGGGAACCTCCAAGCTCAACCGAATCCACGGGGCCTACGTCTCCGATGCGGAAATCGAGCGAATCGTCTTCTACGTGAAGCAGCAGGGCCAGCCCGCCTATGACGAATCCATCGCCCAGTACCGGCCGGACGCGCCCGAGGGGGACAAGGAGGGGGGAGATCTCGACGAGAAATACGACGAGGCGGTGGAACTGGTCACCGACCTCGGCCAGGCCTCCATCTCCCTGGTCCAGCGATACCTCAAGGTCGGCTACAACCGGGCCGCCCGAATCATCGAGCGGATGGAGTCCGAAGGCGTGGTGGGGCCCTCGGACGGCGTCAAGCCCCGGAAGGTCCTGGCCCGCAAGCTGCCCCGCTGACCATGCCCGAAACCGTCCACATGGTCAGCCTCGGCTGTCCGAAGAACCTGATCGACTCCGAGGTGATGGCCGGCCTGCTGGCCAGGAAAGGCTTTCGCCTGACGCCGGAGGCCACCGAAGCCGCGATCATTCTCGTCAACACCTGCGCCTTCATCCTGCCGGCCCGGGAAGAGGCGATCGAGACGATCCTGCGCATGGCCGCCCTCAAGACCCCGGCCGGCGGGCACTGTCGGCATCTGGTCGTCGCCGGCTGCCTTCCCCAGCGCTACGGAGCGGCGCTCGCGCGGGCGCTCCCCGAGGTCGATCTCTTCCTTGGCGTCAACGAGGTCCCGGCCGTCGCGGTTCATCTCCGCCGCCTGCTCGCGGGACAGACGGGCCGCCGGAACCGGACCGGCAAACCGACCTTCCTGATGGACGCCGGCCTTCCCCGGCTCATCTCCACACCCGCGGCCACGGCCTACCTGAAGATCGCCGAAGGCTGCAACAACCGCTGCGCCTACTGCGTGATCCCCACGATCCGGGGCCCCTACCGGAGCCGACCGCCCGAGGACATCCTGCGGGAGGCGGAGGCCCTCGTCGGACAGGGGGTGCGAGAGCTGATCGTCACGGCCCAGGACACCACCGCCTACGGGCAGGACCTCCCCGGCCGGCCCGCCCTGCCTGGGTTGCTGCACGACCTGGCCTCCCTGAAGACGCTCAAGTGGCTCCGCCTGCTCTACACCTATCCGGAGCGCCTGACCGACGCCCTGTTCGAGGTCATCGCGCGCGAGCCCAAGCTCTGCAAATACATCGATATGCCTATCCAGCACATCGATGACGACCTTCTCGTCGCGATGCACCGGCGGGGCAACAGCGCCCTGATCCGGGAACGCATCGCCCGGGCCCGCGGAATGATTCCCGGCGTGGCCCTGCGGACATCGCTGATCGTGGGGTTTCCGGGGGAAACGCCGTCGCGGTTCAAACGGCTGCATGCATTTTTGGCGGAGGCCCGCCTCGACCATGTGGGGATTTTCACCTATTCCCGGGAGGAGGGTACGCCCGCGGAAAGCCGGGGGCCGGAGATTTCCGAGGCGACCAAGCAGCGACGCCGCGGGACGCTGATGGTCCGGCAGGCCGGGATTTCGGAAGAGATCAATAGGACGCTGATCGGCACCCGGCAGGAGATCCTGATCGAAGGACCGAGCGCACATCCGGAGTACCCGTTCGTCGGCCGCTGCCGCCGCCAGGCCCCGGACATCGACGGCGTCACCTACGTGCGGGGCGGCAGGCTTCGCGCGGGCGCCTTCGTCACCCGAACCATTCTCGCCGCCGACACCTACGACCTCTGCGCCGGATGAGGCGCGCCCCCCGAAGCCATCCCCTCACGGGCGGGCCGCCGGGGTCTTGCCCCGCTCCGTCGGCCGGGCCGCGTCGCTCCGGGTCTGCGCCGGCGGCGGCACACCCATCCGGGCAAACCCTTCGTCGAGCAGACGGATGGTTTCCCGCACCCGGACCACCGGGGTCGTGGCGCCGAGGACAACGGCCACGAGCCGGGTGTTCCCCCGGCAAGCCGTCGCAATGAAGTGATACCCGGACTCGCAGATGTAGCCGGTCTTGACGCCATCCGCGCCCGGATACTGCCGGAGAAGTCGGTTGCGGTTGTGCTGGGAAATCCCGTTGTAGGTGAAGTTCTGCCGGGCGTGGACGGTCAGCGCGGCGGGAAACCGTGACAGATACGCACGGGTGAGTCTCAGCATGTCCCGCGCGGTCGTAAACTGGCCCTCCGCCGGGAGCCCGTGGGGATTGGCGAAACGGCTGCGGCTCATGCCGAGGGTCTGCGCCCTGGCGTTCATGGCCGCGACAAAGCCGGCCTCCGTGCCGCCCAGGTGCTCCGCCACCGCGGCGGCGGCGTCGTTGGCGGAGACGATGGCCGTCCCCAGGACGAGATCCCCCAGCGACACGTCCGTCCCCACGTCCAAAAACATGCGCGATCCTTCCATGCGCCAGGCCTGCCGGCTGATCCGGACCGGATCGCGCCAGCGGGCCTTTCCCTGCCTCACCGCCTCGAAGGCCAGATAGAGGGACAGCACCTTGGTGAGGGAGGCCGGCGGGAGGGGCTCATCGGCATTCTTCTGGAAGAGGATCGCTCCCGTCGCCGCGTCCGCTACGATCGCGGCCCGCCAGGGCGGCCGTGGCGGGGGAGGCGCCGGACGGCCGCGACGGGAAGGGGCGGCCTGGAGGGGAAGGGCGCCCGCGAGAAAAACCAGCGCCGCCAGCAGCGTCAGAATCCGTTTCATGTCATGCCCCCTCTCACCCACCCTTTCGGCGTGCACGCGGTATAGGTAAATCCGGGGCGCATGTCAAGCCCGGGATGGCACTTTTGCCGGGGCGCCGCCCTTCACGGCACGGACATCCCCGCGAGACCGGGTGGCCGGCGCGTTCGGGCGGAGGGCCGCCGGTCCTCCCTGCCGTTTGCGGCCCGACCTTCCCCCGGGGGATGGGCGAATTATGCCGTTGAAAAGTTTGCGGTCATTCGTTAAGGTTTCCGTACCAACCCTTGGGAGGTCCTTATGAGCGCGTTACTCCTGGCCAGGATTCAATTCGCTTTGACGGTCGGCTTCCACTTCCTCTTCCCCGCCATGACGCTGGGAGTCACGCTGGTGATTCTCATCTCCGAAACCGGCTACCTGATCAAGAAAGAGGAGCGGTACCGGCGGATCACGGACTTCCTGGCCCGCCTGCTCGGCCTGATTTTTGTCATCGGGGCGGCCACGGGTCTCACGATGGAATTTTCCTTCGGGACCAACTGGTCGAATTACTCCCGCGCGGTGGGCGATATCTTCGGTCCGCTCCTGGCGGCGGAAGGGGTGATCGCGTTCTTTCTCGAGTCCGTCTTTGTCGGCGTCCTGATCTTCGCCCGCGACAGGGTCTCGCCCAAGGTGTACTGGCTGTCCGCACTCCTCGTCTTCATCGGCGGACACCTTTCGGCGTTCTGGATCATCGTCGCCAATTCCTGGATGCAGACCCCCGCGGGGTACGCCGTCGACGCCGCCGGCAAGATCGCCCTGACGAGTTTTGCCGATGCGGTTTTCAACCCGTCGACGCACGTCCGGTTCATCCACACGGTCCTGGCGGCGTGGATGACGGGCGCCGTGATGGTGGCGGGGATCGCCGGATACTACGTCCGCAAGGGGCTGCACGGCCAGACCGCCCGGACGATGCTGAAGATCGGCATTGTCCTGTTTGCCCTGACGCCGGTCCTGCAACTGGGGGCGGGCCACATGCACGCCATCGAGGTCATCAACATGCAACCGGAAAAGGCGGCGGCCCTGGAAGGGCATTTCGTCACCTCCCGGGGCGTGCCCCTGTATGCCGTGGGGTGGGTCGATACCGCCAGCGAGACGACCTACGGCATCTCCGTCCCCAAGCTTTTGAGCTTCCTCTACAACTTCGATTTCAACTCCGAAATCAAGGGCCTGCGAGACTTCCCGAAGGCGCACTGGCCGCCCGTGAATCTGGTGTTTCAGGCGTATCACGTCATGGTGGGCATCGGCATGCTCGCCATCGCCCTCGGGCTGCTGGGGGCGTTTTTACTCGTGACGGGAAGGCTTTACCAGACCCGCTGGTATCTTTTTGTCCTCCCCTTCCTGATCCCCCTGCCCCATCTGGCCCACGAAACGGGCTGGATGACGGCGGAAATCGGCCGGCAGCCGTGGATCATCTATGGACTGATGAAAACCGCGGATGCCGCGTCGGTGGTCGTCTCCGCCGGCAACGTTCTGTTCAGCCTGGTGATGTTCTCGCTGATCTACCTGCTCCTGTTCGTCATGTTCGTCATGCTTTGCGTCAAACTCGTGAAACAGGGCCCCGCATCGTAGCCCGAAACGGAGGAAGGATTCATGGAAACGATTCAGAACTTTCAAATCCTCTGGTACGCACTCATCTTCGTCCTGCTGCTCGGCTACTCGCTGCTCGACGGATTCGACCTGGGCATCGGATCGCTCCTGCCGTTCCTGGGGCGTGACAAGGAGGAGCGGGATACCCTGATCCATTCGATCGGCCCGGTTTGGGACGGCAATGAAGTCTGGTTGATCACGGGGGGCGGGGCCCTGTTTGCGGCCTTTCCCCAGGCCTATGCCACCGCCTTCTCCGGTTTCTATGTGGCCATGATGCTGGTGCTGTTCGCCCTGATCTTCCGGGCCGTGTCGATGGAGTTTCGCGCCCACGACGCCGTCCGGGCCGGACTCTGGGAGAAGGCGCTGGTCGCCGGGAGCGCCGTGGCGACGGTGCTGTTCGGGGTGGCCCTGGGCAACGTGATCTACGGCGTTCCCCTCGATCCGCGCATGGAGTACACCGGCGATTTTCTCACCCTGCTCAGGCCCGTGCCGCTGCTGTTCGGCCTGACGGGGCTCGCCGCGGTCCTGCTCCAGGGCGCCGCCTGGGCCGTGATGAAGACCGAAGGAGCGCTTCAGCAGCGCGCCTTCAAGGCCGTCAGGATCCTGCTCGGGGTCAACGGGGCCGTCGCGATCCTCTATTTCATCGTGATGGCCGCGTCGTTTCCCGGACTGACGGACCGGCCGCTGTTCTATGCCGGCGTGCTCCTGACCCTGCTGGGACTTGTGGGTCTCTTCTTCTCGGTCCGCAGGCAGAACGACGGCGCCCCGTTCTGGGAGTCGTCCTGTTCCTTTATCGGTCTGTGGCTCGTGGCCGGTGCGGCGCAATTTCCCAACCTGATCAAGGCGTCCAATGATCCGCGGTTGAGCCTGACCATTTTCAACAGCTCCACCGGGCTGCACACCCTGAAGGTCATGAGTGTGATCGCGCTCATTGGCATGCCGATCGTCATCGGCTATACCGTGTTCGTGTACCGGATTTTCAAGGGGAAGACCCGGCCGTCCGGCTCCTATTGACACCCGTCTCCATCGCGGCCGGAAACGGCACGTGTCGGAAAAGATTTCACGCGGAAAGCGGCGGCGGCGGGAGGGATATCCAGGCAGCGGACGGGTTCTTGCCCATGATGGGCCGTCCGGAATCGTTTTTAAGGCTTCGGGTCCAGGGTCCGGGTTTGGTCCTTCTTGGTTTTGTCCCGGGAGATCAGCCACCGCTGGGCATTCGATTTCTGGAGTCTGGCAAAAACCGTGTCCAGAACCCGCCGCAGGAATTTCACCTGTAACGTGAGCGGGAGTTTGTTGAGATCGTTGGCATCAAACGCGAGGAGCAGACATTCCATCGAGGACTCGACATGGGCGATTCTGGGCCTGCCCATGAGACCGATCTCGCCGAAGATGTCGCTGGATTTGATCGTGGCGACCACCTTCTCGTTGTAGATGACCTCCGCCTGCCCCTGCACCAGGACGTACATGTGGAGATCCCGTTCGCCCTGCTGAACGATTCTTTCACGGGGCGCAACCTGGGTCCATTTCCCCACGTCGAGGAGCAGTTCCAGTTCTTCGGACGCGAAGCCCTGAAAGAAGGCAATGCCTTCGAGAATATTTGTGAGCGGCGTCAAGGTCAGGGTTGCCATCGAACGATCCCGTCCGGTAAGATTCGCTTCCCCGGGAAGCGGGGCGCAATATAGGGAAAGATGCGTCGCAAGTCAAAAACATTTTCGCGTTCCCGTGTTGGCGTTGACGGGCAGGGCCTTTTGCGGTGGCGAAGCATCCCCCGACGTTCGTCAGGCGGGATGATCCAGGCGCCCGGGGAGAAACGATGAACATCCGATCGAGACGGCGGGGCCAAGCACACGTCTGACCATCTCAAATCCGTTCTACGAATGCTCCCCTCCTAAGGCTCTATGAGTTTGTAGATTCCCGCGAGCCAGTCCTCCACGCCTGAGGCGTACAGGGGGGAGGCCGGTTTTTCCGACGGCCCCCCCGCGAGGCAGGAGTAGTACCTGTTGGAGGACATGTCGCTTATGAATCGGATGGTGGGCGAGAAAGTGGCGATCCTTCCCCCCGGCGCCTTGAAGACCGCTCCCTGGCTCACCGTGCCCCGGCAGCCGATAATCTCGATGGGGCCGTAGTTGAAGTCGGGCGTCATATCCCCATAGACGAGGTTTTTCATCATCACCTGGCGGGTGCTCCCGAAGGGCGCCGCCGGCATCTTCAGCCCTCTCATCACGGCCTCTCTGTAGACCTCGTCCCGCGTCCTCCCCCCGAACCACAGCGATTCCTCCCGCCGGAGCACGTGGTCGAACTGTCCATAATACATGTAGAAGAGTTCGGAGTTGTCCAGGATGTAGGCGATGACGTCCCTGCCCACCCCGCAATCCCCGAACACCGTCCTCACGATCTCGAAGTAGACGTTCTCGAAAATGCTGGCTGCCACTGAATCGCTGGCGTAGACGAGATCCCATTCGCTCAGCAGCCTGCCGTTGCCGTCCTCGGGAAGCAGGTGACGGATGAGGGGCAGGGTCCACTCCGCGTGTTTGCTGTACACGTTGTACTGCATCGCCATCAGGCTCTCGACGGAATGGTCCTGCCGCGCCGCCAGCAGCTCGGCGATGCGAACCGCGCGGTCGTCGCTCATGGGCAGGGTCTGGATGTGCACATCCGTGAGGCCGTTGAGATCCTGGTTGGAGGTGCCGAAAAATCCCTGTTCCGGGTTGAGCAGGCGCGGATTCTTTTCGGGCGGGTAGAAGCCCTTCCAGTCGCAGGCCGGGTCCCATCCCGGCAGCGGCAGGACGCCGATCCAGTTATCCGGCCGCACGGGGCAGCGTCCGCTCATCTGATAGCCGATGCCGCCCGAAGCGTCGACCAGGCCCCAGTTGAAACTGAGGGCATCGCAACGGGAGAGGTGGTCCATGGATGCCTCCACCGTCCGGCCCCGGTAGTGGCGGCTGAACTCGGCGAAAGATCTTGCCCCGGTGTCCCGGATGGCGATGGCCAGGCAGAGATAATACCCGTCCTCCGCGGGCTCTCCCTCCAGCACGCCATGGATGTTCTCGTAATAGCGCACGGTCAGGGGTTCCGCGTCCTTGATCTTGATCACCTCTTCCCGCACCTCGAAGGGCACCCAGTCATCCCCCCGGCGGTACTTGCCATCCTTGACCTCCTCAAGGAAGTAATTCATGACGTCCATGCAGCTATAGGTGACGCTCCAGGCGAGGTGATTCGTCCTCCCCAAAGCCGGCAAGGGAATGCCGGGAATATAGACCCCCATGCAGTAGAAGTCGCCCACGGACAGGAGCGCCTCCTGCCAGAGGGCGGGCAGGCGGGCGCTGTCCAGCTCGGGGCTCCCGCACAGGATGGTCTTGCCTGTGTTCGTGCGGGATCCCGCGATCATCCAGTGGCTGCTGGTACGTTCGCGGGGGATGGCCGCCCACTTCAGCGTCTCCGGGGCATACGGTTCGGCGATCTTGACTTGGCGCAGCTTCTCCAGGTAATGCTCATCCGGCTCTTCGGTCATATAGGTGAAGATCTCCCTGAGCATGGCCGGAGTTGTGCCCGCCTTGACCATCTGCACGATGAATTTCCTGATCCATCCCTGGGTCTCGTCCATGTCCACCATGGACATGATCTTGGAAACGGCGATGCAGTCCGCGGGACCCCAGGGCTCGGGCACATAGGCGATGAGGCCGAACTCGGACGGCGGGTTTTCCTTGAACTGGTCGTTCACGCCCCGGCAGAAGGCCTCCAGTTCCTCCCGCGCGTCTTCCTCCAGCAGCCCGACCTGCTTGCACGAGAATCCCCAGATGTCGTACTTGCGCATGGTTCTGTCCATGGCGATCAAGTTCTCGTTGGATGGCATATGTTCGGACATCTGGCCTCGTGCAACCAGGCGCGTAATCTCCATTTGCATGCCGCGGTCGAAGGCCTGCACCAATCCCAGTCCATACAAGGCATCCGGGAAGTTGTCCGCCGTGATCACCGGGACCCCGTGTTCATTGCGCTTGATGGCGACCTTCCCCTTGACCGCCCGTACATCCTGTTCGCGTTCTTCGAGTTCGAGCACGGCCCTGCACCTCCCCTCCTTTGATGAGAACTTTTTGAGTCCCGGCACGGTTGACCGGGACCGCCATCTCCTCCACCCGTTGACCTGCCGATCCGAAATGAAAAACCCCGTTCTCAGCTGGAGACACGGGGTTCCCAAGATTCTGTGGCCTTCCCTCCGGAGTTAGGGTCCGCGGTCAAAAAAAGTCATCCTGATTCCGATGGGTTTATGCATACCACCCTGATCCGTGATGTCAAGGCAAAATGATAGGAAAAGCGGATATCTACTGAATTGCATTCTCGTTTGATACGGTGTTGACCACGATACGCTGCAAAAAGTCATCCAAGTTTTCTTGACATCCTTGCGGGAGTCCATTAAGAACCTGACCAAGGTAAATTAATAACCGGGGTTAATTTCATCGTCACGCCTCCCCAGGGGGATTATTTTAACAATGGGTATAACAGAGCGAAAGAGAAAAGAAAAACAGGCTCGCATTGACCTGATCAAGAAGAATGCCCGATTTCTTTTTCAAAAAGGGTTTGAAGCCACCAAAATGGAAGACATCGCCGGCCGTGCGGAGATTTCAAAGGCGACCATTTATCAGTACTTCAAAAGCAAGAACGATCTCTTTTATGACATCATGCAGGAACGTCTGACCAATCTGAACAATGCGTTTGTTGAGATTTGCGGAAGGCAGGAAGATCCCGAAACAACCATGATGCTGATCTCGGACAGAATGTTAGATTTTTCTATTGAAGAATCGGATATTTATCATCTCGTCACCACCCTTAAGATCACCGAGATCAAGAAGCTTCTCTCCCCCGATAAGGCTGGACACTTGAGGGAGATCATGGCCTCAAATCTGAGACAGGTTGAACTGGTGATCCGGGGTGGTATTGATAGCGGAGTATTCAGAAGAATTGATGCAAAAGTGGTAGCCATCATTTTCTGGAATATGTTTATGGGAATCATCCAGTTTCAGGAAAATCGCTTGGATGTAGGAAAGAAGGATTACAGAAAATCGACCCTTGAAGCCGCAAACGAATTAATCATGGCGGGCCTGAAAAAGAAGTAATATTTTTACCCCATAACCAACCCGGGTCATTATATAACCAAGGTTAAGACAGAACCAGGGTGATCAACCAGAGAGAAAGGAGGGAGACGAATGAAGGTAAAGGAGTGTATTGCCGTTGTAACGGGCGGCGCGTCGGGTCTCGGCGAGGCATGTGTCCGGGAATTGGTGAAGGATGGGGCGAAAGTGGCCATTTTCGACCTCCAGGAGGAGCGGGGCGAGAAGCTTGCAACCGAACTGGGCGCGAACTGCCTTTTTGCCAAGACGGACGTCACCAGCGAGGAGGGCACCCGGGCGTCCCTCGCCAGGGTTGTGGAGGCCTTCGGAACGATCAACGGCGCCATCAACTGCGCTGGGATCGGAGATGCCTGCAAGGTCCTGTCCAAGCGAGGGCCCTATCCCCTGAGCGCCTTCAACCGTGTCGTCCAGATTAACTTGATCGGGACCTTCAACATCATCCGCTTGACGGTGGAACAGATGGCGAAAAACGCTACGAACGCTGATGGGGAACGGGGCGTTATCGTCAACACGGCCTCGGCTGCGGCCTTCGACGGACAGATCGGCCAGGCGGCCTACAGCGCCTCTAAGGCTGCCGTCGTAGGAATGACCCTGCCCATTGCCAGGGAGTGTGCCAGTTACGGCATTCGGGTGATGACCATTGCCCCGGGGCTTTTCGACACGCCGATGCTGGCCCTGCTGCCGCAGGAGATCAGGAATGCCCTTGGACAGAGCGTTCCCTTCCCGAAACGGCTGGGGAATCCAGTGGAGTATGCCATGCTGGCCCGGCACATCATCGAGAATCCTATGCTCAACGGGGAAGTGATCCGCCTGGACGGTGCGATTCGGATGGCAGCGAAGTAGATTGATATGGCGTGCCTATCTGAAAATATAAAGTAATTTCCTATTGATGCTGCTCAAAGTCCCTTTGCATACGCCAGGGAGCAGGAAAGGAAAACAAGATATGGACATTATTCAATACACGGAAGAACACAGGATGTTCCGCGATACACTGCGGAAGTTTGTCGAAAAAGAATTGATTCCCCATGTGGAGGAATGGGAGGAAGCGGGCATTGTACCCAAGAGCGTTTGGAAAAAAATGGGGGGGCAGGGATTTCTCAGTACATCTGTTCCGGAGGAATATGGCGGACCGGGAGCGGATTTCCTCTACTCAGTGATCATCCTGGAAGAGATGGCTCGGGCGAATTTTTCGGGTCTCACTGCGTCAATGCACAGCGACATTATCGTCCCCTATATAATTGCGTTCGGCTCGGAAGAGCACAAGCAGAAGTATCTCCCCGGTTGCGTTACCGGCGATACCATCACGGCGGTCGCCATGACGGAACCTAACACCGGAAGTGATCTTGCCGCCATCAAGACTACGGCTGTGGAGGATGGTGATTCAATTCTACTGAATGGCCAGAAGACTTTCATCAGCAACGGCATCAATTGCGATGTCTGCATCGTAGTTGCCAAGGACCCCTCTGTAGCAAATCCCCATAAAGCCGTGGACCTTTATCTCGTCGACGCCGGAACACCTGGATTCGAGAAGGGAAAGCAAATCAAGAAGGTCGGATGGCACAGCCAAGATACGGCTGAACTGTATTTTGCAGACTGCCGCATCCCTAAGAGCAACCGCCTTGGCGAGAAAGGCACGGGGTTCCTCAAACTAATGCAGAAGCTACAGCCGGAGCGCCTGGTCTGCGCCATCGGCGCCATCGCTGCCGCAGAATATATGCTGGAGATCACGATCAAGTATTGCCAGGAACGAACGGTTTTCGGCAAGCCCATCTCCAAGTTTCAGCACTCCCAATTCGAGATCGTGGAGATGGCCACCGAGATCAAGATCGGCCGGACATTCATCGACAAGCTGATCATGGATCATATGGCGGGTCTGCAAATCATCGTCGAGACATCCATGGCCAAGTACTGGCTGACTGACATGGCCAACCGTGTCGCGGATCGATGCCTGCAGCTTCACGGGGGCTATGGCTATTGTGACGAGTATCCGATTTCGCGGGCCTGGCGGGACATCCGGGTAACCCGGATTTTTGCCGGCACAAATGAAATTATGAAAACGATCATTGCCCGCTTCATGGGACTATAACTGCTGGATGCGTCAGAATGTGTGAGAAAGTTGCAAGCAACGCGTACCGGATCCACGGAGGTTTAGGTTTTATGAACGAGTACGCCATCTCAAAATACTATTGGTATGCCAAGATCCTTCAGGTCGTCGAGGGGAGCTCCAAGGTTCAGCGACTCGTCATCTCCCGGAGCTTGAAATAGACATAGCGATTGACAACGAAAGGTATATGCAAATGAATATGAGCAAGCAAATCATTTTTCACCCAGGTGCCCTGGAAGAAAAGGATGGCGTACTTATTCAGATAGGGAACAAGTGTGCGGATTGCGGAAAGACCTCCTATCCCGCAGTGGAGTTATGTTCGTTCTGCTCCTCTGATAGTTTAGAAAAGGTGCCTCTTAGCACGGTTGGAAAATTGTTTTCCTTCAGTGTGACCCGAGTTCCCGTAGGCCCCTATAAACCCCCAATCATCGGTGGCTATGTCGATTTACCTGAAGGGACCCGTGTATTTGGACAGATTCATGCGACTGTGGAGGATGTGAAAACCGGTATGAAGGTGAAGGTGGAGACCGGTGTTATATGGACTGAGAAAGATGGTACAGAGGTCCTCGGTTATTATTACGTGCCCTGTGATTCGGAATGCGGAGGTGTAAAACAATGAGAATCGTATATGTACTCGGTATTGGTCAAACCATTTTCGGCAAGCACGGTAGTCTAACCGTGAACGATTTGGGTGCCACCGCTGTTCTGGCCGCCGTTAAGGATGCTGAGATCTCTCCTAAGGATTTCCAGGTCGCGTACTGCGGAACAGTGACTAGCCCACCCACGCCTGTGCAATCCATTCTCTTTCGTCTCGGTGTGGATCGGATTCCGATGTATACCATAGAAAACGCTTGTGCCAGCGGGTCCGCCGCCGTGCATTTGCTGCATCGCGACATCGCTTTGGGCGCCTGCGATGTGGGAATTGCGTTGGGAGTTGAGTCACTGTCCGCATATAATAGAAAGTATGGCAAGGGACTGCTTGCCATCGAGGGCGACCTCCAGGGGAAACTGGCGCTCACCATGCCCTCTTTTTTTGCAATGCTTTGTAATCGGCTGATTGAGAAGCGCGGTGCGACTATAGAGGACATTTGTTATCCTTCTGTCAAGAACCACAAGGCGGGCATGAACAATCCATACTCGCAGTATAAGACAGAGGTCACTGTTGAAGAAATCATGGCTTCTCCCATGATTGCAGACCCGATTACTTTATTACAATGTTGTCCACAGAGTGATGGTGGTGCTGCTGTTATCCTATGCTCTGAAGAGTATTACAAGAAGCATAATAAGAAAGGGTATCGTGCACCGGTTAAAATTGCCGGTTCCGTTATCTCAGTCAGTGGTGCCGAGGACTCCTCCTATGATCCCTTGGCGCTTCAGGCAATGATTAAAGGCGCCAAAGATGCCTGCGAGATGGCTGGTGTGGATGCACAAAAGGACATTGATGTGGCTGAGATTCACGATGCCTTCTCCGGCGAAGAACTGGCGGCTTATGAAATGCTGGGCCTTTGCAAACCGGGTGAAGGAGTTATGTTAGCGCGCTCCCGTGCCGTAGAATTGGGTGGTCGATGCCCGGTCAATCCCAGCGGTGGATTGCTCTCTATGGGTCATCCTTTGGGTGCTTCCGGAGTTCGTGTAGTAAACGATGTTGCCAGACAGCTATGGGGCGAGGCGGGCGCAAATCAGGTAGAAGGTGCAAAAGTGGGAATGGCCCAAATGCTGGGAGGTGTGCTAACCGGTTTAGAATCACCTGTAATTGCAGGCATTCAAATTCTCACAAAATAAGTGACGCTGAAAAAATAGATAGCGTCGAGAATCTTTCACTTTTAGGAAATCGTCCCGTAGAATACCCCGACCTTTGGATGGGGTTGAATGCGGAGCGGAGGTAAGGGGGATGTAATCACTCCGCAAGTTTTTTGAGATGCCCCGCTTTATGGGCGGGTTAACAGGAGGACAAAAAGGAGGAAAAAATGAGCTGGGAAGATGATTACAAGAGGAAAATCGTGTCATTGGAAGAAATGGCGAAGCAGATTAAGTCAGGTGATTTCATCATGCTGGGTCTTGCATTGGGTGAACCCACGCCGCGCGTCATCCATGCCATTCTGGATAGAGCAGAGGCATTGGAAAAAGTCTCGATGTGCGATGCCGTACCCGTTTACCCTTCAAAATTGCTTAGCCCTGATTTTATGAAAACAATCGACGGCCATATTAACCATCTATCAGGTTTCTTTTCTCCGAGCGGCCGTGCCCAGGGACATCCGGGGCTTTCTCCTTTTGTTCCGGTTATGAGTTCTGATGCTGCGAAAAAAGTCGCTCCATTGGCCGATGTTTTCATCTGTCAGGTAACACCGCCCAACAAACGAGGCTATGTCAATCTTGGGCTAACAAATTTTCACGAAATGGATACAATCAGATTGGGCAGAGAGATCGGAAAACAGCGCCTCACCATTGGCGAAGTAAACGATCAGATGCCGATTGTTTTTGGCGATAACTGGCTTCATATCTCCGAATTTGATCTGTTTGTCGAAACTTCTATGAAGATGCCCGCAATAACCAGGTCAGCACCGGGAACAAAAGAAGCGACTATTGGTCAATATGTGCTTGAGTTGATCAATGATGGCGATACGATCCAGATGGGCTTTGGCGGCATCCCGGAGGCAGTCGTTGCTGGGCTTTCAGGGAAACACGATCTCGGTGTACTTACCGAGATGTTTCCTGTAGGATTGGAGGAACTGGTAGCAAAGAGGGTCGTGACGAACAGCAAAAAACCTTTTCACAAAGGAAAAACAATTGCCACCTTCTGTATGGCTAACCAAGCTTTGTACGACTTTATTGAAGAGAGCCCAGATTGTGAATTCTACCCTGCTTCTTACACAAACAATCCGGCATTCATTGCTCAACATCCCAATATGGTTGCCATGAATATGGCACTCCTAGTCGATTTCACCGGCCAGATCTGTTCGGAAGGTCTGGGGTTCAGGCAGATAAGCGGTACGGGAGGGCAACTCGACTTCATGATTGGTGCCAACTATTCCAAGGGAGGAAAAGGGATTACTCTTTTGACGTCAGCAAGAGAGATGAAAGACGGCTCCCTGGTGTCCTCCATTGTTCTGGATCTCCCTCCAGGAACGCCAGTAACCGTCCCTAGGGTTTTTGCCGATTATGTGGTGACAGAGTACGGGATTGCACATCTCTATCACAAAACGACGAGTCAGCGTGCCGAGGCGTTAATCAATATTGCCCATCCCGATTTAAGGGGGGAATTACGAAACAGCATGAAAACGAAATTTTATATGGGTGGATAATGACAAAATGACACCTGTCTGAAATTCAGAGCGGAACCTGTAATTTTTTCATAGCGTATCGGAAGAGCCCATATGAGCTGAGGCGATGACCCTGCCCATTGCCCGGGAGTGCGTCGATTATTTGATCCGGGTGGCGGCGAAGTATATTGATATGGCTTGCCTATCCGAGGTTTTCAATCGGATAGGCACTAGCCGAAGTATTGCGTCATTAACAACGCTCAATTCTTATCAAATGTACATCCATACGAAAAAAGTGAGGGGATCGGTACGATTACCCTGAACAGGCCCGAGAGCATGAATGCTTTAAACAGCTCCCTGATGGAGGAGCTAGGTCACGTATTCAGCGAAATTTCAACAGATAACGACGTCAAAGTCGTGATTATCACGGGGCAGGAGCAGTTCTTTGCCGCAGGTGCCTATTCCGCTGATTTCG
>DDXV01000018.1 GCA_002347815.1 Syntrophaceae bacterium UBA2251
ACAGATCATTTGTTAGTGACAGAACATTCCCGCCCGGACCGGAGGCGGGACCCCGGGCGGCCCGCACGGAGCGCCGGTTGACAGCGACGGGATAATCCTGTATGGAGCAGGCATGAAAAAGATCGCCCCTTCCATCCTGTCCGCGGACGGCAGCCGACTGGCGGAAGAGATCCGCGCCGTGGAGGCGGCGGGGGCCGACTGGATCCACGTGGACGTCATGGACGGCCACTTCGTTCCAAACCTCACCCTGGGACCGGCCATGGTCGCCGCCATCCGGAAGGTCACGACCCTGCCCCTCGACGTCCACCTGATGATCGAAGCGCCCGAGCGTTTCATCCCGGAGTTCGCCCGGGCGGGCAGCGACTGGATCACGGTCCACGTGGAGGCGGCGCACCATCTGCACCGGACGGTGGGGCTGATCCACGAGGCGGGTTGCCGCGCCGGCGTGTCGCTCAATCCCGCGACGCCCCTCGTTCAGGTGGAGGAAATCCTCCCGGATCTCGACCTGCTCCTCGTCATGTCGGTCAACCCCGGCTTCGGAGGCCAGCGGTTCATCGACGGCGCCCTGTCCAGGATCCGCCGGGCCAAAGAGATGATCGCGGCCACCGCACCCCGGGTCCTCCTGGAGGTGGACGGCGGCGTCACGGTGGACAACATCGGCGCGATCGCCCAGGCCGGGGCGGACGTCCTCGTCGCCGGGGCGGCGATCTTCGGCAGCCCCGACTACGCGGGGACGATCGCCGCCATGAAGGCCCGCGTCGCCTGATCGGGACATCGCCTTGATGCCAGCACCCGTTCCCGTCACCCCCGCATCCAGGCCCGCGCCCCTGCCGTCCCCGCAAAAGCGGGAAGCCAAAAGTCCTAGACAGGGATGCCCGCTTGCGCGGGCCTCAAAAAGCGATCCTTGACCTTTTGCGAACACATCCTGGGTTGGAAGGGAAACGGCCGACGAAATACCGCGTGATTCAATGGGCGACGGGCTCCATGGGGAAAACGTGCCTGAGGGCCGTGATCGACCATCCCGATCTGGAACTCGCGGGGCTTTACGCCTACAGCGACCGGAAGATCGGCCGGGACGCGGGCGAGATCGCCCGGCGGGCGCCGACGGGCGTCATCGCGACGAACCGGATCGAGGACATCCTGGCCCTGGAGGCCGACGTGGTCATCCACGCCCCGCGCATCCAGTTTCCCTATCGCCACCACAACGCGGACATGTGCCGCCTGCTGGCCTCGGGCAAGAACGTCATTACGATCAACGGGCACGGGTTCCCCGCCTATCACGGCCCCGCCTATGCCGCCGAGTTCGAGCGGGCCTGCGCCCGGGGGAACGCGTCCCTGTTCAGCACCGGCCTCAATCCCGGGTTCGTCGTCGAGAAGATCGCCACTGCGGCCACCGGGATCTGTCTTTCGCTGGACTCCATCCAGGTGCAGGAGGTTTTCGACATCAGCGGCGCGCCGGACCATGACTACGTGTTCAACGTCTGCGGGTTCGGTTCCGATCCGGACCGGTTCGATCTGACGGGGAAGGGGCCGGTGGCGGAACTCATCACCGGGATGTACGCCGAGGTGCTCGCCCTGCTCGTGAACCGCCTGGGGATGACCCTCGATCGCGTGGAGCCCGACCACAGCGTCCTCCCGGCGCCGGCTGACATTCAGGGGAGGGCCGGCGTCGTCCGCGCCGGCGGCTCGTGACGCTTTCGGTCAACTGGGTCATGGGCAACACGCTGCCGGGCTTCGAAACGTATGATCACTGGAAGATCGCCATTCGCGGCAAGCCCGGCATCGATATCGCCATGAATATTGTCGAACCCGAAAATACCGGCGAGAAGACCCGGGGGGAGCAGTACGCCGTCGCCGGTTCGGTCGTCAACGCCATTCCGGAGGTCTGCGCCGCCCCGGCCGGCATCTTCCACTTCCCCCTGTTCGCCCCCTACCGCCCCCGCTTTTAGGGGCGCGCCACGTCCGGCGCGGCGTCGTGAACGACGCCGCGCACACAAAAAAAAAGGATCCGCACCGGTCGATGCAGATCCACTTTTCGCCGCTTCTCTTTGTGTTTCCCGATCTCCTCCGTTGCGTCCCCGCCTATGCCATCTTGGCGGCGAGTTTCGCCTGAACCTCCACGGCCTCCGCCACGATACGGTCCATGACCTCGGCCACCGAGGGCTCGTCGTGGATCAGTCCCGTGACCTGCCCCACCGGCAGGATCCCGTTGACGAGGTCGCCCTCCTCCGTCGCCAGACGAAAGGCCTTGAAACCGTTGGCCATGTAGGCCATCTGGCGCGTGTTCTTCCAGCCCGAGGCCAGGATCCCGATCATGAGCTTGAGGTACGGCATGTGGAGCTGCTTCGAGATATCCTGGGAATTGAAGAAGGCCGCAAAGAGGTCGAGCCCCTTCCTGATCTGTTTCGCCGCCGGCTCCGTTTTCAGGACGCGGCAGTAGATCCCGTCGATCCGCGTCGAATAGAGGGTATCGGTGACGTCCTTTTCGATCGAGAGCTTCTTGAAATTGCCGTGCAGGGGGCTGTCCTTCGTCGTCATGAAGCGCGTCCCCATGGCGATGCCCTCGGCACCCAGGGCGAGTGCGGCGGCGAGCCCCCGTCCGTCCGCGAATCCGCCCGCGGCGATGACCGGGATCTCGACCGCATCGGCCAGGCTGGGAATCAGCACCAGGGAGGTCACCGCTTCGCCGTGCGCCGCCGCCTCGTTGCCCGTGGCGATCACGCCGTCGCTGCCGTAATCCTGCGCGCGTTTCGCGTGGCGGGCGTTGACGACGGTGGCGATGACCTTGCCGCCGTACTTGTGGGCCTCCCGGACGAGCCAGTCGCCCTTGCCCAGGGCAAAGTTGATGACCGGCACCTGTTCCTCAAGGAGCACCTTGGCGTTGGCCGCCGCTCCCGGCATCAGGAGCGTGGCGTTCGCCCCGAAGGGCTTGTCCGTCTTTTTGCGGATCTCGCGGATCGCCTGGCGGGTCTGCTCGGGATCCATGGGGCCGGTGGCGAGGATCCCCAGACCGCCCGCGTTGGAAACCGCCGCGACCATCGAGGGCACGCTGATCCAGCTCATCCCGGACAGGACGATGGGGTACTTGATCCCGAAAAGTTCCGTAATTCTTGTCTTCACGAATGGCCCCCCCTTCAAGAAAGCGGGACAGAATCCCCGGATCCTGCCCCGCTTCGATTCAATGTGGCGTCCCCGCAGGGCGATGCCCCGCGTCGATCTCAGGCCTGCAGAACCCGGCCGATGGTCATGATCTCCGCTTCCTTCGTCCCTTCGTAGAGCTCCAGGATCTTGGCGTCGCGGTACCACTTCTGGACATCGTACTCGTCGATATAGCCGTACCCCCCGTGCAGTTCGACCGCGTAGTTGGCGCAGAAGACGGCCGTCTGCCCGCCGAAGAACTTCGCCATGGCGGCCAGGGTGTAATCGGGCTTGCCGGCGTCGATCAGCCACGCGGCCTTGTACACGAGCCCCCGCAGGGCCTCGATCCGGATGGCCATCTCGGTGAGCTTCATCTGGGTCATCTGATAGGCCCCCAGCGGCGCCCCGAAACAGGTCCGCTCCTTGACATACTTGACGCTCGCTTCCAGGCATGCCTCGGAAATCCCGAGGGCCTGGCCCGAGACCATGACCCGCGTCGTGTCGAAGAAATGCATGAGCTGGTAGAACCCCTTGCCCTCCTTCCCCACGAGGTTGGCCTGCGGCACCCGGACGTCCTCCAGGGCGATCTCCGCCGTATCGCTGGAACGGATGCCGAGCTTGCCGTGGATCTTGTTGCGCGTCACGCCCTTGGCGTCGGCGGGGATGATGATCAGGCTGAAGCTGTTATGCTTCTTCTGATCGGGATTCGTGATGCACTGGGTCACCATGTAATCGCATACGGTCCCGTTGGTGATGAACATCTTGTTGCCGTTGATGACATAGTCGTCGCCGTCCTTGACGGCACGGGTCTTGTAGCCCGCCACGTCGGTCCCCGCATTGGGCTCCGTAAACGCCCCGGCGCTGACCCATTCGCCGCTGCACACTTTGGGCAGATAATACTGCTTGTGCTCTTCCGACCCGTACTGGAAGATCGACTCGGAACCGAAGGTCGCCGCCACGATGTTCAGGCCGATCCCCATGTCCACCTTGGAGAGCTCCTCCGTAATCAGGGTGTTGCCCAGCATCCCGGCCCCGGCGCCGCCGTACGCCTCGGGAATCCAGGCCCCGACCAGGCCGTTTTCCGCGGCCTTCTTGCGGATCTCCGGCGTGTACTTCTCCCCCTCGTCGCATTCGTGTGAAAGGTTGGGAAATTCGGCCTTGGCGAATTTATACGCCATGTCCTTCAACATCTGCAGTTCTTCCGTCAATTCAAAATCCATGTTCCTTCTCCTTTTAAATTGGATTTCACATGCAAACCGACGCCTTACCGTTCGGTCCGCGTCCTTCGCCTAAAATCCTTGGCCCTTAGCCTAACGACCCAACGCCTATTTCTTGTACTCGTACACCCCCTTGCCCGTCTTGCGGCCGAAGCGGCCGGCACGGACGAGCTGCCTCAGCAGGGGCGCGGGCCGGTACTTGTCGCCCAGTTCCCGGTGCAATCCCTCGACGACCCTGAGCAGCGTCTCGTTGCCGACCAGGTCGGACAGGGCCAGGGGACCGATCGGATGGTTGCAGCCCAGGACCATGCCCTTATCGATGTCCTCCGCGGAGGCCAGGCCTTCGCCCAGGACGAAGAAGGCTTCGTTGATCATGGAGCACAGGATCCGGTTCACGACGAAGGCCGGCGCCTCCTTGACCACGATCACGTCCTTGCCGATCTTCTTCCCCCACTCGGACGCGACCGCCAGGGTTTCGTCGGAGGTCTCGTAGCCGCGGATGATCTCCAGGAGCTTCATGACCGGAACGGGATTGAAGAAGTGGGTCCCGATGAAGCGATCCGGACGCTTTGTGATGGCGGCCATTTCCGTGATGCTCAGGCCGGACGTGTTGGTAAAGAACAGGCAGTGGGCGGGAACGATCTGCTCCAGTTCCTGATAGACCTGCTTCTTCACGTTCATGACCTCGATGACCACTTCGACGACCACATCGGCCTGGCCGGCCGCCTCTTTCATGTCCAGGGTGGGTTTAATCCGCCCCAGGATGGCGTCCATGTCGGCCTGGGTTTTCTTCCCCTTCTCCACGTCGCGGCTCAGGTTTTTCCGGATCGTGTTCATGCCGCCGTCGATGAACCGCTGTTCGATGTCCCGCATCGTCACATTGAACCCCGCCTGCGCACAGACCTGCGCAATGCCGTTTCCCATCAGGCCCGCACCCAAAACGCACACGTTCTTGATTTTCATCCTCAAGCTCCTTCCTCTGGCAACTGTTGTCGTGAGTCTCTTGTCTTATCGCGTTGTTCCGATGAAACGTCCATGGGATGAACCTTATGATACCGGGGAGTTCGGAAAGCGCACCGGACGGCAGGACGTCTCAGAACCGGATACGCCGACGCTGATCCCTAACAAACCTCCCGGCTGAAGTCAAGCAAAAAGCCGGTCGCGAGAACGGGCGCCGATTTTCACGTTGCACAAAGGGCGCCCATCGACTATGAAAACGGTGTGTCCACGGCGCCCGGACATCTGCGGACGCGGGGAGAAGGAGAGCGATGGCCGCCTCGCCATCGCCGGGGAAACCGGACCATGCACATCCTGATCGACGGCTACAACCTCATCCGGCAGTCGCCGGAACTCCGACGCCACGAGCGGAAGAGTCTGGAGGCGGGGCGACTGGCCCTGATCCAGCAACTGGTCGTCTACCAGCGGCAGCGGGGGCACCGGATCACCGTCGTCTTCGACGGCTGGCAGGGGGGATCGCCCTTCGAGGAGCGCGACCGCTCGGAAGGGGTGGACATCCGCTATTCCCGGCGGGGTGAAACGGCGGATGCCGTGATCCGGCGTCTCGCCCGCGAGGGGAGCGAGGAGGTCCTGGTCGTCACCTCGGACCGAGGGATCGCCGATCACCTGGGCCGCCGGGGCGCGGTCTCCGTTTCTTCGCTGGAATTCGCCGACCGCCTGGAAAAGGCCCTCCTGGAAGACGCCGCCGGTCCGCCGGACGATCCGGATGCGGAAGATGCGCCACGCGGCGGAAAACGGAAGGGCATGGCCCGCCGGCCGTCGCGGCGGGAAAAGGCCGTGCAGGCCCGGTTGAGGAAGATCTGAACGGTCCCCCGTCAGGGGCAGAAGCGCAGGATGAACCGCTCCAGGGCCAGGGCAGGATCGCGGGGCGTGGATTTGAAGGCCAGATCCATCTCCGCCAGGGCCTCGAGCGCGTCGACCAGGGTTTCCGCCTTAAACCGCCGCGCGTTTTTCAGGGCCTGGTATACCACATACGGGTGCTGACCGGCGAGCCCCCCCTCCTTCTTCCCGGCCACGCCCAGCGCGGACTTGATCTCGGGATAGATTTGTTTCTGAAACCGGCCGTAGTCCGGCTCCCGTTCGATTTCGGCGAAGCGGCCGGAGTCGATCAGCAGACGGGCGTGGAGCAGGTTGCGGATCTCGCGGGCCATCACGGCCAGGATGACCAGGGGGTTCACGCCCTGGTCGAAGAGATCCTTCAGGACGAGCAGGGCCTCCCGTCCGTCCTTCCGGTCCAGAGCCGCCGTCAGCGCAAAGACCGTGCCCTCCCGGCTCTTCCCCACGGCGGCCTCGACATCCGCCTCGTCGACGGCGACCTTGTCCCCCACGTAGGTCAGAAGCGTGTCCAGGGCGCTCGTCGTGGCCCGCAGCTGAAACCCCGTCTTTTCACCCAGGGCGAGCCAGGCCTTCGGCGTCAGCTTCTTGCCGCTTTGGGCGATCTTCTCCCGGACCGCATCCTGGAGGCGCTGTCTTTGTTTCGCCTCCCCCTTGACGGGAGAAAACTCCAGGACAACGCCGCACTCGGCGATGACATGGAAGAGCCGCTTTCTTTTGTCCACGGCCTCGGCCGTCAGGATCAGGTGATTGCCTTCCGGAAGACCCTCCCGAAGAACCGCCTCCAGGGGCTCCGTCGCCTCTGCGCCCTGGACGGCGTCCCGGCCCCGCGCCAGGCAGGCGTCAAGGACACGGGGCAGCCAGGCCTCGCGTTCGGCCGCGCCTTCGCCGCCGACCGTGCGGTTCCACTCCTCCGGGGAAATCTTTTTCCAGCCGTCGGCGGCCAGGTCTTCGAGATGCCAGCCCGCCAGATGGAGAAGCAGCAAGAAATCGCGGATAGCCCGGGCGGGGTTCCGATCCAGATGTTCACGAACGCTTTTCTCCAGGTCCGGCAGGGTTTTTTTCGATTGCAGCAGGGGCGTTCCATCGACCAGGACGACCTTGCGTCCGGGAAGCAGGGGCGGGGTCATCAGCGTCGCGGCGATCTGTCCCGCGTCCGCCGTCTCGCCGTCCAGGCTGAAGAGGTTCAGGTCCCGTTCCCCGGGAGGCAGCAGGGCGTTCAGCAGATTCTCCTGGGCCGTCTTGACGAGGAATTCCTCCTCGCCGAACAGCAGATAGCAGGGAACGGGACGCCCGGATGCGATGTCCTTAAGGACCCTGGACAGATTCGGTGCGGATCCACCTTCCTGATCAACCATGGGCGTTACCAGTGGGAGTGCCTCGGCGGACCGCGGCTTCAAACAATGACGTACTTCAGGATGTGCCGGACCGCCTCGTCGGGATCGTCGATCACCTGGATGAGGTCGAGATCCTCCGGAAGAATCATGCCGTCCGTGAGGAGGGTCTCCTTGAGCCAGTGGAGGAGGCCCTGCCAGTACGCCGACCCCATCAGGATGACGGG
Organism: Syntrophaceae bacterium UBA2251; assembly: GCA_002347815.1. GTDB lineage: Bacteria > Desulfobacterota > Syntrophia > Syntrophales > UBA2251 > UBA2251. The sequence goes on from DDXV01000018.1 coordinate 7,768, forward strand.
GAAGCTCTTGATGCGCCGGGTCTGAATGAGGGTCAGGGCCTCGAAAAGCTCGTCCATCGTGCCGAAGCCGCCGGGAAGAATGATATAGGCCACGGCATACTTGACGAACATGACTTTACGGATGAAAAAATACCGGTAATCGATGGAGATGTTGGCATAGGGGTTGGGCTTCTGCTCGAAGGGCAGCCGGATGTTCATCCCCACGGACTTTCCCCCGGCCTCGGCCGCCCCCTTGTTGGCCGCTTCCATGATGCCGGGGCCGCCGCCGGTGATGACGCCGAAGCCCTTTTCCACCAGCCGGCGGCCCAGATATTCCGCCTTCTGGTAGAAGGGGTCCTCCGGCCGGGTCCGGGCGGAGCCGAAGATGGACACGGCACGCTGGATCTTGGAAAGCGCGTCGATGGCCTCGACGAACTCGGCCATGATCCGGAATACCCGCCAGGATTCCTCGATGGACAGGGCATCCACCAGGTATTGCTTTTCTTCCATCGCCTCGACCTCGCTTCTCCGGACGGCCCGGCCGTCCGATCGGCGCTGCGCCGGCCCGCCGCAAATCCGGCATACCGGCGCGAAATCTGCGGGAAGGACGCGCGGCGGCGTCGCCCGGGGTGCAACCCGTCAAACCGACGTTCCGTCTCGCGACGTCATCCCCCGCGGGTGTCTTACGAGGAGCGGCGGCGCTGGACCTTGGCAAACCGGCGCCGGGCCTCGATGGCCTTGCGCTTCTTTTTGACCGACGGTTTCTCGTAAGCCCGGCGGAGCTTCAGCTCCTTGAAGAGGCCGCTCTTGGACAGCTTGTTCTTCAGGATCTTCAGCGCCTTGTCCACATCATTGTCGAATACCTTGACTTCCAAATTCTTCCTTCCTTTCCATCATGTATTGGGCATCAGGCGCTGGGTCGCGGGCAGCGGGGATCTGATGTCCACCGTTCCCCCCTTCCCGATGCATATCGCCCGACACCGGTTGTTTCAGGATCTTCTTCACCCGACGTCCGACACCGATCGCCCAACGTCCTTGACCGCTCGCTCCTTCGCCCTTCGCCTAACGCCCGATGCCGATCTCCTGATGATACTCCTGGATCGTCCGGACCTTCCCCGCCTCTTTCCGCATGGCCTCGATGGCGTTCACCGCCGCCTGGGCGCCGGACATCGTCGTGATCAGCGGGACATTGTGCAGCACCGCCGTGGACCGGATAAAGACCGTGTCCGCGCGGGGCTTCTTGCCGCCCGAGGTGTTGATGATCAGCGCCACCTCCCGGTTCTTCATCAGATCGATGACGTTCGGACGCCCTTCTGAGAGTTTGGGGAGGATCTGAACCGCGATGTCGTTGTTCTTCAGGACCCCGCCCGTCCCGGCCGTCGCCAGGATGGAGAAGCCCATGTGCTCCATCTGCTTGGCCAGAAAGACGATCTGGCGCTTGTCCTTGTTCGTCACGCTGATGAAGACTTTCCCGGCTTGAGGAAGGTTCGTCCCGGCGGCGATCTGGGACTTCCCGAAGGCCTTGCCGAAGCTCACGTCGATCCCCATGACCTCGCCCGTGGATTTCATCTCCGGCCCCAGGATCGCGTCCACGCCGGGGAAGCGGGCGAAGGGGAACACCGATTCCTTGACCGCCACGTGCCGGATTTCCACCTCTTTCGTCAATCCCAGCTCGGCGAGGGTCCGGCCGGCCATGACCTTCGTGGCCAGCTTGGCCAGGGGCACCCCCGTCGCCTTGCTGACGAAGGGCACCGTCCGCGACGCTCGCGGGTTGACTTCCAGGACATAGACCACGTCGTTGCGGATGGCGTACTGGATGTTCATGAGGCCGCGGACATGAAGCTCGCGGGCCAGGGCGTAGGTGTTGTCCTTGACGACCTGAACCAGGCGTTGATCGAGGGTGTGGGGGGGGATCACGGAAGCGCTGTCGCCGGAATGGACCCCGGCCTCCTCGATGTGCTCCATGATGCCGCCGATGATCGTCGTCTCCCCGTCGGAGATGGCATCCACGTCGATTTCGATCGCGTCCTCCAGGAACTTGTCGATCAGGATCGGATGCTCCGGCGAGACCCGGATGGCCTTTTTCATGAAATCGCCCAGGGCGTCGTCGTCATAGACGATCTCCATCGCCCGGCCGCCCAGCACGTACGACGGGCGGACGATCACGGGATAGCCGATCTTGTTCGCCACCCGCTGGGCATCCTCGTACGAACGGGCGGTTCCGTTGTCCGGCTGGATCAGGTTGAGCTTCTTCAGGAGCATCTGAAAGCGTTTCCGGTCCTCCGCGCGGTCGATGCTGTCCGGCGTCGTCCCCCAGATGGGCACGCCCGCCTTCTCCAGCGGCACGGCGAGGTTCAGGGGGGTCTGTCCGCCGAACTGAACGATCACCCCGACGGGCTTCTCCCGCTCGATGATGTTGAGGACATCCTCGCGGGTGAGCGGCTCAAAATAGAGTTTGTCGGAGGTGTCGTAATCGGTGCTGACCGTCTCCGGGTTCGAGTTCACCATGATGCTCTCGTACCCCAGCTCCCGCAGGGCCAGGGAGGCGTGCACGCAGCAGTAGTCAAATTCAATCCCCTGGCCGATCCGGTTCGGTCCGCCGCCCAGGATGATGACCTTCTCGCGGTCCGAGGGATGGCTCTCCTCCAGCGTCTCGTAAGAAGAGTAGTAGTAGGGACGGTCGGCCTTGAACTCTCCGGCACAGGTGTCGACGAGTTTGTAGACGGGATGCAGCCCCAGTTTTTTGCGCATCCGCCGGAGCGTTTCCTCCTCGACGCCCAGGATGTGGGCGAGTTGCACGTCGGAAAACCCGAATTCCTTGGAACGACGGAGGAGCGCTGCGGGGAAATCCTTCTTCCAGACCGGCAGGTCCCGCTTCACGCCGTGGAACCGGTAGCGAACCAGTTCCTCCTCGAGGTCGAAAATCTCCTTCATGTTGAAGAGAAACCAGCGGTCGATGCGCGACAGGTCGTAGATCTCGTCGATCGTGAGCCCGGCGCGGAAGGCAAAGCGGATATAGAAGAAGCGCTCCGCGTTCGGAATTCGCAGCTTCTCGCGAATCTTCTCGACGGTGTCCTCCCCCTCGAAGGAAGCATCCTTGCCGTCGGCGCCGAAGCCGAAGCGCCCCGTTTCCAGGGAGCGGAGCCCCTTCTGAAAGGCCTCCTTGAAGGTCCGGCCGATGGACATGGCCTCGCCGACGGCCTTCATGGAGGTGTTCAGGGTCGGATCGGCCAGCGGAAATTTCTCGAAGGTGAAACGGGAGATCTTGAAGACGCAGTAATCGATCGTCGGTTCGTGGAGGGCCGACGTCCGGCCGGTGACGTCGTTTTTGACTTCATCCAGGGTAAACCCCACCGCCAGCTTCGTCGCGACACGGGCGATCGGGAAGCCGGTCGCCTTGGACGCAAGGGCCGAACTGCGGGACAGGCGCGGGTTGACCTCGATGATCACCACCTCGCCGTTGTCGGGGCTCACGGCGAACTGGATGTTCACGCCGCCGCCGGTGACGTCGATCTTGCGGATGATCTTGCGGCACAGCGCCGTCAGATGGGCGTATTCCGGGGCCGTCAGGGTCTGGGCCGGCGCCACGACGGCACTGTCGCCCGTGTGAACGCCCATGGCATCGACGTTCTCCATGGAGGTCACGATGATGACGTTGTCGGCGGCGTCCCGCATGACCTCGAACTCGATTTCCTTCCAGCCCAGGACCGACCGTTCGACCAGGACCTGCCCCACGGGGCTGTATTCGATGGCCTTGGCGAGAAACTCTTCCAGCTCTTCCTTGTTGTAGGCGATCGACCCGCCGGTGCCGCCCAGGGTGAAGGCGGGCCGCAGGATGATGGGGAAGCCGATGCCGAGGCCGATGGCCATGCCCTCCTCCACGGAGGTGGCGATGCCGCTGTCCGGAACCCCCACGCCGATCTCGAGCATCGCCTGCTTGAACAGATCCCGGTCCTCAGCGCGGGCGATGGCCTCCGCCGACGCCCCCAGGACCTCCACGTGATACTTTTCGAAAACGCCGGCGCGGGCGAGAAAGACCGCCGTGTTGAGCCCCGTCTGGCCGCCCAGCGTGGGCAGGATGGCGTCCGGCCTTTCCCGGGCGATGATCTTCTCCACGATCTCCGGGGTGATGGGCTCGATGTAGGTCCGGTCCGCCATCTCGGGATCGGTCATGATCGTCGCCGGATTGCTGTTCACGAGGATAACGAAATAGCCTTCCTCCTTCAGGGCCTTGCAGGCCTGGGAGCCGGAATAGTCAAACTCGCAGGCCTGGCCGATGATGATCGGTCCCGACCCGATGATGAGGATCTTTTTGAGATCGGTTCGCTTCGGCATCGTCTTACCTTTTCTCTTCCCCTTCGCCCTTAACCCTTTGCCTTCTGCCTCTTGCCGCCCGTCCTGGCCATCCTCTCCATGAATTCCCGGAACAACGCGCTCGGGCGGCCGTCGTCATCCGGAACGGGGGAGAACTGCACCCCGAGAAACCGCCCCCGCTCCGACGAAACGCCCTCGACCGTGCCGTCGTTGAGGTTCCGGTGCGACACCGTGCAAACGCCGCCCTTCAGCGACGTCTCGTCGATGACCCAACTGTGGTTCTGGAGCGTCATCGCCGTCCGGCCCGTCCGGAGATCCCGCACGGGATAATTGGCGCCGTGATGCCCCTGACCCATGCGCGTCGCCTTCCCGCCCGCGGCGAGGGCGAGCATCTGACATCCCAGGGCGATTCCGAAGGCGGGAAGTTCGCCCAGGGCGGCCGCCAGCATGCGCCGGGCCGGCTCGAACGCCTCCGGCGCGCCGGGACCGTTCGAGAGGAACAGCCCGTCGGCGCCGCTCGCCCGGATCTCGTCCCAGGCGGCCGTCGGGGGAAAGGAGCGCACCTGACACGACAGGGCCTCCAGTTGGCGCGGATAGGACCGCCGGCAGCCGAAATCGAGCATGGCGATGCGCGGACCGCCGTCCGTTTCAAAGGGGCGGGCCGAAGCCGCATGAGGACGGGACCCCTTGGGGCGATCCGCCGGGGGCGGGCCCGCGTCGGCGCGGACTTTGGCCAGAAGGGCCGTCGTCGGAGATGCGGCCGGGGCGACGATCCCCCGCATCTCTCCGTGTTCCCTCAGGTGCAGGGCCAGGGCGCGCGTATCGACGCCCTCCAGACCCACGACGCCCCAGCGGTCCATGAAGGCCTCGAGGGTCGATCCGGCGCGCCAGCTGCTGACGACCCGGCTCTTCTCCTTGACCAGGAGGGCCGCGGCCTGAGCCCGGTCCGATTCCCCGTCCTCGTCGTTCACCCCGTAGTTGCCGATCAGGGGATAGGTCATGTTGACGATGCAGCCCCGATTGTCCGGATCGGTCAGGCATTCCTGATAGCCGACCACCCCGCGCTCGTCATGGACCCATCCCGTCGCTTCCCCGACCGCCCCGAAGGACTCCCCGGGGAAAGACGTGCCGTCTTCCAGAAGCAAGATCATCTTCATTACATAACTCTCTGATTTTATTAGAGCTTGAAAAAGGCGCAAAAAAAGGGCAGCTCGACACCTTCTCTTCCCGCCGTGTCGCCGACTACCCTTTGTTTTGCCTGGAGATTAAATCACGCCCCTAACGTTGCAACCCCTGCCCGGAGTGCTTTGAGAAACGCCTCGTTTTCCTCGCGGCGGCCGACCGTGACCCGTATCGCCGGCGGCGCGTTTCCCGAGGCGTCGAATTTCTTGACGAGGACACCCCTTTTGACAAGTGCAGCATATACCTGATTTATATCGCGATCGCAAGTAAAAAAAATAAAATTTGCATCCGTCGGCCAGGGATGCACCACCGCGGTTTTTCGTAAAGCATCCCACAGCCCGGCCCGTTCCCGGACGATCTCCTCCGTCTGGGCGATGAACCGCGCCTCGTGATCGAGATAGAATCCGGCCGCCATCTGCGAGACGCTGTTCAGGTTGTAGGGAAGACGAACCTTGTCGATCTCGGCCACGATTTCCGGAGGACCGACGAGGAAGCCGATGCGCATCGCCGCCAGTCCGACCTTGGACAGCGTCCGCAGGATCAGGAGATTGTCGTACGCCTTCAGGCGGGGGAGGAAGGAACGGCCGGAAAACGGTCCGTAGGCCTCGTCGACGACGACCAGTCCCGGCGCCTGTTCGATGAGGGCGGCGATCTTGTCGTCGTTGAAACACCCGCCCGTCGGATTGTTGGGATAGCTCAGGAAGGTCAGGACCGGCCGTTCCCGTTCGAGCGCCGCGAGCATCGCGGGCAGGTCCAGGTCTCCGCCCGCCGCGAGCGGCACCTCGCAGATGCGGCACCCCAGGTTCAAGCCGCAGATCCGGTACATGGCGAAGGTCGGGGTCGGGATCAGCACGCTTTTGCCGGGGCCGCCGCAGGCGATGAGCAGGGCCAGGATCAATTCGTCGGACCCGTTGCCGAGCAGGACCTGATCGGGCGCGACCCCGAAGCGCGCCGCGAACCGGCGCCTCAGGGCGGGGGAACCCGCCTCCGGATAGCGGTTCAGGGCCACCTCCCGTGTCACGGCCGAAAAGAAGAGACCGGTCAGGTCCTCCGGCAGGGGGAAAGGGTTCTCGTTCGCATCCAGCTTGATTTGGCAGGGTATCGCGTCCGCGGGATAGGCCCGCTGCCGCCGGATCTCTTCCCTAATGAGGTGCAGCCGTTTCATCCGGTTCTCCTTCGCCGTTCCAGGCCTCGGGCCGATATTTTTCCCGCTTCAGGCGCGCCTTCAGGGCCTCTTCCGCGTCGGTCAGGGCGCCCGTTCGCAGATCCGCGTGCAGGACCGCGGCAAACCCCTCCGCCAGGGCGCGGACGATCGCGCCCGTCGCCGGCGGCGGCGTCAGGCAGATGTCGACGGCGGTCACGGCCCGCGTCAGCATCCGGCGGGTCCGCTCCCGCTCTTCCGTTTCGGCGACAAGACACCGGGCCGCGCGTGCCGCATCGAACCGGACCAGAAGCGACCCGTGCTGGAGGAAGGCGCCGCGCGACCTGGCCTGGGCCGAACCGCAGATCTTCCGGCCCTCGACGAGCAGTTCATCCTTGGCCGGCCGCGCAAAGCAGGCGACGGAGCCGTCGCGCACCCCGGAAGGTTCCGGGTCCGCGGGCGCGATCGCCGCGTCGATTCCCAAACGGTGCAGGCCCTCCTGAAGACACCGGCCGATCACGCGGTAGGCGCCGGCGATCCCGGGAGGAAAGGGCGGCTCGCCCACCCGGGCGCACAGGGCGTACGTCAGATCGCCGTCATGGAGCACGGCCCGGCCTCCCGTCGGACGACGCACGACGTCGATCCCCTCCCGCCGGCAGACCGCGAGGTTGCAGGCTTGCACCGTGTTCTGAAAATAACCGAGCGAGACGGCGGCCGGACGCCATCCGTAGAAGCGAAGGGTCGGCGGCGTATGCCCCAGGGGCATCAGGCGGAAAATGGCCTCGTCGGCGGCCATGTTCTCGAAGGCGTCGGATGCATGAAAGGGGATCAGTCTCCAAACGGACACACCGGATCAGTCCTCCTCGCTTTCCAGGATGAAATCGTTGTAACCGCGGGTGTCGAGGAGGTCATCGATTTCATCGATGTCGCTCATTTCGATGACGATCAGCCACCCGGTATCGTGGGGGTCGCTGTTGATGATGCCCACGTCGTCCAAAAGATCGTCGTTGACATTGACCACCTGCCCGCCCACGGGGGCGATGAGTTCGATCACCGCCTTGGCGGACTCGATCGATCCGAAGGATTCGTCCCGCTCGACCTCGGTGTCGATTTCCGGGAGTTCGATCGAGAGGACTTCGCCCAGTTTCTCCTGGGCGTAATCGGTGATCCCGATGGTCGCCAGGTCACCGTCGACCCTGACCCACAAGTGCTCCCGGCTGTACATGTAGTCTTCAGGAAATACCTTCATTGCCCCCCACCCCCTGCGGACCGTTTACTTGAAGCGCCTGTGGCGAACGACAGGTTTTCCTGCCAGTAAAAGAATTCCGGGCGAATGTCAATAGAGAAACTTATTTTCCCCTCGTCACTTCAGGAGGGTCAGCGTCTTGGGCGCCCGGCTCAGGATCTCGAAGCCGTCCGCGCGGATGAGCACCATGTCTTCGATGCGGATCCCCCAGCGGCCGGGGAGGTAAACCCCGGGTTCCACCGTAACGACCATGCCCGCTTCGAGGGTGCTCTCCGAGCGGGCGTTGAGCCGCGGGGCTTCATGGACGTCGAGACCGACGCCGTGGCCGGTGCCGTGGGAGAAGAAGCGCTCCCACCCGCCCCGGCGGAGGGCGTCCCGGGCAATGCGGTCCACGTCGCGGCAGACAACACCCGCCCGCAGGGCGGCGATGGCGAGCTTCTGGGCCTCGAGGACCTGCGCGTAGGCGGCGAGCGTCTCGCGATCCGGATCGCCGCCGACGAACACCGTGCAGGTCTCGTCGGACCGGTAGCCTTGAAAGACGGCCCCGTAGTCGATCACGACCCCCTCGCCGGCCTGGATCTTCCGGGCGCCGGGGGTGGCGTGGGGAAGGGCGGACTGCGGCCCGGACGCCACGATCGTCGGGAAGGAACTCCCTTCCGCCCCCTGACGCCGCATGCGGAAATCGAGCTCCAGGGCGATGTCCCGCTCCGCGACCCCGGGTCGGAGATACGGCAGGATCGCCTGCAGGGCCGAGGAGGCGATCGCCGCCGCCTTTTGCATGCAGCGGACTTCCTCGTCGTCCTTGACGGCCCGCAGCGACGACAGTTCGTCAAAGAGCGGCCGCAGCGACACCCCCGCTCCGAGTGCGGCGAGCAGGCGCTGGTGGACGTGGACGGTCAGGACGGCGGATTCGAACCCGACGCGGGAGGGGGCGGCGTCGGCCAGCGCCGCCGCGATTCCCTCGATCAGGTCCCGGATCTCGACGATCTCCACCTCCGGAACCGTCTCGCGGGCCTCCGTCAGGAAGCGGCCGTCCACGAGCAGCGACGCACGGCCTTCCGTCATCAGAAGGGCCGCGTCCGTCCCCGCAAAACCGGTCAGGTAGCGGAGGTTGGCTTCTTCGGTGAGAAGCAGGGCGTCGAGGCCCCAGTCGGACAGGCGATCGAACAGGCGCGACCGTCTCCGGGCGTAAGGCGTCGCTTCAGGAGGCATGCGCCCTCGATGCTTCGAGCTTCACGAGCCACCGGGAAAGCGTCCCGATCGTGCGCGCGTGCCGCCCCGTCCGCCGGTCCGGGCGGGGCTCCGAGACGGCCTGAATCTCCCGGAGGCGCGACCGGGCCTTGGCGTCTTCCGGGTCCTGTTCCAGGATCCGGGTGAGGACGTCGACGGCCATCTCCGGATGACCCTGGCGCAGGTACAGATCGGCCAGGGTGACGGTGTAGAAATCGGGAGCGATGTCCCCGACCTGCAGGGGGCGCTCGTCATCCTGCTGTCCGGCATCGCCGTCCCCCGTCAGCGCGTCCAGTTTCCCGGACACCTCCCGGACCGCCGCCGCGTCGGGCGGATTGAAGGCGAGGAACTTCCGGTAGTACGCCGCCGCCTCCTCCGGAAACCCTTCCTTGAGGCGGCAATCCCCCAAGACCGCATAGAGGCTCGCAAAGTCCAGCAGGGTCCCCTCGACCCGCCGCAGCATTTCCCGCGCCTCGTCGGGACGGCCCATCCGGATCAGGGCATGGCAGAGAATAGTCCGGGCGTCGATGTCGTCCGGAAGACGCCGCAGGCGCGCCTCGGCCATCTCCATGGCGAGGCGCGCCTGGTTCTGTTCCAGCCGGAAGCGCGCCTGATCGAGAAAAAGGTCCCGTTTGGTGCGCTCCGGCTCACCGGCCTGGACCTGATCTGCATCATCCATTCATCGAACCTTCCGGGCTTGCCGAATTCCCGCTTTTTCGGGCCTGACCGCTTGAAGCGCCGCGTCGACAGATCCCTCGCCTGTTTTCCGGACGGACCCTGACCGACGCTAACAAAGGCGCCCGAACCTGTCAAGGCGGAAGTCAAACCGTCTCCTCCACAAAAAAAGAGATCGCCTTTTCGAAGGCGATCTCTTGACATGCTTCGGATTCCGGATCGTGCGGAGACGCTTCCCGTCAACCGCCCCGGCGCATCAGGCCGGCGGCGCAGCCGCGGCCACGGCATCGTCCTTGATGATCGTCGGCGTCACGAAGATCAGGAGTTCTTTTTTACCCTTTTCGACATTCTCGTATTTGAAGAGCCACCCCAGAAGAGGGATCCTGGCGATCCAAGGCACCGCATCGCCGGCCTTGCTTTCAGTCGTCTTGATGACGCCGCCGATCACGAGTGTGTCGCCGTCGTTGACCACGACGTTCGAGTCCACCTCGCTCGTGTTGATGGGAGGGTTTCCCAGAATTGCCTTGGCATAGTTCGCCGAATTGTTGGACGCCTTGATTTTCATGGAGATCCGGCCCTCGTCGGTAATCTTGGGCGTCACGGCAAGTTCCAGGAAGGCATCTTTATAAGAGACGGTGGCCGGATTGTCTCCCGATGCTGGCGTGATATTGGGAACCTGCTCCCCCTGCTTGATTTTTGCTTCGACGCCTTCCATCGTCAGGACCTTGGGCGAGGAAATCACCTTCACCCGGTTTGTCAGTTCCGAGGCCATGAGCTCGGCGTCGAGAAGCCAGTGCGTGCCGCTCAGGACGAACCCCAGGGCGGGGGCCGCCGCGGCCACGGGAAAGTTCAAGGCCAGATTGGCCGTCGACAGGGCGATCCCTGAGGAAGCCAGACCTTTTAGATTATAATTATCCCCCATGGCATTGGCCGACTGGGCAACGGCGGCATAATCGTAATGCGAGCCGAAGCTGCTCTTTTTCCCCACGCCCCACTGAATCCCCAGGTCCCGGCCGAAGCCCTCCTCCGCCTCCACGATTCTCGCCTCGATGGAGATCTGACGGAGCTTGCCCTTGACCTGCTTGAGCTTCTGTTCGCGCTCCTTCTCGAGGGACTCCGCCTTGATGCGGGCCTCTTCCTTGGCCTGCCGGTCGGCCTCGTCCTTCTTGGCCTTTTCGAGCGTGATGATGCTGATCACGTCCCCCATCTGCTTTTTCGTGAGCCCCTTGATATCGAGGATGACATCGAGGGCCTGGTCCCACGGGACGTTGTTCATGTGGACCGTGACGTTCCCCTTGACGTCGTCCCCGGACACGAGGCTCATGCCGCTGACTTCCGACAGCAGCCTGAGGACGCTCTTGATGTTCGCATCCTGAAAATCGAGAGAGATCCGCTTGCCGCTGTATTGCTTTTCATCCCCGCCCGGGAGCGGGTCTTGAACTGCGGCGGTTGGGGCCGCTGCCGGCCGCGCTTCTTCTGCGGCGGGAACCGGCGCCGCGGCAACCGTTCGCTCCGCCGCCAGGGGGGGTGGATTCAAACCCGCCACGTTGAAATCGACGATGACCGACAACCCTTCCTGTCGGACGTAGTATTGGACCGGCTGCTTCAGATCGACGCGGACATACGCCCACTGGCGTCCCCCCACCGTCCGCTGTTCCGGAACAATGCGGAGGATGTTGCTCAGGGCGCCCTCGCCCAACGGACTGCGCAGTCCTTCGGGTATGAACATGTCCGGAACCTTGATCAGCACGCCGCCGCCCGGCGCGGCTTCGACGGTCGGGGCCGTGATCCGGGACAGGACCAGGGTGACGCGCTCCTTACCCGGCAGGGGACCGGCGGTGATCTCCTCCACGTAGCCGACGGACGCCTCCGGCGCGGCGAGGGCGACGGACACCACCCCGGCCAGGAGCAGAGACGCCGCAAGCAAGGAAGTCCATAGCCATGGCCATTTTCGTTTCATAATCTTCCCTCATAATCTTCTTTGCGAAGCTTGATGACCACGCGGTTGACTTTGGTCTGTTTCGTCTGATCCGACAGTTTTTGCTCGATGATGACCCGGTCTTCATGGATCTCGGCGACCCGGCCGCCATTCTGTCCGATGACGGTCCCCGCCTTGACGGTGTAGAATTTCCCGGCGGCGTCTTCGACGACCGCGATGCGTCGCGATGCGCTGCCCGCAATCCCGACGAGTCTGAACTGTTCGATGCCGGCGCGCTGGAGCGGCGAGAGGGGAACGGGCTTGGGCTTGACCGTCTTCTTGCGGGCAATTTCGTCCCGCTCCAGGAAGGGACGGAAGGGATCCGCCTTGCCGGTTGGACTGTAGCGAAAATGGGCCAGCGGCGTCTTCGCGTCCTTTGCCTGTTCCGGGGCCTTGGCGGTCTTCGCCTTCACGGCCTTCGCCTGCTCCGGCGTCTTGGCGGTCTTCGCCTTCGCCGTCGCGGCAACCGCGGGTGCGGGCCCGGAAGAACGAAGCGGGCCCGGATCGGCGGCCGCGGTCACACCGGCTCCCAGCCAGAGTCCGCAGCAGATGAGGCCGACCCCGATCGCCGTCACGGGATTATTTGGCTTTTTGATCCGTCTTTTTGACTGCAGCATCGGGCCTCTCGACAAACATGTACGTCTTGATCACACAGGACGTCTTCAGGGGGCGGCCACGTCCCTTGGCATCGGCCGCCGCCCCAGCGTCCCCCATGACAATGTCCTCGATATTGACGATCCGGGGAAGTCTCGCCACCCGCTCGAAGAAGAGGGCGATATTGTGATAACCGCCCGTGATCTGAACATCGACGGGGATTTCGTCATAGAAGGCCTCCCCTTCCGCCTTGGCCGACGGCGACTTGGCGTCGCCGGCCTTCTCCTTCTCTTCGGCCCGCTTGTCGGAGGGCTTCAGATTTTCCTTGACCCCCGGCTTTCCAGCGGGCCTGGCGGGCGGCTTCGGCGCAAAAAGCAGAAACCGAACACCCGCGCCCTTGCCGGCCAGGGCGACGGAATTGAGCAGACCGGGAATTTCTTTCTTGTCGGGGAGCTTGGACAGCGCCAGTTTGAACTGCTGTTCCAGGGTCTCGACCTCCCGCATGTACTTGGCGAGCTGGGCGGCGACCCGCTCCTTCTCCGCCACCTGCTGTTCCAGTTCGGCGAGCTTGGTCTGCAGCTGGCCCCGCTTTTCCAGCGTCGCCTGGAGGAAGAAGAAGTAATAGAAGTAGCCCAGCAGAAGCACCACGCCGACGAGGATCAAGGCTTGTATTTTCGGGGGGAGCTTCTTGATGTCTTCAACGGTGATCGGCATGGTCAGGCGCCCTTTTTCATCTGACAGGTCAAGTTGAATTGCTGCAGCTTGACTTTCGAGACCTCTTTCTCTTTCGAGGACACGAGCTCCACCGCGCTGATGAAACTGGCCCGTTCGAGATTCCACATGAAGCGGGAGACCGCCGTATTGTCGCGGGCGATGCCCTCGATCTGGAGCTCCATGCCCTTCTGGGTGAACTTGTCGAGCCAGACATCGCGGGTGGGCACGAGGCGGACGAGCTCATCCATCATCTTTACCGGCGCAAGGCGGTTCTCCTCCAGGCCGTTGATGACGGAGAGCTTCCGTTCCAGGACCCGCTTGTTCTCCTTGAACTTCTCCACGTCGCCGACCTTCTTGTTCAGGACGACGAGCTTTTCTTCGTCGGTCTTGATCTCGCCTTCCATCCGCGCATTGTTCGCGGACAGATAGATCTGAGTGCCGGCCAGGATCACAACCAGGAATATCAAGATTCCGGCGGTCAGGATGATCTGCCGTGCCATGCCGGCCTTCGCGGCCTTTTCCCGGTAGGGAAGAAGATTGATCTTGATCATTTCTCACCCACCCTCCGGAGCGCCAGTCCCACTCCGACCGCGGCCACGGGGCCAATGCTCTGGACCTGCCCCGGGTCGATCACCTTTTTATTGTAACCGATCTTCTGAAAGGGATTGACGACCTCCGTTTCGATGTTAAGCCTCTGGGAAAGCTCCTGTGCGATGCCGGGGATATTGGCGCTTCCTCCGCACAACAGAACCTTGCGGATGTCCCCGCCGCCGTAAGTGGAGCGGAAATAATCGAGGGACCGCTCGATCTCCGAACAGATCGGGTCGGCAAGCTGCAACAGGCTGTCGTTGAATTCCCGCTCTTCCATCTCGCCGCCGCGCACGCCTTCGAGCTTGATCTTCTCCGCCTCTTCGAAGGTGACGCCGAGCTTTTCCTGAAGGGCCTCGGTGACGGCATTGCCGCCCAGGGTGAAGTCCCGCGTGAAGATGGAGCCGCCGTTCAGGACGACGTTGATGTTGGTGATACTCGCCCCCATATTGATCAGGGCCGCGACGTCCGTTTCCTCGAAGTCGTAATTCTGCTCGTACATGTGTTCCAGGGCGAAGGAATCCACGTCCATGATCACCACGGGGAGCCCGGCCTTTTCAATGGCGCCGGTGAATCCCTCGACGATGTCCTTCTTGGCCGCCACGATGAGCACGTCCATCTGATTCGGGTTATAGTCGTTTTCGCCCAGGATCTGAAAGTCGAACAGGACGTCGTCCATGCTGTCGAAAGGCAGATACTTCCCGGCCTCGTCGTGAATCAGTTCGCGAAGCTCGTTTTCCTCCATCTGGGCGAGGTTGACCTTCTTCACGATCGCGGCGTGGCTGGACAACGACGTCACGATGGCCTTGCGTTTGCAGCCGGCTTTCTTGTAGAGGTCTTTGATGTGCTGGGTCAGAATGTCCGGCGCGGTGACGGCGCCGTCCGTGATCACCCCCCGCGGGAGGGGCGTTTGATGAAAGTTGTTGAGAACGAACCCTTTCGGCGTCTGGACGACTTCGGCAAGCTTGAGCGCGCTCGATCCGACATCGAGCCCGACCAGCTTCTTGGCGCCGGTAAACAACCCTACGATATCCACCATGGATCCACCCTACAGTGCCGGACTCCGCCGATGACTCACACTGTCCCGATCATTCCCGGTATCACAAAAAGCTCAAACCCTTCATGCGTTCTATTGGATGGGTAAGAATTTTAACAGGCAAATATCTAAAAGTAAAGAAAAAAATTAGCAGCGATCTCATTTCCCGAAGCGGTAGACGAAATCTCCCGGTTTGACCATCCCCAGTTCATCCCTGGCGATCCGTTCGATCGTGGCCGGATCGCTGCGCAACAGCATGATGGTCCGCTTCAGTTCCCCGTTGGCATCGCTGATATTTTCATTCGCTTTCTCGAGGTCTTGCAGCTTCTCCTGCATCTTGTAGTTGTCGACCAGTCCCCGATTTCCGAAGGAAATGATCAACGCCATGAAGACGACGAACAGCAGCAGGTAACGCCCAACCTTCATGGATGCCCCCTCGAGTTCCGAGATCCCGAAGTTCCCGCAACGATGTCTTTTCTCATACCCTATCGTGCGGTGAGGCGCAACAAAAATTCTCCCTCGCTCAGGACGGGTCGGCCTTCTCGCCTATCGACGGCAGAAGCTGCTGCGGCTCCCCCAGCAGGAACGTTCCCTTCTCGATCCATTCCTTGAGGAGGGCGGCGATTTCCCGTGCCTTGTAATAACTGGAGAGGGGCGCGGTGGGAATGGTCTTCCCGTTCAGAACGATCTCGCCGCCGCGCAGATCCTTGTAGCTCACCTCTCCCAGGCTTTTCGCCGCGCCTTTCGGGTAGTCCATGCCGTAATCGTAGACCTGGGCATAGAGATCCTCGTCCTTGACGGCGGTGAAGCAGGCCAGCTTCTCGTTCAGAATCGGAATGGGAATGCCGATCCCGACGTACAGGGAAACCCCGTATCCCAGCATGCTGGCGCCGGACAGCCACTCCGGCTTCATCTCCTTCAGGTCGCCGATGGTCGCGATGGTCCCCGCTCCCTCCCGGGGCACACCGTTCTTCCCGCGCAGCGCCCGGGGGTTGTGCTGGGTGCCGGGCCAGGCGACAAACCCCTGCGCACCGCCGAGAAAGATTCGTGTCCCGATGCCGATGGTCTGATAGTAGGGGTCGTTGAACAGGGGACTCAGCTGGCCCGACGTGGCGTAGGTGGCGTTCCCCATCCTCGGTCGCAGCATGCCCATGTAGGTGTAGATGGTCTTGTCGGACATGTTGACGGCGCAGTTGTAGTTCTGGTAGGCGTTTCTCGGGTTGAACAGGATGGCGTCGCGCAGATCGTGAATCGTGATGGTCTTCTCGAAGCGCCGGGCCGGGTAACAATCCGTTCCATAGCCCTCCGCGCGCAGCCGGATGAGGTTGCCCGCCACGAGATCTTCGATGACATGCCCGCCCCCGTAGTTGAACTCGCCCGGATAGACGCTGTTCAGGGGATCGGCCTCCGTCACTTCCGTGGCCCCTAAATAGCAATCCACCGCGGCGATCCCGCCGTAGGCGGGAACGTCGTTCAGCCAGATCCGCGAGGCCCGGATCTTCGGCGACGTATGGCCGAAATTGAGAAAGGCCCCGGAAGAACACATGGGGCTGAAGGTCCCCGTCGTCACCACATCGACCCGCCGGGCCGCGTCCACGGAACCGTGCCGCTCGACGATGTCGATCATCTCCTCCGCCGTGACGACCACGGCCTTCCCCTGGCGGATCCGCTCGTTGATCTCCCGGAACGATTTCTGAACCTTGAGCTTCTTCATTGCGCTTCCCTGCCCGTCCGGCCGCATCAGCGGCGGGTATGGCCGAATCCGCCCTCGCCGCGTCCGGTTTCGTCCAGCGCCGGGGCCTCCCGCCATCGCACCCGACCGACCCGGCGGACCACCATCTGGGCGATCCGTTCGCCCCGCTTCACGACGAACGGCTCCGTCCCGTGGTTGATCAGAAGAATGCCGATTTCCCCCCGGTAGTCCGCGTCGATCGTGCCGGGGCTGTTCAGGACGGTCACGCCGTGCCGGACGGCGAGCCCGCTCCGGGGACGGATCTCGGCCTCATGCCCCGGCGGCACCGCGACTTTCAGCCCCGTCGGGATCAGCTGCCGTCCGCCCGGCGGCACCACCGTGTCCTCCGTGACGGCGGCATGGACATCCATCCCGGCCGCCCGTTCCGTCATGTAACGGGGCAGGGGCAGGTCTTCCGTCCCCGCCAGACGCTGCACGGGAATTTCGATGTCTTCCTCCCCAAGGGCGTCGACGTTCACGCCACCCCTCCTACGTCATGCGAAAATCGAAGACCTGCTTTGGACGGACAGGACCCATGACGGCCACGGACAGGGTCTCCGAACGGAACAGCTCGCCGGCCAGGCGGACGACATCCTCGCAGGTGACGGCGTCCACGGCGGCCAGCACGTCCTCCGCGGTCGTCTGACGACCGAGACACAACTCGTTCTTCGCCAGCCGTGTCATGCGGTGATCCGTGCTCTCCATGCTCAGGAGAAAATTCCCCTTGATCAACTCCTTGGCCGCCTGAAGTTCGTCCGCCGTCAGCGGCGTCCGTCGGAGACGGCTCATCTCCGCCTGGATCAGCGTCGCCACCTCTTCCACCCGGTCGGCGTCGGCGCCGGCGTACACCCCGAGGATGCCCGTATCCTGGTAAGGCACGAGGTACGACTGGATGGCATAGGCGAGCCCCCGCTTCTCCCGCACCTCCTGGAAAAGGCGGGAACTCATGCTGCCCCCGAAAACCGCGTTGAGCAGAAAACCGGCATAGCGCTCCGGACTGCGGGCGGCGGGGGCCACCGTCCCGACGACCAGGTGGACCTGTTCGAGATCCTTCTCCTGCACCACCTGCCGGGCCTCGGTCGTCGGTGCATCCGGAAACGCCTGCCGCCGCCCCTCGGGCAGGGCGCCGAACGCGGTCTCGACCTGCTTAAGGAACGCCGCGTGGTCCAGGTGACCGGCGGCGCTCAGCACCATGTTCCGCCCCCGGTACATCCGGTCGAAAAACGCATTCAGTCCATCCCGCGTAAAGCCGGCGACCCGCTCCTTCGTCCCCAGGATGGACCGGCCCAGGGCATGCCCGCCCCAGAAGGCCTTCTCGAAGATCTCGTGGACGTACTCGTCGGGGGAGTCCTCCAGCATGTGGATCTCCTGCCGGACGACGGCCTTTTCCTTCTCGATCTCCTCGGCGGCAAACCGGGACTGCCGCAGGATGTCCGCCAGCAGGTCCATCGCCAGGGGCAGATGGTAATCGGGCACCTTGATGTAGAGCGAGGTCAGCTCCTTGCCCGTGAAGGCGTTCATGACCCCGCCCACGGAATCGATGGCCGCGGCGATGTCGAAGGCGCTGCGGCGCTCCGTGCCCTTGAAGAGCATGTGCTCGATGAAGTGCGCCATGCCGTTGTCGGCCGCCGACTCGTACCGGGAACCGCAACGCACCCAAACGCCGATGGAGATGGACCGGACGGTATCGATTTCTTCGGTAACGACGGTCAGACCGTTATCGAGAACGGTTTTCCGGACCATGGGCATCCAGGGCTTCCTTTCTGCTCAGACGGATCTTGCCCTGCTTGTCGATCTCCAGGACCTTGACCATCACCTCATCGCCCTCATGGACGATGTCGGTCACCTTGTTGACGCGCTCCTTCGCCAGATGGGAGATGTGGACGAGCCCTTCCGTGCCCGGCAGGATTTCCACGAAGGCCCCGAAATCGACGACCTTCTTCACGGTACCGGTATAGATCTTGCCGATCTCCGCCTCTTCCGTCAGCCACTTGACCATGGCGATGGCCCGGGCGGCGGCGTCCGCGTCGCTGGACGCGATCGTTACGGTGCCGTCGTCCTCGACATCGATCGTTACGCCGGTCTCGCTGATGATCTGGCGGATGTTCTTGCCGCCCGATCCGATCACGTCCCGCACCTTTTCGGGCTTGACCTTGACGGTGGTGATGCGCGGGGCGTGAACGGAGATGTCGGCGCGCGGCGCCGCCATCGTCTCCCGGATCCGGTCGATGATGAAGCAGCGGCCGTCCCGCGCCTGGCGCAGGGCGCCCCTCAGGATGTCGCCCGTCAGCCCGTCGATCTTGATGTCCATCTGCATCGCGGTGACGCCCTTCTTCGTCCCGCAGACCTTGAAGTCCATGTCTCCGGCGTGGTCTTCATCCCCGAGGATGTCCGACAGGATGACCACTTCGTCCCCCTCCTTCAGGAGGCCCATCGCGATACCGGCGACGATGTCCTTGACCGGCACGCCGCCGTCCATCAGCGACAGGACCCCCGCACAGACCGTCGCCATGGACGACGACCCGTTGGAGGCGAGGATCTCGGAGACGATCCGGATGGTGTAGGGAAAGACCTCCGGCGCAGGCAGGACGGGCAGGAGAGCCCGACGCGCCAGGTTGCCGTGACCGATCTCCCGCCGTCCGGGACCGCGGATGCTCTTCGCCTCCGCCACGCTGTAGGGCGGAAAGTTGTAATGGAGGATGAACGAGCGCATCTCCTCGCCGCCGATGAAGTCCAGGCGCTGTTCGTCGGAGGACGTCCCCAGCGTCAGCGCGGCCAGGGCCTGCGTCTCTCCCCGCGTAAAGAGGCCGGAGCCGTGCGCGCGGGGCAGGATCCCCACGTCGCAGCGGATCGGGCGGATCTCCGTCGCGGAGCGTCCGTCGCTGCGCTTTTTCTCATGCAGAATCATCCCGCGCAGGATCTTCCGCTCCAGATGCTCCAGGATGGTCAGGACCTGCGATTTCAGGTCCGGCGCCTCGGCCGTGAATTCCTTCACCACCGCCGCCCGGATCTCATCCAGCTTCGCGTAGCGGTCGAGCTTCCCGGCCGTCGCATAGCCATCCGTAAAGCCGGCCAGGGCCGCCGCTTCCACGCGCGCGGCGAGGTCCGGATCGATGGCCGGCGGCACGAATACGCGCTTCGGCCGGCCGATCTCCTGACGGATCTGCTCCTGAAGGTCGATGACGGGACGCAGGGACTCCAGGCCGAAGTTGATCGCATCGACCAGGGTATCCTCGTCCACCTCCCGGGCCTCCCCTTCGAGCATGACGAGGTTGACGTCGTAGGGCCTCCCCTCCGTCCCCGGCAGGACCTTCCGGCCCACCAGGAAGAGGTTCAGATCGCTCTCGGCCTGCCGGGCATGCGAGGGGTTGCAGACGAAGGCCCCGTTCAGGCGGCCGACACGCACGCCGGCGATGGGTCCCTGGAAGGGGATATTCGACAGCGTGAGGGCGGCCGACGCCCCCAGCATGGCCACCACGTCGCTGTCGTTCTCGTCGTCTACCGAGAGCACCGTCGCGACGATCTGTGTCTCGAAGAAATACCCCTTCTGGATGAGCGGGCGGATCGAACGGTCGATGATCCGGGAGAGAAGAATCTCCCGCTCGTTCAGTTTTCCTTCCCGCTTGAAGAAGCCGCCGGGGATCTTGCCGGCCGCGAACGTCTTTTCCTGGTAATCCACGGTCAGGGGAAGGAAGTCCAGCCCTTCCCGCGCCGTCTTCAGGGATACGGCCGTCACCAGCACCACGGTGTCCCCGTACTGCGCGAACACGGCGCCATCGGCCTGTGCGGCCACATAGTCCGTCTTCAGGCAGATCTCTCTGCCCGCAAAGTCACAACGAAAATCCTTACTCATACTCATTCCTTTCTCCAAAGGCCCCGGGCATAGATTCAGGCCCCGGGCCGATCCGTTTTCCTGCAAGCGATGCATCCCGCGGGAGAATTACTTCCGGATCCCCAACTGCTGGATGATGCTCCGGTATCGTTCCACATCCTTTTTCTTCATGTAATCGAGAAGACGACGCCGCTGACCGACCAGTTTCAAGAGTCCCCGCCGGGAATGATGGTCTTTTTTGTGCGCCTTGAAGTGCTCCGTCAAATACTCGATGCGCGCCGTCAGCAAGGCAACCTGAACCTCCGGGGAGCCCGTGTCGTTCTCGTGGATCTGATATTTCCCGATAATGCCCTTTCGTTTCTCCGCATCTAACACTGCCTTTTCTCCTTCCTTGAACGTCGTTCTCTTGCCGAATTCTCACAACGCGGCGCATGGTTGACTTGCATTCGTCTGCGGCCTCGCGCCTTCGCCGGCGGCGCGGCGGCTCATCAGGGATTGAACACCCTCAGGATCTTGGTAAACGGCGCATCGCCGGACGTTTCCCCCGACGCGGGCGGGGGAGGAACCACCTTGCCAATGGCTACCAGGGCACGCCGATTGAGGGTAAATTTTATCATATCTTCCGGGGCAAGGAAAGGAATATCCTCCTCGCCCCAGTCGCCCCGTTTCGGCTGATGACCGGCGCGGATCCGCTTCGCCAGCGAGGCATCGACCTCGATCTCGGTCAACTCCGGCAGGGCGTCGATCAGGGGGATCAGCCCCTGCCGCAGCCGTTCCGGTCCTGCGGCGCCCGCCTCATCTTCCAGGCGAACGGCCAGGGTCTCGTCGAATGGGCCGGTTTTAAGGCGCCTCAGGGCGTAGAGACAGGCCCCGCAGCCCAGGTTTTCCCCGACCTCCGCGCAGAGGGAGCGGATGTAGGTCCCCTTCGAACAGCGGACGGTGAAGGTCGCATAGGGCCCCTCGATGGACTCGATCGTCAGTTCGTCGATCTCCACGATCCGGGAGGGCGGGTCGATCGCGACCCCCTGACGGGCCCAGCGGTACAGGGCCTTGCCCTTGAACTTGAGGGCCGAATAGCGGGGCGCCTGCTGCGGGCGCCTGCCGACGCACTTTTTCAGCGCGCCGGCGATCTCCTCCGGCGTCACGGACGGGACGCAGGTCCGCTCGACCTGCCCGTCCCGGTCCAGGGTGTCCGTCCGGACCCCCAGAAGCAGCGTGGCCCGATAGACCTTCCATCCTCCCATGAGGAACGGCACGAGTTTCGTCGCCTCGTTGAGGCAGACCGGCAGCACCCCCGTGGCCAGGGGATCGAGCGTGCCGGTATGACCGGCCTTTCTGACGCCCAGCGTACGGCGAACCTCGTCCACCACGTCAAACGAGGTCTTCCCCGCCGGCTTGTCGATCACGATCACGCCGTTCATCGGCGTCCCTCCGCTTCCAGGCTGGAGACGACCGCCGCGATCACCTTCCGTTTCACCATGTCCACATCCCCCTCAACCCGACAGGCGGCGGCATTGACGTGGCCGCCGCCGCCGAAGGCGCGGGCGACGCGCTCCACGTTGACGCGGCCTTTCGACCTCAGACTGACCTTGATGCGGCTGTCCTCCATCTCGCTGAACAGGACGGATACGTCCACCCCCCGGATGGTCCGGGGCAGGTCCACGAGGCCGTCCGTATGCTCGGGCGCGGCGCCCGTCCGCGCCAGGACCTCACGGGTCACGGTGAGCGATCCCACGCGGTCGTCCCCGTCGAGGGCGAGGGTTCCCAGGACCGCGCCCAGAAGCCGGATCTTGGCCAGGGGGTTGCTCTCGTAGACGTTTTCCGAAATCCACTGCGGATCGGCCCCGCGCACGACGAGTCCGGACGCCGCCATCAGCGCCTCCGGCGTCGTGTTGCCGTAATGGAATCCGCCGGTATCGGTCAGGATCGCCGTATACAGACACGTCGCCGCCGGCGGCGTCGGCGCCCAGTTCATGGCCGTCATGACCCGGCACAGGATCTCTCCCGTCGAACTCGCCTTCGGATCGAGCAGGACCGTATCGCAGAAACCACCGTTGGAGACGTGATGGTCGATATTCACGAGTTGCCGGATGCCCGCGATTCGAGGGGCCTCCCGACCCACCCGGTCCAGCTCGCTGCAATCCAGGATGAACGCCGCGTCGAACGTCTCCGGCGGGGGCAGCGCCGACACGATGCTTTCGCTCCCGGGAAGAAAGCGGTAATTCCCGGGAATCTCGTCCTGGTTATAGACCACCGCCTGCTTCCTCAGATCGGTCAGCATCGCGTACAGGGCGAGCTCCGATCCGAGGGCGTCCCCGTCCAGCCGTTCATGGGCCGTCACGAGAAAGGTCCGGCCGCGGTGGATGATGTCAATGATCTTCTGGAGCATCCGGTTCCTCTGGTTCTTCTTGATGGTGGAGTTCCTGAATCAGCTTCTCGATGCGGCTGCCGTAGGCGAAGGAGGGGTCGTACAGAAAGATGAGCTCCGGCACGTAGCGCAGCTCGATCCGCTTTCCCAGTTCCCGGCGGATGAAACCCGCGGCCCGGTCCAGGCCCGCCCGGATCTCCGGGCGGCACTGGTCCTGTCCCATTTCAACGAAGTACACCTTCGCCACCCTGAGATCGTCCGACAGCGTCACGCCCGACAGGGTCAGCAGCCCGATCCGGGGATCGCTGATGCGCTTGCGCAGGATGTCGGCGAGTTCCGCGCGGATCAGGTCCGCCACGCGTTCCGCCCGTTTATATTGCGCCATACTTTTCCAGTTCCAGTCGCGGATCGTCCTCGATGTCCGCGAACGAAAGGATTTCCATCTTCGTGCGGACCCGCTCCGCCACGCCGAGGTCGTCGATAAAACGAAAGACGTGATCCATCTTGCCGTTGATGTAGGCGCGATCGTTTCCGACCACGCAAAATCCAATCCGGGCCGTCTGCCAGAGGTCGTGCTGCCCCACCTCGGCGATGGAGATATTGAACTCATTCTGCGTGCGCTTTAGAATCCGCCGCAGAACGCCCCGCTTCTCCTTGAGGGAACGGCTGTCCGGGATCAGGATGTCGATCAGTCCCACACCGATAACCACGGCTTCCCCTCACGCCCCGGTCCGCGGGCGTCCCCGCGGCCCGTCGGTTCGTTAAAGCTTGCGTTCGATCTCTTCCTGGACATAAGCCTCGATGACGTCCCCGATGCGGATGTCGTTGTAGTTCTCGATGCCGATGCCGCACTCGAACCCCGTCGCGACCTCCTTGACGTCGTCCTTGAAGCGCCGGAGGGAAGCGATCCGCCCATCGTACAGGACGACGCCCTCCCGGACCAGCTTGACGCCCGAGGACCGGGCCAGCTTTCCGTCCGTCACATAGCAGCCGGCGATGGTGCCGATCTTCGGCACCTTGAAGATGTCCCGCACCTCGGCGCGGCCCTGGCTCACCTCGCGGTACTCCGGCTCCAGGAGCCCCTCCATCGCCGCCTTCATGTCGGCAATCACGTTGTAGATGATGTCGTAGAGCTTGATCTCCACCCCTTCCGTTTCGGCCACCTCGGCGACCCGGGCGTCCGGACGCACGTTGAACCCGATGATGACGGCGTTGGACGCCGACGCCAGCATGACGTCGGTCTCCGTGATGGCGCCGGTGGAGGAATGGATGATCTTGATCTTGATGTCGGCCGCGCCCAGTTTTCCGAGCGCGTCCACGAGGGCCTCGACGGACCCCTGCACGTCGGCCTTGAGGATGACGTTGAGCTCCTTCACCCCCTCCTTGATTTTCGCATAGAGCTGTTCCAGGGTGATCTTCGCCGTGGCGGAAAGCTCCCGCTCCCGCTCCTTGCGGATCCAGTATTCGCCGATGCTGCGGGCCTTCTTCTCGTCCTCGACACCGATGAATTCGGAGCTCGCCTGGGGCACGCGGGAAAAGCCGATCACTTCGACGGGGGTGGACGGCCCCGCTTCCCGCATCCGCTGCCCCTTGTCGTCGATCATGGCCCGGACCCGGCCGTATTCCGTCCGCGAGACGAAGGCGTCGCCCTCCCGCAGGGTCCCCTCCTGAATCAGGACCGTCGCCACGGGTCCACGCCCGCGGTCCAGTTTGGCCTCGATGATGACACCGCGGGCCGGCCGGTCAGGATCCGCCTTGAGTTCCAGGATATCGGCCTGCAGCAGGATGAGCTCCAGCAGTTCCTCGATCCCGATCTTCTGCTTGGCCGACACCTCGGAGAAGATCGTCTCTCCGCCCCACTCCTCCGGGACCAGATTGTATTCCGTCAGGGCCTGCTTGATCCGCCCTGAATCCGCCCCGGGCTTGTCGATCTTGTTGATGGCCACCACGATGGGAACGCCGGCGTCTCGGGAGTGGTTGATGGCCTCCACCGTCTGGTCCATCACCCCGTCGTCGGCCGCCACCACGAGAACGACGATGTCCGTCACCTGGGCCCCTCGGGCGCGCATGGCCGTGAACGCCTCGTGCCCCGGCGTATCGAGAAACACGATGTCCCGGTTCTTGATGTGGACGTGGTAGGCGCCGATGGCCTGCGTGATGCCGCCCGCTTCTTCGTCGATGATGTTGGTTTCACGAATGGCGTCGAGCAGCGACGTCTTGCCGTGATCCACGTGCCCCATGATGGTGACCACCGGTGCGCGCGGTCGGAGATTCTCCGCGGGCGTCTCCGCCTTCAGCAAGGTCTCGTCGAACTCCTGGCCCATCAGTTCCGCCTGATAACCGAACTCCGCGGCGATCAGGCTCGCCGCCTCGAAATCGATGGGCTGGTTGATCGTGGCCATCATCCCCAACCCCATGAGCTTGTTGATGACCTCGCTGGCCTTGACGCCCATCTTTTTAGCCAGATCCCCCACCGAAATGGCATCGCCCACCTTGATCCTCCTCTTGCTGGCCTTGGGAACCGTGATTTCCGTCTTCTTCATCCTGACGACGGCAGGACGCTTCTCCTCCCGCCACCTGGGCGTCCGTTCCTCCGTATCGACTTCAATCTGTCGCGCCTTACGGTCAACGAACTGCCTCTTGACGAAAACCTTCTTCTTGGCCGGCGCCGATTCTTCCATCAGGACTTCGACCGGTTTCTTCCCGCGTTTCTTTGACTTATCGGCCTCCGTCCGCGCCGACGGCGCTTCCGGCCGCGGGGGGACAACATCCCGGGTGATCATCAGGTCCGGCCGGGAAGGAACGGGCTTTCTGACCTCCTTTTCGGCGGCCCTGGCCGGCGGGGCTGGAACGGCCTTCTCCTTGGCCGGAGGCGCCGCCCCCGCGGCGGATGCCGTCTCGGCCTCCCGGGCGGCCGGCGCCGGTTTCGGCGTCACATCCTTTTCTTTCGGCGTCGGTTCGGGAACGACCGCGGCCTCCGTCGGAGCGGGCGCCCCGACCTTCCGCGTCTCCGCCTCCGCAGCCGGGGGCTCCGGGGCCGGGGGTTCGGGGGGAGCCGGAGGGACGGCTTTCGAAACGGGCTCCCTTTTCGGCGCGGCCCCCTTGGTCCGAACGGCTTCCGCCGGAGGGACCACCGGCGGGGCTTCGGACGGCTTCTCCGGTTCTCTGGGAAGCGCCTCCGCAGCGGGCTTTGCGGCTTCCACCGGCGCCTCCGCGGCGGGTGCGGGCTCGGCCTCTTCCGCCGGCAGACGCACCGAGCGGCGTCGGATCACCCCCGTTTTGATCCTCTGCTCCACAACCTCCCGCGGTTCGCTGGATTTGAGCTCCTTGAGAATACGCTCCACATCGCCTTCATCCAGCGTGCTGGAGTGGGATTTGACCGCAATGCCGATCTTTTCCAGGCGGGCAATCAACTCCTTGTTCTCGATGCCCAGTTCCTTCGCTAATTCATGGACCCTTTTTTTAGACATGCGCAACTCCCCCGCCTTATCCGTTTACGCGACCCCTTGATCGAGGATCTTCCCCGCGGCTTCGATCCACTGCCGGGCCGACTTCTCGCCGACGCCCGGAATCGCCGACAGGGTCTCGACGTCGGAGGCGGCGATGGCCATGACGCTCTTCAGGCCTTCCTTGAACAGCCGTTCCGCCGTCGCCTCGCCGACCCCCGGAATCTTCATGAGTGACTTGAATCCCTCTTCCTCCTGGGCCGTCGCCATGGATTGGCTTTTGACATCGATCTTCCAGCCGGTCAGGCGGACCGCCAGCCGGACGTTGTGACCGTTTTTCCCGATGGCC
Organism: Syntrophaceae bacterium UBA2251; assembly: GCA_002347815.1. Classification (GTDB taxonomy): domain Bacteria; phylum Desulfobacterota; class Syntrophia; order Syntrophales; family UBA2251; genus UBA2251. Next base: position 34,172 of record DDXV01000018.1, read on the forward strand.
AGGGATAACTGGTCATCGGGGACAATGACTTCCATGGCCCGATTGTCCTCGTCGATGAACACCTTGTCCACCTTCGCCGGCGACAGGGCGCTGCAGACGTACTTGGCCGGATCGTCGGAGTAGGGAACGATGTCGATCTTCTCACCGCGCAATTCCTGAACGACGCTCTGGACGCGGGATCCCCGCATGCCGACGCAGGCTCCGACGGGATCGATGTCCTTGTCTTTCGTCCTCACGGAGATCTTGGCCCGCTTTCCCGGCTCGCGGGAAACGTTGACGATCTCGATGAGCCCCTCGGAGATCTCCGGAACCTCGACATCGAAGAGGGCCTTCAGAAACCCCGGATGGGTCCGGGAAAGAATGACCTGCGGTCCTTTGGAGATCTTCTTGACGTCGCAGAGATACCCGCGGATCCGCTCGCCCCGCTTGTACTGCTCCCGAAAGATCTGCTCCGACACCGGCACCACGGCCTCGGCCCGCCCCAGGTTCACGATGATGCTCCCGCCCTCGAAACGCTGCACGAACCCGTTGACCAGTTCCCCCTTGCGATCCTTGTATTCCTCGTAGATGTTGTCCCGTTCCGCGTCCTTGACGCGCTGGATAATGATCTGCTTCGCCGTCTGGACGGCAATTCGCCCGAAGGTGCCGGCGTCGACCTTCATCCCGAGGCTGTCGCCCGGTTCGGCGCCTTCGTCCCACTTCTCCCGGGCCTCCTCGACGGAAATCTGGATCTCCGGATCCAGGACCCTCTCCATGACGGTCTTGAACTGAAACACATCGATCTCGCCGGCCTCGTCGTTGTAATGGGCTTCGATCTCCACCCGCGGCCCCATCTTCTTCCGGGCCGCCGTCTCCATCGCCACTTCCAGGGCCTCGACGATGATCTGCTTGTCGATCCCCCGGTCCTTGCCCATCTGCTCGATCAGACGTTTGAGTTCTGGAAACATGTCCTTGTCCTCCCTTTATCTCCCCTGGCGCCCCGCAGGGCGATGCGGCGCATGCGCTTGTTCCTAAGGTTCCTCTTCGTAGACGAGGTGGGCCTTCAGGATCAGGTCCCGGGGAATCGACCGGCGTTCGCCGTCCACCTCGATGACCACGATCCCCGGACCCTCCCCCAAAAGGCAGTCGCGCAGGATCCCGCACAGATGACGACTCCCCGCGACCTTCTCCTTCAAACGGCAGTCGATCCGGGAGCCCCGGAACCGGAGAAAATCCTCCGCCTTGGCCAAGGGCCGGTCCAGACCGGGCGACGACACCTCCAGGGTATAGGCCCCGGGAGGCAGGTCGTGCACATCGAGGACATCCCCCAACTGCTCGCTGATCAAGGCACAGTCGTCAACGGTCACCCCGCCCGGCTTGTCCATGAAGATTCGAACCAGCCAGCGCGACTTCATCCTGAGGCATTCCACGTCGACCAGTTCCATGCCCTCGGCCTGCAGGAGAGCGTCCGCGAGTGACGCGATCTCTTCCCGGTAGCTGCCTGATGTCTCCGCCATGATTCTCTTTCGGGAAAAAAAAAGTGGGCACGCGCCCACTCATCTCAAAAACCCGATGATCTGGGCGGCTTCCTAACACAGAAAAGAGGGGATTGCAAGAAAAAAACCGGGGGGCCGGGAGGGGAAAATGGAGCGGGCGATGGGACTCGAACCCACGACGTCCAGCTTGGGAAGCTGACATTCTACCACTGAATTACGCCCGCTCGGGGTCTGCCGCGACTGGACGGCATATGTACCACCCGGGATGTTTTGTCAAGGGTTTTTTGTCCGGAGATCGATGCCGCCCGCATCCCGGAGCAGTTCGACGAGTCGTCCCGTGTCCGTTCCGCCGGTGTGATAGGGGTAGAGGATCTTCGGACGGAAAGCCTTTGCGGCGTCCGCGACCATTTCGGGGGTCATGGTATAGGGCCGGTTCATGGGCAGGAAGGCGATATCGATCTCCTTCAGCCGCTTCATCTCCGGGGTGTTTTCCGTGTCTCCCGCGATGTAGACGCGCGTGTCCCCGAAGGTGACGATGTACCCGTTGCCGATTCCCCGGGGGTGGAAGGGCACGCCGGGCTTGCGCATGTGGACGAGGTTATAGGCCGGAACGGCCTCGATCCGCACCCCTTGGATCGTGCGGACGTCGCCGTTCCCGAGGACGACGGCGCCCGGGATCCTGCGGGCGGCCGTCTCCGGGGCGAGAACCGCGGTCCCTTTCGTCCGGATCAGGCCGATCGCCGCGGGGTCGAGATGATCGGCGTGCTCGTGGGTGACGAGGATCAGGTCGGCCTTCGGCAGCTTCGTATAATCGGCCTGCTCGGTCACCGGATCGATGTGCAGGACCTTGCCGCCCCAGGTCATCATCAGCGTCGCGTGACCCACGACGGTGATGACCAGTTCCCCGGCGGAGGTTCGGAACGCGTCGGTCCGGAAGTGCGGACCCGCCGCCGATGCGACGGCCGCGCACAGCAACACCGCCCCCAGCCCCGCAAAGACGGTCTTTCTCATCGCGTCACCCCCAATCGGCATCAGCCCTGCAAATCCCTCTCCCGGGTCAGGTCGCGCAGTCTGATCTCCGGGTGACGGTAGCGTGCATACCCCGGCGTTTTCCTGCCGTACTGGATCGCCTCCTGCGGGCACCACTGGATGCAGGCCAGACACTGCTCGCAGCGGTGCTGCCAGACCGGCCGTTCCGCCTCCCAGGCAATGTTCCCGCAGGGGCAGACGGTCTTGCAGACGCCGCAGCCGTTGCATTTCTCGTCGACCCGGAAGCCCTTGTCCATCGCGGGGACGCGGGGAAAGGCGAGCCGGTTGAGCGCGGTCAGGACGAGGTTCTGCCAGAAAGGGCCCCTTTCGACGGGTCGCGATTCCCGGTTCCCGACCCGGGCGGCGATGCGGCCGATCTTCTCCCGGGCAGCGGCGATCCGCCGGCGCTGTTCCTCCTCCGGGCCGGGCCCGCCCCAGGGGATGTAGTTGGAGGGCATGACGATTCCGAACCCGGAGGCCAGGGTCAGATTTCTTGCATGCAGAATCTTTTTCAGCTGGACGAGGGTGGCGGCGACTTGCCCGGCGTTGACCGCCACCGCGAAGCAATACGTCTCCGGGTCCGCGTTGAGGACGTTCGCGAAGGCGATCACCCGGCGCGGCGGCCCCCAGATATGCACGGGGAAGACGAGGCCGACCGCCTCGATCCCGGCCGTCACGGTGGAACCGTCCGTCCGGGACATCGGCCGGACCGCTGCCGATCCCAGCGCCTGCGCGAGCAGGCGGGCGGTCCAGAGGGAATTGCCCGTACCCGTGTAGTAGTAGAGTTCGGTTTTCATCGTCCGCTCAAGGGTTCCCGGGATCCGCGTCCAATCGCCGGGTGATGGATTTTCCGTGGCCCTCCAGCCCCTCGAGGTCCGCCAGCCGGGCGGCCTGGCGGCCGTACTTCAGCAGGGCCTCCCGGGAAAAGGACAGGACGCTCATCCGTTTGACGTAGTCGTACACCCCCAGGGGCGACGCGAAGCGGGCCGTCCCCCCCGTCGGCAGGATGTGGTTCGGACCGGCCAGGTAGTCGCCGACGGCCTCGGGGGTGCAGCCGCCCAGAAAAACGGCGCCGGCGTTGACGATCCCGGGCAGGAGCGCCTGCGGGTTGTCCACCATCAGTTCCAGGTGCTCCGGCGCGAAACGGTTCGCCAGGGCGACGGCCTCCGCGAGGTCTTTCGTGACGACGGCCGCGCCGTAATCCGACCAGGAGCGGGCGGCGATGTCGCGGCGCGACAGGGTCGGGAGCTGCCGCTCGACCTCCGCCGTCACCCGCCGGGCGTACGCGTCGTCCGGCGTCAGGAGCAGCGCGGAGGCCAGCGGGTCGTGCTCCGCCTGCGACAGAAGGTCGGCGGCGCAGACGGCGGGATTCTGCGACCCGTCCGCGATGATGAGGACTTCGCTGGGGCCCGCGATCATGTCGATGGCGCACTGGCCGAACACCAGCATTTTCGCCGCCGCCACGTAGGCGTTGCCCGGCCCCACGATCTTGTCCACCGCCGGAATCGAGGCGGTCCCGTAGGCCAGGGCGGCGACGGCCTGCGCGCCGCCGATCTTGAAGATGCGCGTCACGCCGGCCACCCGCGCGGCGGCGGCGATCAGGGGGTTGAGCCTCCCCTCCCGGGCGGGAGACACGAGGAGGATCTCCTTGACGCCCGCGATCCGGGCCGGGATGGCCGCCATGAGGACCGTCGAGGGATACGCGGCCAGTCCCCCGGGGGCGTAGATCCCGATCCGCTCCAGCGGCAGGATGCGCTGTCCCCAGGTGATCCCCGGTTCGTCTTCCGCGCAGTAGCCGTCGATCCGCTGCTGCCGGTGAAACCGTTCGATCCGCCCGGCCGCCAGTTCGAGGAGTCCGAGGTCGGCCGCCGCAACCTCCGCCGCGGCGGCGGACCACTCCGCCGGCGCGGCCTGTACGGTCTCCGCCGTCGGCGTGTAGCCGTCGAACCGCGCCGTCAGGGCGAACAGGGCATCATCCCCGCGGGTGGCCACATCCGTCACGATCCCCTTCACTTCCGCGAGCAGGTCCTCGTCGAAGACACGGCCCCGCAGTCTGAGATCGCGGAAAAAGGCGTCGAAATCCCGGTCGGACGTTCGTCTGATCTTCATGTCAAGCCCGCACCCTCCTGATATCCGCCCCGAGCGCGGAAAATTTCTTTTCGATCTGCTGATACCCGCGATCGATGTGGTAGACCCGCAGGAGCTCCGTCCGGCCCTCGGCCATGAGTCCGGCCAGGATCAGGGAGGCCGAGGCCCGCAGGTCCGTGGCCATCACCTTGGCGCCCCGGAGGCCGGGCGTCCCCTTGACCACCGCGCTGTTGCCCTGGATCTGGATGTCCGCCCCCATGCGGAGCAGTTCGCTCACGTGCATGAAACGGTTTTCGAAAACGGTTTCCGTGATGACGCTGAGTCCCGAGGCGGCCGTCATGTAGGCCATCATCTGCGCCTGGAGGTCGGTGGGAAATCCCGGGTACGGCAGGGTCGTGATGTCGACGCTCCGGATTCGGGCCGCGCCGACCGCCTGAAGTCCGTCGGCCAGCGGCACGATGGACATGCCCGTGTCGCGGAGCTTCGTGATCAGGGCATCCAGGTGCGTCGGGTCGCAACCGGTCAGGCGGATGTTGCCCCCCGTCATGCCGGCGGCGATCATGAACGTGCCCGCCTCGATCCGGTCCGGGATCACCGCCGCCTCGACGGGATGAAGCCGCTCCACCCCCTCGATGCGGATCTCGTCCGTTCCCGCCCCGTCGATCCGGGCGCCCATGCCCGTCAGGACCTGCGCCAGATTCACGATCTCCGGTTCCCGGGCGGCGTTTTTCAAAACCGTCGTTCCGCGGGCCAGGCAGGCCGCCATCAGGATGTTTTCCGTCCCCGTCACCGTGGAGATGTCGAAGTAGATCTCCGCCCCGTTCAGGCGGGGACAGCAGGCCTCCACATAGCCGTCCCGGAGCTCGACCTCCGCGCCCATTTCCTGGAGCGCCTTGATGTGCAGATTCACCGGACGGGCCCCGATGGCGCATCCGCCCGGCAGAGACACCCGGGCTTCGCCCAGCCGCGCAACCAGCGGCCCCAGGACGAGGATCGACGCCCGCATGGTCCGGACCAGATCGTAGGAGGCCTCGCAACGGGTGAGGTGGGTCGCATCGAGGGAAAGCGTTTCTCCTCCCTCCATCCGCACGCCGAAACTCGCCAACAGTTTCTTGACCGTCTTGATGTCCACGAGGTCCGGAACGTTGTGAAAGGTGTTCGGGCCTTCCGTCAGGAGCGCGGAGATGAGGATGGGCAGCGCGGCGTTCTTCGCCCCGCTGATCCGGACCTCCCCTTCGAGCCCGCGGCCTCCCGTGATGACGATCTTGTCCAACCTTCACCTCCATCGGGCCCGGATGACCCGTTCCCTGCCGCCGTAGTCCTTCCTCCGGACGATGTCCGTGTATCCCGCCTTCTCCAGGGCGGCGGTCAGACGCCCGCCCTGTCCCTCGCCCATCTCCAGGCAGAGCCAGCCGCCCGCCTTCAGGTACCGCCCCCCGTCCGCGATCAGGCGGCGGTGCACGTCCGTCCCGTCCGGCCCGGCGAGCAGGGCCAGTCGGGGTTCGCAGCGGACCTCCACCGGCAGGCCGTCGTACGACCCCTCCGGGATGTAGGGCGGATTGGAGACGACAAGGTCGAACGGCCCCCGCACCGGTTCGAACAGATCCCCCGCCATCAGGGCGATACGGCCATCGACGCCGTGGCGCCGGGCGTTGACGCGCGCCAGCGCGAGGGCGTCCGGGGAAATGTCCGTGGCCGCGATCCGGGCGCGCGGCAGCTCCGTCGCCAGGGCGATGCTGACGGCGCCACTGCCGACGCCGACCTCCAGAATCCTCGGATCCGCCGGCAGGGAGGAGGCCAGGCGCAGCACCTCTTCCACCAGGATCTCCGTCTCCGGCCGCGGCACGAGGACCTGCGGGCCCACCGCCAGCGGCAGCGACCAGAACTCCTTCTCGCCCGTGATATAGGCCACCGGCTGCCCCCGGCGACGGCGGCCGACCCAGCGGGCAAAGCGGCGGCGGCGATCGGGAGGCACCTCCCGCTCGGGATGAATGTAAAATTCGCTCCGGTCCGTCTGCAGACAGGCGGCGAGGAGCACCTCGGCGTCCAGACGGGGCGTCGGGAGGCCTTCCTGCGCGAAGGTCCGGGTGGTCCGGTCGATGAGCCCGCGAATGTTCATGATCGTCAGCCTGCGGACTGTTTGAGGGCTTCCGTCTGGTAATGGGTGTTCAAGGCCTCGAGGACCTCCTCGATGTCCCCGTCCAGAAAGCCCTCCAGATTGTAGAGGGTCAGGCCGATCCGGTGATCCGACACCCGCCCCTGCGGGTAATTGTAGGTCCGGATGCGTTCGCTCCGGTCACCGCTGCCCACCATGATCTTCCGGGCCTCGGAGATCTCCGCGTTTTGCCGGGTCACCATGCCGTCCAGCAGCCGCGCGCGGAGAACCTTCATCGCCTTGGCCTTGTTCTTGAGCTGGGATTTCTCGTCCTGGCAGGTGACGACGAGCCCCGTCGGCAGGTGGGTGATCCGGACGGCGGAATCCGTGGTGTTGACGCTCTGCCCGCCGTGACCGCTGGAATGGTACACGTCGATCCTCAGATCGTTGGGATCGATCTGAACCTCCACCTCCTCCGCCTCCGGCAGGATGGCCACCGTGACGGCCGACGTGTGGATCCTCCCCTGGGCCTCGGTGACGGGCACGCGCTGGACCCGGTGGACCCCGCCCTCGTACTTCATCCGGCTGTAGGCGCCCGCCCCCGTGATGAGGGCGATGATCTCCTTGAAACCGCCCATGCCGCCGGCCGGGGTGCTGCTGACGACCTCGATCCTCCAGCGGTTGCGCTCGGCGAACCGCGCGTACATCCGGAAGAGATCGCCGGCGAAAAGCCCCGCCTCGTCGCCGCCGGTCCCGGCCCGGATTTCGAGGAAGACGTTCCGGTCGTCGTTGGGGTCCTTCGGCAGCAGGAGCCGCTTCAGGCGCTCTTCCAGTCCGTCGAGGGCCTCCTTCAGGACGGGGAGCTCCTCCTTCGCCATGTCCCGGATGTCCTCATCCGGTCCCCGGAGAAGCTCCTGATCCTCACGGATCCGGGCCTCCGTTTTCTCGTAGAGGCGGAAGGCCTCCACGAGTTCGCGCAGATCCGCATGCTCCTTGGCGTGGCGCTGGTAAACGGCCTGTTTCGCGATGACCTCCGGATCGCTCAGCAGACGCTCGAGTTCCTCGTAGCGGCTTTCAATCTCCTTGATCCGTTTGAACATGGTCGTTCCCTGCGGCGCATCCGGACGGCACCGGTCGGAACCGGTCCCGCGCGAACGCCCGCCCTATCCGGCAAGGCCGGAGCGCGGACGCTTCCGGGCACGCCGAAGAAAAGATGTCGGGATGGAATGCAACGCCGGGGTCAAGGGAAACCGCCCGCCCGGAATCGTCCGGGCGGGGTGGAGGTGTCGTCGAAAGGGTGCACACCGGATAGGGCCGTAACAATGCGCCTTCACCGCGCCTTTCCTGAGATTCGTTCCGATCGGGGGCAACGGATGGACGTTTCGGCCCCCGCACGGGGCAGCGGATTATTTCTTCCCGCCCGTGCCGGCGTATTTCTTCTTGAACCGCTCCACGCGGCCCTCCGTGTCGACGATCTTCTGCTTGCCCGTCATGAACGGATGGCACTGGGAACAAATTTCGATCTTGATGTCCTTCTTCGTGCACCGCGTTTCGATGACATTCCCGCAAACGCAGGTAATGGTCGTTTCCTGATAGTCTGGATGGATCCCTTCCTTCATGACTGTTTGCCAGCCTCCTTCCCGATTGTCCCCGCCCCGGGGCGGACCGTCTCGCCGCCCCGCGCGTGCACAGGGGGCGCATTATAGCCATCTCGAAAAAAAATACAAGTCTTTTTGTCGTCTTGGCCCTTACTGGTTCATGGAATCCAGGAATTCCTGGTTCGACTGGGTCTTGCGGACCTTGTCCACGATGAATTCGATCGCGTCGACGGGGTTCATCTCCTGGAGGAGGCGCCTCAAGATCCAGACCCGGTTCAGGTTGGCCTTCGGGGTCAGAAGCTCTTCCTTCCGCGTTCCGGAACGGATCAGGTCGAAGGCCGGAAAGACGCGCCGGTCGGCGATCCGGCGGTCCAGATGCAGCTCCATGTTGCCCGTGCCCTTGAACTCCTCGAAGATGACCTCGTCCATCCGGCTCCCCGTGTCGATCAAAGCCGTGGAGATGATGGTCAGGCTGCCGCCGTTCTCGATGTTGCGCGCCGCCCCGAAGAAGCGCTTCGGCTTGTGCAGGGCGTTGGAGTCGACGCCGCCGGAGAGGACCTTGCCGCTGGGGGGGACGACGGTATTGTAGGCCCGGGCCAGCCGGGTGATGCTGTCCAGGAGAATCACGACGTCCTTCTTGTGCTCGACCAGGCGCTTGGCCTTCTCGATGACCATCTCGGCGACCTGGACGTGGCGCGAGGCGGGCTCGTCGAAGGTGGAGGAGATGACCTCTCCCTGGACGCTCCGCTGCATGTCCGTCACCTCTTCGGGCCGCTCGTCGATCAGGAGCACCATCAGGATGACTTCCTTGTGATTGGCGGAGATGCTGTGGGCGATGTCCTGCAGGAGCACCGTCTTGCCGGCCCGCGGGGGCGACACGATCAGGCCGCGCTGTCCCTTGCCGATCGGCGTGAACAGGTCCATGACGCGGGTGGAGTAATTCTCCGGATTCGATTCCAGGTTCAGTTTCTCCTGAGGGTAGAGGGGCGTCAGGTTGTCGAACAGGATCTTGTCGCGCGCGGTCTCGGGGCTCTCGAAATTGACCGTATCCACCTTGAGAAGGGCGAAATACTTCTCCCCCTCCTTGGGCGGCCGGACCTCGCCGGAGATCGTATCGCCCGTGCGGAGGCTGAAGCGGCGGATCTGCGAGGGGGAGATGTAGATGTCGTCGGGGCTCGGCAGATAATTGTAATCCACGGCCCGGAGAAACCCGAAGCCGTCGGGCAGGATCTCGAGGACGCCCGCCCCGTAGATGACGCCGTTCTTCTCCGCCTCGGCCTGGAGGATGGCGAAAATGAGGTCCTGACGCCTGAGCCCCCCGGCCCCGGGGACGTTGAAGTCCTTGGCCATGTCGGTCAACTGGCTGATCGGCAAACGCTTGATTTCATCGATGTTCATACGGATTCCTTCTTCATTGTCAAATTGCTCTTCCCGTCAGGACGGTCTTTTCCCGCTGTTTCCGGCACCGCCCCGCGCGCTGAAACACAGCGACACGGCGGTCATCATTCTCAATGCAACGAAATCATATGGAAGATCTGGGATGGAACCGGGTTGCCAACGCGAATTCTGGGATTATTCCATGAGGGAAGGACTTCGCACCAACCGTTCAAAGTTGAGCTTCCCTTACCCCATGCCCCCGGTCGTGTCAAGATTTTTTTCAGGCGGCCCCATGTCCGCTCAGGCAGATCCGGCGGACATCCCGGACGCGGTCTCGCCGCCGGATTCCCGTTTTCGCGGGAAGGGCCCCCTGCCGAGGGATCCGGACCCTTCAGCCGGCGCCCGGCGCCCCGTCCATCAGGAGAAAATTGAAGTGCCGCCCGGTTTTTCCGCCGCTGCCGCGGTGCGAAAAGAAAAGGTCCGGCCGGCAGGCGGTGCACAGGTTCGCCGCCGCCACCCGGGACGCCGGCACGCCCGCATTCCGGAGCTGCAAACGGTTGGCCAGGGCGAGATCGAGCCTCCAGTGGCCCGGCGTCTCCCGGGGAGAGAAGATGCGCTCCAGGCCGGGAAGACCGGCCATCGCCTCCCGGACGCGGTCGTCCACCTCATAACAGCACGGACCGATGGCCGGACCGATGGCGGCGCGGAGGTCCTCCCTCCGGCAGGAGAACCGCGCCTCGAGCGCGGCGCAGACCTGTTCCACGATGCGCCGGGACGTCCCCTGCCAGCCGGCATGAACGGCCGCGATCACCCGCCGGACCGGGTCCGCGATCAGGACCGGCACGCAATCCGCCGTCTTGACGCCGATGGCGATCCCCGGCCGGTTTGTAACGATCGCATCACGGCGGGGCGCGTCTTCCCCGGCGTCTCCGCCGCCGGACACCGGCATCGATTCCGCGTCGTCGATCACCCAGACCCGGTTGCCGTGCACCTGGCGGACGGTCAGGAAGCGCTCCGGCGCGATCCCGAAGGCCCGGGACAGGGCCGCCCAGTTCGCCCGGACGTTTTCCGCCTCGTCCCCCTGGTGGAAACTGAAGTTGAGGCCGGAGAAGCACCCGCCGCCGCTCCCGCCCCGGCGGGTGGAGAAGGCGTGCCGGAGGGACGGGATCTCCGCCAGGAGATCGGCTTCGAACACGCTCAGGCCGCCGCGGCGCCGGATCCGGAAGCCTTCCCCGGGTGCGCCCGGGCCCGCCGCCCCCCGCGCCGGGCTCATCGCGCTCCCCCCGGATGCGGGGCGCCGTTGCCCGGGTCGGGCGCGGCGCCCCCGGCGGCCTTTTCCAGAAACGCCGTCAGCTCCGCCATGTCCGGCGGAAGCGGCGCGCTCACGCTCAGGGGCGTCCCGGTCACGGGGTGGACGAAATCGAGGCGGGCCGCATGGAGGGCCTGGCGCTTCATCGCCTGGAGCCGGGACCGGAGGACCGGATCGGCCACGCCCCGGACCCTTCCGGTCCCGCCGTAGACGGGGTCCCCGACGACGGGATGACCGATGGCGTTCAGATGCACCCGGATCTGATGGGTCCGGCCGGTCTCGAGGGACACCTCGAGGAGGCTCACGGCCCCGTAGCGCCGGACCACCCGCCAGTGCGTCACCGCCGGCTTGCCCCGCCGGCCCCGGACGGACATCCGCTGGCGCTCCCGCGGATGGCGGCCGACGGGCAGGTCGATGCGGCCCGCGTTTTCCCGGGGCGCGCCCCAGACCAGCGCGAGGTAGGTCTTGCCGATCTCGCGCCGCTTGAACCGGTTGACCAGTCCCGCGTGGGCCGTGTCCGACTTGGCGACGACGAGGACCCCGGACGTGTCCTTGTCCAGGCGGTGGACGATTCCGGGTCGCAGGACCCCGCCGATCCCGGAGAGATCCCGGCAGTGGTGGAGAACGGCGTTCACCAGGGTGCCCCCGGCGTGCCCGGGCGCCGGATGGACCACGAGGCCCGCCGGCTTGTCCAGGACCAGCAGGTGCGCATCCTCATAGAGAATGGACAGGGGGATGTCCTCGGGGAGGGCCTCCGCTGCGGCGATGGGGGGGCGAAGCAGGACGACGGTCTCGCCGGCCTTCAGCTTCCGGCTGACCTTCGGGGCGGCGGCGCCGTCGATCGAGACCCGGCCCCCCTCGACGAGGCGCTTGACCTGGGAACGGGACAGCGACGACGCCTCCGTCAGGAACAGGTCCAGGCGGGCGCCGTCCAGGGACGGGGGAACGGTCCAGGTCTCGATGGTTTTATCCATGGCGTGGGTCCCGGCGGGCCGCCGCCCATCCGGGGCGGCTTCGACGGCGGCCGCGCCCGCGACGGGTCAGGGGTTCATGCCCGGCTCGTGCGGCCGAACGGGGAAAAGGGTTCTCAATCCATCGCGGATCCACCCCAGTTCCTCCTCCATCAGGGTCCGCACGTCGAGGAGAACCGCGTCTTCGGCGATACGGGCGATCACCGGCGTCGGCAGACGCCTCAGCCCCTCCTCCAGGCGGGCGGCGGACAGGGATCGGGGCCTCAGGGCGACGAGCGCCGTCGGGATCTCCTGGGTCGGCAGCGAACCGCCGCCGGTCATGGACACCCCCGCCTCGAGGGAGAGGTCCAGGCCGGCCAGCCCCGTCCGGCGCAGGAGCCGGAGCAGGCGGTGCGCCCGCTTCTTCACGTCCGGCAGGGGCTCCGTCAGGGCCTTGAGGACCTGCAGCCGCTCACGGGCCGCGTCCGGATCGAGATAGTGGATGAGCGTCGCCTCCAGGGCCGCCAGGGTCAGTTTGTCGATCCGGAGCGCCCGGTTCAGGGGGTTCTTCTTGATCCGCCCCAAAATCTCCCTTCCCCCGAGGATGATCCCCGCCTGCGGACCGCCCAGCAGCTTGTCCCCGCTGAACGTGACGACGTCGACCCCCGTCGCGAGGACGTCCTGGACCGTCGGCTCGCGCATGAGGCCGAAATGCGCAAGCCCGATCAGGCAGCCGCTCCCGAGATCGTCCAGAACGGGCACGCCGGATCGTTTGCCGAGGGCGACGAGCTCGCCCAGGTCCGCCTCTTCCGTGAAGCCGACGATCCGGAAATTGCTTGTATGGACCTTGAGGATCAGGGCCGTCTCCGGCCCGATGGCCCGTTCGTAATCGGCCAGGCGGGTGCGGTTCGTCGTGCCCACCTCCCGGAGCCGGCCGCCGCTCTTCTCCATGACGTCGGGAATCCGGAATTCCCCGCCGATCTCGATAAGCTCCCCGCGGGAGACGATGGCCTCCCGGCCGAAAGCCAGGGTGTTCAGGACCAGCAGGACCGCCGCCGCGTTGTTGTTGACGACGAGGGCGTCCTCGGCCCCCGTCAGGGCGCACAGCCGCTCCCGGACATGATCGTAGCGAAGCCCCCGTTCACCCTTCTCCAGATCGAATTCCAGATTGCTGTAGCCCCGGCTGACCGCGACGATCCGTTCGACGGCCTCGGGGCACAGGGGCGCCCGTCCCAGATTCGTGTGGAGGATGACGCCGGTCGCGTTGATCACCCGTCGGAGGCGGTAGCGGTGGAGGTCTTCGAGGCGCGTCATGACCCGGGCGGCCACCTCCTCCGGCCTCGGCAGGCGCAGGGCCTCCGGTCCGCCGCGCTTCCCGGACGACGTCTTGCCCGGCCCTTCGACGTCCACGATCTCCGCCCGCAGATCGGCCACCGCCGCCCGGCACGTCTCAAGGATCAGCTCCCGCGGGGCCAGCGCGGGCGCACCCTTCGCTTCGAGCAGGAGCATCAGCGCATCGATCTTGGGCAGTTCCCGCAACAACGCCTTTTTCCGTTCATCCATTCCGCCACCGTCCCCGAAATCGCCAACTCATGGCTTCATGAAGATTCCTCAACCCGTCCGCCAACCGCACGGAGGACAAGGTCTCCGGCACCCGCAAAAACACAAAACACGGACAGGCCCCTCAGACCGGCCCGGCCCCGTTCCGGCAGTCGTCGCGGAAGTTGTTCACGGCGATGAAAAACTCCCGCATCATGATCACCCACAGGTAACGCCCGGCCGACGTCAGGCGGACGACCGGGGCGCGGTACCGCAACCCGCCGGCCGCGCCGAAGGCGAGCAGGGGGAACCAGAGATGCCGCCAGATCGCCGGTCCGTACTTCTTCTTGAGCCCCCGGATATCCAGGGTCATCCCGAACAGCTGCATGAGAAAGTCGTACCGGATCCGGTCGCGCCGGGAAAAGGCCCGGGCGGCAAACAGGGGGATCTCGCCCCGCTCAACCTGCGCGATGTAGTCGGGAATCCGGAAGGTGTTGGCGTAGCAGGTCCCGTCCAGATAGCCGATGGAACCGCTTCCCAGACCGGCGTACTCCGCGTAATCGACGATGTACTCGTCGATCAGGGACGGCTGGCGGGAGAAGCACCAGGCCGAAGACAGGCGGTACATCGGCGGAAGACCCTTCACGATCTCACCGTAATAGCGCCTTTCCCGGCTGTAACGGACACGCCCCAGGGTCCGGCTCACCTTCCGGCGCGTGGCATCGGAGACCATCAGCGGGTACCAGGTGACCTGGTCCACCCCGAGCGACCGGATCACGGCGAGGTCCTCCGCGAGCATCTCCGGCGTCTGGGAGGGAAAGTTGAAGATCATGTCCGCGTTGAGCGTATCGAAACGCCCCGCGATCTGACCCAGGCGGCGGCTGATGGCCTCGCCGCTCCCGTACTTCGCGTAGCGCTCCATCTGCCTCAGGAGCGGATCCTGAAAACTCTGCACCCCCACGGACAGGCGGTTCACCCCGGCGTCCTTCAGGAGCGCCAGGGTCTCGTCCGTCAGGTGGTTCGGATTCGTTTCCACCGATATTTCACGAATGTCAAAGGACGCGCGGGCCAGGGCCAGCGTTTCGCCCAGTTCGCCCGGCAGGACCGTCGGCGTCCCGCCGCCGACGTAGACCCCGCCGAAGTCGTAGCCGCGCTCGGCATAGAGGCGGATCTCCCGCCGCAGGGCGCGAAAGTACGCCCGGCAAAGGTCCGGTTCGAACACCACCCGGTTGAAGGAGCAGTAGGGACAGAGCTGCTCGCAGAAGGGGATATGGAGGTACAGCAGACGGGGGGCGGACCGGTCCCCGGGGGGGAGGTCCACCGGCCGGCCCGCTTCGAAATGCATGGCCCGGGAAAATTCCCGTCGGGCGACGGTCGTGATGAGGGACGGGACAAACGGCAAGGTCATGATCGATCCGCTCTCCGGAACGGCGCGCTCCCCGTTCCGGATGTTTGAAGGCTGCGTGCTCACGCGGGGCCGCAAGGGTCCCCGGCGGCGAAGGCCCGCACCGGCCCGCGGGGGAACGGGAGATGAAGGCCGCGTCCGATACGTAGCAGACATCCTCCCGATGATCAAGCGGATTCGCGCGGTCCCGGCCCGCTTGAATTCCGTCCCCAAGGGTGATATAGGGCGGCCGGTTGCATGCAAAACACGGAGAATCCCATGACGGAAAGAAAGATCCTGACCCTCTGGTCGGACGATCACTGGAACGAAGCGGAGGCGAAACGCCTGCGGGAGCCCTGCGAGGAGATCCCCATCCCCCTGGACAAGGCCGCCCGGGAGGACATCCGCGCCCTGACGGACGCCTTTCTGGAGCGGGACGACGCCCTGGGGCTGGCCGCCCCCCAAATCGGGATCGGCCGCCGGGTCATCATCTTCAAGAACAAGCATTTCGATGAAAAGGGCCGGCCCGCCGGCGACAAGGATTACGACGTTCTCGTCAACCCCCGCATCACCCAGACGCGGGGGGAACCCGTCCGGGGCGCGGAGGGCTGCCTGTCCTGTCCCGAGATCCAGGTCGAGATCGAACGCCACCCGGAAATCAAGGTGCGCGCCTGCGACCGGGAGGGGCGCAAGATCAACAAGCGCTACACCGACTTTGGCGCGCGCGTCGTCCAGCACGAGATGGACCACCTGGAGGGCATCCTGATCGTGGACCACGAGGGAACCGTGCTGGTGCCGCGCAAGAAGCGGGCCTTCTTCGAGAGCGTCCTTTCCAAAAAATAATCCGCATTGATTTTCGGAAAAAAACGGGGCGGGGACGGCCGGGGGCCGGTCAGATCGCCTTGCGCCAGGCCAGCCGTTTCTCCAGCCAGCGGGACAGGCTGGTGAAGGCGAAGCAGATGATGAAGTAGATCACGGCGATGAACAGGAAGATCTCCGTGGGGTAGATCATCGTCCGGTTGTTGATCTGGGTCGCCACGTGCGTCAGTTCGGAAACCCCGACGATGTACGCCAGCGACGTGTCCTTGATCATGGAGACGAACTGGTTCACGAAGGAGGGGATCATGTTGCGCAGGGCCTGCGGCAGGACGATGAACAGCATGGCCTGGCGCGGGTGGAGCCCCGTCGAGAGGGCCGCCTCCATCTGGCCGCTGGGGATGCCCTCGATCCCCGCCTGGACGATTTGGGACATGTAGGCGGAGGTGAAGATCGTGAGCGCCGCGATGACCGTCCAGCTTTCCGGTGTCCGGTAGCCCAGGAAGGTGGGCAGCAGGAAGTACATCCAGAAGATCATCAGAAGGAGCGGGATGCCGCGGATCGTGTTCACCACCGCCAGGGTGGGATAGCGGACGATCGGGTTGCGCGAGACGCACATGAGGCCCAGGATCAGGCCGCCGAAGAAGGACAGGACCAGGGAGACCGCCGCCAGGTAAAGCGTGAGCAGCACCCCCCCCATGGGGCCGCTCGGGTAGCGCCCGATCATGAAGTGGGTGATGTTCGTCCAGATGACGGTGAAGTCGAGTCCGGTTTCCATACGTTATCGCATCCCGATGGGGCTCAGCACCTTCTTGCTGTAAAGGGTGACGAGCGCCGTGATGACGAGCGAGATCACCAGATAGACCAGGGTCGCCGCCGTAAAGGCCTCGAACCCCTTGAACGTGTAGCTTTCCACCTGCCGGGCCTGGTACGTCAGTTCCGCCACGCCGATGGTCATGGCGAGCGACGAGTTCTTCGCCAGGTTGAGGAACTGGTTGATGAGCGGCGGGATCGTGATCCGCACGGCCTGCGGCAGGATGATGTACAGCATGGACCGGACATAGGAGAATCCGGAGCTGCGGGCCGCCTCCATCTGCTCCTTCGGGATGGAGCGGACGCCGGAGCGGATGTCCTCGGCGATGAAGGCCGAGGTGTAGATCGTCAGCGCGATGGCCGCGGCGGCGAATTCGAAATTCACGCTGTACAGCCAGTCCCGGGCGGCCTGCGGGAGGATCTTGTCGGAGCCGAAATACCAGAAGAAGATCTGAACGAGGAGCGGGGTGTTGCGGAAAAACTCGAGGTAGCTGACCGCGAACCAGCGGATGGGCGCGTTCTGGCTCATCCGCATGACGGCGATCAGCAGACCCAGGATAAAAGCGAGGGCAATCGACACCAGGGACAGCTGAATGGTGACCTTGACGCCGGACAGGATCCATTCAAAATACTGCCCTGATGTAACGATTGCCCAGTCGAACTGATAGTTGAACACGTCTGGAGGAAACTCCTCTTATCGTTCCGGCGTAATCGTGAAGGTCCGCTTCAGGACGATCCCCGACTTCCCCTTGGGGCCGAACCACTTCGTGTAGAGTTTCTTTGCCTCGCCCTTCTTCTCCATGTCCAGGAGGGCCTTGTTGACGGCGTTCACGAAATTCGTGTCGCCCTTGCGCATCCCGAGGCCGTAGGGCTCGTCGGAGATCTGGATGTTGGGGATTTCGTAGTTCTTCTTGTTGGGCGCCTTGGCCAGCAGATTCGCCAGGATCGACTCGTCGGTGGTGACGGCCACCACCTTTCCCTGCTCCAGCGCCAGGAAGGCCTGGGGGTAGTCGTCGAAGGACAGGATCGTGGCCTTGGGCAGGGCCTTGGCCGCATTCTGCTCGGAGGTGGACCCCTTGGCCGTGCCGATCCGCTTCCCCTCGAGGTCGGCCAGCTTCTTGACCGTTCCCTTCTTCACGAGGAACTTCTGGCCGGTGAAGAAGTACATGTAGCTGAAATCGATCTGTTTGGCCCGCTCGGCATTCTTGGTCATCGTCGCGGCGATGATGTCGATGTTGCCGGCGATGAGCTGGGGCATCCGGGTCGCCGACGTCACGGGTTTCAGCTCCAGTTTGACGCCGAGTTTCTTGGCAATGGCCTTGCAGAAGTCCACGTCGTACCCCATGATCTCGCGGGTCTGCTCATCGATGTAGCCGAACCCGGGCGTGGAATCCTTCACGCCGCAGACCATCACCCCCTTGCTCTTCACGTCCGCCAGGGTATCCGCGGCCAGCGCCGTGCCCCCCAGGCTGCCCACAAACACCAGTGCCAATACCCACATCCCCAATCGCTTCATCATGCTTGTCCTCCTTTCAACGCTGAATGAATTCCCATAGAAGGCTGAATTCAGGACCATCCTCATGGCCCGGTGCCTTTAGCCCGTCGCCTTTCCCCTCCTAGTGTAGTGTTACAGGAACGGCTTTACAATGCTGCCATGTGAGCGACGTAATAAACATTAATGAATATGAGCATTTAAAATTATATTTTCAAGGATCATGTGGCAACTGATTGTCGAAACACTACACTAGTGCATCGGAGAGAGGATCTCCTTGAGGAACAACTGCGCCCGCTCGTGCCGCGGATTCTTGAAGAATTCGTCCGGCGTGGCCTCTTCGAGAATCACCCCGTAATCCATGAAGGTGACGCGATCCGCCACCTCGCGGGCGAATCCCATTTCATGCGTCACCACGATCAGCGTCATCCCCGTGTGGGCCAGGCCCTGCATGACCTCCAGGACCTCTCCGATCATCTCCGGGTCGAGGGCCGACGTCGGCTCGTCGAAGAGCATGATCTTCGGCTTCATGGCGAGCCCGCGGGCAATGGCCACCCGCTGCTGCTGCCCCCCGGAGAGCTGCGCCGGGTAGGCGTCCCGCTTTTCCGCGAGCCCGACCCGCTCCAGCAGGGCCATGGCCTGTTCCTCCGCCTCTGTACGGGCGATCTTGCGGATCTTGATGGGCGCAAGGGTGATGTTTTTGATGACGCTCAGGTGGGGATAGAGATTGAACTGCTGGAAGACGAACCCGATTTCCGCCCGCAGCCCGTTGATGTCGGTTTTCCGGTCGGACAGATCCTGTCCGTCGACGAACAGGCTGCCCTTCTGGATGGGTTCGAGCTTGTTGATCGTCCGGATGAGGGTGGATTTCCCCGATCCGGAGGGACCGCAGACGACGACGACCTCGCCCTGCTTGACATGGAGATTGACGTCATTCAACACATGAAGTTTCTTGAACCATTTGTGCACACCTTGAAACCTGATCATGTGCCACTCCCGGCAAATCCAAACGTTGAAGTCCCTCCGGCGCAACCGTTCGGCCGCACCGTAAAAAGGTGAAATCTCTTATACCAGTTTCGGGAAACAATCAATAAAATAATAGAAGCGGACCTTTTGCCTTGAAATCCCCCCCTCCTTATAGTACGTAATAGTACGTAGAACGGCACCGAACGATTCCGAGAAACGTTTCCGGAGAGACAAGCGATGGTCAAGATCCAATGTCCCCAGTGCGGGAAGAGTTTCATCTGGACGGACCGGATGCCGATCCGGGGCCTGTGCCCGACCGATGACTGCCGCTGGACCTACGACGTCGGCGAACAGATCAAAAAAAGCGCCGAGGCCAAGACGGCCTCGCCGGAGCGGGAGCCGCGCTGTCCCAGCTGCGGGGCGCCCATCGCCTCGCACCTGACGGTCTGCCAGTCCTGCGACGGGGTCGTGGTGGGCGGAAAGGCCCTGAGAAAATCCAACATCTTTTTCGGGGTGGTCGTCATCCTGATCCTGCTGTCCCTGCTTTACCGTTACTATTAGTTCCGGGGTTCCTTCGCGTCCATCGCCTGCGGGCCATGACGGGACCGGTCGGGCGGTCCTGTCCGTAACCCCGGCGCCTTCCGCCCCCGGCCCGGGCGGGTCCGCAAGACAGGCCTCAAGGCCGACTCGGGAGTGACCCATGAACCAGACGCCGCTTTACGACCGCCACGTTCGCGCCGGCGCCCGGATGATCGATTTCGGCGGCTGGGCCATGCCCGTCCAGTACACCGGCGTCATCGAGGAGCACCGCGCCACGCGGAAGAGCGCCGGTCTCTTCGACATCTGTCACATGGGCGAGATCGAGGTTCGGGGCGCCGCTGCGCTGGCGTTTCTGCAGCGGTGCTTAAGCCGGGACCTGGGCGACCTGGAAACGGGCCGTCTCAAGCTCAGCGTCCTGACGAGCGAAGCGGGCGGCATTCTGGACGACCTGACGGTCTATCGTCTGGAGGCGGACCGCTACGGACTCGTCACCAACGCCGGAACGCGCCTCAAGGATGCGGCCTGGCTCGAGACCGTCAAGGCGGCGGAGGGGTTCCGGGAGGTGGAGATCGTCGACCGGACGGATGAAATCGGGAAACTCGATCTCCAGGGCCCGGCGGCCCAGGCGATCCTGCAGCCCCTGACGCCGGCCGCCCTGGACGGGCTCGCGTACTACCGCTTCACGCGCACGCGGGTGGCCGACCGGCCGGCCCTTGTCTCCCGCAGCGGCTACACCGGCGAGGACGGCTTCGAGATCTACGCCGCGAGCGACGCGATCGGAGCGATCTGGGATGCGCTGCTCGAACACGGCGCCGCCCGGAATCTGAGGCCCGTGGGTCTCGGGGCGCGGGATACGCTCCGCCTGGAGGCGGGCATGCTCCTCTACGGCCACGACATGGACGAAACGACCACGCCCTACGAGGTGATCTACGGCTGGCTCGTCGATCCGGCGAAGGACTTCATCGGGAGCGACGCCCTCCGGCGCCGGAAGGCGGCGGGCGTGGACCGGAAGCTCGTCGGCTTCGAGATGACCGGGCGGGGGATCGCCCGCGAGGGGCACCCCGTCTGGCGGAACGGCGAGGCGATCGGCGCCGTCACCTCGGGAACGTTTTCCCCGACGCTTTCCCGGGCCATCGGTCTGGCCCTGGTGTCCGCGGCGGCGAAGGCGCCGGGGACGGAGATCTGCATTCAAATCCGCGACAACCTCGTCCCGGCCGCGGTGGTCGAACTTCCCTTTTACAGGCGTCCGAGGTAAACCCGACAACCCCTTATCGATCAGGAGCAGGCTATGTCCAAACCCAATCCAACCGACCGGAAATATTCCCAGGAGCACGAGTGGGCCCTGCCGCACGGCGACGGTACAGCAACGATGGGCATCACCGATCACGCCCAGGAACTGCTCACCGACATCGTCTTCGTCGAGCTCCCCGCGCTCGGCCGGCAGATCCGCCAGGGCGAGGCCGTCGCCGTCGTGGAGTCGGTCAAGTCCGTCTCGGACGTCTTCGCCCCCCTGAGCGGCGAGGTCATCGCCGTGAACCGGGCCCTGGAGGACCGGCCGGAGCTCATCAACGAGGACGCCTGCGGCGAGGGGTGGATCGCGAAACTGAAGCTGGCCGATCCGCAGGAATACGACGGCCTGATGGACGCCGCCGCCTACGACGCCTTCATCCGGGACGACGCGCACTGATCCCGTAAGGAAGATCCCGATGGATTACAGCCCCCACACGGCGGAAGACCGCAAGACCATGATGGACGCGGTCGGGATCGCCGCAATCGAAGACCTGTTCGGAGACATCCCCGAACGATGGCGTCTGAGCCGCCTGCTGGACCTGCCGCCCGCCCTCTCGGAGCAGGAGGCCTTCACACAGATGAAGGCGCTGAGCGAACGCAACCGCCTCCCCGATATCACCCTGACCGGCGCCGGCGCGTACCGGCACTACATCCCCGCCGTCGTCGGACACCTGACGCAACGGTCCGAGTTCTCCACGGCCTACACCCCGTACCAGGCGGAGATCAGCCAGGGCATCCTGCAGGCCGTCTACGAATACCAGACGATGATCGCCCGCCTCACGGGGATGCAGGTGGCCAACGCGTCGATGTACGACGGGGCCTCGGCGACGGCGGAGGCGGCGGTGCTGTCCGCCAGGACGCTCGGCCGGACCGGGGTCGTCGTCGCCCGCTCCGTCCACCCCGCGTACCGCCAGGTTCTCCGGACGTACGCCTGGGCGAACGGACTGGCGGTCGAAGAGGCGCCGTTCACGGGCGATGGCCGGCTCGACCGCGAGGCCCTCGCGGCAGCCGTCCGGGAATCGACCGCCGCCGTCATCGTGCAGAGCCCCAATTATTTCGGCGTGGTGGAGGACCTCGCCGCCGTCGCGCCCCTCGTCCACGCCGCCGGGGCGCACCTCGTTCATTGCTTCACCGAAGCAACGTCCCTGGGCCTGCTCAAACCGGCGGGCGCCATGGGCGCCGACCTCTGCGCGGGGGAAGGCCAGGCCTTCGGCAATCCGGTCAGTTACGGCGGGCCGTATCTCGGCATCTTCGCCGCCACGGAAACGTTCCTGCGGAAGATCCCGGGCCGCCTGGCGGGCGCCACGGTGGACCGGGACGGCCGGCGCGCCTTCGTCCTGACGCTCCAGACCCGGGAACAGCACATCCGGCGCGAGAAGGCGACCTCGAACATCTGTTCCAACGAGGCCCTCTGCGCCCTCGCCGCGGCCGTCTACCTCGCCTGCCTGGGGAAGAACCTGAAGCCCCTGGCCGAGCTGAACGCCGCGAAGGCCGGGTATCTGCGCCGGCGCCTCCTCGATCTGCCCGGCTGGGCGCCCGCCTTCTCCGGACCGGTTTACAACGAGTTCATCCTGCGCTGTCCCGATCCGGAGGGCGTGAACGCCCGGTGGGCGGAGGCCGGCATCAGCGGCGGGGTCAGCCTCGCGGGGGATTATCCCGAGCTGCCCGGTGCGCTGCTCCTGTGCGCCACGGAGCTGCTCACGCGGGAGGACCTGGACCGGGCCGTCGACGTGATCCGCCCCTGACGACCCGGAGCGAAGGGAAAGGAATCCGGCTGAAGAGAACGCGATCCCGCCGTCGTGGAGATGAAGCGCCCCCGTAAAAGCGGTTGTTTTCGAGCAGGCGGGATCCATGACGTGAGCGAAGGACCGGATTCCCGACTGCGCGTGAATGGAAAAACGGCCGATCCGTGATTGTTTCGGGATCATTGAATTGGATCGAGCGAGCGGAGCAAGAAACCGTGGAAAAGAATCCCTCCCATCCGGACGTTGAGCTGATTTTCGAAAAGAGCCGGCCGGGCCGGCGGGCCGGCGCGATCCCGCCGTGCGACGTGCCGGTGACGGCGGACGGCCCGCGCATCGAGACGCATCTGCTCCGGGACGACGTCGACCTCCCCGAAGTGGCGGAGATCGATCTCGTCCGCCATTATACCGCCCTGTCCCGCCGCAACTTCGGCGTCGACCTCGGCTTCTACCCGCTCGGCTCCTGCACGATGAAGTACAACCCGAAGGTGAACGACGCGGCGGCGGCGCTGCCCGGTTTCGCCGATCTCCACCCCGGGGTCCCGGCGGCCTTCGCCCAGGGCAGCCTGCGGCTGATGGACGGACTGCGCCGCGACCTGTGCGAAATCTTCGGCATGGCCGACTTCACCCTGCAACCGGCGGCCGGCGCCCACGGCGAGCTGGCGGGCGTCATGATGATCCGGAAGTATTTCGAGAAGCGGGGAGAAAAACGCACGCGGATCCTGATCCCCGACACGGCCCACGGGACGAATCCCGCCTCGGGCGCCCTGTGCGGCTACGAGGTCGCGCAGGCGCCGTCCAACAACGCGGGCGGGGTGGATCTCGACGCCCTGGCCGCGGCCATGACGGAAAACACCGCCGGCCTCATGCTGACGAACCCGAACACCCTGGGACTCTTCGAGCGGAACATCGCGGCGGTGGCCCGGATCGTCCATGACCGGGGCGGCCTCCTCTACGGCGACGGCGCCAACGCCAACGCCTTCCTGGGAAAGGTGCGGCCGGGCGAGATCGGCTTCGACGTCATCCAGTTGAACCTCCACAAGACCTTCTCCACCCCCCACGGGTGCGGCGGCCCCGGGAGCGGCCCCGTCGGCGTCGGGGCCGCCCTCGAACCCTTCCTCCCCGTCCCCCGGATCGTCCGGACGGACGCGGGCTACGCCTGGTCGGAGGCGTATCCCGACACGATCGGGCGCGTCCGGGCCTTTTACGGGAACTTCGCCGTGATGGTCAGGGCCTGCGCCTACCTCCGCAGCCTCGGCGCGGCGGGCCTCCGGCGGACGGCGGAGGACGCCGTTCTCGCCGCCAACTACGTCCAGGCGCGCCTGAAGGCCTTCTACGACCTCCCCTACGACCGCCCCTGCATGCACGAATGCGTCTTTTCCGGACGGCGGCAGGTCCGGGAAAACGGCGTCCACACGACCGACATCGCCAAGCGCCTGCTCGACTACGGCGTCCACCCGCCGACGATCTACTTCCCCCTGATCGTCCCGGAGGCCATCATGATCGAACCGACCGAGACGGAGAGCATCGAGACGCTCGACGCCTTCTGCGACGCGATGATCGCCATCGCCGCCGAAGCGAAGGACGACCCGGAAATCGTGAAGTCGGCCCCGCACACCACCCCCGTGAAGCGCCTCGACGAGGTCCTGGCCGCCCGCCGGCCGGACGTTTGCTGGAAGGGCCCATCCGGTCCCGATTGATCCATGACCGACGAAACCGCCGGGGACATCGGAAAACTTGAAGCCGGTCTCCGGACGGGGCGCGGGCGGGGTGCGATCATGCCTCTCAAGAAATGATTGACCTTGGGGGCGGCTTCGGCCAAAATGTCCCTCGAGCAAGAAACCACGGAGACCCGTCTCATGGCCAAGAACATTCTCTCCCTGGGCAGGAAGGAACTCGTCGAGAAGCTGTGGGCCGCCGACCCGCAGATCCGGAGGATCCTCGCCGGCTCCAAGCACGTCGAGGAGGCGCGCCATATCCTGTTCGACCACTTCAACCAGCTCAACCGCTCGATGTTCAACATGAAGCCGGACACCCCCTACGCCACCATGAATTCCATCGAAAAGAGAAACGCCAAGGAATGCCTCCGCGTCTTCTCCAACACCATCCGGACGGAAAACGAACACCTGACCGGCGCCTCGCCGCTCACCGGCCTCTACGACCTGGCCCAGAACCGCCCGGGGGCGCTGGAGCAGGTCAGCGAGGCCTTCCTGTGCGAGTACCTCGCCTTCTTCAAGGGCATCACCGGCAAGGCCGGCAAGCAACCGAAAATCCCGGAACTCCTGAGGGCCGCGGACGGCCGGTCGGCCGCCCAAGACCGTTCCGCGGCGACGGCCCGTTCGCGGCAGCTCGACGCCTACTCGGCCATCATGCGGCGCTACCGCCGGCGCTACCGGACCGGATTCGACGCCGCCCTGATCCGGCAGCGGCGGAAGCTCAAGGCGGAGATCCTCGCGCACTTCGGGGCCTCGGAGGCCGACTGGCGGGACCCCCGGTGGCATCTCAAGCACATCCTGACGGATCTCGACACGATCGCCCGGCTCGTCCGGCTCGACGACGACGAGACGGCGGGGCTCGCGATGGCGGCGGAAAAGGGCATCCCCGTGGAGATCACCCCCTATTACCTGTCCCTGTTCAACGCCTCGGGACGCACCGACGAGGACCGTCAGATCCGCGCCCAGGTCCTGCCGTCCGTCCGGTACTGCGCCAGCGTCGCGGCCAACCGGGAGCAGGGCGTCGACATGGACTTCATGCAGGAGCGCTCGACGAGCCCCGTCGACGGAATTACCCGCCGGTACCCGAAGGTCGTGATCCTGAAGCCCTTCAACGCCTGTCCGCAAATCTGCGTCTATTGCCAGCGCAACTGGGAGGTGAAGCAGATCGACGACCCCGCGATGCTGACCCCGGAGGCGCTCCGCGAGGCCGTCGCGTGGATCCGCGACAACGACCACATCAGCGAGGTCCTGGTGACCGGCGGCGACCCCCTGTGCCTGGACAACCGCCGTCTGGAATGGATCGTCGAGCAACTGGCCCACATCCCCCACGTCGAGCGCATCCGGATCAGCACCCGCGTTCCGGTCACCCTTCCCTTCCGGATCGATGACGGCTTCCTCGAGATCCTGAAGAAATACCACGAATGGGGCCGCCGGGAGATCTGCATCTCAACCCATTTCGAGCACGCCGCGGAGCTGACGCCCGAGGCCCTCGAGGCGGTCAAACGGATCAAGGCCCTGGGCGTCAACGTTTACAATCAGCACGTCTTCACGTACTACAACAGCCGCCGCTTCGAGCTCTGCCTGCTCCGGCGGATGCTGAAGCTCTCCGGAATCGACCCCTACTACACCTTCAACACGATGGGGAAGGAGGAGACGGCGGACTTCCGGGTCCCGATGGCCCGCATCGAGCAGGAGCGGAAGGAGGAGGCCCGCCTCCTGCCCGGCGTTGTCCGGACGGACGAACCGGTCTTCAACGTCCCCCGCCTGGGAAAGTCGAACCTCCGAGCCTGGCAGGACCACGAAATCATCATGATCCTGCCCGACGGCCGCCGGGTGTACCGCTTCTACACCTGGGAGGCGCGGATCACGA
Source organism: Syntrophaceae bacterium UBA2251 (assembly GCA_002347815.1). Lineage (GTDB taxonomy): Bacteria > Desulfobacterota > Syntrophia > Syntrophales > UBA2251 > UBA2251. The sequence goes on from DDXV01000018.1 coordinate 60,260, forward strand.
CGAATTTCGACTATCTCTACACGGACGTCTCCATCTACGACTACCTGAAGCGGCTGGCCGCGGACGGTGAAAACATCAGCGACTACAAGTCGATCTGGTACTACTTCTGAGAAATCTGACGATGAATGCAAAAACAGCCCTCCCCCCGCTTCGGAAGCCCCCCTGGCTGAAGGTCCGCCTGCCGGGCGGCGAGGAGGACCGCCGGATCGCGCGCACCCTCGCCGAACTCCGCCTCCACAGCGTCTGCCAGGAGGCCCTCTGCCCCAACCGGGGCGAGTGCTTCCAGGCGGGAACGGCCACGTTTCTCATCCTGGGCGACACCTGCACGCGCGGCTGCCGATACTGTCACATCCGCCAGGGGACACCCGCGCCGGTGGACGCCGACGAGCCGGAGCGTCTCGTGGAGGCCGTCCGCACCCTCGGGCTCCGCTACGTCGTCATCACCTCCGTCACCCGGGACGACCTGCCCGACGGGGGCGCGGGACATTTCGCCCATTGCATCCACCTGCTGCGCACGCGCCTCCCGGACTGCCGCATCGAGGTCCTGATCCCGGATCTCCAGGGAAGCCGCGCGGCGCTGGAGCGGATCATCGACGCCGGACCGGAGGTGATCAATCACAACATCGAGGTCGCCAGATCCCTGTTTCCGGCCCTCCGCCCGCGGGGGGACTACAAACGCTCCCTGCGGCTGCTGGCCGCCCTTCACCCTCACCGGGACATCGTCAGCAAGTCCGGCTTCATGATCGGCCTAGGCGAGACCCGGGACGCCATCGTCGCCCTGCTCCACGACCTGGCCACCGTCCGCTGTCAGCGCGTCACGATCGGCCAGTACCAGCAGCCGACGCGCCGTCACTGGCCCGTTGCCCGGTACTACCCCCCCGCCGAATTCGCCGAAATCAGGGAAATCGCGCTGGGACTTGGCTTCCGTCACGTCGAGGCGGGGCCGCTCGTGCGCAGTTCCTACCATGCCGCCATCTTTTCCCTTGACGGTTGAATCGTTTGGATATATTCATTAATCGTCGTTTCAGGGTCGTTCCTGCTCAATCTTGCCGCCTGACCTTCCGCGTCGCGGGATCGGTGCAGGGCCTTTTTTCACGTGCGGACGGATGAATGCGCGGGAGAGACGCTATCCCCCGGGCAGCGTTGCCGGCTCATGAGGTGTGCAATGGACGAGACTCAGCAGGGTCAAGCCCCGGACGGGCTTTTCCCCCCCGACTGGATCAAGGCGGGGGCGGATCTGTGGACCTCGCTCCTGAAAATGGTGCCGCCCCCGACGGGGACCGCGGCGGGGCCCTCCACCCAGAAACCGCCGCGCAACCGGTCCCTCGAATCGATGGAAACGGCCCTCAAGATGTGGCAGTCGCTCTCGACCACGATGAGCGATCCGGCCGTGGCCAGCGCCGCATCGAAGAGTCTTGACGCCCTCCCCGACCTGTTTCTCAAGGTCGCCGAAGCCTCCTGGGACACCTGCTTTCAGATTCAGAAGGGCAACATCGAGAAGGCCGGCAAGATCGGCAGGAAGGTCGAGGCCTACCACTTCGAGAACCTGGACCAGGAGTTCTTCAAGACGCTGAAGGACATCTACGAAAAAGAGATCCGTCAGTTCTTTTACATCCCCCAGCTGGGTCTGACCCGATTCTATCAGGAGCGGATGAACCTGCTCTTCGACAAGCTCGCCTTGCTCAAGGCAACGAGCGCGGAATTCTTTTCCCTGCTCAACCTCCCCTTCGAGCAGACCGCCAAGGTGATGCAGCAGGAGGTTGAAAAGCTGGCGCAGCAGGGGAAGGTTCCGAAGCAGGCCAAGGAGTACTACAACCTGTGGGTCAAGATCCTTGAAGGCCATTTCATGACGCTCTTCAAGTCGCCGGAGTACAACCAGGCACTCGGCGAGATGTTCAATCAGCTGTCGGAATTCATTATCGCCAAAAACGAGGTTGTTCAGGATATCCTGCAGCTCCTGCCCGTGCCCACCCACAAGGAAGTCGACGCGCTCTACCGGGATCTTCACCAGTTGAAAAAGCGGGTGCGGGAGCTGGAGAGGCAATTGAACCCGGATTGAGGGTGCGCGGCCGCCCGGCGAGGAGAGACGCTTATGGATCAGCCCAAGATTCCCCTCGATCTCATTCTGGCCAGCCTGGCCGAAGACACGGAAAAGGCGCAGGCGCGGGTCACCAAGGTGTCGGAGGTCCTGCTCAGCGAGCTGTCGACCGAGATCGCGTCCACGCCCTATGACGTCGTCTACGAGGAAGACCGCGTCAGGCTGAAGCACTACCGCCTCGAAGGCGAGGCCAGGCTCAAGACCCCCCTCCTGGTCGTTTACGCCCTGATCAACCGCGAAACCATGCTGGATCTCCAGCCGGACCGGAGCGTGGTCAAGAACTTCCTCCGGGACGGCATCGACCTCTACATGGTCGATTGGGGCTATCCCTCCCGGAAGGACCGGTTTCTCACCATCGACGATCACGTCAACGGCTATCTGGATCATGCGGTGGATTTCATCCGCAGGAAGCACAACCTGCCCCGGATCAACCTCATGGGAATCTGCATGGGCGGTTCGTTCTGCGTCATGTACGCCGCGCTCCACGCGGAAAAGGTCAAGAACCTGATCACGACGGTGACGCCGACCCACTTCGACACCGACACCGGCCTGCTCCACATCTGGATGAAGGCCCTCGACGCCGACCGGATCGTCGACACCTTCGGAAACATCCCGGCGGATCTGATGAACCTGGGGTTTCTGCTGTTGAACCCGGCCCGCCTCATGATCGACAAATACATCGGTTTCCTGGAGAACGCGGACAACAAGCCCTTCGTGGAAAACTTCGTCCGCATGGAGAAGTGGATCTTCGACAGCCCCGACGTCCCCGGCGAGACCTTCCGGCAGTTCATCAACGACTGCTACAAGAAGAATCTCCTGATCCAGAGCAAGATGAAACTGGGCGGCAAACGGGTCGATCTCAAGAAAATCACGATGCCGCTTCTGAACTTCTACGGCATGTACGATCACCTGGTCCCGCCGGCGGCCTGCGAACAGCTCACCCGGCACGTCGGCAGCCGGGATACGGAGGACGTCAATCTCGATACCGGCCATATCGGGATCTATGTCAGTTCCAAGAGCCAGCGGGAATTTGCACCCAAAATCGCGCGCTGGCTGATGGAAAGGGACGAGCCGGACGGACGGCCGGCATCGAAAGGGGCGGCGATCGTCAATTTCACCCCCGGGAAAGCGGCGGGGGGGAAGGGCCGGCCGGCCCCGGCGCGCCCCCCGAAGAAAAAAAGGCTTCAGGGGGAGAGACTCCGGCCGGCAAAGCGGGCGGTGAATAAATAAAGCGGTCTTTAGAGGGAAGCCTTCCCCCCGCAACGGATGGCAGAAACGAGACAGGAGAGATCCCATGACCAAGCAAAACAATTATTTCAGGACCATCGTCAAGATCGGCCTGGCCCTGGGAACGACCCTGGAACGGGACAAGATCCTGCAGCTGATCGTTCAGGGCGTCCTCGAGGCCATGGGGGGCAAGGCGGCCTGCCTTTTCCTGATGGATGAGGAGAAGGGAACCTACGTCCCCGTCGCCCAGACGGGCCTTTCAAAAAATTATGTCCATGCGGGACTGGCGCACGTCAAGAAGGAAATCCCCCTCCTCCTGAAAAAGGGGTGCCTCCACTTCCGCGACGCCGCTTCCGATCCCGGGGTGGAAAACCGGGAGACGAAGAGGGCGGAAGGCATCGCCTCCATTCTGGTGGTTCCGGTCCGGGTCAAAGGCCGTTTCATCGGCACCCTCTCGCTGTATACGGCCAAGGTGAGGGATTTCTCCGCCGAGGAGATCGAATTCCTGACGGTTCTGGCCGAGCAGGGCGGGGTTGCGGTCGAAACCGCGCGGCTGGTCGAAAGGCTGCGGGAGAACACCCGGATCTTCCTCGATCTGGCCGCCAGCATCAACTCCAGCCTCGACATCAAGGACATCCTCCAGACCCTGAGCTGCAAGGTCTCCCAGGCCATCGGGGTCAAGGCGGCCTCGATCCGCCTGCTGGACGAGGAGAGCAACACCCTGAAACTCGTCGCCAGTTGCGGACTCAGCGAGAAGTACCTCAACAAGGGGCCGATTTCCGCGGAGAAGAGCATCGCCGAAGCCCTGAAGGGAAAGCCGGTGGTCGTCCGGAACGCCTCGACGGACAAGGGCGTCCAGTACAAGAAGGAAAAAAAGGCGGAGGGCATCGTCACCATCCTGAGCGTTCCCATCAAGTCGAAGGAACGGGTGATCGGCGTTCTCCGGCTGTACAGCGCCGTGGCCCGCGAGTTTACGGAGGATGAGATCCTGCTGGTCACCGCCCTGGCCTACCAGGGGGGACTGGCCATCCAGAACGCCGGCCTCTACCTGATGCTCAAGAGCGACATGAAGGAACTCAAGGATGAAATCTGGAGTCACCGCTGCTGGTTTTAGGCGCGATCGGGAAAGGGGGACAGGGGGACATGAACGGTAAGTCGATCGATCGGATCAAGGTGGGCGACGCCGCCGAATTTTCGAAGACCGTGACGGAAACGGACATCTATCTTTACGCCGGGATCACGGGGGATCTGAATCCCGCCCACATCAACGAGGCCTACGCCAAAAACACCTTCTTCAAAACCCGGATCGCCCACGGCATGTTCACCGCCGGCTTCATTTCGAACCTGCTGGGCATGCAGCTCCCCGGCCCCGGCACGATCTACCTGAAGCAGTCGCTCAGCTTTCTGGCGCCGGTCCGCTTCGGCGACACCGTCACCGCCCGGGCGGAGGTCATCGAAGTGCTGGCCGAGAAGAACCGTATCCGCCTGAAGACCACGTGCACCAATCAGGACGGCGCCGTCGTTCTCGACGGCGAGGCCCTGGTCAGCCCGCCCAAGGCGAAGCCATAAGACCGACCGACCGCAGACCCCCGAAGCGTCAGGACGCAAGGCCCGGACGTTCGCCGTTCAGGATGTCGGGGGCCCTTCAAAGAGATCGGACGCGGTCTTCATGAGCGACTGGAATTCCTCATTCTGCTTGCGGATGACCTCCCGGAGCTGTTCCACCGTTTCCTCCGGGGAGGCGCCCGCTTTCCTTCGGCGCCGCCGTTTCAAACCCGCGATGGTCTTTTCCTGACTCGCGACCTTTTCCTTCAGGGCCTCGCATTCGTCCTGAAGGGCCCGATAATCCTCTCGGGAAACCACGTCGAAGAGGGCGAGGAAGTCCTTGAGCGATTTCTCAAACGCCTCCGCCGACGCCTGCCACAGCTCCCCGCCCGGCAGGTCGCTTTCCGGCCGCCGCCCCCATCCGTCCATCCCGCGGAAGAACTCCGCGAAGGCGTCGGCGCCGCCGGCCCCCGGAGTCTGCGCGGGGAGCAGCCCCTCCCAGGGGTTCCGTCCCCGCGCCAGGGACGAAAAAAACCGGACCCAGAACTCATAGAATCTTGCATCCATGACGTTTCCATCCTCCGGCAGAGCGGACATCCGGCGGTGCGACGGCGGTCGTCGTCGCGATGCAGGGGAAGACCCTCGTCATACCCCCGCTGGGAGAGGGTTACCGCCGGCGGCCCTATGCGCTCTTGCCCTTCTCCAGGCCGGCAAAGAACGCTTCGACCTTCTTGTAATTGTCGTCCGCCGCGGCCTTGAAGTCCTCGCGCCCCCGCTTGTAGGCCTTGAGCCAGTCATACAGGGCCTTCTTGCCTTCCGCGGGCATCCAGGCGCTCTGCTCGATCACGCTGTTCATCATCTTCTCCGCCTGATCCTGCAGCACCGTCATGGCGTTAAAGGTGTTATCGAAAGCGGCCTTGTTGAACTGCATCATCTGCTTCGCCATCTGTTTCGGTTCCATGTCATTCTCCTTTCGCCGGTTTTGCCCCCCTCCGGCCATCACTTCCCGGGCGGAGGTTCGTTATGCGATCCTATTTGCCCGCCTTCGCCCTGGGGGCCTTCTTCTCGATGGCGCCCAGATATTCTTCCACCTTCTTGTAGCTTTCGTTGACGCTGTCCTTGAACGTCTCTCGCCCTTCCTTGTAGGTCTTCAACCACTCGTTGACCGCCTGCTTCCCCTCGGCCGGGAACCACGACGACTGGTCCAAAAACATGCCGACCATCTTTTCCGTCTGCTCCTGGAGAATCTCCACGGCATTGAAGGTGTTGTCGAACGTCGTTTTGTGAAATTCGATCATCTGCTTCGCAATCTTTTCCTGTTCCATTGTTGTTTCCTCCTTTTTGCGTTTTTTTCATTCCTGCCCAACGTCGGCCCTAATATAGCGTACCCGAACGATTTGTCAAGCGGAAAATGTTGCATTGCAATAACAAGAATTTCCGCCTATCCTCTTGTGATTCGAGAGGAACATAATTTAATATCCATCATATTATCGAATGGATAAATGAGTTGATCGCTCCGAAGACAGAAAATATTTTCTCGCCCGACGATATTTTTTTGTTGCATTGTAACCGATTCTCCGCTATGAACGCCAAGAGAAAGGAAAAGGACGATGGCCGAAAAACTGCGCTTGAAGAAATATACCAACAGACGCCTGTACGACACCGAGAGAAGCGCCTACGTGACCCTGGACGACGTCATGCAGGTCATCCGGCAGGGGCGTCGCGTGGAAGTCGTCGATGCAAAAACCGCCGAAGACGTCACGGCCTTCACGCTCACCCAGATCATCCTGGAGGAATCCAGGAAAAAAAACAGCCTGCTGCCGGTTCCCCTGCTGCACCTGATCATTCAGTACGGTGAAACCGTTCTGGTCGAATTCTTCGACCACTATCTCGAGCAGACGTTGAAGAACTACCTCTCCTACAAGCTGGCGGCGGACGAACAGTTTCGGAAATGGCTCAGCCTCGGGATGGACCTCTCCAAGATGACCCAGACGTCGATCGCGTCGCTCCCAGCCTTCCAGTCCTTTTTCGACCTCTTTCACGACACGGACAAACCCGCCGGCAAGGGGGAGGCCTGAACCCCTCCCAGGGCGAAACGATTCGGAGACGATCCAGCCCCGGGGCCGGAGGTCGTCCCGGACGGGCGCCGATATTCGATTGACAAGCCCCGCCGACCTTTTTATAGTTCCTCACCGACCGGGAAAAGAAATCGCTTCAGGAGATCCCTCAAGGAGGAGGCCATGCCGGACATTCAGCACCCCCTGCACCGGGACCTCACCGCGGGCATGCGGCGAGGCAAGATCGTCAGCATCGAGGAGGCCGTCGATCTCATTCAGGACAACGATGTGATCGGCTTCAACGGCATCATCGGGATCGGCTGTCCCGACGAGATCATCTGCGCCCTGGAGAAGAAGTTTCTCGAAACGGGCCATCCCCGGGACCTCACGTTCTTCTACGCCTCCACCCTGGGAGACGGCAAGGAGATGGGCCTGCAGCACCTTGCGCACGAAGGCCTGGTCAAAAAGGTCATCGGCGGTCATTTCGGCAAGACCCCCAAGCTCACCCAGCTGGCCCTGGACGGGAAAATCGAAGGCTACAACCTGCCGCAGGGCGTCCTGTCCGTCATGATCCGGGACATCGCCGGCGGCCGCCCCCGGACGATCACCAAGGTCGGGCTGGGAACCTTCGTGGACCCCCGGTGCGGCGGAGGGAAGCTTAACGCGATCACGCGGGAGGACCTCGTGGAGGTGATCGCCTTCGACGGCCAGGAATATCTCGCTTACAAACCTCCCAAGCTCAACATCGCCATCATCAAGGCGACGACCGCCGATCTCGAGGGCAATATCGGCTTCGAGAAGGAGCCCCTGTATCTGGACGCCCTCTCCCTCGCCACGGCGGCGAAGAACTGCGGCGGTTTCGTCCTGGTTCAGGTCGAGGGCATCGCCGAGCGGGGCGCGCTGCCGATGCGCAGCGTGATCATCCCCGGCGCCCTCGTGGACTGCGTCGCCGTCGTCACGAACGCGGAGCGCCACCGCCAGACGGCGGCCACCCTCTACAATCCGGCCTACGCCCATCAATACCGGATTCCCGTGGCCCTGGTGCCCCCCATTCCCCTGAACGAGCGCAAGATCATCGCCCGCCGGGCCGCGTTCGAGCTCAAGCCCAACAGCATCGTCAACCTGGGCATCGGCGTACCGGAATCCATCTCCAGCGTGGCGGCGGAAGAGGGAATCCAGGAATACCTGACCCTGACATCCGAACCGGGCATCATCGGGGGCGTACCCGCCGGCGGCGGGGATTTCGGCGCCGCCGTCAACGTGGACGCCCTGATCACCATGAGCCACCAGTTCGATTTCTACGACGGCGGCGGTCTGGACGTGGCCTTTCTGGGCCTGGCCGAGGCCGACGAGGCGGGCAACCTGAACGTCAGCCGTTTCGGCCCCAGGATCGCCGGGTGCGGGGGCTTCATCGACATCAGCCAGAACGCCCGGAAGGTGGTGTTCATGGGGACCTTCACCGCCGGCGGCCTGAAGATCGACGTCCGCGACGGCGAGCTGAAGATCGTCCAGGAGGGGAAGGTGCGGAAGTTCGTCAAGCAGGTGGAGGAGGTCACCTTTTCCGGCGCCGTGGCCGCGGCGGACCGAAAGTACGTTCTCTACATCACGGAGCGCTGCGTCTTCAGGTTGACACCCGAGGGCCTGGAACTCATCGAGGTGGCGCCGGGCATCGACGTGGAGCGGGACATCGTGGGGCAGATGGACTTCAAGCCCGTCATCCGCCAGGCCCCCCGCCTGATGGACCGCCGCCTGTTCAAACCCGTGCCCATGGAGCTCAAGAAGGACCTCCTGGACATCCCAATCGTGAATCGCCTGCTCTACCAGCCGGAGGACAACCTCTTCTTCGTCAATTTCGAGGGCCTGGCGATCCGGAGCCGGGAGCAGATCGACGAGATCCGCGCGGCGGTGTCCGCCGTCATGGAGCCCCTGGGAAAGAGGGTTCGCACCATCGTGAACTACGACAATTTCGATCTGAGCCCGGAGCTGGTCGACTATTACACGGAAATGGTCAGCTATGTCGTCGGCAGGTATTATGAAAAAGTCAGCCGCTATTCCACGGGGGCGTTCCTGCGCATGAAGCTGGGGGACAAGCTGAACGAAAGGGGCATGTCGCCCCATATCTATGAAACGCCGGAAGAGGCCCGTCAGGAAATCGACGTGTAGGGACGGCGCAGCGGCGGATGGCCGTTATCCTGCCTTTATCCTTGACAAATCGACGCCCTTCGCTTACTGTGGGCGACAAAAACAACCCCGGGATCGAACGCCATGAAGAAGAACCCCGCACGGACGACCGCTCAAACCGAAAAGAAAAAGATCAATTTAGCACTGCAGGGCGGGGGCGCCCACGGCGCCTTCACCTGGGGCGTTCTGGACCGTCTGCTCGATGACGAGCGCATTGAAATCGAAGGCATCGTCGGCACCAGCGCCGGCGCCGTGAACGCCTCCATTCTCGCCTACGGACTGGTCGCGGGCGGACGCAAGAAAGCGCGGGAGCTGCTGCGCCGGTTTTGGGAATTCAATTCAAAAAACGGGAAGTCCTCCCCGTTTCAACCGACCGTTTTCGACAAGCTCTACGGCAGCAAGGGATCGATGGAATTCTCTCCCTGGTGGCAGACGTTCGATATCCTTTCGCGCATGTACTCCCCTTATCAGTGGAATCCCAACGACACGAACGTCTTCCGGGATATCCTGGAAGAACTGATCGACTTTCCGGTCCTGCAGAAGGCGCGCACCGTCCGGCTGTTCATCTGCGCGACCAATGTTCTGACCGGGCGGCTGAAGGTTTTCGAAAACCGGGAGATCACGCCGAAGATGATCCTGGCCTCCGCCTGCCTGCCCTACCTGTATCAGGCGCCCGAAATCGACGGGGAGTACTACTGGGACGGCGGTTATATGGGCAATCCGCCCATCTTCCCCGTGATCTACAACACGAACTGCCAGGACGTCCTGATCGTCCAGATCAATCCGATCAACATTCACGAGGTGCCCCGGAGCGCCAACGCCATCTTCGACCGGATCAACACGCTGAGCTTCAACTCCAGCCTCATGCGCGAGATGAGGGCCATCCATTTCGTGACGTCCCTGATCGAAAAGGGTGAGCTGGATGCGACCAAATACAAGCACACGTTCATCCACACCATCGATGCCGAGGAACAGATGTCCAAGCTGACGGCCTCGAGCAAGATGAATCTGGACATGGAATTCCTGAAATACCTGTTCGAGACCGGACGGGAAAAGACCGGGGAATTCCTCGCGAACCACTACGACGAAATCGGCCGGAAATCCTCCACCGATCTGGCGGCGAAATTTTTCTGATCCCGGTTAGAACGCGTCAGTTCCACACCTCCGGCCGGATCTCCCGGACCTCCCCGAAAGCCGAAAGGGGCCGGTCGAATCCGGCCGCGTCCCCCACCACGACCTTGATGAGCTTTTCCGGATGGAGATACCGGCGGGCCACCCTCAGGACGTCCGCCTGCGTCACCTTCGCGATGTTGGCGCGGTAGTCCTCGAGATACCGGTCGGGATACCCGTAATAGACGATGCGCGCCCGCTGGTTGACCACGCGCTCGGCGTTGGCGAAGCCGAAGATGAAGGCGTTGACGATGGACTCCTTCGCGAGCGTCAGCTCGGCCTCCGTGACCGGCGCCTTCGTGATGCCGTCCATGATGTCGAGCATCAGGGCGATGGCCCGTCCCGTGGAAGCCGCCTTGGTCTCGGTCTCGGCGAGGAACGGCCCGGGGAATCTCCGGCCGATCTCGAAGTAGCCGGCGACGTTGTAGGCCAGCCCCTGGTTGGCGCGGATTTCCCCCATGAGCCGGGAGTTGAGCCCGCCCCCGCCCAGGATGAAGTCCATGACCCGGAGGGCGTAGAGGTCCGGGTTGTCCTTCGTGACGCCGAGATGCCCCATGCGGATCACCGACTGGGCAAGGTCCTTCTTCACGTAGAGCATGGCCGGCCGCAGGGTCATGTCCGGCCACGGAACGGTCGGAAAGTCGACCGGCGCGGGCTCCCAGCCGCTGAAGGTGGACTTCAGCCGGGCTTCCAGCTCCGTGCGGTCGATGTCGCCGGAGATCGCGAGCAGGACGTTGTTGGGCCGGAAGTACCGCCGGTGGAACGCGGCGAGGTCCTCCCGTCCGATCGCCCGGAGGGTGGCGGGGGTTGGGGTGCGGCCGAGGGGATGGCCGCGATAGATGGCCCGCAGGAGTTCCCGGTCCGCCAGCTCCCGCGGATCGTCGTTCTGCCGGCGGAGCGTCTCCAGGGCCTCCTTGACGGTCTGGTCGAAACGGCGGGCGTCGAAGGCGGGGCTTCTCATCACCCCGGCGAAGAGCCCCAGGGTGGCCTCGAAGTTCTTGCGGAGCGTTCTCAGGGAAACGGTCCCCAGGTCGTCGCCGGCGGCGGATTCCACCGCGGAGGCCATGAACTCCAGCTCGGCGTCGAGCACCTCGGGCGTTTTTCCCGCGAAGCCGCCGCGCCGGATCATGGCGCCGGTGAGCGCCGCCAGGCCGCACTGGTCGGCCGGCTCATAGACGGCGCCGACGCCGACGTAGGCGGTGATCTGGATCAGCGGCAACGCGCGGTCCGTCATGAGGAGGACCGTCATCCCGTTGTCCAGGACAAACCGTTCCGGCACCGGGATATCGTACGTCAGGGGCGGAAAGGTCAGGGTCCGGGGATCGACGGGCGGTGCGGCCCCGAGCGGCGCGGCGGCGAACAGGACCCCGAGGACGACCAGCGCCAGGGCTCGTCTGAGATTTGCCTTCACGGCGCCGCCTCCTTTCTCACGATCGCTCCCACCGTCCGGTTTTCCCTCGTGAAGCAGGTTTTCGCCACACGCATCACGTCCGCGGGCGTGACCGCGGCAACCCGCCGGCGATGCTCGATCAGACAGCGCCAGCTCCCCGTCACCGCCTCGTACTCGGTCAGGAGGTGGGCCAGGCCGCTGTTGGAGGACATCCGGACGACCTCCTCGTATTCCAGCCGGTTCAGCACCTGCTGAAGTTCCCGCTCCGTGACCGGCTCGATCATGAGGCGTTCGAGTTCCCGCCTGATGGCCTGTTCGACCTCGGCCGGCGGATGCGGGCTGCGCGGCGTCGCGGCCACGATGAACAGGTTGGGATAGCGGTGGCCGGGGGCGGAGAAGGCGGACACCTCCGTGGCCAGTTCGAGCTCCTGCACGAGCCGGCGGTGCAGCCGCGAGGTCTTGCCTTCCGCCAGGATCATCTCGATGACGTCGAACACGTCATCATCGGGGTCCGGATAGACCGGTTTGTGGAACCCGATCAGCAGGTGGGACTCGGAGTCCAGACGAAGGTCGATCCGCTTCTCGCCGGCCTGGGGGGGTTCGTCCACGGCCACGGGCGGCACGTCGACGCCGGGGGGGATGGCGCCGAAATACCGTTCCACGAGGGCAATCGTCCGGTCCGGGTCGATGTCCCCGACCACGGCCACCACGGCGTTGTTGGGGGCGTAGTACCGGTGCAGGAACGCCTCCGCCCGCGTCCGGGTCAGGTTCTCCAGGTCGGACATCCAGCCGATGATCGGCTGGCCGTAGGGGTGGGCGACGAAGGCGGCGGCCAGGAAATTTTCCCAGAGCTGCCCCTCCGGCTGGGTGTCGTAGGACCGGCGCCGTTCCTCCATGACCACGGCCCGCTCGCTGTAGAACTCGCGGAGCACCGGGTTCATCATCCGGTCCGATTCGATGGCGGCCCACAGCTCCAGCTTGTTCGCGGGCAGACTGACCAGATAGGTCGTGCCGTCCTTGCCCGTGAACGCGTTGTAGTCCGTGCCGCCGTTCCGGGCGTAGATCTCGAAAAACTCCTCCCGGACCGCGTACTGCGCCGCCGCCTTTTCGAGCGCGGCCAGCTCCTCCTCCAGACGGGCGATGCGTTCCCGGTCGCCCTTCCCGCGCCTGGCCTTTTCCGCCACGAGCCTCTGGGCCGTCGCCTCGATCCTCTCCAGGAGCGGCTTTTCCGCGGCGTAGTCCTTCGTTCCCAGGGTCTTCGTCCCCTTGAAGAGCATGTGTTCCAGGAGGTGGGCAACGCCCCGTTCGTCGCTGCGCTCGTCCACGCTTCCCACGCGGTAGCGGATCCAGGCCGAGACCGTCGGCGAGGCGTGGCGCTCCACCATCAGGAGCTTCATCCCGTTCGCGAGCGTGTGCTCCCGGACCGCCTCCTCCAGCCGCTGGGCCGAGGCGGGAGAGACCGCCGCCAGCAGCAGCAGGGCGACCGCCAGCAGCAGCCGCATCGCCCCCTTGATCCCTTTCCCGTGTCTCACCGCACCCCCCCCGGAAAATTCATCCTGTGCCCCCGATCACCGGGACAAATCCCGGTGTTCCGACGAAACCCCGTCGCCCCGTGGAAGTTCCATCCCGCACGCGCGCACGGGATCCCACCTCGCAAAACGAGCCGATCTGGACCCGCAGTTCCATCCCGCACCGCACACGGGATATTTGCCATGTCGAGGCTGACGCTCCGTGGCCAGCCCCGTCACGCGCGCGCGGAATTTTCGTCCATCGTCAACGACGACGTTCGCGCCCTGTTCCCTCATCCCGCACGCACCGACGGAAATGTTTCGGGACAGGATTCCCAAAGCTTTATTATCAGAAAACGGACCGGATTCCCACCCTCTTCAAACCAGGATCCCGCCTGATCTGAAAACGGCAATCCCGCAAGCATCCCTTAGAGGCCTTTCGGTCCCCCCCCACAGGCGAGGCGAATTCTTCGCTACGTGCTGGCTAAAGAAGCCGGCAATCCCGCAAGCCTCCCCTGGAGGCCTTTCGGCTCCCCTCGCCCGCGATGTGAATTCAGCTCGCGGGCGATGTCGTCCGTCCCTCCGATCATCCCGCCCCGCGGGCGGGGCGAATTCTCCTTTGCATTCCGCCCCCCATTTGATAAGGGAGTCTATCCGCCCGGACAACCCGGATGGATCCGTCACATATAAACCACACGCTAAGGAGGCGCCTGATGGCCGAAAAACAGTGGGATCGCCCGCCGGAAATGCAGATCGATCCCCAGAAGCGGTATCGCATCCGGATGGAAACGGGTCGCGGCACGATCGAGCTCGATCTCTACCCGGAACATGCCCCCAAAACCGTCAACAACTTCGTCTTTCTCGCCCGGGAGGGGTTCTACGACGGCGTGACGTTTCACCGGGTGATCGCGGACTTCGTGATCCAGGGGGGCGATCCGACGGGAACGGGCCGGGGCGGACCCGGATACCGTTTCGAGGACGAATGCCGGGGCAATCCGCTCCGCCACGACAGCCAGGTCATCTCGATGGCGAACGCCGGACCGGACACGAACGGAAGCCAGTTCTTCATCACCCATTCCCCGCAGCCGCACCTGGACGGAAAGCACACCGTGTTCGGAAAGGTCGTGAGCGGACAGACGGTCGTAAACGCCATCCGCCAGGGCGACTGCATGGAGCGGGTGACCGTCAGCGAAATGGAGGCCGGCGCGCCGGGATAGGATCCACCGGCATGCCGGATCTTCGCACCGGCGGGTGTTCGGTCATCCGCCGCGCAAGGGAACAGGTCGCATGGAGGAACGGTTCGATCTGATCGTGATCGGCGGGGGGCCCGGGGGCCACGCCGCGGCCGAGACGGCGGCACGCCTCGGTGCGCGGGTCTGCGCGATCGAACGGGACGGCTGGGGCGGGACCTGCACCCACCGGGGCTGCATCCCGACGAAGGCGCTGCTGGCCTGCAGCGGCCATTACGCCGCCCTGAAGCGCCTCGGGCGCCTGGGGATCGGGATCGGCGAGGCCTCCTTCGACTATGCCGCCATGAAGCGCCACCAGGGGCAGTTGGTCCGGATCTCCGCCCTGGGCGTCCGCAAGTCCCTCGAGACCGCCGGTGTGGTGCTCAAGGAGGGCGAGGGACGCCTGCGCGCCCCCGGTGAGATCGACTGCGTCACAGCGGACGGCCGCCGCGAAACCCTGCATGCAAAAAACATCTGCCTCGCCTGGGGTTCGTTGCCCCTGCTCCCGACCGGTTTCGCCCCTTCGGCGCGCATCCTGACCTCAGACGGCCTTCTCGCCCTCCCGAATTTGCCAGAGCGCATCGCCATCGTCGGCGGCAGCGTGATCGGTGTGGAGTTCGCGACGCTCCTGGCCGAACTGGGCAGCCGGGTGACGCTTTGGGAACTCCTGGGCCGTCTGATTCCGGCGGAAGATCCGGATCTGGGAGGATTTCTCGCGCAGGAGTTGAAGCGGCTCGGCGTCGAGATCCGCACGGGTGTCCGGATGACGGCGATCGAGGAGGGCGAAGATGGAGTGGCGCTGACCGCCGCACCGGCGGAGGGGACGTCCGCGGCAGGGGACGGGGAAACTCAGACGCTTCGATGGCAGGGGTCCTGCGTCCTTCTCGCCGCGGGGCGCAGACCCAGCCTGGATGAAGACGCCCTCAAGCGCCTGGGGATCGATTACGCCCCCCAGGGAATCCGGGTCGATGCCCGCCAGCAGACGACGGTCCCGGGAATCTATGCCGTCGGGGACGTCACCGGCGGGATGATGCTCGCCCATCGGGCGATGCAGCAGGGGCGCGCCCTGGCCGATCGCCTCTTCGGCGCCGGCACGATCTCCTGCGACGAGCGGGCGGCGGCGGCGGTCATCTACACCCATCCTCCGATCGCCCGGGTCGGTCTCATGGAGCAGGAGGCCGCCGCCCGCGGGCTCGAGATCGAGATCGTGCGGCCGGACTACGCCGCGAACATCATGGCCCGCGCGGAACTCGTCCCCACGGGTTTCGCGAAACTGCTCTTCCACCGGGGGACCCTCGCGGGCGCCGCGGTCGCGGGCGAGGCGGCCGGGGATCTCATCGCCCCGCTGGCGCTGGCCGTCTCCGCGGGTCTCGGACGGAGGGAGCTGTCGAACTGGATCCTCCCCCACCCGAGCCTGAGCGAACTCCTGAACATTTAGAACCCGATCCACCGGACGAATTCTCCGGGTTCCCGCCGGAGGGACCGGTAGCCGTTCACCGGGGCATCGAGGTCCGGATACCCCACCGACATGGCGAGGATGATCGCGATCTCCTCCGGAATCCCCAGCTCCTCGCGTACGATCGCCGGATAACCCGTGGGCATCGCCTGCGGCACCGCCCCCAGGCCGGCGGCGTGGGCGGCGAGCAGGAATCCGTGCACGAACGCGCCGAGGTCGAAAATCGACCAGGGAGACAGGGTCTTGTCCATCCCGACGAAGATCACGCAGGGCGCGCCGAAGAACATGAAGTTTTTCATGTAGCTCTCGGTAATCCGCTCCTGGTCCTTCTCCGGATCGATCCCCAGGGCCTGGAAGCGCCGGTTCCGGTGCGACAGGGCCCGGGCCTCATGGGCCTTCGGCAGAACCCGGGCGAAGGGGATGTGCGGCTCCATCGGCGTCCCCTTCACGACGCTGTCGCGCATCCTCGCGGCCACCGCGTCCTTTTTCTCCCCCGTGGCAACGAACATCTCCCAGGGCTGGGTGTTCTGGTACGAGGGGCTGCGGTTGGCCGCCGCGATCAGCCGCTCCAACACGGCCTTCTCCACCGGCCGGGGCAGAAACGCGCGCCGGCTCGAACGGGTCTCCATCGTCTCGAACAGTTCCATCATGACCTCCTTATCCTTCACGGTTTCAGTTCCAGCCGGTACTTCGCGTGCCGCTCGATCATGGCGTCGCTGAACCACCAGGCCCGCTTCTCGCCATCCATGAAGGGACGGATCTGATCCCGGTTGTGCCGGTCGAAAAGCCGTCCCGACACGCCGCCGGGCAGGACGGCGTAGACCTTGTCCGGATCCCCCAGATCGGCCACCATCCGAAGCGAGGCCGAGACGTTCACCGCGTAGGGCTTGTTGAAATCGTAGATCGCCCGATAGAGGGTCTCCGGGGAGCCGCCCATGGGGTGGGACCCGCCGCCCACCAGCCCCCGGCCGAAGCCCTCCCGGCGGAGCGGGCTGACAAACTCGATCCGGTGCAGCTTCCCCCACTGCCAGCGGGCGGGATTGTCCCCGAGCGCATCCCCAAGCTCGCGCGCGGCCTCCCGTCCCGCCTCCTGGAAGAGGTCCGCCATCGTTTCCCGCCGCGGCGTCGACACATCGTCGAACCAGGGGGATTCGCCCGCGAGCACCATGGCCCGGAGGCGCTCCTCCCAGAAGTACCAGTTGTCCAGCATCAGTCCGGCCAGCTCGGGGCCGAGTTCATCCTGGAAGACACGACGCGCAAACTTGATCCATACGGCCTGGAAGATCGCGGGCGCGCTTCGGCCGGCATAGTCGTAATAATCCCACTTGTTCAGAATCCGGCCCATCTGTTCGGTCTCCTTCGCGCCGAGCAGGATCCGCGCCATGACCGGGGCGACGTCGCGGGCCAGGAGGTTCATCGTATCCCGCTGGTAGAGCCAGTTTTTGTGGGCCGAAACCTTTCCCGGCGCATTCATCAGCTCCGCCAGGCGCCGGTAGCGGAACGCCGGGGACAGATGGGTGGAATAGGCATAAGGATAATCCCGGGTCACCGTCTTGTGATTGCAGGTCCCGAGCCAGCCGCGGGGCGGATCGTAGCGGGCCGGCATTTGCGCGTACGGGATCCAGCCCC
This sequence comes from Syntrophaceae bacterium UBA2251, assembly GCA_002347815.1. Classification (GTDB taxonomy): domain Bacteria; phylum Desulfobacterota; class Syntrophia; order Syntrophales; family UBA2251; genus UBA2251. The sequence continues at coordinate 77,750 of DDXV01000018.1, forward strand.
GCCAGGGGTCGCCCCCGTCCCTGACCTCGACCGGCAAAAGACCGTCGTCCCGTGCGCGGATGGGCAGCCGCCCGGTCGTCTGCCAGCCGATATGGCCGTCCACGTCGGCGAAGACGAAGTTGAGCATGATCGTCGTGACGTTCCCGAGCGCCTGCCGGACCTCCCCGACGGACCGCGCCGTGAAGAGCCGCTCCAGCCCGAGGGAGGGCCCCATCGTCTCGAAGGGCGACCAGCGGACCGTCACCACCTTCGCCGCTTTCTCCAACTTCTCCGCCTTGAGACCGGGAAACAGGCCGCTGATCACTGGACCCCGCCGGGTCAGCCGGACCTGGACCGTTTCCTCCCGGAACCCGTCCGGGGCCTTTTTGTCGCGGATGCGGATCGTCTCCGGGACGACCTGAAACGGCCGGGAGACGCGCCCCTCCAGGTACCGTCCGGGATTCTTGGGATCGAGGGTTTCGATGAAGAGGTCCTGGGCGTCGCCGTAGGCGTTCGTCATGCCGATGGCGATCCGGTCGTTCCGGCCGGCGATGATTCCCGGCACGCCGGGGATCGTGACGCCCACGGCGCGGAACGCCGGCGTGACGAGCCCCGCGGGATACCACGGCCCGGGCAGGATCCGGGCATCGAGGTGGGGATCGTTGGCCACGATGGGCTTGCCGCTGGCCGACCGCTTCGGGCCCACGGCCCAGTTGTTGCTGCCGGCCGCGAGCGGCTTCTCGTCCTTCAGGAAGGCGATGAGCCCCGCGTCCCCGGACAGGATGATCTGCCGCTGCACCTCCCGCGGCGCCGTCCCCCGGAAACCGGCGCCGGCGTCCCGCGCGCGCTCGTCGGGATTGATGTTGAGGGGAAAGATCTCCCGGGCCTTCTCCGGGCCGAGGCGCTCGACCAGCATCCGGGCCACGATCTCGCTCTTGAGATTGGCCGCGGAGTCCCAGCCCATGAGGTAGATGACGGACAGCGAATCCGCGATGCCCCAGGGCTCCGGCCGGATGCCGGCCAGCTTGAATTCGACCGGCAGATCCCGGCCCTGGCGGATGAAGGCGTTGACGCCCTCCAGGTAGCGCCCCAGAAAGCGCCGCGTCCGGGCATCGAGGATCGCTTCGTGCCGCCGGGCCTGGCGGACGAATCCAATCGTCCGCATGCGGATATCGAGGTTGCGCGCCTTTTCCCCCACCATCTCGGCGATCCGGCCGGCGGCGAACATCCGGGTGAGCTGCATCTGGAACAGACGGTCCTGGGCCGTCACGAACCCCTGGGCGAAGAGCAGGTCGTCCAGGGTCTGCGCGTAAATGTAGGGCGTACCGTTCCCGTCACGCACCACCCGGACCGGCGCCTGGAGACCGGACAGACGGATTTCTCCCTCCCGCTGGACAGAGTTGACGCGCAGATAGATCATCCCGCCGGCGACAACGGCGAGGATCAGGATGACGGCCAGAACGACGCCCGCCTTCAGCCATTTCATGACGCTCCCTCCCTTCTCAAGAACGTTTCAGGTTCTTGCCCCGCAACCTCGATCCCTGTCCGCTCCCGGTCATGCCCCTCCCGGGCGGACGCATCCGGGGACAAGACGACATCGGCGGCGCCTTCCCCCGCGAGATACCCCGTAGAAAAGGCGGCCTGAAGGTTATACCCGCCCGTATCGGCATCGATATCCAGAACCTCCCCGCAGAAGAAAAGGCCGGAGACCTTCCGGGAGGCCATCGTGCGGGGATCGACCTCCTCCAGGGCGATCCCCCCGGCCGTCACGATGGCCGACGCCATGGGGAGGGGGGCCTTGACGTTGATGCGGAGGGACTTGAGCAGGCCCGCCAGACGGTCCCGTTCGGAAGCGGTGATCTGATGCCCCGGCTTGTCGGCGGGAATGTCCGTCAGCGCGAGGAAGGGCGCCACCATCTTCGCCGGCAGGAGCCCCTCCAGATGGCGCCGGAACTGCCGGCGGCCGTGCCGGTCGAAATCGCGCTGCAGGCGCTCCCGAAGCTGTACCGGCGTCAGCGCCGGTTTCAGGTCGATCGAAACGCCGACCGGCCCCGCCGCCAGGGCGTCGACCACGGCAAGGCTCATGAGCAGGACGATGGGACCGCCGATCCCGAAATGGGTGAACATCATCTCGCCCATGCGGCTCTCGATCACCGGCGGACGCGGCTGGCGGCCGCCGATCCCGCGGCCGCATTCATTTTCCGGAATCCGCCCGGGATCGATCCCGTCCGCCGGATCCCTGAAGGCCGTCAGGCGCACGTTCCGGAGGCTCACCCCCTGCAGGCTGCGGGCGAGCGAAATCTCCCGCACCGCCAGGGGGACCAGCGCCGGACGGAGCGGGACGATGCGGTGTCCCAGCGCCGCGGCCAGGCGATACCCGTCGCCCGTCGAACCCGTCGCCGGCCAGGTCGCCCCGCCGGTCGCGAGAATGACCGCTGCCGCGGGGTAGAGGTCCCGGGAGGTCTGGACGCCGCTCACCCGCCCCGCTTCGGTCCGGATCGCGGTCACCGGCGACCCCGTCCGCAGCCGGACGCCCTGTTCCTTCAGATACGCGCGGAAGGCCGTAAGCACGTCCTCGGCGCGATCGGAGACGGGGAAGATCCGCCCGCCCCGCTCCGTCTTGGTTTCGACGCCGTAGCGTTCGAGAAAGGCCAGCAGATCCTCGCGGAAAAAACGGCGGAAGGCGGCATGGAGAAACGGCCCTCCCGGTCCGTACATGCCCATGAAGCCGTCGAGTTCCCGGGCATTGGTCAGGTTGCAGCGCGTCTTGCCGCTCACGAGCAGCTTCTTGCCGGGGTGTTCCATCTTCTCGCAGAGGAGCACCTCGGCCCCCCGCTCCGCCGCCCGCCCGGCCGCCATCATGCCGGCCGCTCCGGCCCCGATCACGACGATCCGGCGTTCGCCGCCGCCATGCGGAAACGTTGCCCGGCCCGGACCCTGTTCGGCTTTGCGCGTGTTCGTCATGGCGATCTGAGTTTCCTCGCGGATATCCCGGGAACCGGTAAGACGGGCAGGAAAGTCCGCCGGTTTTCCCGGACGTTTCCCCGACCCCGGTATTCATGGATAGCAGAAACGGGGCCGGATGACAATCGGAGATCTTCGAAAACCGGTCACCCGCCCCCCGGACCCTAACTCCCGGAGCCGTAAGGACATTTTGACATCCCTCCCCCGCCCTGATATAAAGGCCGTCAAGATCGTTGGGGACGCCCCGCCGTCCGCAACGCGTCATCACGGATGCATCCACAAGAAAGGATTGACCATGCCGACCCTTATCCTGCTCCGTCACGGCGAAAGCCTCTGGAACCGGGAAAACCGCTTCACCGGCTGGACGGACGTCGATCTGTCCGAAACCGGCAAGAACGAGGCTCTGGAAGCGGGACGACTCCTGAAACAGGAGGGCCGCCTCTTCGATCTGGCCTTCACGTCCGTCCTGAAGCGGGCTATCCGCACCCTGAATATCGTCCTCGAAGAGATGGATCTGGAGTGGATCCCGGTCGTGAAGTCCTGGCGCCTGAACGAGCGCCACTACGGCGCGCTCCAGGGCCTCAACAAGGCCGAAACCGCCGCACGGTACGGCGAGGGGCAGGTCAAGCTCTGGCGGCGCAGCTACGACGTTCCCCCACCGGACCTGACCCCGGAGGACACGCGCTATCCCGGTCACGAACTCAAATACCGGGACCTGTCCGCCGCGGAACTCCCCCTCGCCGAATCCCTGAAGGACACCGCCGCACGCGTGATGCCCTTCTGGCACGATGAAATCGCTCCGGCCATCCGCCAGGGCAAAAGGGTGCTCATCGCCGCTCACGGCAACAGTATGCGGGCCCTCGTCATGTATCTCGACCGCATATCGGGGACGGAGATCGTCGGCCTGAACATCCCCACGGGCATCCCCCTTCTCTACGAACTGGACGAGGCGCTGCAACCGCTCCGCCACGCCTACCTGGGCGATCCGGACAAGATCCAGGCCGCCGCCCGCGCCGTCGCCGATCAGGGAAAGGTGCGCTGAGGGCAGGCGCGGCAGCCGGCCGTCCCATCAACGCCGGGACGACCGCCACCGCCCGGCAGGAGGCTCATGAATCTTCAAGTCGTTCTCGCGCTTTTCGCAGTGGCGGTCGCGCTCGTGCTCGCCGTGTGGCGGTTCTCCGGCGGTCCTTACGGCAAGCAGAGGCCGAGCGGGGAAGCGACGGCGGCCTATGAAGCCTTCCGGGTCCGCCCCGATTTGACGCACTACATCAGCGGCTCCGACGCCCATCCCAACGCCCTGATGGGCATCGACGCTTCCTGGACGCTCGCGTCCGATCTCTGGACAAAGAGGGAACTCACCCCCGAAGTCATGAAGGACCTCGTCCAGGGCATGCAGGCCAAGGCGCTGGAACGTCTCGCCCCCCTCCAGGGCTTCGACATCCTCGATCACCGGGACCGGCAAATCGGCACGTGGTTCTCCCTGCCCGGCCTGCACGTGACCATCCGGATCCTGGGGGAAAACCGGGTGGAGATCTCCACGCCCCCCCTGAATACCTACCACATGGATGAATGAGGTCACCGATGGCCCTCCGCCCGGAGGTTCCCGGGACACGGAAGCGTCGAAAACGGACCTTGCGCAAGTCCTTGCCCCTCCCCCATGGATGCGCCTTTCCCATTGACATAACCGATGATTTCCATTACAATTCAGCCGATATGACAGAGGAGTGCGACATTTTTGCCCGGCGGGCCACGACCCGAAAAGGAAGCTAACCTGTTTATATTACGGCTGATTTCTGGATACACAGGCATTTTTTCGTTTCACGGCGGCGAGGGCGGGGTTTCGCTTTAATGGATCATATATGCCGGACATAGAGGTCTCCGGTTTTTTATGATGATTATCGACCCTTCAGAGGAAAACCGCTTCCGATTGACCCGGACCGCGAACGGCGACCGGGCAAAGGGCAAGTTCACCTGGCCCGACGGCCGCCGCTATGAAGGCGAGCTTCTGAACGGACATCTGCAAGGTCTCGGCGCCATGACCTGGCCGGACGGAAGCAGCTACACGGGAGAGTGGGAAAACGATCTGCCGCACGGGCGGGGCGTTTTCACCTGGCCCGACGGCCGCAAAATCCAGGGGGAATGGGAAGCGGGAAAGGCCAGGGAAGACGAGCGTCAGCGCCAAGCGAGGGAGTCGCAACCGAAGGCGGAAGAGGAAACCCAACGGAAAGCAGAAGGAGAGACCCGGCAAAAAGTCGAGGCGGAAGCCCGCCGCAAGGCCGAAGAAGAGGCCCGTTTGAAGGCGGAAGAGGAAGCCCGGCAACAGGCCGAAGCGGAGGCACTGAGCAAGAGGGAGGAGGAAGCCCGCCTGCTCGACGAGGAGGAGACCCGCCGCAAGGCCGAGGAGAAAGCCCGCCGCAAGGCCGAAACGGAAGCGGCGTTGCCGGCGACCGGGAAGGCCGAGGAGGAGGCCGATCTGGGCGACGAGGACGAGGAGCAGAAGCGGATCGAGGAGGAAATCCGGCAAAAGACGGAGGAACTCGCGCGGAAGAAAGCCGAGGCGGCGGCACGGCGCAAGGAGGCTGAGGCAAAGAAGAAAGCCGAGGAGGAGGCGCGCCGGATAGCCGAAGAAGAAGCCCGTCGAAAGGCTGAAGAAGAAGCCCGTCGAAAGGCCGAGGAAGAGGCCCGGCGCAAGGCCGAAGAAGAAGCCCGCCTAAAGGCCGAAGAAGAAACCCGCCTAAAGGCTGAAGAAGAAACCCGCCTAAAGGCTGAAGAAGAGGCTCGCCAAAAGGCTGAGGAAGAGGCCCGACGCAAGGCTGAAGAAGAAGCACGTCGAAAGGCCGAAGAAGAAACCCGCCGCAAGGCCGACGAATCCATGCGGAAGAAAATCGACGAGGAGGCCAAGCTCCGCGCGGAAGAGGAATTCGAAAGGCGCAAAGCGGAAGCGCAGGCTAGAGTACGGGCCGATGAAGAAACGCGCCGGAAGGCCGCGGCGGGAGCCAAACCCCGGGAGGAAGCGCCGGCGCAAAAAATGAAGGAAGAAGCGCCCCCCGCGGAGGATGCCGGAAGACCGTTCCGCCGCAGGGACGAGGGAGGGCTGCTGCAGATGGCGTACCTGATCAAACTTCAGCAAGATTCAAAGACCCTCGCGAAAGACAAACCGCGGCAGCCCCTCCATCAGAAGATCACGGTGCCTTCCCCGGGTCTCCAGCCCTCCGGAGCCCGCCCCCTCAATCAACCCCAGCGCGGATCCAGTCCGGCGGAGGTCATCATGAACCATCCCGACGGCGGGAAATACGTCGGGGGGTGGAGCGACGGAATGGCCGAGGGAGACGGGATCCTGTCTTCGCCCGACGGGTCGAAGTACATGGGCCAGTGGCGGCAGGGCAAGAAGAACGGGGTGGGAATCCTGATCACGGCCGACGGGAAAAGGATTGTCGGCACCTGGAAAAACGACGAGTACGTGGAAAAGGCGCATGGACAAGACTGAGCGGGATTCAAACGGACAGCCGATGGTCGATTTTCACTGGGAGGCGCCTTCCCTGGAAGGCGAAGGAACGCTCACCTTCGAGGACGGTTCAAAATACAAGGGATCCTTCAAGGCCGGCCGCTTTGACGGTTACGGGACATTCACCTGGCCGGATGGAAGCCGCTACGAAGGCCAGTTGCGCGAGGGCCTCCCCCACGATCTGGGGACGCTCCAGCGGGCGGACAAGCACACGTACTCCGGCGAATGGAAACAGGGCATCGCGGACGGTGAAGGCGCGGAGACGCTGCCCGACGGCGGACGCTACTCGGGCCAGTGGAAGAACGGCCTGCGGAACGGCTATGGAGAGATGAACTTCGCCGAGGGGAAAAAGTACAACGGCGAATGGCAGGACGACATGCAGCACGGCACGGGGGAGCTTTTCCTGACCGACGGCTCCAAGTACGAAGGGACCTGGGTGGAAAACAACATGTCCGGCGCCGGCGTCCTGGTCTTCTGGGACGGAAAACGATATCGGGGCGTCTGGGAAAACGAGAAATTCAACGGTCACTTTGAAGTGTGAAACGCGCGGCATGAGTGAAATCACGTCCACCGAAAAACTGCTCGATCTCATCAGAAAGAAAAAAGGCGCGCTGCCGCCGTCCGCACTGAAGCCCAAGGCGTCCCCTTCAGGCGGAAGGAAAAGAATGCGTCTGTCGCTGCCGGCCAGACGCACCGCCGGAAAATCCATCCACGTCGGCGTCGACATCGGTCACGACTCCCTGCGAATGGTCAAAACGGTGAGGATCTCCGACACCCGATGGGACCTCATCGATCAGAAGACCCTCGCCTTCCCCCCCCAGGTGCGGCCGCGCACCCCGGACTTCAGCGAATTCCTGAAAACGGAGCTGAAGCAGTTCTGCGGCGCCTACAGGAAAATCCAGATCTGGGCCATCATGCCCGCGGCCAACGTCAACGTCCGCCACCTCCGGATTCCGAAGGTCCCCAAGAACCAGATCGAAAATACCGTCTTCTGGGTCCTCAAAAAGGAGACGCCGTTCAACGAGAAGGAAACCCTCCTGGACTTCGACGTTCTGGAGGAGGTGCTCGACCAGGGCGCCCCGAAATGGCTTGTCATGGCCTATACGGCGCCCATCGCGGAGATCGAAGTCTTGAAAAGCCTCTTCTCGAAGATCGGCATGCCGCTGACGGGCATCTCCACGGTCCCCTTCGCCGTCCAGAACCTCCTCAGAACCTGCTGGATCCAGGAATCCGACGACGCCATCGCCAACCTCTTCATCGGCAACGATTTCTCGCGGATCGACTTCTACAGCAAGGGAAAGCTCGTCATGACCCGCGGGATCAAGGCCGGGATCAACAGCATGATCGAAGCCCTGCAGGAGGCCCTGGCGCCCCCGGACCCGCGGAACACCCTCTCGGAGGGCGAAGAACCGCCGCCGGAGATCAGTCTCGCCCAGGCCCGAAAATGCCTCTTCAGCCTGATCCCGGGCGCCAGGGCGTTGACGGAGGGGGACCCCGGCTACGACCTGACGGAAGAGCAGAAATTCCAGGCCGTTCTTCCGGCCCTGGACAGGATCATCCGCCAGGTCGAAAGGACCCTGGAACAGTACAACAAACCGGTGAGCCGGATTTTCGTCACGAGCGCCCTGGGCGTTTACCCCCCCCTCATCCGGCATGTGGGCGAAGAGCTCGACCTCGAAAGCGGCCCCCTGGATCCCTTCGAGCCCGGTCAGACCTGCTTCGACCCGGCGGCCGGGAACGGGACGATCGACGAACGCATCGCGCTGACGCCGGCCCTGGGGATGGCGCTTTCCGACAACGCCTACACCCCCAACCTGCTGTTCACCGCCGGAGACGAACGGCAGCTCGACAGAATCAGCTGGTTCAACCGGGGCATCATCGCGGCCCTGGTCGTCGCGACCGTGATCACCGCCGGGTTTTTCTTCTATCAGCTCGGCATCGTCAACAATAAGAACGGCGAATTGGACCGCCTGAAGATGGAGATGTCCCGCTACCGGCCGCGCCTGACCCAGACCGATCTCCTGCAGATGGCGGCCCGGGCGAAGCAACAGAAGTACTCCCCCCGGATCTACAGCGAACGGTACCGCGGGATGGCCGTCATCGGGGAATTGTCGGCCCTGACCCCGATCCACATCCAGCTCATGAACCTGAAGGCCGATTTCGGAGCGGCCGCCGCGGAGAAAGCCGGTGCGACGCCCAAAGAGGCCCCCAAAGAAAAAACCGCTCCGGCGGGGGGGGAGGCGGGTCAGCTCACCGTCGAGGGCGTCATCCTCGGAAACCCCCGCTCCCTGGAATTATCCCTGGCCGAGTATGTCATGAGGCTGCAGGATTCGCCGATCTTCCGGCAGGTCTCCCTGCAGCGAAACAGCGTCGAGCGCGTCGGCAAAAGGGACGTCCTGAAATTCACGATCAACCTGAAGGTCCTTTGAGAGGCCATGCTGAAGACACTGAAATTGGTCCCGCGGCGGACGGTCATCATTCAGCTTTCCTGGCTGGGCGCCCTGCTGCTCGTCTCCCTCGCGGTGATTTACCCGATGCAGCGGGCGGCGGTCGGCCTCGACCGGGAGATCAAGGGGATGAAGGGTCAGCTCGACGAGCAAAAGGCCCTGCTTCCGATCTACGAGGCCCTGAAGGTCCGGAACCAGACCGCCCCCGCCGGCGCCCTCCCGACGCCGGAGCGAAGCAAACTCTCCCGGAGACTGGTCAGCACGATTCCGTTCACGTTCCGGAAAATCGCCCGGGAATCCGGGATGGAGGCCGTCTCCGTAACGCCCGACGTCGCGTCGCTATTGAACCAGCCCGGGCAGTTTCTGGTCCACCTGGTCGTTCGGGGGGATTTCATGAACTTCCGGAAGTTTCTGGTCGGCGTCGGTCAACTGCCCTACCTGGAGCGCGTCGAAGGCATCGAGATCCAGCCGGACCCCTATGCCATGGAATACAAACTGAAGATCCGGCTGGCCATGGGTTAAGGACGGGATCGGCAAGATTATGCCAAAACTGGAACCGAGACAGATCGTCATCCTGGGCATCATGCTGCTCGCGATCCTCTATGGCGCTTACGAGCTCCTCTTCACGGGACGGAAGGGTCCGGCCGCCCCCGCCCCCGTGACAGCGCGGAGCGGCGCGGACCTGACGACGTTCATCACCGACATGAGCGCGGTCCTGGGAAAGGACGCCCCCTCGCAGATCGATGCGCAGGCGATTCAACGCGCGGAGGCGGATTGGCTCCGCAACCCCTTTTCCCCGCCCCGGAGCGACCCGCAATGGGCCACCGCGAAGGTGGCGCCCCAGGCCGGCGGCGCCGCCGTAGCCGCGGCCGGTCCCGCGAAGGCGTCCTTCAACTATACCGGCTACGTGGACATGGGCCACAAAAAAATTGCCATTGTCAACGGGAACGCCTATGCCGCGGGAGACGCCTTGGATGTCGAGGGCTACGTGCTCAAAGGGGTCACCCCGTCCCGGATCACCCTCTTCAACCGGGAGAGCGGACGGACCCTGGACGTTCCCCTTCAGGAATGACCTGCGATGGAGGAAAGGCCTTGAATCAACAGAACGATCCATCAATCTTCCGCCGGGGGTTCGGCATCCTGCTTGGACTGTGCTTCCTCGCGGGTTGCTCCAGCGACATGGCCCTGAAAAAGGACCCCTTCTTCGAAAAATGGAAGACCCTGTCGGAAACCGCGACGGGCGCTTCCCCCACCGCCACGCCGCGCACGATCGACGCCTCCCAGATCATTTCCAAACCCGGGGCCGAACCCGTGGAGGCGCTGCCCGCCGCCGTGGTCAGGCGCCTTCCCACGACGAAAATCAACCTGAAGATGAACCAGGCCGACGTGAAGGCCGTCCTGCGGTCGCTGGCCCTCGCCGCCGGCTTGAACATCCTGATCAAGAACGAGATCAAGGGAGAGGTCAGCGTCGATTTCAAGGGCGTCCCCTGGGATCAGGCGTTCAGCAGCATCCTCAAAAACCAGGGCCTGGCCTACGAGCCGAACCCCTGGGACGGCGGCATCCTCCGGGTGATCTCCATGGAGGACCAGGAGCGCGACCTCAAGCGCAGGTCCCAGGAAATGAATGCAAGACAGATGGAACCGCCCGTCACGCTGGTGGTTCCCATCGAGTACGGAAAGGCCAAGGACATCCGGGACAACCTCCAGGAGTTCCTCACCCGGGACAAGGACGGCAAGGCCGTCGGTTCGATCAAGGTGGACGACCACAGCAATTCCCTGATCATCTCCGCCATCCGCGACGACCTGGACCGGATGATGGCCATCATCGAAAAGATCGACAAGCCCACCCACCAGATCCTGATCCGGGCCAACATCGTGGAGGCGACGAAGACTACCGCGCGGGACCTGGGCGTCCAGTGGGGGGGGATGTATTCGGGCACGCTCGACAACCGCGGCCTGTACGTCACGCCCGGCGGATCGGCCGGCAGCACGACCGCCGATCCGGTCACCGGCGCCTATACGCCCCTGTCGAGCGCGGCGGGAATCTCCGGCCAGGGGTTCGGCCTCAACTTTCCCGCGGCCGCGGTGGGGGCGGCCGGCGGGGGCGCCCTCGGGGTGCTTTTCGGAACGATCGGCGGCAACATCCTGGAGCTGCAGTTGCAGGCGCTGCAGCAGGACGGCAAGATCAACATCCTGTCGAGCCCGTCCATCACGACGCTCGACAACCAGACCGCCTACACGGAAAACGGCGAGCGCGTGCCGTACGTCTCCACCAGCACCAGCACGACCGGCACCACCCAGGACGTCTCGTTCGAAGACGCCGTCCTCCGTCTGGAGATCAAGCCCCACGTGATCGGGGACCAATATTTGAAGATGGACGTCCTGGTCAAGAAGAACGAGGTGGACACCTCTCGCAACGTCCTGGGCAATCCCTACATCATCAAGAAGGAGACCAAAACCACACTGATCGTCCGGGACGGGGAAACCATCGTCATCTCGGGCCTGACCAAACAGCGGATGGTTGACTCCGAGAGCGGGCTGCCCTGGCTGAAGAGCATGCCCCTGCTGAGCTGGCTCTTCAAATCGACCGGAAAATCGGAGGCCATGGAGGAGGTCCTGGTCTTCATCACGCCGACCATCCTGCCGCCGCAGACGGCGGCCGTTCAGCCGCCGGGCGGGGACAAGCCGGCCGGCGCGGCGAGATAGACCCGGGGAGCGGTGTCGCAACCGATGGATTACTTCAAAATTCTGAACCTCAGCCGGGAGCCCTTCTCCAACTCTCCCGAGCCGGCTTTCTTCTTCCAGTCGCCGACGCACGTGCGCTGCCTGCAGAAGCTCGAACTCGCCATCCGGCTGCGCCGGGGCCTGAACGTGGTGATGGGCCGCGTGGGCACGGGCAAGACGACCCTGTGCCGGCACCTGATCGCCCAGTTCGCCCAGGCGAACGAGGAGGCCGACGCGGTGGAAACGCACCTGCTGATGGACCCGGCCTTCAGCACCCCCCTGGAATTCCTGTCCACCGTGGCCCTGGGCTTCGGCATCAACGGCAAGCGGAAACGGCGGACCGGCCCTGACCCGGACGTCACCGACTGGCAGCTCAAGGAGAACATCAAAAACTACCTCTTCACCAAGGGCGTGGGCGAAAAGAAGATCGTCGTCCTGCTGATCGACGAGGGCCAGAAGCTGCCGGACTTCTGCCTGGAGATCCTGCGGGAGTTTCTCAACTACGAAACGAACGAAAACAAGCTCCTGCAGATCGTCATCTTCGGCCAGCCGGAATTTCAGCAGCTCCTGAACCGCATGGAAAACGTCGCGGACCGGGTGAACCTGGTCCACATGCTGGAGCCCCTGAGCTTCAAGGAAACCCGCGGCCTGATCCAGTTTCGCCTGAACCAGGCGAGCGAACCGGGACACATCCCCGCGCTCTTCACCCGGCCGGCGCTTTTGGCGATCTATCAGGCCACGGGCGGCTATCCCCGGAAAATCATCACGCTCTGCCACCAGGTCATGCTGGCGATGATCATCCAGAACCGGTCCAAGGCGGGCTGGTTTCTGGTGCGCTCCTGCGCCTCGCGGCTGGCCATCGCGGACACGACGTGGCGGCCCCGGTCGTTGCGACGGGCCGCGCTGCTGGCCATCCTCGCGGGATTTCTGGTTTTGCTCGCGATCTATCCCCCACTCACCGATTGGGTCAAGGGGCTTTCCCTCCCCGTTCTGAAAACCGCCCCCATCAAGACGACGGCCACCCCCTCCCCCGAGACGCCATCCACCTCCGCGGCCCCCGGAACGTCAGGGACCAACCCAGCCTCCACGGCTGCGAAAACGTCGGATTCCGCCACGACCCCGGCCCCGGCAACGCCCGGGGCCCCGGCGACACCCGCGAATGCGACGCCCCCTGGAGTCCAGGCCGCGGCCCCGGCGGCGCCCCCCACGGCCGTGTCGTCCGCGGCCTGGAACAGGGGCCTTGCTCAACGCAAGCCCGCCCTGCTGGGCAGGATAACCCTGAAGGAAGGACGGGCGGTCTGGGGAATGTTGAGGGATGTTTACGGCGAATACAATCCCGTCATCTTCGAGAAGGTGACCCTGGCCAATCCGCACATCGCGAATTTCAGCCGGGTGCCGGCGGGAGCGGTGATCCACCTGCCGGCCTTGTCCGTCGAACAAAACCCCCTGGCGGAAGCCCCCTATTGGGTGCAGATCCGCGCCTCGAACAATCTCGAAGAGATCTATGAATTCTACCGGACCCACAAGGCCGCCTCGCCGCCGCTCCGTTTTCTTCCCTATTGGAATCCCCGCCAGGGTATGGTATTCAGTGTCCTCCTGAAAAACGGCCTGCCCGATGAGGCCTCGGCGCGGCGGAGCATCGCCCGGCTGCCGGCGGCGCTCGCTTCCGGGGCAAGGGTAATGACACAGCCGGAACCGGGCGCCGTTTTCTATACCCGGTAGAGGAGACATGAGAGTCCGCAACAAACTAGGCCAGATGCTGATCGACGCCGGCATTCTGACGAACGAACAGCTCAAGCTGGCGCTTCTCGAACAGGCCAAAGGCGGGAACAGCCTGCGTCTGGGGCAGTTTCTGACCCGCAAGGGGCTGGTCGGCGAGCAGGTCCTGGTCGAAATGCTCAGCCGCCAGTTGAACATCCGGAAATACGAGCCGGACAATGTTCCCATCGATCCCAGCCTGACCCAGCTCATTCCGCTGGACTTCGTCCAGAAGCACCAGATCGCCCCCCTGAGAAAGAAGGGGCGCCTCCTGATCGTCTGCACCACGGACCCGCTCGACATCGCCGCCCTCGACGCCGTTGAAATGCTGACCAACTGCGAGGTGGAGCCGGAGGTTTGCACGGAGCGGGAGATGGCGCAACTGATCAGCGGCCTCTACGGCATCCAGTCCGGCCTGGGCGGCATGCTGGAAACGATGGACATCGACATCAAGGCGGAGAAGGACAAGGAGCAAGAGGAACAGGACGTCCTCTTGACCTCCATCCAGAGCATGGCCGGCGAGGCGCCGGTGATCCGCCTGGTCAACACCATCTTCGCCCAGGCCGTCCGCGAAGGCGCGAGCGACGTCCATATCAGTCCCCAGCAGCACAACGTCCAGGTCCGCTTCCGGATCGACGGCAAACTGCACGACGTGCCGGCCCCCCCCAAGTCCGCCTTCCTGCCGATCGTCGCCAGAATCAAGATCCTGGCCAACATGGACATCACGGTCTCCCGGCAGACGCAGGACGGGCGTTTCACCCTGGTCATGGACCGGAAGGAGATCAACGTCCGCGTCTCCTCCATCCCCACGATCTACGGGGAAAACATGGTCATGCGGTTCCTCGACACGAGCAGCGGCGTCTATTCGCTCGACGGCCTCGGCATGACCAGGGAGAACATCCGGAAAATCCAGTCCATCATCAACAAGCCCTACGGGATGATCCTGAGCACCGGTCCGACCGGGAGCGGCAAGAGCACCAGCATCTACGCCATCCTGAACGAACTCAACCGGCCGGACAGCAACATCATGACCCTGGAAGACCCGGTGGAATACCGGATCGACAACATCCGCCAGGTCCAGCTCAACACCAAGGCGGGCATGACCTTCGCCAGCGGACTCCGGTCGATCCTGCGCCAGGACCCGGACATCATCATGGTGGGGGAAATCCGCGACCCGGAAACGGCGGCCATCGCCGTCCAGGCGGCCCAGACCGGCCACCGGGTGCTGAGCACCGTGCACACGAACGACGCCGCCGGCGCCATCAGCCGGTTCATCGACATGGACGTCGAGCCCTTTCTCATCTCATCGGTTCTGCTGGCGTCCTTCGCCCAGCGGCTCGTCCGGACGATCTGCCCTTACTGCAAGGAGCGCTACCGCCCCCTCAAGGAGGCGCTGGCCGCGGTGGGGATCCACGGGGAAGACGCCGAAAAGGGCAATTTCATGCGCGGCCGGGGGTGCAACCAGTGCATGAGCACGGGCTTCAAGGGGCGGACCGGCGTCTTCGAGGTCCTGATCAACGACGAGATGATCCAGCGGATGATCCTGGAAAAGCGTTCGGCCCAGGAAATCACCCGGGAAGCGAAGCGCGCGGGGTTGATGCAAACCCTCCAGGATGACGCGAAAAACAGGGTCCTGCAGGGGATCACCACCCTGGAAGAGGCCGCCACCGCGGTCATGATGTGAGGTTGACATGCCCACGTTCAACTACAAGGCCTTCAACGCGAGCGGCGCGGCGGTTTCAGGCGTCGTCGAGGCGGAATCCCAGCAGATGGCCGCGGATATGCTGTTCGCCCAGGGGTACGTCCCCTCCTCGGTAAAGGAAAAGGTCATCGACACCGGGTCGGGGCTGTGGGCGCGGCTGCTCAGGATGACGCAGAAGGTCCCGGCCAAGGACTTGATTATTTTCACGAAACAGTTCCGGTCCATGATGCACGCCGGGGTGCCCCTCATGCGGCTTTTACAGGTCCTGGAGGCGCAGACGCAAAACGCAGCGCTGAAACGGGCCATCGGCGACATCGCCGAGAGCGTCAAGGAGGGCTCGACCCTCCATACGGCCATGGAGCGAAACGGCCACATCTTCTCGCCCCTCTATTACAACCTCGTCAAGGCCGGCGAGGTCAGCGGCAGCGTCCCGGAAGTCCTGTCCCGGCTGGTTTACATCATCGAGCACGAGGCCAAGATCAAATCGGACATCAAGTCGGCCCTCCAGTATCCGATGATGGTTCTGATCGCCCTGGTCGGGGCCTTCTTCATCCTCCTCACCTTCGTCATCCCGAAGTTCGCCTCCATGTTTGCGCGGTCGGGCCTGGAGCTGCCGGTTCCGACCCAGATCGCCCTGACGCTGTCCAGACTCATCAATGATTACTGGTATATCGGATTGGGCAGCCTGATTGCCTTGTTCGTCGGGCTGAGATACTTCCTCAAGACCGAGCAGGGCCAGTACGTCAAGGATGCGCTGCTGCTCAAGCTGCCGCTCGTCGGCCCCCTCTTCGTCAAGGCCATCATGTCGCGCTTTGCCAGCATTTTCGCGATTTTGCAGTCAAGCGGCGTCCCCATCATGGTGTCCATGAAGGTCCTGACCGGGGCGATCGGCAACCAGGCCGTCGCCGTCGAGTTCGGCAAGGTCCGGGACCAGATGCACGAGGGGCGGGGGATCTCCATCCCCTTGAGCCAGGCGAAATACTTCACCCCGATGGTCATCGACATGATCGCCATCGGAGAGGAATCCGGGAACCTCGAAGAGATGCTCCAGCAGGTCGCCGTCCACTACGACGACGAGGTGGCCTACAGCGTCAAGGGAATGTCCGATGCGATCGGGCCGATCCTCATCGTGGGGCTGGCCGCCGTCGTCGGCTTCTTCGCCCTCGCGATCTTCATGCCCATGTGGGACATGACCAAACTGGCAAAGTAAGCGATCATGGCAAAAAAGAGATACCAAGTTCAGGTCAGCCTGTATATCCTGGTTCCGTTCATCACCAGCGGCGCCGCGCTGATCTGGGTGCTGCTGACGGAGCAAGTTATTCAATACATGGGGACACGCGGCGCCTATGCCTGGATATCCCCCCTCTGGAAACTGGGGGTGCTTATCGCGACCTACCTCCTGAGCCTGCTCGTCACCTGGATCATCCTCAACCCGGTCAGCAAATTCATCCAAAAAGCGGAAGCCCTTCCCGTCTATCCACGGCCGCCGGAGGACAAGGGGCCCTCTCAGCCAATCGACGCCGTCGCCCATTATTCACAGGTTTTCGACCAGATCACCTCCATCCTGAGCAAGGTGGAGGCAAAGGAGCTCTTCCCGGGGATGATCGGCCAGAGCAAGGTCATGCGGGGGATCTTTTCCCAGATTCTGAAGGTGGCCCGGACGGATTCCACGGTGCTCATCGACGGCGAGAGCGGAACCGGCAAGGAGCTGGTAGCCTCGAGCCTCTACGAGCACAGCTTCCGCAGGGGCAAGCCCTTCATCAAACTCAACTGCGTCGCCATTCCCGAAAGCCTCCTGGAAAGCGAACTCTTCGGCCACGAAAAAGGGGCCTTCACCGGGGCGGCTTCCCAGAAAGTCGGCAAGTTCGAGCTGGCCCACGGTGGGACGATCTTTCTCGACGAGATCGGCGACATGCCGCTCGCCACCCAGGCCAAGCTCCTGCGCGTCCTCCAGGAGAAGGAATTCGAGCGGGTAGGCGGCAACCAGACCATCCGCGTCGACGTGCGCTTCGTCGCCGCCACCAACAAAAACTTGATGGAGATGGTCAGGCAGGGAACCTTCCGGGAGGACCTCTATTACCGTCTGAACGTCTTCTCCGTCCATCTCCCCCCCTTGAGGGAGCGGAAGGAGGACATTCCCATCTTGGCAGCGCATTTCCTGGAGAGGGCGGGCAATCCGGTCAGGCTGGCAGAGGAAACCCTCCAGATCCTGACGGCTTACGCCTGGCCGGGTAACGTGCGCGAACTTCAGAACACCCTCGAGCGGGCGGCGGTCCTCGCCGAAAACGGCCTGATCACACCCTCGCTGCTCCCCGGCCACCTCACCGGCACCATCCCCTCCCAGGCGATTCAGCAACCGGACGCTTCGCAACCGAGATCCATTGACGAGCGCATCGACGAGGTAGAGAAGGGCCTCATCATCGAAGCCCTGAGTCGTTCGGGGGGGGTTCAGGTCAGGGCGGCAGAGCTCCTCGGCATCAACCAGCGCAGCCTCTGGCACCGCATCAAGAAACTCGGCATCGACGTGGAGAGCCTAAAGAATCAACAAAAAATGTAGGACGCCCACCAAATCTTGGGGCTTTTTCAAGACAGTTAACTTCGAACACTCATCAAACACCCACCCTATAAATTATGCGACGCGCATCGAGAATATCTTTTCTTTCCATATAATACCAGACAGTTAGAGGATAAGCTTATTTTTCATTGAATATTTCGACCCAAAACAGTAATGGCTGGCACGGCCTGTGCTTAGATAACAGGCCAAAAGGGAACAAAAAAGAAAAAATATAGTGGTGCCCGGGACAGGGAGAGAGGAGGCAAGAAAATGAAAACGTCAACAAGAAAAAACCAGAAGGGGTTCACCCTGATCGAGATCATCGCCGTTCTCGTCATCCTGGGGATCCTCGCCGCCGTCGCCATACCGAAATATCTCGACATGCGCGAAGAGTCCGTCATAAATGCCGCCAAGGGTGCGGTCTCGGAACTGAATGCGCGTGAGCGTCTTTCGCTGGCCCAACACAAATTGAAAGACTCGGGGGCAAATACATATTATTCTGTTCCGACAACAATTGGCTATAATCTTGGTGACGACTGGTCAGGTGTGTCGTTTTCAGGTGTTGGCTATGAGGGCAGTGGCATTGGCAACGCAACAGGCACTTTCAAGGGAATCGACGTGACATTCACAAAGACAGCAGCCACGGATATAAATAGCCCCGCAACCTGGAAATTAGCTGGGCACTGAAACAAGGGTGGATCGTCTGATGAACAGGCATAACTAATCCTTGAAGATTAAAAAACGCAAGAAGGGGAATCTGGAGATTCCCCTTCTTGCGTTCAGCGGCCTTGCAGATTATTCAAAATGACAAATGCATTCACCCACGTTGAATTGAACATCCTGCAGAATTCAACGACGCCTCCAAAGGCCCTCTTCCCTTTCGTCGCCCTTTTCCTTCTCCTCCTGATCATCTATGCCAACAGTCTGTCAGGGGCCTGGCAGTTCGACGACATAAGCAATATTCTTAGCAACCCCTCCGTCCATTTGAGCTCACTCGACGGGGAGTCCGTGCAACAAACCTTTTACGGGCTCGATCGGGGGCGAATATCCCGGCCGGTTGCCTACCTGAGTTTCGGGCTGAACCACTATCTTGGCGGTCTGGACCCGTTGGGCTACCACGTCGTCAATCTTGTCATCCACTATCTTGCCGCTATTTTTCTTTTTTTGTTCGTTTACAAAACCCTCATTCTACCACGCGTCTGGGAAACTTACGGCCCAAACGCCTACCCCATTGCCCTCCTTAGTGCAACCCTCTGGGCGATCAATCCGGTCCAAGTGTCAGCCGTCAGCTATATCGTCCAGCGTATGGCTTCTATGGCCGGACTGTTTTACATCTTGAGCATGTACCTTTATCTTCTGGGCAGAACATCGGAAGTTCGGGGCAGAAAAATCCTCTTTTTTTCGCTCTGCGCCTTGAGCGCCGCTCTGGCCATCGGCACCAAAGAGAACGCCGTCATGATTCCCGTGAGCATTTACCTCTATGACTTGATTTTGATTCAGGACGTATCCAGAAAGATTCTTGTCAAACATTTAAAATATTTCATTCTTCCGGCTGCGATTCTCGTTTCGCTCTGGCTCTTTTTTTCCTTGAACATCCTCTCCATCGTCGACGGTTACGCCGGCCGGCCCTTCACCCTGACCGAGCGTCTGTTGACGGAACCCCGGGTGATTCTGTTCTATATTTCCCTGCTCCTCTACCCGACCTATTCCCGTCTGATGCTGAACCATGATGTCGAACTTTCCACGTCGTTTCTGGATCCCTGGACGACATTGCCGGCCATCCTGGCAATTGCGGTCTGTATCGGATGGGCCGTTTGGGTGGCCCGGAAAAACCCCCTGCCGGCCTACTGCATTCTTTTCTTTTTCCTCAATCACTTCATCGAAGGCTCCTTCATCCCCCTGGAACTGATCTATGAACACCGGAATTACATCCCCTCCATGCTCCTGTTCTTGCCGGTGGCCATTTTCATCGTTCGAGCCTTGGAGTATTTTTCATACAAAAAGATCCTCCAGTTTTCGATTGCCGCGCTGGTTTCTTTCGTTCTCGCTGCCCAAGGACACACCGTGTCGATGTACAACCACATTTTCAAAGATACCTATTCGCTCTGGTCCGACAATGTCATCAAAGCCCCTAATCTAAGCCGACCTTATATCGGCCTGGGCAACGCCCTTTGGGATCAGGAACGATTCGAAGAAGCCTATGCGGCCTATGAAACGGCCTGGGGACTCAATCGGTTTCAGCGATCCGCTAATGCCCATTCCGCCATTTACAACATGGGACGCTATCATTTTTTGATCGGGGACAATGAACGGGCTTTGGCGTTCTTTAAGGCGGCCATCAAGATAGAGCCCAAATATGAGGATACCTGGATCAGCCTCACCCGGACACTGATCCGGCTCGATAATCTCAATGGGGCCGAAATGGCCATACGTTTGGCACTGGCGCACAAACCGGACAGCATGAAGCTCAATGCCACGCTCAGCTTCGTTTTGCTGAAAAAGAAAGCCTATCCGGAAGCCCTTCAAACCGCATGGGAAACAATGACCCTTCACCCGGAATGCCAAGACTTACATCGGGTTCTCGCGGAGGCTTATCGTCGCAACCACCACTTGGATCGGGCCATTCATCTGTTGGAAACGTATGTAATGAACAATCGGAATGACACCGAAAGCAACCTCGCCCTGATCGAACTTTACACCAGAACCGGCCAGACGGAAAAACTCGACAGAACCATCGCCCGAGTCATGATGTTAAAAGGTCCGCAAAGCTGGAGAGCCTTGATTGCGGATTTCCAGAACGGAAAGGCAGACCACGCCTATGAACCTGATTCACAGAGGCTTTTATCCATGATAAGGACAAGGCTCAACCAACAGCAATGAAACTCGTCGATATACAGGTGCGCCTGTGCTAAATCGAAAAACTTTTCTAACCGTTGCCATCCTTGTCATTTTCATCGCCATTGCCTATGTCCCGCTTTTCGACAACGCCACGATCGCCTGGGATGATTTCTATAACTTAATCAATAACGAGCGCCTGAAGTCATTGACCTTTGAAAACGTCCTGTCCTACTGGACAGGTCCGTTTCTGAAACTCTACATCCCGGTCACCTACACCACATGGTCCGTGGTCTGGCAGGCGATCTCCTGGTTGGCGCCTGCAGATCCGGACTATCAGATCCATGCCCGGGTCCTGCACCTGCTGAACCTGCTTTTCCACATCCTTAACGCGCTGTTGGTCTTTTCAATTGTCCTGAGAATGGTCAACGATCGACTGGCGGCCCTACTGGGCGCCATGCTGTTCGGCCTGCACCCCCTGCAAGTGGAAACGGTTTCCTTTATTTCGGAATGGAGGACCCTGCTGGCCTTTTTCTTTTCGCTCGCGACCATGCATCAATATCTCGAAGCCCATGAGGCAGCGCGGCGTACGCCCGAACGGTCCGATGGCGCATCTTCGGAAAACGGGGATGCCCGGCCCCTGACCAAATCCTGGGTTTGTCGATGCCTCAAGAACAGGCACTCACTGGCGGCATTTTCATTTTTTGTTTTGGCGCTCCTTTCGAAACCCGTCAGCACCATCGTTCCCGTCTTTCTGCTCGTCATCGACCATTTCTTCCTCCACCGGGACCTGCGAAGTTCTCTCAAGTCGCTGGCAATCTGGTTCATCGCCGCCGCGGTGCTGGTCGTCCTGACGGTCCAGGCCCAGCCGCCCGATCCGCTCCAGTTCATCGTTCCCCTCTGGAAACGCCCGTTCATCGCCTTTGACGCGGCCACCTTTTATCTCTGGAAGCTTTTTATCCCCCACAACCTGTGCATCGATTACGGGCGTACGCCCGAATATGTGCTGAGCCACGGGTGGGGTTACGCAACCGGGATCCTGTCGGCAGGCATTCTGGCGCTATTGTTGCTCAAGCGCAAGAAACACCCCCTTTATCTGGCGTGTTATCTCCTCTTTCTGGTGGGTTTTCTTCCAACATCCGGATTGTTGCCCTTCGTCTTTCAGTATTTCTCGACCGTCGCCGACCGCTACATGTACTTCGCGATGCTGGGGCCTGCGCTTGCCTCGGCCGTTTTTCTGCGAAAGGAACGGAACCCCGTGCATCTGGCGCCGGTGTTTCTCATCTTTCTGGTATTGGCAATGGCCACTTACGCCCAGGCGAGGGTATGGGATAATGGAATCAAGCTCTACACCAATGCTATCAAGATCAATCCCCGCGGCTTCTGGACCCGCAATAACCTGGGGAGACAAATCCATAAAGAAGACATCATGGGGGCGATTTTCCTTTATCGGGAAGCCGTCCATTTGCAGCCTGATTATTTGCTGGCAATCGAAAACCTGGCGGCGAGCCTCTTGCAGGTTCGGGTTCAATACCCATCATTCGACGTTGCCTGGCTGGTCGACCGCGACGCCGACACACGGAATGAAGAATCGAAATACCTCCAGGCGGGCGTCAGTAACTTGCGTGCAAGAAAACCGCATAAAGCGACACAAAATTTCGGCAAGGCCATTGCCCTGAACATGATCAACGGCAAAAGTTACAACAACATGGGGCTGGTCATGACAATGTCCAAAGATTTCGACCGTGCCGCCCACCTGTTCCGAGCGGCCATCGCGCTCAGTCCCAACAACCCGGAAGCACTGAACAATCTGGCCATTGCCACCTATCATCTCGGGAAGAAAGACAAGGCCTTGGAATATTTGGACAGAGCTCTCGAGATGAAAAAGAAAAGCCGGACCATCCTGGCAAACCGGACGGCCCTCTCGGAGGAAATGGAGCGCGAAACGCGGGGAGCGAAACCCGTTCCCATAGAATTAGTATATCTGTTGCAGAAATGAAGCATCGTGCCGCTGAAATTCTTTGGGTCGGGCAACGGGGAACGGGGGTTCTCGGAGGAAGGCTTCATTGTCTTTTCATTCTGACAAAAGATCTGATGCATTCCCGCCCACTGAAAAACCTTTTTGACAGGAGGGATTTTCAAGGTAAGATGTCGCCATGATTCCGCCACCCCGGACGACAACCGACGGGGGTGGGATTTTAAGATCTTCATCCTCGCGCAATGATTGGCCTGGAAATGATGAAACAAAGCCGTAAATCCCACAACAATCATCAGGGCTTCACCATGATCGAAATGGTGGCGGTGCTGATCGTCATGGCGATTGTCAGTGTTCTGGTCGTCAGTCGTTACACAACGGGATCCGAACAACTGATCGCCGAAACGGATGCCTTGAAATCGAGCCTCCGCTACGCGCAGATTCAATCCATGCAGGACGACACGGACACGAATCCGGTCAAATGGGGCATCCACCTGTCTTTAGATGAATTGTCTTACATCCTTTACAAAAACAACGCTCCGGCCAAAGACGGCAATTCCAAAGACGTAATGATCCCTGCAAAATTGCCGGACGCAACGGAAGATCCGTTACCCGTCAACCAGCATAAACTGCAGGCGGGCGTTCACATCAAAACCGGCCGAGGCACAACCATCAATTTCGACAAGTGGGGAAGGCCTGTCGACGCGTCCGGAACCCCGCTCACGGCGGATATCGAAAACTTGATTCTCTCTCAGCGGGGGACCGACGCCGACCCGATCGTTGTCACGAAGAACACGGGATACATCCGATGACCGTTGGAAGCAGGGATCATCGAAACGGTTTTACCCTTATCGAAATCATCGTCACGATGGTCGCCGTTTCGTTCTTCCTCGTGATCATGCTGACCCTTTTTTCGGATTCCCTCATTCAGAGCAGCACCCCCCTTCGATGGTTGCTGCGATCATCAAACCTCAACAACGTCATGGCGAACATCACGGCGGATTATGCGCCCTATCCAAAATGGAAGGCATCGACATCCTACGCGACTGCGACTGGAGACAAGATCCTTCCGGTCGGCATGAATGGGCGGTTTTACGTCTGTACGGCCACTGGAAACAGCGGCACTTCGGAACCCCTATGGCGGGATTACGGAGAAACAAAGGACGGGACCGCTACCTGGAAGGCGGGGTCATGGGCAGCCGGAAAGACGTATGCCGCGGGTGATCTGGTCATCCCGACCAGCCCCAACGGACATTTTTATCGATGCACCACGGCCGGGCCCAGCGGCGCGTCCGAACCGACATGGACAAAAACCGGCGAGGCTGCAATCAGCGGCGGGGTGCAATGGAAACGGCTCCTGGGCTGGCTGAAAAGCGAGATCGGCGCACCCGATGGGACTTTAAAGAACAACCGCTACGGCAAGTATTATGTCCTTGAAAACAGGTTCGTGGCATATAATGACGTAACGAACCAAATGGAAACGGTCGCTTCCCCGGAGAACACCCTTTTGGTGAAGATCAAAAGCGCGGACGGTGACATGACCCTGACGACGCTTTTCACCGCCAAGGAACAGTGAAGCAGGCGATGCCGGAAAAGTCAATCATCTGTGCAGGATTCACGCTGATCGAAGTCACCATGTCGATCGTTGTCATGTCCATCATCGCCGTTCTCGCGGGCATGGGCCTGTACGAAATTTCAAAAGGCTATGTCTTGTCGAAGCAAAATGCCACAGCGGCCCAGCAGGGACAGGTCGCCATCACGCGTATCCGGAAAGAACTGGGCGCCATTCAATCCATCGCCTGCGGCGACAAGAATACCATTACTTACACAAGCGAGAGAAATCCATCCGAATACGTAACCCTTCACGCCTCGACCGACAGCACTGTCCGGCTGATCATGAATCCGGCAAATCTCACCTGCGACGATCCGGGCACCGCAGGCGACAAACTTATAGAGAATGTCGATGTCAAGACATTTGAATTAAATTATTGCAGGGATGCCGCAAACTGCTCACCTAGCTACAATGCCTCGTACTTGGGCTTAGACTATACATCCGCGACGGTCACCTCCGTTAAAATCGTCCTGAAGCTCAAAGGGTACGAAGATGCAATCATCCCCATCGCAGATCCGGACCGCGTCCTGCTTCACCAGGGAACGGGGGACTGAGATGATCGCGCACAACCAGAGGGGCAACGTGCTTCCATTCGTGATTGTCGGCGTGGCCATGGCCATGGCGCTCGGCATGGGCATGTTCTACATGACTTCGACCTCGTTCCTGGGGCAAGCGGGCGGCAGCGGCATGGAACGCGCGCACCAGCTGGCGCTGGCGGGCCGGGATTATGCCCTGGCGAACTGGGACAACCCGTCGAAATGGGACCGCAGCGATCGAGACTTCACGCTTTCCGCCGCCACGCCCACGGAAGGTTTTTCCCTAAAGTACACGGGTGGTCGAATCAAATCCACCGGCTTCGTCAACCGGAACACACCCTTTGAGGCGAAGAAGACCCTCACGGCTTTTCCGCCCAGCCCGGTCAAGAAATCCCTGATAGAATCCTTCGATGATCTATCAAAATGGGCGACAGGCTTGGCTGCGGGCGAAATCGGGAGCCACGCGATCTCCGGCCAAGACCTGGATGTGACGGCAGCGACAGCCGCTGCGTATGGTACCGGATCCGGAACGTGGAGCCTTCTGCAACTCGCGGTCTCATCGGCCGGAGTGGATTTCACCGCACCCTGGCGGAATGCGGGCTACTGTCTGAGCTATGATTTACAGGCAAAAATTAAGAATGACTCAGAATATTATATGGCCGGACTGATATTCAAGATATCGAATGACCGCCAAACGTTTTACGGGGTTTCGTTCGCGAGATTCAAAAAGACATGCTACAGTTTTTTTGGTTGTTCAGATACTGACGATATCCATCCCGCCGTGAAACCTCCAATTCTTCCCGATCAAAACGTTTGGGAACCTATTAAATATATATATTCCCAACCAGCCCTTGTCCTTTGGAAAAGTGAGGGCGGCAGCTTTACCTGGCTGGCATACAAGATTTTGGACAGCGCCAATCTTGTTGTGGACGAGGACGAGGACGAGGACGAGGACGAGGAGGGGAAGCTCATCCCCTGGTCCACGCTTCAGGTCCGCCTCCAGGAAGTCTACGAATTTTCGGGCGGGGACCCAAATCTTTTGAAGAAGGGAGCTGTCGTAATCGGTCAGACGAACGCCGCGCATGCGCGCATAACAGAAGATCCGATCTGGACGAGCGCAACCGTCGGCGTGTTCAGGTTGACAGATGTGAGCAGGGCCTTCGAAAGCGGGGAGCAATTGAAGGTCGGAGGCGAGGCTGCCGCCACGCTCGGTGGGAGAACGAATCTAGTCAGGGTCTATTACGGGGACGCTGCGATCGCGAGGGAAACATCGGACGAAATCCTCACAAACGATGTCAGAAAATGGATTCCCAGCGGCGAAATATACTGGCCGCCGGATACGGTCGCGGAATGGAATAATGTTGATGACCGCATGACGCTGGTGTCGCCATGGGACGGTCGCAATACGGGAGTCACCCTCCTGGGGGGAATAGGACCAGAGGCGGAAAAAGAGGCGGACGCGATCATTAAAGACGGTTCCCTTCTCACGCCACCCAGCGGCCCCATCGACAAATCGGGCGTTGCCCTCCATGCCACGGGCGGCACTGCCACCTCCACGTTCTTCGACGACTTCGCCCTCCAATACTGATCGGATCCAGATCGCAGCTCGCGCCGTTTCGTTCTTGCGCAGGGTGCTACAGGATCGATCAAGGCGATTCATGTGAGAGATAGGCTGTGTTTCAGGGCTTTGTCGACCTGGATCATGATGCGGTCAGGAAGGGTGGCGATTTTGGGCGTGATCAGCCTCCGTTTGTCAAGGGTGCGAATCTGGGCGAGATTGCGGGCGTAATACACATCACCACGGGTGATCTTTAAAATGTCCGTCATCACAAGACGTTCTCAGCCCAGATTTTCCGCATCCGAATATTTAAACTCTTCCGAGACCCGAAGATTCTCTTCCGCCAAACCCTGATAGGCCGCCTTCATCTTCTCTTCAAGGATGCGCCTGTTGATCTGAGCGATCTTTTCCCCGATGGACTCGCGGACCAGCATGGATGCGGTCTTCCCTTCGAGAAGGGCGGCCTCCAGCAATCTTTCCCGGGTTTCAACCGGAATCTGAACATTGATCTTCGTCCTGGCAGAGGTCGCGTTTGTCCTCATAGATTCACATCCTTTTGATTATCCCATGTTGTGCGCAAGATTTGTATCACACGCGCAAGGGAGGAATCAAGGCTAAAAGAAGGGTTGCATGGGCATTCCCCCGCCCGAAAAACGGCATCCTTTTTTCCGCAATTTTTCCTTTCCCTTATGGAGCAAAACGGGTATAATCACGCCGTTTCGTGTTGAATATTCCATTCCGGACGTCGCGGAAACGAACAGACCGTCAGCGCCGCTGATGGAGGACGATGCCCAAACTTTCGCTTCGCCAACAGATCGAAAAAAACGGCCTGCTCCTGATCGCCGTGATGATGGTCGGAATTTATTGGGCGTTTGACTACATCTCCTCCGGCCATTACCTGACGCGCACGCTGATCGCGGTCCTGGTCATCGTATACGGGTTTTTCATCCAGACGCTCATCAACTCGCGCAAGGCGGCGATCGAGGAGACGCAGAGGACGCAGAAGCAGCTCGCCCAGTCCGAGAAACTGGCGGCGCTGGGCGCGGTGGCGGCGGGCGTGGCGCATGAAGTCAAAAATCCGCTGGCGATCATCGTCCAGGGCGTCGAATTCCTGAAAACGGCCCTGCGCGACAACGCCCGCCTGCTGGATGTGACCGAGCGCATCGAGAAGTCCGCCCTGCGCGCGGACAACATCGTGAAGGGGCTGCTCAGCTACTCCCGCGAGATCGCCCTGAAGATGGAGGAGATGGACATCGCGCCGGTGATCGACGAGGCCCTGACCTTCGTGGACCATCAGCTCCGGCAGAAGCGCATCAACGTGAAAAAGCAGTACGCGCCGGGTTTGCCGAAGATCATCATGGACTGCGACCAGATCAAGCAGGTGTTCACGAACCTGTTCACGAACGCGATCGAGGCGATGCCCGGGGGGGGCATCCTCGGGATCCGGCTTGAACAGGCGGGGGGAGACAACGGACAGGCATCGGTGAAGGTGGTGGTTTCGGACACCGGCGAGGGGATTCCGGAAGACCGGATCCGCAGGATCTTCGATCCCTTTTTCACGACGAAGGAAAGCGAGAGAAACACCGGATTGGGGCTGTCCATCACCAAGGGGATCATCGACAAGCATCGCGGCGCCATCGAGATCGAGAGCGAACCCGGACGGGGAACGCGCGTCGTGATCAGTCTGCCGGCCGGCCTGGTTTGAGGGGCGATCTTCGCGGATCGAAGAAAGGGGAGGACGAACATGGATTTCTTCAAGAAACTGGTTCCCGTGACCAAGAAAACGGTCCTCATCATCGACGACGAGGAGGACTTCTGCCATTTCGTCAAGCTCAACCTCGAAGAGACGAAGTATTTCGAGGTGCTGACCGCCTATAACGGCCCGGACGGCATCGACCTGGCGATCCGCTACCAGCCGGACCTGATCCTTCTCGACATCATCATGCCGAACATGACGGGCACCGAGGTGGCCGAGGCGCTCCGGGGCAACAAGGCGACCAAGGACATCCCCATCATTTTTCTGACCGCCATCGTCAAACGGGGGGAAGTGGGCTCGACGGAATATCAGTTCGGGGGGAATTTCTTCATTTTCAAGCCCGTCAAGCTGGATGAGCTGATCCACGAAATCGGGGCCAAGATCCGGTAGCCGGGCAAGACCCTCAGCGCGTTCCCATCACATCGAAGACGGATTTCTCCCCTTCGATTCCCTTCAGATTCACGCGGTCGATCTGTTCGGTCCTGAACGCGGCGCCGGCCAGCCGGAAGGTGTCGTTGCAGATCAGGATCTGTCCCCCGTTGGCCATGCGCTCCAGCCGCGCCGCGAGATTCACCGCCGTTCCCATGACCGTGTATTCCCGCTTGATGGGCGAACCGAACATGCCCGCCATCACCTCGCCGGTCGCGATGCCGATTCCGACGGGCAGCCGGGCGTTCCGCCCGCCCAGGGTCTGATTGATTTCGGCTATCGCGCTCCGCATCTTGAGCGCGCACGATACGGCCCGGAACGCGTCGTCGTCGTAGGACAGGGGCGCCCCGAAGATGGCCATGATGCTGTCGCCGATGTGCTTGTCCAGGGTGCCGTTGTATTCGAAGACGATCCGGTCGAGCGGCCGGAAATAGTACGTATTCAGAAGATCGGCGATGTCCTGGGGCGACATCCGGGCCGTCATGTCCGCAAACCCCCGGATGTCCGTGAAGAGCACGCTGACGGTCTGCCGCTTCGGGAGCAGTTTCTCGCCGGTGCGGTGCATCTCCTGGAGGACCTGCTCCGAAACGAACTGCTTCAGGCGCTTCTTGGTGATGAATTCGCGGATCTTGGCCCGGATTTCCTTGTTCTCGAAAGGCTTCGTCAGAAACCCGTCGATCCCCTGGTTGACCGTGTCGATGGCGCGGTCCAGCGTCGCGTAGCCGGTCAGGATCACCCGGATGATATCCGGATTGATCCGGCCGATCTCCGTCAGCGTTTCCAGGCCGTCGATCCCGGGCATCTTGAAGTCCGAGATCACCACCTCGATGTCTTCGGGAAATTTCCGGACGAGGTCGATCCCGTCCGACCCCCGCTCGGCCAGCAGGACTTCATACCCGTCCCGTTCGAGGACCTTCTGCAGGGATATCCGGACGCCTTCCTCGTCGTCCACGATCAGAATCTTCACGACGCGCCGCACCTCCTGCACGGCAGGTTGATGGTAAACGTGGCGCCCTTCCCCACTTCGCTGCTGACGCGGATCTCCCCCCCATGCTTGTGGACGATCTCATGGGAGATATAGAGCCCCAGCCCCGTTCCCTTCCCGACCTCCTTGGTCGTGAAGAAGGGCTTGAAGATATCCTTGAGCGTTTGGGGCGGGATGCCGACGCCGGTGTCCCGGCAGGCCACGACGATGCTTTCCGCCTTTGGGTCGCACGCGGTGGACAGCCACAGGGTTCCCCGGCCCTCGGGCAGCGCCTGCAGGGCGTTGTTGATGATATTGATGAGCACCTGACCGAGGTTGGAGAAATTGCCCTGGAGGGTCGGCAGGTCAGGATCATACTGCTTTTCGATGACGACGTCCATCGCTTTGTACTGGTTGTAGAGAACCTGGAGCGCCTCGTCGATGACGGCGTTCATGTTGACGTCCTCGAGATAGGTCTGCGTCTGGCGGGACAGGTCCAGGATGCTCTTGACGATCCCCTTGGTCTTGTTCAGCTCCTTGAGGGAGTAGGCCAGATCCTTCTTCAACTCCTCGAAGACCGGGCGTTTCTCCTCCTGCTCCTCGAGCAGCTCGATATCGGTCTGGATGAGGCTCGAGGCGCTGGCCAGCGGGTTGTTCAGCTCGTGGGCGATCCCGGCGACGAGCTGGCCGATGGCGGCCAGGCTTTCCGACTGGATCAACTGTTCCTGCGTCCTTTCCTTTTCCGCGAGCGCCGCCTTGCGCCCGTTGATGAGGGACTGGGTCATCACCCCGTACACGATGACCAGACAGACGATGACGACCCGCGTGAAAACCTGCTCGGACGCCATGGAATCGAACACCCAGTAGATGAGGACCATGGCGATGGCGATGAGGATGAGTCCGTTGGCTTCGATCTGCTGGCGGAGCGAGGGCTGGTTTTGCATACAATTCCTGTCGGGATCTGCCGCCGGGCCCGCGTGCCCGGCGGGAATCCGCCCCGAAGTCTCAGACGCTGTAAAGCAGGCGCATCCTAATGAAAAAAAGGGGATGTGTCAAGAAACACTTGCGATTTGCAGTCTCCCGGAGCGGTCCGCGGCTCCCCGGAAAGGCCGCGCAGGCGTCAGGGTTTGACGTCGGCGGTCCGGTCGTCGCGGAGGCGGAAGGGGTTGAAGTCGGTTCCGGCATCGTACACGTCCTCCCCCTCCGCGGCCTTCAGCCGGCCCACGATCACATAGGTCAACGGGGTCATGAGGACCTCGACGCCGACCTTGAAGAGGTAGTTCGTGACGACGAGGGTGACGAAGAGGGCCGGGGGAAAGACGCCGAACAGCGTGGCCGCGCCGACGAAGGCCACCGTGTCGATCCCTTCGCCGACGAGGGTGCTGCCGACGGTCCGCGTCCAGAGCCAGCGCCCCCGGGTCATCAGCTTCATCCGGGCCAGGACGAAGGAGTTGGAAAATTCACCCAGCCAGTAGCCCAGCAGGCTGGCGACGACGATGCCGCCGGAGGTCATCCCGCCGAACACGGCGTCGAAGGCGCGCTGCCCCACCGACTGCTCCCACAGGGCCTCCCCGGGCAGAATCCGGACCCCGTACAGGAGAAGGCTGCAGACGGCCAGACCGAAGAACCCCATCCAGATGACCCGTCGGGAGCGCTTGAATCCATAGACCTCCGTCAGGATGTCGCCGAAGATGTAGCTGACCGGAAACAGCAGCGTACCGGCGTCGAAGGCCAGCGGAATCCCCCCCAGCGAGACGCCCCAATCCACGATCTTCGCCGAGGACAGGATGTTGCTCATGACGAGCACGATCACGAACAGGACCGTGATCAGATCGACATACCGGTAGGCCTTCCGTTCCATTTTTTCCTCCGAGCGAAAGGCCCTATCACGGAACCCGCCGCCGGGTCAAGCCGGGCGCGCCGCCGTGCTTGTATTCATAAAACCGATATGCTATGCAGAGTTCGCCTTCAAGACAGGCTCCGTGTCTTGGGGAAACGGCGCCGTACGGAACTCCGGGAACGGGCGCCATCCGATACGGGAGAACAGAACGTTGCCAAGCGGGAAAATCTTCTTCGTCGTCAATCCTCACGCCGCCAACGGTGAAACGGGCCGGCAGTGGCCGCTGATCCAGGCCAAGGCCCGGGAGAGGCTGGGGCCGTTTCGCGCCCAACTGACCGCCGGGACCGACGATGCCACCCGGATCACCCGCCAGGCGCTCCTGGACGGCGCGGAGCTGATCGTCTGCATCGGCGGAGACGGCACCCTGAACGAGGTCGTCAACGGGTTCATGGACGAAAAGGGGCCGATCCGGCCGGAGGCGGTCCTGGGCTTCGTCCCCAACGGGACGGGCTGCGACTTCGTGCGCACGGTCCCCATCCCCGCCGACCTGGACAGCGCGCTCAACACGATCCGCGCCGGGCATACCCGCATCCTCGACCTGGGCCGCCTCCGCTTCGCGGACCACCGGGGCGGGACCGGCCTCCGCTATTTCCACAACATCACGAGCTTCGGCATGGGCGGCGAGGTCGTGGATCGCGTCAATCACACGTCCAAGGCCCTGGGACCGTTTGTCTCCTTCATGTGGGGCACCCTCGTTTCCCTGATGCACTACAACGCCAAGCGGGTCCGGCTCAAGGTGGACGACTACTTCGACCGGGAGGTCGCCATCTGGCATGTCGCCGTGGGAAACGGCCGCTACCACGGCGGCGGCATGCTCGTCGCCCCGGACGCCCTGGTGGACGACGGACTCTTCCACATCACGATCATCAGCGACATGATCCTGCCCCGCGTCTTCACCCATCTGCCCAAGCTCTACAACGGCAAGATCAAGACCATCCGGCAGGTGTCGACCGTCGTAGGGAAGACGGTCAGCGCCACCTCGTCCGAACGCGTCCTCCTGGACGTCGACGGCGAACAGCCGGGCTTCCTGCCGGCGACGATCGAAATCGTGCCGGCCGCCATCCGGATGATCACGCAGAAAGACCGCTGAAAATGGTCAAATTCTCCCCATCCACTGGGGAGAATTTCTCCGTAAACAAGCGGACGAAGCGCCGCCGCATCGCCGGCGCTTCGCAAGAACGCGCTTCCCGCTGCACGCACATCGTGGTATGTCAATTGCACAAATGACCGCAAAAATTCCGTTTAGGAGGGGTCTGTCGTGACAAAGCGTCGCTTCTTTTGCGGGTGGGCCGCTGTGCTGCTCCTTCTTCCGATGCCGGCCGCGACCCTGGCGCAGACGGCGCCGGTCAAGGCGCCTCCGAGCGTTGCGGTCAAAGGCGAGGCAGCGGCCAAACCGACCAAGATGAGCGCCACGGCCCGGGTTCTGGAGATCTCGGAAGCCGCCATGAAGGTCGAGCGCACCGTCAAGGGCACCGTGGAGATCATAGAATTTGCGCTGGAGAAGCCGACCCAACGGATCGCCGTCGGCGACAAGGTCCGGATCATCTATGTCACGAGGGATGACCGCAAGGTCGCGGTCAAGGTTTCCAAGGCGGAAAAGATCGACCCGAAGAAGGTGAAGAAGGCGGCTCGATCTCCCATCCTCGCCGTACCCGCGCCGCCGGGAAGCCCAAAATGAGTCTGCGAACCCGTCTGCTGATCCTGACCCTGGTCAGTCTGGCCTTCACCATGGCCTTCTGGGGCTGGGTCCAGATCCGTGCACTGGACGGGATTCTCGTGGAACAGCAGGCCAAGCGGATCAGCGCCGTTGCGGAAACCGTC
Source organism: Syntrophaceae bacterium UBA2251 (assembly GCA_002347815.1). Lineage (GTDB taxonomy): Bacteria > Desulfobacterota > Syntrophia > Syntrophales > UBA2251 > UBA2251. Next base: position 110,769 of record DDXV01000018.1, read on the forward strand.
GGCACCTACTATCTCCACTTTCCCACCGGGCGGGGCCTGACCGCTCTCGATACGACCCTCAAGGAAAACCTGCAACTGGATCCTCGCCTGGCCCGGATCGACATCTTTTCCGTCACCGCCGTGGACGTGGACGCCATCGCCGGGGCCAGCCGAGTGCATGACGAATGGCCGGACGCCACTGTCTATGCCGCCGCGCAAGCCCGCAAGCCTCGGTACATGAAGATCCGGACGGAAGCCGGACCGGCCGTCGGCCTGCTCTATCCCATCTCCCAGGAGAAGGGCTCGCGGGCGCGGATCTGGGTGGGCGTGATCATTTTTTCCCAGTTCACGGCGGAAATCCTGTCGCGGGCGCAGAGGTTGATGGTGGTCAGCGGCCTGGGCCTGATCGTCGTCCTCATGCTCGTCCTGGCCGTCAGCTACGGGTGGCTGGTCGGGCGCCCCCTCCAGTCCATCATCCACGCCATCGACGAATTCCAGCAGGGCGCCTATACGAAGCGCATCCCTGTCGGAAAGACCGACGAACTGGGGAAGTTGGCAACCCACTTCAATTCCATGGCCGACGAGATCGCCCGGGTCCTGGCCCGGGAGGAAGAGCTGAACCGCCACCTGAAAGATCGGGTTCAGGAGGCAACCCGGAAGGCCGTTCAGCTCCAGAATCAGGTCAACGAACTCCAGCGGCTGACGGCCCTGGGCTATCTGACCGCCACGATGGCCCACGACCTGGGCACGCCGTTGCACTCCATCGGCGGCCTGGCCAGCCTGCTTCTGGAACAGCAGCCCTGGCCGCCCGACATCCGGCGCAAACTGGAACTGATCGTCCAGGAAACGCAGCGGCTGCAAACGATCATCCGGAACGTCCGCCGGGCCACCCGCCCGCCCGACCCGCACCTGGAATCCATCGCCGTCCGGGATCTGCTGAACGACACCCTCCCCCTCGTGGATCCCCTGATCCGGAGGGCCGGCATCGATCTGGAGGTGGACCTCGCCCCGGACCTGCCCCGGCTGCACATGGACCGCCACCGTGTCCAGACGGCCTTGCTGAACCTGATCCAAAACGCCATGGAAGCCATGGACGGACCGGGGAAGATCCGCATCGCGGCCGCCGTGGCGTCGGACCGGAACGCCGTTGCGCTGTCGGTTCAGGACACGGGACCGGGGATTCCCGCCGAACTCCGGGAGCGGGTCTTCGAACCGTTCTTCAGCACGCGTCGCGATGACAGCCTGCATGGCCTGGGACTGGCCATCGTCCGGGACATCGTCAAGTTTCACGGGGGACACGTCGAAATTGCGAGCATCGGGGGGGCGGGAACGGTCATCCGCCTTTATTTCCCATTAAGTCAGGCAGGGCAGGGAACAGACGTGTAAGGGCCTTCGGTCGTCGGCCTTGGGTGTTCACCCATCAGGAGGCGGCCTGGCCCGGCCGGATCAATCCGTAACGGTCGATCTTCGTCCGCAGGGTCTTCCGGTCGATGCCCAGAATCTGGGCCGCCCGGCTCAAATTCCAGGAGGCGGTGTTCAGGGCCTGCAAGATCTGCCCGCGCTCCGCCCCTTCCAGCGGCGTCAGGTCCTGACCATCGACCTCCCGCGGCACGCGCAATTTGTCGGGCAGGTTCTCCGGCAGGATCACGAGGAAGGGCGACAGGAGCAGGGTCTGCTGGAGGACGTTCTCCAGCTCCCGGACGTTCCCCGGCCAGTCGTAACCCATGAAGCGCTCCATCGCCTCGTTCGAAACGCGTACATCCGCGTATCCCAGCTTCTTGAGCAGGGATTCGACGAGTTGCGGCAGATCCTCCTTGCGCTCCCGAAGCGGGGGCACGCTGAGCCGGACGACGAACCGGTACAGCAGGTCCGATCGGAAACGGCCTTCCCGCGCCGCCTGATCGATATCGCGGTTCGCCGCCGCCACGACCCGCACGGCGGCGTGGCGAACATCGTTCCCCCCCAACCGCCGGGTTTCGCCGTCCTGCATGAAGCGCAGGAGCTTTCCCTGCAGGGCCGACGACATCTCGGTGATCTCGTCGAGGAAGACGGTCCCCCCCTCGGCGGACTCGATCAGTCCCGGATGCGTATGGTCCGCGCCGGTGAATGCCCCCCGCTCATAGCCGAACAATTCCGACTCCAGCAGATTGTCCGGAATCGCTCCGCAGTGCACGACGATAAAGGGCTTATCCTGGCGGGCGCTCAGGCGGTGCAGGGACCGGGCCGTCAGCTCCTTCCCCGTGCCGCTCTCTCCCTCGATGAGCACGCTGGCCCAGGCGTCGGCGACCCGGGCCAGCTGCTTGTAGAAATCCACCATCGTGGTCGACGAACCGATCAGTTGGGGATCCCCCGGCGCGGCGGGTTGTGCGTGCAAACGGCGCTGCTGGAGCTCCCGCACCTCGAGCACTTTCCGGACCATCGCGCGGATCGCATCCGGCGAGAAGGGTTTGCTGATGTAGTCCCAGGCGCCCAGGCGCAGGGCCTCCATCGTCGTCTCCAGGGATCCGAAGGCCGTCATGAGAATGACGGGAAGCGCGGGCCATTTCTCCCGGACCTGGCGGAGGAACTGCAGACCGTCGATGTCCGGCATCCGGATGTCCGACAGGAGCAGATCGTAGCGGGTCAGATCCCTTTCCAGCGCCGCCCGGGCGGAGGTCAGGGCATCCACGCCGTGACCGGCCCGGGAGAGAGCCTCCTGGAGAAACTCGCCGGCCACGGCATCGTCATCGATGACCAGAATTCGGACCTTCAAGGGAACTTTCATCGAACCGACGGCCCTCTACTTCCAGCCCTTGCGGCCCATGAAATCGGCCAGGTCCGCCACCCGGCAGGAATACCCCCATTCGTTGTCGTACCAGGCGACGACCTTCGCCATGTTGTCCCTGAGCACCTGCGTGAACTCCAGATCGATGATGGACGAGTGGACGTTCCCCTTGAAATCGGAGGAGACGAGCGGGGCCTCCTCGCAGGCCATGATGCCCTTCAGGGACTTCTTCGCCGCATTCGCCAGGAGGCCTCGGAGCGCGTCGGTCGTCGTCGGCGTCTTCAGTTCGGCCACGAAATCGACGATGGAAACCGTCGGCGTCGGCACGCGCAGGGAATACCCGTCGAAGCGCCCGGCCAGGTCGGGAAGCACGAGGGCGAGCGCCCGGGCGGCGCCGGTCGTCGTCGGGATGATGTTCATCGCCGCCGCACGCGCCCGGCGGAGGTCCTTGTGAGGCAGGTCGAGAATCCGCTGGTCGTTCGTGTAGGAGTGGACCGTCGTCATCATCCCCTTCTCGATGCCCAGGGCCTCGTGGACGATCTTCACCGGCGGGGCCAGACAGTTGGTGGTGCAGGAGGCGTTGGAGACGATGTGGTGCTTCTTCGGGTTGTACGCCTTGTGGTTGACCCCCATGACGACCGTCAGGTCCTCCTCCTTGGCGGGGGCCGAGATGATCACCTTCTTCGCGCCGGCCTCGAGATGGGCCGCCGCCTTGGGGCCGGTGACGAAAAGGCCCGTGCTTTCGATCACGATGTCCACCCCCTCCCCGTCCCAGGGGATGGCGGCCGGATCGCGGAAGGCGAAATTCCGGATCGTCTTGCCATCGATGACGAACGCGTCCTTCTTGACCTTGACCTCGCCGGGGTAGGCGCCGTAGCTCGTATCGAATTTGAAGAGGTGGGCATTCGTCTGCACATCGAAGAGATCGTTGACCGCCGCCACCTCCAGCGTCCCGGGATACCGCGTCAGAACGGCCTTCAGCACCTGCCGCCCGATTCGTCCGAATCCGTTAATGCCAAGGCGAATCATGGGGACCTCCTTTCAATTGTCGTCGATGCGGTTTTTATGCGCCGCCATGAGATCGCAGCGGTACTGGAGGGTACGGTGCATCCGGGCGTTGTCCAGGGCGATGGCGCTCAGGTTCGCCACGGCCTCCAGGAAGCGCACCTCCCGGTCCTGGAACTCCCGGACCTGGTCCGTGTAGACCCGCAGCACGCCCACGGCCTTTTTCTCCAGCAGGAGGGGCACCACCAGAACGGACTTGATCCCCTCCGCCCTGGCCTTCGACCCGTACTGAAAATCCCGGTTCGTCTGGGCGTCCTTCAGCCAGATGGTCTTGCCTTTCAGGGCCTTCCGATCCAGACCGCTTTCCTCCACCATGATCGGCCCCTTGTGGAGATAGGTCTCGGAAAGACCGAAGGCGGCCCCCAGCTCCAGCTTCTTCTCCCGGGCATCCAGGAGTCGCAGGCTGCAGGCCTTGACCCGCATGGTTTCCGTGACGCAGCGCACGATCTCGTCGAGAACCCGGGCGGGTTCCAGAGAGGCATTGATGACCTTGGCCACGTCATAGAGGGCAGTGAAATAATCCATTTCCTTCCCCTTCATCGCCTCACCTCCTGAATGCGTATTTGTCTATTTCATTAATGTTTCCTGAACGCCAAAGCAAGCACTTCTTGTCCCCCGGCGTTCCGCCTTGGCGGAAACCCGGGACGGCGCTTCGGCCCTTAAACGGAACGGGACCCTCTCTCCTGTCGATCCGTCGCGGGCGCGATCCGACGCCCCCGGACCAACCTGGCGTGCGGTGATGAAAAATTCCACACGGGCAGGGGAGAAATTCTCCAATCCCCGCCCCCAACCGTCCGGCCGCGGTGGCCGTTCTCTTGAGTAGGCGTGACTTATCAACCAGTTGCCACACAGCGCGTGCGAACCGTGCTTCTGGCATGAGGGTTGCTATCCTATACTTGAAAAATCAACAGGAGGTTTTGAGTATGAAACGTTTTATGGTTGTTTTGGTCAGCTTGGTTTTCCTCTTTGTGGGCGCCGCCTTCGCACAGCAGGCCGCCCCGGCGCCTGCGGCCGCTCCGGCCGCCCCCGCGAAAGCCGCCCCCGTGAAGGCCGCCCCCGTGAAGGCCGCCCCCGCGAAGGCGAAGAAAACCGTGAAAAAGACCACCAAGAAAGTCGTGAAGAAGGCGAAGAAAGCGAAGAAAGAAGCCGCCAAGCCCGCCGCGGAGGCAGCGCCGGCCCCGGCCGCCAAGTAGTCAACCCCGTTTCTGAACCACAAAAAAGACGCGGCGAAAGCCGCGCTTTTTTTTCGCCCGCAGGGGGGCTTCGCGGGATCGTTCCGGAAGCGCCGGCCCCGGCCGCGAAATAGGAAATCTTTTTTCAGACCATGAAAAAGCGCGATCGAGGTCGCGCTTTTTTTTTGCACCGGCGAAGGAACGACCGATTCAGTAGGGCGGCTGGAAGGGGGGAAGGGATGGGGGCTCGGACAGGCGGCGGGGCAGCTCGCCCCGGATCTCGACGACCGGACCGCCGAAGATCTCCTGATGGGTTCCGGAATCGACCCCGTGCCTTTCGTCGCCCACCGCCCAGTCGTACAGGGTGCGGGAGTCGAACAGCACGGGGACCTCCGGCGTCCCGTAGGTCCGGAGCTGCATGAATTCGTCGTAGACGCCGACGCACCCGTGCGAGGCGGGCCGGCCCGGCAAATCCCGGGCGTGAATCCAGAAGACCGCGCCGTCCGGCCCCACGTAAAACATCAGGGCGTAGTCCATCGGGTACTGGGCGTCCTCCTTTTCCGTCTTGTACAGCGAGGAGGTGTGCGTCCGGTCCCGGGCGGTCACGCGGAAAAAACCGACGGGCGTGGGGTGCTCGGCCGTTCCCGTGGCCGCCGGCATGGAAAGCCGGAGGTCGCCGTATTCGTAAGCCCCCAGCCACTGTTCGGTCAGGTCGAGCAGGATGTATTTCGGGTAGGGACCCGCCGGTTCGTAACGCGTCGGAAGGGGGGTGTACGCCTGCGCCGCGGCCATGTCCACGGGCACCTTGATCGTCATGCCCGGGTAGGCGTGGCGGCGGTCGAGGCGGTTGAAGCGGGCCACGGTCACCCAGTCCGCCCCGAAGAGCCGCTCCAGGCTGTCATGGGGCCGCAGGAAGTGGGGCCGCCAGGGGATGGGGACCTGGCTGGGATATTCGAACCGGCTCAGGTCCTCCTTCGCCTTGTCGACGGGCGAGGCCGCCGGCGCCGACGTCCGGTCGGGAAAGGACACGGCGCCGGCCCCGATGATCACCAGGGCGATGACGATCAGGACCGCCCGGTGGAGGATCTCGATTCTGAATGCAGGCATCGGCTTCGCGGCCTTCCGGAAATTTTCTCTGTCGCCCATTGCTCGCGCCCCGATCGGCGTGACGGGCCCCGCGACCCGTCGTACGCGGCGTCCTCTATCACGTTTTGCCGCCCCCGGTAAAGGGCAATCACGGCCGCGGGCGGGACCGGTTTCCGCGTGTCATCGACGGCGAGAGCGCCCGATACCTTCCGGGAATGCGCGTTTGATCTTGACCTCCCGCGGCCAATGGCGTAGGGTTTTCCCAATCTTCCTGAATGGAATCGCGTTTTTTCAAAGTGCTGGCATTTCGTGGAGGATCGTGATGGGTCGCATCGGGAAAATCGTTGTCGGTCTGGTCACGGCGGTCGTGGTCATCAGCATCGCCGGCTTCTACGTTCTGCCGCCGCTGATGAAGCCCTGGGCCGTCGAGAAGCTCGCGGGCGTCCTCAAGCGGGATGTCGCGGTCGCGCGCATCCGGCTCAACCCGTTCCGTCTGTCCTGCACCGTCGAGGGGGTCGCGATCCGCGAGCCCGCGCAGACGAATCCCTTCGTCTCCTTCGACGCACTGTACGTCAACGTCGGCGGGCTGTCCTCCCTGTTTAACCGCGCACTCGTCCTGGAGGAGGTCCGCCTGACGCGTCCCTACGTGCACATTGTCCGGAAACCCGACCGAACCTACAATTTTTCGGACCTCATCCCCCGGGAGAAGGAGCCGCCCGAACCGGAGAAGAAACCGTTCCGGTTCTCCCTCAACAACATCGCCATCGTCGACGGCAGCGTCGATTTCGACGATCGACCGATGAACACCCGTCACACCGTGCGCGGGATGATTCTCGGCCTTCCCTTCCTCTCCAACACGGAGGTCCACGTCAACCACGACGTGGAACCCCGGTTCGCGGCCGTCGTCAACGGCGACGCCTTTGCCCTCGCCGGAAAATCGAAGGTGTTCCACAAATCGAAGGAGTCGCACCTCACGCTGAACATCCGGGACCTCGACCTGCCCCACTACCTGAATTACGTCCCCGTGAAGCTGAACGGAGCGCTCGTATCGGCCGTCCTGGACACGAACCTGGACATCGCCTTCGTCATGTCGGAAGCCCGGCCGCCGGTCCTTAGGCTGGGCGGGGATGTGACGCTCCGCAACGTGGCCTTCGACGATCCGAAGGGCGCCGCCGTCATCCGCCTGCCGTCGCTGCGCGTCGACCTGGCCGCCGTGGAGCCGCTTGTCCCCGACATCCACCTGGCGAAGGTGACGCTTCGGTCCCCCGAGATCGCCGTCCGGAGAGACAGGGACGGTCGCATCAATCTGCTCAACCTCACCCGCACGACTGCAAAACCGGCGAAGCGGGAGGTTCCGAAGGCGGCGGAACCGGCGAAGACGGAAAAGAAAACGCCCCTCAAACTGCGGATCGACGAGGTGGCGGTCGAAGGGGCGAAGCTCTCCTTCCGGGACGAGGTGCCCGCCCAGACGGCCGACATCCGGGTGGCGCCGCTCGACCTCCGCGTCGCGAACCTGTCCACCGGGAAGGGGGCGACCGGCGCCGTCGATCTCAGGCTCACGGTCGACCGGCAGGGGACGGTGGCCGTCGCCGGCCCGTTCGGCGTCGAACCCCTCCGGGCCGATCTGGCGCTCGACGTCAAACAGCTCGCCATCCGAACCTTTCAGCCCTACTTCGCCGACAAGATCCGGATCCACGTGGCCGGCGGCGCCCTGTCCGTCGCCGGGAACGTCAAACTGTCCCGGGAGCGCGATCGCGAACCCCGGGCGACCTATGCGGGAAAGATCTACGTGTCCAACCTCGCCACCCTCGACCAGACCCACGCCAACCGCTTCGTGAACTGGAAGCAGCTCTATTTCGAGGGCGTCCGGGCCGGCGTCAATCCGCTCTTCGCGGATATCCGGGGGATCTCCCTGGCCGATTACTACGCCCGGATCATCATCAACCCGGACGGGACCCTGAACCTGACGAACATCCTTGCCGGCGAGAAGAAGGGGGCGGCCGCCGGCGGCCCGGCGGAACAGAAGCCGGCCCCGGCCCCGCCGGCGAAGAAGGCGGCCGCCAAAGCCGCGCCGGACATCAAGATCGGCAAGGTCACGCTCCAGGGGGGAACCATCGACTTCTCCGACCGCTACATCCAGCCGAACTACTCGGTCAAGATGCTCCGCATGGCCGGAAGCGTCACCGGGCTCTCCACGAATCAGGCCTCCCGGGCGGCGGTCGATCTGAAGGGCAATCTCGGGCTGGGATCGCCCGTGGAAATTGAGGGGAAGATCAACCCCCTGATCAAGGATCCGTTCGTCGACATGAAGCTCCACTTCAGGGACATCGAGATGAGCCCGATGACCCCCTATTCCGGAAAGTACATCGGGCATCCGATCGAAAAGGGCAAGTTGACCTTCGACGTCGCCTACCGGATCGACCAGCGGAAGCTGGACGCCCAGAACAAGGTTTTCTTCGACCAGCTCACCTTCGGGGACCGGGTGGAAAGTCCCACCGCCATCAAGGTCCCGGTGACCCTGGCCGTCGCGCTCCTGAAGGACCGGAAGGGCGAGATCCACCTCGACATCCCCGTTTCCGGGAGCCTTGACGACCCGAAGTTCCGCGTCTGGCCGATCGTCTGGCAGGTCATCGTCAACCTCATCACCAAGGCGGCGACCGCCCCCTTTGCGCTCCTGTCGTCCCTCATGGGCGGCGGAGAAGAGCTGAGTTTTCTCGAATTCGACGCCGGCAGCGCCGGGATCACGGAGACCGGCCAGGCAAAGCTCAAGAGCCTGACCAAGGCCCTCTACGACCGGCCCGGCCTCAGGATGGACATCGAGGGTTATGTGGACGTGGAGCAGGACCGGGAAGGGCTGAAAAAGGCGGAGCTGAACCGGAAGCTGCGGGTGCAGAAACTGAACGACCTGATCGGACGGGGGCAGGCGGCGACGCTCCGGGATATCCGGATCGATTCCGGGGAATACGAGAAATACCTCGCCCTGGCCTATCGGGCGGAGACGTTCCCCAAGCCCCGCACCGCCGTGGGCGTGCCGAAGGGCCTGCCGCCCGCGGAGATGGAAAAGTTGATTCTCACGAATATCCCCGTGGGCGACGGCGACCTGAAGGCGCTCGCCGCGCGGCGGGCCGCTAACGTGAAGGACGCCCTCCTGGGATCGGGGGAGATCTCGCCGGAGCGGATCTTCATCGTCGAGCCCCGGTCGCTGGCGCCCCGGAAGCAGGAGAAGCAGAAGGACAGCCGCGTCGATTTCAAGCTGAAGTAGGGCCGCCGAACTCCGCCTCGCCGAAAACCTCGGCCTGGAAGGTCAGGAACTCCGTCCCCTCCCGCCACGCGCCGGGCGCGAGGCCCGCCTTCATCGCGAGATTGTCGAGCATCTCGTCCCGATCCCAGCCCTGCTCCGTCGCCACCTGGGGGAGAAAGACGGCCGAGTGCCGCCCCTTGCGGATCAGCACGCCGTCCCGTCCGACGACGATGTCCTCGGGACCGCGGATCGGCGTCATCGGGGTGAGGACGGAGATCTCGATCTCCACGTCCTTGAGCTCCTCCGCCCTCAGTTCGGCGAAACGGCTGTCGTGGAAGGCGGACTGGACGGCCATCGTCCCGACGAGCTGACCCAGCGGCATGTCCCCAACCATCCGGCCGATGCACCCGCGGAGCCGGCCGCGCTTCTTCAGGGTCACGAAAACGCCGCGACGGACATCGAGCCGGGGGGAAAGCCCCCGCGCCAGAGGCACCGTCTGCGCCGTCAGCAGGCGCGTGATCGTCTCACGGGCCAGGGCAAGCAGGGCCTTCTTATCCTCCACACTCAGCCCGCCGGCCTCCTCCGCAGCCATCCGCGGTTTTGCATTCATTTCGACGATCCCTTTCGCAAAGGCCACGGCGCCGTATCCCACCACCCGGCTCCGGTCGCCCACGGCCACCTGGCCGGAGTGGGCATAGCTGACGACCCGCCCCGTCCCGGCCCCCAGGGCGGTCGCCGCCGTCATGGCCGCCAGGATGGGCCCCTCGCCGCAGGCGCAGGTGTGGAGGTCGCGAACCCGGCGGGCCATCTCGGCCCGGATCCGCTCCCGGACGCGGTCGGGGTCCAGCCCGGCGATGGCCTCCAGGACCGCCGGATCGACCCGCTCGGCGTCCTCCGCCGCCGGGTAGTGGGACAGATCGGAGCTCGCGACGATCAGGGCGCGACGGTGGGCCAGCACCGCGCCCAGGGCCTCCCCGAACCGTCGGCAGAAACCGGGATCCGCCTCGCCGACGACGGCCGGAACGATCCTCGCCTCCGGGAAGAGGACCTGCACGAAGGGGACCTGCACCTCGACGGAATGCTCCCGCTCGTGGACGGTCGCGTCCCGGACGCCGTCGGGGTCGGCCGCGATCAGGGCGGAGACCGCCTCCTGATCGGTGGCGGCGATCCCGAGGGGGGTCCGGAAACCCGCGCCGGGATGGAAGCCGATCTTCCGGTAATTCGGCTGGGTGTGATTCGTCCCCAGGAGCACGACGAGGTCATACCCGCCGCCCGCCGCCTGCCGGAAGGCATCGGCGGCGATCTGGCCGGAGTAGATGTATCCGGCATGAGGCGCGACGATGGCGACCGCGTCCTTCACCTGAACCGGCGCGGCGTCGGCCAGGAACTTCTCGACGGCCGTCCTCAGCACCCGCGCGTCCCCGGGATAGAACTTCCCGGCGACCACGGGGGGGCGGATTCCCTCCTCTTCCGACGGTTGTTTCCTATTCCACGACATGGCGTCCTCCGATACAAAAACNNGCGCCCGCGAAGACAACGTTCTTCTCCGCCGGCTTGATCGCGTCGATGTACCGCGGCCCCGGCGCTCGCGCAAACAACCGGCCGGGCATGCGGCGGAATCGGGATTCCCGACGCGCCCGGCGCCTCAACGGAGCTCGCGGAGCTGTGTCCCCAGTCCCCGCATCGACCGGCGCAGGTCGGCATAGACCGCCGCCGCCGGACGCCCGTCGGCGCGCACCACGTCGAAGGCCTGGTCCGGATACAGGCCCCGAACCCGGGAGACCACCTCCTCCCGGACGATCCCGACAAAGACCGGCGGCTTCAGCGGCCCCCGGATGAGCAGATCGGCCAGCCAGCGGAAGCCGCCGCCCGCCAGTTCGAGGGGGCCGATTTCATCGAGAAACACGAGCGGCGTCTTGAGCGTCACGGCCCTTCCCACGGCCTGGGCGCCGAAGGCGAATCCCGCCGCGTCGACGCGCCAGCGGCCGATCGCCGTCTCGGCCGTCGCGGGTGTGCGTTCGGGGTTGCGCAGGCGCGCGAAGGGCCGCGCCTGACCGCTCAGCAGGTCGCGGATGACGTACGCCGGCCCCGCCCCGTCCCGCTCGGCGGGCGGGCAGAGAAACCCTCCGGGCAGGAGGTCCTGCCTCCGGAACTCGTCCGCCAGCCGGCCGGCAAATCCGGTCCGGCCGTCGCGGGTGGCGCCGCTCAGCAAAACGTTCATTCGGGTTCTCTTTTCTTCCCGCCCCTGTTCATGCTTCCCGAACGGTAGCCTTCGAGATCGAGAGAGACGTAACGGAAGCCGAGCCCCCGCAGGGTTCGGTGAACGTCACGCCGCAGGTCGGCATCGAGGAGGCGCTCCAGATCCGCGGGCGCGGCCTCGAGCCGCGCCAGATCGCCGTGGCTGCGGACGCGGACCGCCCGGAAACCGAGCCGGGCAAGATGGCGCTCCGCCGCCTCGATCCGCCGGAGCCCTTTGGCGGTCACGACGCGCCCGTGGGGCAGCCGGGTCAGGAGACAGGCGTAGGGCGGCTTGTCCCAGACCGTCAGCCCCCGGGCCCGCGACACCGCGCGAATGTCCGCCTTGGTCCAGCCCAGCTCCCGCAGGGGGCTGATGATCCCGAGTTCCCGGAGCGCCCGCATCCCCGGCCGGTCCTCCGGGGCATCCTCTGCGTTCGTCCCGTCCAGGACCATGGGAAAGCCGCGGGTCCGCGCCTCCGCGAGGATCAGGCCCATCAGGTGCCGTTTGCACCGGTAGCAGCGATCCGGCGGATTGCGGCGGATCGCCTCCGGCCAGACCACGTCAAGCCGCAGATGCGAGACGCCGAGCCCCCGGGCAATCCCGGCCGCCTCCTCCAGCTCCCATTGCGCCATGTACACGGCTTCGGCCGTAACGGCCAGCACCCGCTCCCCCAGGGCCTCGCGGGCCGCGAGCAGCAGAAACGCGCTGTCGAGGCCCCCGGAAAAGGCCACGGCGCAGGGGCCCTGTTTTCGCAGACGATCCGTCAGGCGCCCGTACTGTTTCCGCGGGGCCTCCGGAGGAACCCTCTGACCGGTTGTTGCGCCCGCAGTCATGGACGGGAACACCTCCGTGGCAATCTCGGATCACTCCAGACGGTAGCCCTGTTCACGGAAGAGCCGCAGGCACGCCCGCACCACCTCGGGATCGTAGAGGACCTCCCGCCGGCGCTCGATCTCCTCCAGGGCGGACACGATGCCCACCGCGGACGGTAGGGCCGGTAGGAGGCCATCGCCTCCACCACGTCCGCCACCGCCAGGATCCTCGCCTCCAGGAGGATGTCGTCCCCGGCGAGCCCTTCGGGGCAGCCGCTCCCGTCCATCCGTTCATGGCGCTGGGCGACGATGTGCGCCACCGGCCAGGGGAACTCGATGTCTTTCAGGATGTCATATCCCGTATGGGCATGCGTTTGGAGCAGGCTGAACTCGATGGGGGTCAGCCGGGTCGGCTTGCTCAGAATTTTCGCCGGCAGGCCGATCTTGCCGATGTCGTGCATCATGGCCGCCATCGCCACGCCTTCCACCCGGTCGGGCGGCAGGCCCATCTCCACCGCGATGGCTCGGCACGGTTGCGAGACGCGCCTTTGATGCCCCGCCGTATAGGGATCCTTCGTCTCCACGGCCACGGACAGGGTTTTGATGATCGACCCGCCGGCCGTTCGCGGATTTTGCAGGGTCTGCCTCAGTTGGTCCTCCGCGCCGACCCAGTCCGTCACATCCGCCGCGAAGTTCAGGGTGGCGTCCCGTCCCCGCCACTGGATCCGGACGGCGTCCAGTTCGACCCACCTCGTCTCGCCCGTCTTCCGGATGATCCTGAAGCGGTAGCGCGGCGCGAAGAATTCCCCCCGCGGGCGCCGGAGGTGATTTTCCAGCACGAATTGCCGGTCCTCCGGATGAATAACCTCGGTGAAGGGCGTGACGGCCAGCTCCTCGGCCGAGGCGGCCGTCAGCTCCAGAGCCTTGGGATTGACGTAGTTAATCCGGCCCTCGAGATCGATGGACAGAATGCAGTCGTGGGCGTTTTCCAGCAATTGCCGCAGGATCTCCCCGCTGTCCCGCATGGCGCTGTAACGCACCGCCGGGGCAACCCCCTGCCGCGGTTCCTGACCGAACCGATCGCCGCTCACGATGCCTCCCCTTTCGCACATCCCTTAGTTTCGCGAGTATACGGATATCCCCGGCCGTGGCAAGGAAAATCTCATTCTTCGCACACCCGCCAGGAGAACCAGGGTTGCTGGACCTTGAGGGGGCAATAGGAGACGCCGCAACGGCGGATCGGATCCTCCCGGGGCGGTTTCATGCGCCCGCCCCCCGGCGCCTCCTGCCGCTCGACCCACGCGCGCGCTTCGTCCTCCGTCGCGACGAACCCCGCGCTGTACGTGGTGCGGCCGATGCAGTGGAGATACCCGTAGATCAGTTCATACCGCTTTCCCATAACGCCTCCCTGGCGGCTCGTTCGGACACCCGGGGGATGGACGTCTCATCCCCTCGATATTGCAATCCATCTTCCCTGCAAAAAAATCCGTTTGACAATTCTCGGAATTTGAATACTATTCAATTAACGAACGGTGCTTTTGCCAAGAACTTTTTTTAAGGAGATGCACCATGTACGAGGACTTGAAAGGAAAAACGGCCCTGATCACCGGGTCGGGAAAAAGAACGGGCATGGGTTACGCCATGGCGGAAACCCTTGCGGGAGCGGGGACGAACGTCATCATCGCCGATCTCGGCCGCGGCGAGGTGATCGACGGCGACCTCAAGATGGGGACCTGGGAGGAGATGACCCGCCTGGCCGGCGAACTCGCGGAACGCTTCGGCGTGGCGACCCTGGCCGTCGCCGTGGACGTCACGGACAACGCCTCGATCGGCGCGATGGTGGCGACCGTCCGGGAGCGCTTCCCCCGCGTCGACATCCTCTGCAACAACGCCGGGGCCTCCTTCGGCGTGCCGAACGCGGTGCTGAACTACGACGAGGCCGCCTGGCTCAGGACCATCGACGTCAACCTCCACTCCGTCTTCCGGGTCTCCCGGGCCGTGATCCCGCTCATGGCGGGCGCGCCGGGGGTCATCATCAACACGGCCTCGCGGGCCGGCAAGGTCCCCCCCCTCTTCAACGGCGCGTATGCCGTCGCCAAGGCCGGCGTCATCATGCTGTCCAAGGTCATGGCCAAGGAGCTGGGGGGGATGGGCATCCGGGTCAACGCCATCTGCCCCGGGCAGATCCGGACGGACCTGGAAAAGTGGCGCTTCGGCCTGGAGGCGAAATTCTTCGCCACTACGGTGGAGGAGCGCGAGCAGGAAATGTGCAAGACCATCCCGCTGGGCTGTCTGGGCGCGCCGGCGGATGCAGGTCATCTCGTCGCCTTTCTGGCCTCGGACGCCTCCCGGTACATCACCGGCCAGGCGATCAACCTGGATGGCGGCCAATGCATGGAGCTGTAACCCGACATATTGTTTGAGGAGAAATGCTCATGGATAAAATCATCGGCGGCAAACTCGTTGCGGACGCCCTGATCGACCGGGGCGTAGATTACATCTTTTCGCTGAGCGGCGGACACATCACCCCCATTTACCAGTTTCTGGAAAACACACCCATTACGATCTTCGACACGCGCCACGAGCAGGCGGCCGTGTTCATGGCCGAGGCCTGGGCGCGGATGACCCGCAAGCCCGCGGTGGCGATGGTCACGGCCGGGCCCGGGTTCACCAACGCCCTGTCCGGCATCGCCAGCGCCCGGCTGTCCAACGCCCCGGTCATCCTCATCTCGGGGTGCGTGGGAACCGAGGCGACGGAAAAGCTCGATCTTCAGGACATGAGCCAGCTTCCCGTCATTACGCCGATGGTCAAGAAGGCCCTCGTGTGCCACATCCCCGAGCGCATCCCCGAATTCATCGACATGGCCTTCCGGACGGCCGTCGCCGGGCGTCCCGGGCCCGTGTACCTGGAGCTTCCCTGCAACGTCCTGAACGCCACCGTGAATCCGGCCCTCGTCAAGAAGATGCGCACAACCCTCTCGTCCCGGCCGGTCGACCGGGAAAATACCCGGAAGGTCGTCGATCTCCTGAAGGCGGCCAAAAACCCCATCGTCATCGGCGGCAGCGGCATCTGGTACGGGGGCGCGGAAAAGGAGATGATCGCGTTCGTCGAGAAAGTCGGGATCCCGGCCTTCACGGCGGGGGCGGGACGGGGCGTCATCCCCGACACGCATCCCCTGTGTTTCGGGTCCTCGCTCGCCATCCGGCCCGGGGCGGCCATGGCCACGCTCATGACCACGGACCTGGTTCTTTTCCTCGGCGGGCGCCTCAGTCTGTTCTACATCTTCGGCGAAATCTTCCCCCCGAATGCAAAATTCGTCCAGGTGGACATCGCGCCCGACGAAATCGGACGCAACCGGACGGTCGACCTCGGCATCGTCAGCGACACCCGGGCGTTTCTCCAGGAACTCAACGGCGTGCTGGACGCCGAAGGCATCGGCGAAACCCTGAAGAAGCAGTACCAGCCCTGGGTGGAAACGGTCCGCAAGGCGGACCTGGACGGCAAGAACGGGGCCAAGGCCCTGTGGGAGTGCGACGTCCAGCCCATCCATCCCATGCGGCTGGCCAAGGAAGTCAACGATTTCATGAACCGTGAGGACGACATCGTCGTCGCGGACGGCGGCGACACCTCGACCTGGACGGGCATGACCCGGACCGTCGTCAAGGGCGGCGCCTACCTGGACTACGGCCTTTACGGCTGCCTTGCCGTCGGCATCCCCTACGCCAACGCCGCCAAGCTGAAACACCCGGACAAGCGCGTCCTGCTGATCATGGGCGACGGATCCGTCGGCTTCAACTTCATGGAGTTCCATACGGCAATCCGCAAGAAGCTGCCCATCGTCGTCGTCATCGGCAATGACCAGTCCTGGGGGATGATCGCGCACAGCCAGCAGTTGCGTCTGGGCCACAACATCCCGAACGGCACGGAACTGGGCTGGGTGGATTACCACAAGATGGTCGAGGCCCTGGGGGGCTTCGGAACGATGGTGGAAAAACCGGAGGATATCCGTCCGGCCCTGGAGGCGGCGTTCGCCTCCGGCAAGACGGCCTGCGTCAACGTGAAGGTGGACCCGTCCGTCATCAGCCCGGGCAGCGTTGCCCTGGCCAATCTCGGCGGGTACAAGTGTGAATGAGCGCCCTGCTCACGTCATCGTTTCCGGAGGGGGCGCCGGACCGGCTACCCCCCTTCGAAACGGGATAAGGAGGTTTCGATGAACCACGACGCCGTTGCCCCCGAGGGAAGCAAGTTGTCGACCCGAAGCGCCTACTACATCTTCACGCTGCTGTTTCTGCTTTATTTCTTCGATTACGTGGACCGGACGATCGTGACCTCCGTCGCGCCCTTCATCCGCGACGAGTGGGGCCTCACGGACATGCAGTCGGGCCTGCTCATGTCGGTCGTCTACTGGTCCATCGTGGCCTTCGTCTTTCCCGTCTCGATCATCGTGGATCGCTGGAGCCGGAAAAAGACCGTGGGCGTCATGGCCCTTCTCTGGACCTTCGCGACGGTCGCCTGCGCCTTCACCAAAAGCTTCCCCCAGCTGCTGATGGCCCGCGGCGCCATCGGGATTGGCGAGGCCGGCTATGCCCCCGCCGGCACGGCCATGCTCTCCGGGCTGTTTCCTCCGGAAAAACGGTCCCGCATGATGGGGTTCTGGAATATCGCCATTCCCCTCGGGACGGCCGTCGGCATCGGACTGGGCGGATTCATCGCCACCCATTGGGGCTGGCGTCATGCCTTCGGCCTGGTGGCCCTTCCCGGGGCGATCGTCGCCATCCTGTTCTTCTTCGTCAAGGACTACAAGACGGTGGAACTGGTCAAGACGGTGGGCGCGCACGACACCGGCAAAGGCAAGGTCCGGATGAGCAAGATGGACATCGTCCGGGAATTCATCCACACCCCCTCGCTGATGCTGACCAACGTCGGTTTCATCGGCTGCATCTTCGTCAACAATGCCATCATCTTCTGGATGCCCACCTACTTTCATCGGACGGGCGGCATCTCCATCAGCGAAGCGGGCGTGAAAACGAGCATGCTCATGGTTCTGGCGCTCGTCGGCCTGCCCCTGGGAGGGTGGCTGGCCGACATGTGGTTCAAGAAAAGGGTGTCGGCGCGGCTGCTGTTTCCCGCGATTACGAGCGCGCTCAACGCCGTCGCGATCTTTGTCGCCATTTCCCTCCTCACGGGACAGGCGCAATTCCTGATGCTGCTTCTCATGGGCGTCCTGGCCTCCGCCTTCGCCCCGGCAGCCATCACCGCGACCCAGGAGGCGATCCACCCCGGGCTGCGGGCGATTTCCTACTCCCTGTGCGTCGTCGTGCAGAACCTCTTCGGGGCCTCCATGGCGCCCATCGTGATCGGGAAACTCTCCGATCTCTACGGCATCCAGACGGCGATGTCCGTCCTGCCCGTTTTCCTGGCGGCCTCGGCCCTGGTGTTCTTGGCCGGCTCGCTCTTCTACGCGCGCGATCTGGCCAAGGTGGAAAAGGTGGCTCTGGAGTGGGAATGATCATGGACATCCACAGGATATGACGGGGCGGGATTGAGATGGGATCGAAGGAACGAAGGGAACGGGAGAAGGAGCAGCGCAAGAACCAGATCCTGGACGTGGCCCGGGAACTGCTCCTGGAGAAGGGCCTGCGGGCGACGTCGATCAACCAGATCGCGAAGCGTTCCGAGCTCAGCGTCGGCGCCTTCTATTTCTACTACCGGAGCAAGGAGGAGCTCTACGTCGCCCTCCAGCGGGAGGGGCTGGACCTCCTCTACGGCCTGACCACCGCCGCCATCCGGCGGAAGCGGAACCCGAAAACGAAGATCCGCGGCATCGCCCAGGCCTACCTGACCTTCGCGGAGGAGCACCGGAGCTATTTCGACATCATCAACTTCTTCCTCAACACCTCCTCGGAGATCTTCTTCTCCGAACAGCTCAAGGAGCAGGTCGACGAGCACGGCAACCGGATCGTGGACATTCTGGCCAACGTCATCGCGGACGGAATCCGTTCCGGCGATTTCCGCCCCGTGCCGCCGAAGCGATACGCGCTGATCCTCTGGGCGACGATCCACGGCGTCACCCAGCTCCGCAAACTGAGGCACACCATCCTCCGGGGGGAGGACCTTCACACGATCTACGCGGATGCCGTCGAGCTTTTCATTGACGCCATCGGCACGGCGGGCGCCGGGCAGGAGGCACCGACGCCCGACACCTGATTTCTGATCGACTGTCGGTGGGGGCCGCCCGGCGGCACACCGAAGAAAGGGGATAGGAGACATGACTGACTCCAAAACACCGCTTCTGGACGAGCTCGAAAAGGGACCCTGGCCGAGCTTCGTCAAGGACATGAAGCAGGCCGCGGAAAAGAAGCCGGCGGCGGCGGACCTGCTCAACCAGCTCGAGCTGTCCTACAAGGACCGCATCGGCCACTGGAAACACGGGGGGATCGTCGGCGTCAAGGGCTACGGCTCCGGGGTCATCGGCCGCTACTCGGACCGGCCGGACCTGTTTCCGAACGTGCGGGCCTTCCACACGATGCGGGTCAACCACCCGACCGGGTGGTTCTACAAGACGGACGCCCTGCGCAAGCTCTGCGACATCTGGGACAAGCACGGCAGCGGGCTGACGAATCTGCACGGCTCCACGGGGGATGCGATTCTCCTGGGCACGACGACGGATCACCTCCAGCCCTGCTTCGACGACCTGTCGGAGGCCGGCTTCGACCTGGGCGGCTCCGGCTCGGCCCTGCGGACGCCCAGCGCCTGCGTCGGGCCGGCCCGGTGCGAATGGGCCTGCATCGACAGCCTGGACATCTGCTACCAGGCGACGATGACCCTGCAGGACCAGATCCACCGGCCCATGTTCCCCTACAAGTTCAAGATCAAGGTGTCGGCCTGCGCCAACGACTGCGTCGCGGCCATCGCCCGCTCGGACCTGGCCATCATGGGCACCTGGAAGGGGCGGATTCAGGTCGACCCCGCCGAGGTCCGGGCCTATGCGGACGCCGGCCTGGACATCCGGGGGGAGGTCCGCGACCTCTGCCCCACGAAATGCATGGAATGGAGCGAGGCGGACCGGACCCTCGTCATCCACGACGGGGACTGCAACCGCTGCATGCACTGCCTGAACGTGATGCCGAAGGCGCTGCGTCCGGGGAAGGAACGGGGCGCCTCCATCCTCGTCGGCGGCAAGGCGCCGATCGTCCAGGGCTCGCTTCTGTCCTGGGTCATCGTCCCCTTCATGAAGCTCGAGCCGCCCTATACGGAACTCTTCGACCTGATCGCCCGCATCCAGGACTGGTGGGACGAAAACGGCCGTTCCCGGGAGCGCCTGGGCGAACTCATCAACCGGCTCGGCATGCGGCATTTCCTCAAGGCCATGGGCCTGCCCGCCGTCCCCCAGATGGTCAAGCATCCCCGGACCAACCCGTACGTCTTCTTCTGGCCCGAAGAGATCGACAAGAAGGAGGTGAAGTGACATGGCCAAGACGGACATCGGTCCTCCCGACTACAAACAGTTCCTGCCGCCCATCATCCGGGACAATTACGGCAAGTGGCGGTATCATGAAATCGTCCGGGCCGGCGTGCTCAAGCACGTAGGAGAAAACGGCGACGTCCTGTACACCGTCCGGGCCGGCTCGCCGCGTCTGCTCTCCACGGACCATATCCGGGAGATCTGCGACCTCGCCGAGACGTACTGCGACGGCTACCTGCGGTTCACCAGCCGCCACAACATCGAGTTCCTCCTGGCGGACGAGCGCCGCGTCGCCCCCCTGATCGAGGAATTGCAGGCAAAAAACTACCCGGTCGGCGGGACGGGCCACTCCATCAGCAACATGGTCCACACCCAGGGCTGGGTCCACTGCCACACGCCGGCCACGGACGCCTCCGGACCGGTGAAGGCGATCATGGACGAGCTCTACGATCACTTCACCCACATGGACCTGCCGGCCCATGTCCGGATCGCGCTCGCCTGCTGCCTCAACATGTGCGGCGCGGTGCACTGCTCCGACATCGCCATCCTGGGCATCCACCGGACGCCCCCCCGGCCGGACAACAGCCGCCTGCCGAACCTCTGCGAGCTCCCGACGACGGTGGCCTCCTGCCCCACCGGGGCCATCCGGGCGGACATGAAGAACAAAACCGTCCAAGTCAACGACGACAAGTGCATGTACTGCGGAAACTGCTACACCGTCTGCCCGGCCATGCCCATCGCGGACCCGGACAACGACGGCATTTCCATCTGGGTGGGGGGCAAGGTCTCGAACGCCCGGAGCGCCCCCATGTTCTCCAAGCTCGCCATCCCCTTCCTGCCGAACAACCCGCCCCGCTGGCCGGAGGTCGTGGCGGCGGTGAAGAACATCGTCGAGGTCTACGCGGCGCGCGCCCGGAAGCACGAGCGCCTCGGGGAGTGGATCGAACGGGTGGGCTGGGAGCGGTTCTTCACGCTCACCGGCATCGCGTTCACGGACAAGCACATCGACGACTTCACGCTGGCCACGGAAACCTTCCGGACCACCACACAGTTCAAATGGGGGTGATATGAGCGCAGAGATCAAGGAACGGGTCCTCGCCTATTTCCGGGAAAAATCGAAGGGCGAGAAGAAGATGTTCTACATCAAGGACGTCGTGAAGGGCCTGCCGGACGTGGACCGGCACGCCGTCCATGAGGCCGTCAAGGAACTGCTCGACGAGGAGGCCCTCAAATACTGGTCGAGCGGCAGCACGACGTACCTGATGCTGGCGGAATACTTCCCGAAGGATGCATAACTGCCCGCCGCGGATCTCCGTCCGGCGGACTGGCAGGTAAAGATATGGATCGAACACGAACAACCGCTTGCCCGACATCCCCCGTCTCCGCCGCCGTCCCCCGTCTCGTGATCGGGGCGCTGCGCGGGGGCGCGGGGAAGACGACGCTCGCCGTCGGCATCCTGGCCGCCCTGCGCCGCCGGGGCTTCAATGTCGCCCCCTTCAAGAAGGGGCCGGACTATATCGACGCCGCGTGGCTTTCGGCCGCAGCCGGAATATCCTGCCGGAACCTGGATACGTTCCTCATGGGCGCGGACCGGGTCCGGTCGTCCTTCCGGCGGCATGCGCCGCCGTCCGGGTTCTCCCTGATCGAGGGGAACCGGGGCCTCTACGACGGACTCGACGCGGCCGGCAGCCACAGCACGGCGGAGCTGGCCAAGCTCCTGACGGCTCCGGTCGTCCTCGTCATGGACAGCGACAAGGTGACCCGGACCGCCGCGGCGATGATCCTGGGCTGCCAGCGCCTCGATCCCGCGGTCGACATCCGGGGCGTCATCCTCAACCGCGTCGCCCGGAGCCGCCACGAGGGGATCCTGCGGCGCGCCATCGAGGAGGCCTGCGGCATCCCCGTCCTGGGGGCCGTCCCCCGGATGGCCGACTACCCGTTCCCCGAGCGCCATCTCGGCCTCACGCCGCCGCAGGAGCACGACCACGTGACCGGGGCCCTGAGACGCGCCGCGGAGGTCGCGGAAGACTGCCTGGACCTGGAACGGCTGGGGTCCCTCGCCGGGTCGGCCCCGCCCCTGGCGGAGGGGGACGGCGAGCGCCCCGACGACGGCCCCCATCCGGGGACGGCGCACCGACGGCGGCGGCCGGAAATCCCGGACGGCGGACGTCCGGTCATCGGCATCATCCGCGATTCGGCCTTCCAGTTCT
Source organism: Syntrophaceae bacterium UBA2251 (assembly GCA_002347815.1). GTDB lineage: Bacteria > Desulfobacterota > Syntrophia > Syntrophales > UBA2251 > UBA2251. The sequence continues at coordinate 132,803 of DDXV01000018.1, forward strand.
ACTACCCGGAGAACCTCGAGGCCCTCGCGGCCCGGGGCGCCTCCCTCGTGGAGATCAGCGCCTGCACCGCGGCCGCGCTTCCGGAGATCGACGCCCTCTACATCGGCGGCGGCTTTCCGGAAACCCACGCCCGGATCCTGGCGGAAAATAAACGATTCCGACAGGCGCTGCGCCAACGCGTCGAAGACGGCCTGCCCGTCTACGCCGAATGCGGCGGCCTCGTGTATCTGGGCGAAACGCTGACGGTCGGAACGGAAACGTTTCCGATGGCGGGCGTTCTGCCCGTCGCCTTCGGCATGGAGCGCAAACCGCAGGGGCACGGCTACACCCTGCTCGAGGTGACGGAGGTCAACCCCTTCTTCCCCGTCGGAACGACGTTGAAGGGTCACGAATTTCATTACGCCCGCCTGCTGGACGGAGACGCGGGCGGTGCGGCGCCCTGCTGCCGGGTCGTTCGGGGCGGGGGCATCGACGGCCGGGGAGACGGCCTGGTCGCGAACAACTGCCTGGCGCTCTTCACGCATCTCCACGCCGCGGGCGAGCCCCGCTGGGCGGAGGCGCTGGTGAAGCAGGCGGTCCGCCACCGGCGGACGCGATCCCGCCGGGCGCGGGACGCGAACCGCGCGGCACTGGGACCGGCGGCCTTCCTGGAAGACCGTGCCGGAACCGGGCGCCCCCGCGGAACGGCGCCGCAAGCACAACAATAAACCATGTTCTATAAGGAGGTTTGCACATGCCAACGATCGAATTAGCGGGAAAGTCCTATGAGGTGGACGAGGACGGGTTCCTCCAGGAACTCGACAAATGGAACGAGGAATTCGCCGAGGCCTACGCCCACGCGGACGGCATCGAAGGGCCGCTGACCGAGGAACACTGGAAGGTGATCAACTATCTGAGAAGCTATTACCAGGAGTTCGGGATCGCGCCGATGGTGCGGAAGGTGGTCCGGGAGACGGGGCTTGATCTGAAGCGGATCTACGAACTCTTCCCCTCGGGGCCGGGCAACGGCGCCTGCAAGCTCGCGGGGCTCGCCAAACCGACCGGCTGCGTCTAAAAACGCGACCGCCCTTTCCGGCCGCGGGCGGGGCAAGACCGGCTCCGCCAGGCCCGGGTCTTTCGACGGGCGCACGGCAGGGCACGGCGGAGATGAAGCAGGAATAAGCAGGCCATGGGACTCTACGTTTTAACCTATGCGTGCGCGCTCGTGTTCGTCCTGGCGATGGGCCTCCGGATCCGGAGGCCCATCGCGCTGCCCGTCCACGTCCGCTGGGAGCTCTATCCCGTCCGGCACGAAACCGCCGAACGGGTGGCCTATGGCGGCTCCTACCTCGAGGCGTTGAACTGGTGGGAAAGGCCCGATAAACGCTCCCTCTGGAACGAACTGAAATACATGGCGCCGGAGATTCTGCTCATGCGGGGCCTGTGGAAGGAAAACCGGCGCCTCTGGTGGGTCTCCTTTCCCTTTCACTTCGGCCTGTATCTGATGGTGGCCGCCTTCGGCCTGCTGCTGCTTCACGCCCTGCTCGCCCTGGGGGGCGCCCCGGCCCTCGCGGACGGCCATCCGCTCGGGCGCCTGCTGGATGGCCTGATCGTCCTGGCGGGATGGAGCGGCCTGATCCTGGGGAACATCGGCTGCCTGGGGCTTTTCTATCGGCGGCTCGCCGATCCGGAATTGAGGGACTATGCGAGCTTCGCCGATTACTTCAATCTCGGGTTTATTTTTCTGTTCTTCCTCTGCGCCTTCGCGGCGGGGCTGGGCGATCCGTCGCTTGCGGGCGCCCGGGCCCATACGCTCGGCCTGCTGACCGCCGGATCGGCGCTGGAGGCATCCATCCCCGGTCCGTCCGCGGCCGGAGCCGCGGCCGTCGTCCTGGCCTCGCTCCTGACCGCCTACATCCCCCTGACGCACATGTCCCACATGGTGATGAAGTATTTCTTCTATCATAGCGTCAAATGGGATGACGCCCCGAACCGCCGGGGCGGAAAGATCGAAGCGGCCGTCCGGGAAAACCTCGGGCTCAGGCCGACCTGGCAGGCCCGGCACGTGGGGGCGGACGGACGGAAATCCTGGCGCGAGATCGCCGCTTCGGAACCCGGAGAGATGAAATGAGAACGAGACTCGCCCCCGCAGACATCTCCCGGCCGTCCGACCGCCTGTCGCACATCGAGGCGGGGGATCTTGCACCCCTCCCGTCGCCCTACGAGGATTTCAACGCCACGGCGATTCCCCCGCTCAAGCCGGAGAAGGTCCGGCACATCGAGACGTCCCTGGACGATACCGTGGCCCTCGCCATCCCCAGGCCCGCAAGTCCGGAAGAGGAGGAGGCGCGGGTCCGCCAGTTCCTCTCCGGCCTGAAAAAACTCTTCGAGAAGGAGAACAACTGGACGTTTCTGCAGCCGCTGCTGCTGTCCATGGAACACTGCGCCAAATGCCAGACCTGCGCCGACGCCTGCCCCGTTTTTGAAATGAGCGGCCGCAAGGAGATCTACCGGCCCATCTTCCGGGCCGAGGTCCTGCGCCGGATTTACAGAAAGTATCTCAGGCCGGGCGGGAAGATCGCGTCCAGGCTGACCGGCGACATCGATTTGAACTGGACGGCGATCGCGCGCCTGGCCGAACTGTCCTACCGCTGCACCCTCTGCCGCCGCTGCGCCGCGGCGTGCCCGATCGGCGTGGACAACGGCCTGATCGCGCACGAGATCCGCAAACTCTTTTCGCAGGAAATGGGCATCGCCCCCAAGGAAATCCACGACAAGGGATCCATCCAGCATCTTAAGGTCGGCTCCTCCACCGGCATGAAACCCCCGGGCGCGAAGGACAGCGTCGAGTTCATCCAGGAAGAGATGCGGGAGATCACGGGCTGGAAGGTGGACGTCCCCTGGGATGTGGAGGGCGCGGAGATCCTGCTCATCCACAATGCCGGCGAGATGCTGGCCTGGCCGGACAACGTCGGGGCGTTCGCCGTCATTTTTCAGGCGGCCGGCGTTTCGTGGACGATGTCTTCGGAGGCGGCCGGTTACGACGTGGTCAACTACGGGCTGTGGTACGACGATGTCCAGTTTTCCCGCGTCGCCGTCCGGCATGCCGACATCACCCGCCGCCTCAAGGTCAAGAAAATCGTCATCGGCGAGTGCGGCCATGCGCACAAGGCGCTCACGGTCGTCGCCGACCGTCTGCTGACGGGCGATCTCAATGTCCCGCGCGAATCGGCCCTGGTCACGCTCGCGGACATCGTCCTCAGCGGTAAATTGCGGTTCGATCCCCGCAGAAACGATTTTCCCGTGACGCTGCACGATCCCTGCAATGTCGTGCGTTCCATGGGGATCGTGGCCCCCCAGAGGCGCATCCTGGAAAAGATCGCGCCGCGCTTCCGGGAAATGACGCCGCACGGGGTGGAGAATTACTGCTGCGGCGGCGGTTCCGGGTTCGCCCTCATGTCGGGACACAACTTCGCGGACTGGCGGAACCGGGTCAGTTCCCGCAAGAAATTCATGCAGATCCTGGCGGCCTTCGAGAACGAGCCGGCGGAGGTCCCGAAGTACGTCTGCGCCCCCTGCTCCAACTGCAAGGGCGCCATCCGGGACCTCATCGGCCATTACCACGCGGAGGAGCGCAGCCGCCTGTACTACGGCGGGCTGGTCGAACTGATCGTCAACGCCATGGCGGACATGAAGAAACCGATCATCCGCTTCGGCGACGAACCGTCGTGGAAGGCCTGATCAAACGAACGAGGCAGAAGGAATCGCCCCCATGACCCTTTTCGTGCCGCTCATCGCCGTCGCGATCCTGGTTGCGCTGCCCCTGGCGGGGCGGGCGGCGGGCGGGGACGGCCTGCTCGCCGTCGGCGTCCCCTACGCGGCCCTGGCGGTGTTCGTCGCCGGATTCGTCCGCCGCGTCGTCCGCTGGGCGGACACGCCCGTCCCCTTCCGCATCCCCACGACCGCGGGGCAGGGGCGCTCGCTCGCCTGGATCAAGCCGGACCGCCTCGACAACCCCGCGACGACCTGGGGCGTCCTCAGCCGGATGGCGCTCGAAATCCTCTGCTTCCGGTCGCTCTTCCGGAACACGAAACAGCGCCTGGCGCCCGCGCTGAAGGCGGAAAACGCCGCGGCCGTCCGCCGGCCCGTTTACGTCAGCGCCAAGGGCCTGTGGTTCTTCGCTCTCCTCTTTCACGGGTCGCTCCTGGCGATCGTGCTCAGGCATCTGCGCTTCTTTCTCGCGCCGGTTCCGGCCTGGGTCGAAGGCCTGATCGCCCTGGACGGGCTCTTCGCTATCGGCCTCCCGACCGTCTACCTGTCCGACGCGGCGCTTCTCGCGGCCCTCCTGTTCCTGTTTCTCCGGCGGGTCCTGATCCCGCAGGTTCGCTACATCACGCTGGCGGCGGACTACTTCCCGCTCTTCCTGATCGGCGCGATCGCCGTCTCCGGCCTCCTGATGCGGCACGTCTTCAAGGTCGATCTCAACCAGGTGAAGGCGCTCGCGGTGGGCTGGGCCACGTTCTCCCCGGCGGTCCCGGCGGAGCTGGGGGCGTTCTTCTTCGTCCATCTCTTCCTGGTGTGCGCCCTGGCCGCCTATCTCCCGTTCGGCAAGCTCATGCATCTGGCGGGCGTTTTCCTGAGCCCCACCCGGAACCTCGCCAACGACAACCGGCGGCGGCGTCACGTGAACCCGTGGAACGCGCCGGTGAAGGTTCATCCCTACGCCGAATACGAAGACGAATTCCGGGGCAAGATGAAGGCGGCGGGCATCCCCGTCGAGCGGGAGGAATGATCATGAGACGTGCAGAACCCCGTTTCGCGAAGGGCGAAGCGGAGACTTCCCGCAAAAACATCGACGGGACTTGCAACCATGGCGATCGATAAACTGCCGACGCCCGAAGAACTGAGCCATATCGACTACCGGCCTCCCGGGACCGGATGGCGGAACACCCCGGTGGATTTCCGCCCGGGGACCTGGTGTTACAGCGCCACCCCGAAGAGTCTGACCACCCTGAACCTCCCCAACCCGCGCGTGTGGCAGCCGTCCGACGCCGACTGGAAACTGCCGGAGAACTGGCGAACAATCATCCTCGACGGCATGCGGGAGCGGCTGGAGAAGTACCGGTCGTTCCGCCTCTTCATGGACATCTGCGTCCGTTGCGGGGCCTGCGCGGACAAGTGCCACTTCTACATCGGGACGGGCGATCCGAAGAACATGCCGGTCCTGAGGGCGGAACTGATCCGGAGCGTCTACCGCCGCTACTTCACGACGGCCGGGCGCCTCTTCGGACCCCTGGCCGGGGCGCGGGACCTGACCGAGGACGTCCTGAAGGAGTGGTTCTACTACTTCTACCAGTGCACCGAGTGCCGCCGCTGCTCCGTCTTCTGCCCCTACGACATCGACCAGGCGGAGATCACGATGATCGGCCGGGAGCTTCTGACCCTCGTCGGCTGCAACATCAACTGGATCCTCGAACCGGCGGCGAACTGCTTCCGGACGGGGAACCACCTGGGCATCCCGCCTCACGGGATCCGCGACATGCTCGATTTCCTGGCCGACGACATCGAGGACCGCACGGGCGTCCGCGTGGAGGCCCCCCTGAACCGGAAGGGCGCCGATATCCTCTTCGTCACCCCGTCGGGGGACTACTTCGCCGACCCGGGCACCTACACCTGCATGGGCTGCCTGATGCTCTTCCACGAGCTCGGCCTCGACTACACGATGAGCACGTACGCCTCCGAGGGCGGGAACTTCGGCCTGTTCACCTCCCACGAGATGATCAAGCGCCTGAACGCCAAGATCTGCGCCGAGGCAAAACGCCTGGGCGTCAAGTGGATCCTGGGCGGCGAGTGCGGCCACATGTGGCGGGTCGTCCACCAGTACATGGACACGATGAACGGCCCGGCGGATTTCCTCGAGGTCCCCGTCTCTCCCGTCACGGGCACGCGTTTCGAAAACGCCGCCGGGACGAGGATGGTCCACATCGCCGAATTCACGGCGGACCTGATCCAAAACGGCAAACTCAGGCTCGACCCCTCCCGGAACGACCATCTGAGGGTCACCTTCCACGACTCGTGCAACCCCGCCCGGGCCATGGGCCTCTTCGAGGAGCCGCGCATCATCTTGAAAAATGTATGCAACCATTTCTTCGAGATGCCGGCGGACACGATCCGGGAAAAGACCCTCTGCTGCGGCGGCGGGGCGGGGCTGGGCACGGACGAGAACATGGAGATGCGGATGCGCGGGGGCTACCCCCGGGCGATGGCGGTCAAGCACGTCCGGGAACGGCACGGCGTGAACCGCCTGGCCTGCATGTGCGCCATCGACCGGGCGACGCTGCCGCCCCTGATGGACTACTGGGTCCCCGGGGTCGGGGTCATGGGCGTGCACGAGCTCGTGGGCAATGCCCTCGTCCTGACGGGAGAGAAGGAACGGACGACGGACCTGCGGGGAGAGCCCCTCCTCCTGGCATCGCGCGCGGACGGGGTGGACGGGGCGAAGGGATGAAGCGGCGGGGCGAGGCGGACCCGTTCGGGAGCGCCTGCCGCCGGGAGAGGATCATCGGACCATGAAGGGAACGGATCGCTGGAAAATCTTCGCGGGGCTCGCAGTCTTCCTCGCGCTCGTCGCCCTGCCCTTCTGGTACGGCGGGTGGGACGGGCCGGCGCCGGTCCTCGATCTCGACACCCCGGCGATCCGTCAACTGCCGGAGAGAAAATGCGTCGAGGCGACCCCGTTCATGCGGGCGAACCACATGACGCTCCTCGCCGACTGGCGGCGGATCTACGTCGCCCTGGACGGGCGGGAGATCGAGATGAGCCTGTCCAGGACGTGCCTGCGCTGCCACAGCGACAAGACCCGCTTCTGCGACCGCTGCCATGACGACGCGGGCGTGAGTCCGGCCTGCTGGGACTGCCACGTCGTCCCGGAGGCGCAGCGTGAATCGCCGACGGTCACGCGCACGCAGAGGGGGGAACAGGGGGACCGTGCCCCCGTTTCCCGTTGACGTCGTCGCACGGGGGAACAAGACCGGGGGTCGAGTCCCCGATGAAACCGGGATGCAGGGTTTAAGGTTATGCACGGTAGCCGCAGAGACTTTCTGAAACTGACGGGCATCGCCCTGATCGGCGCCGCCGTCCCCGACGCGCTGCTTCCGGCCGCGCTTGCGCCGGCGTGGGCGGGAGCGCCCGGCTACCGCGCGGACGCCCGCGCGCTCAAGGCCGCCCGCTGGGGGATGGCCGTCGACCTCGCGAAATGCCGCCCGGACTGCACGGACTGCATCGCCGCCTGCCACGCGGCCCACAACGTCCCCGCCTTCGGCCATCCGAAGGACGAGATCGCGTGGATCCGCCGGGAGACCTTCGGCCGGATCTTCCCCGCGCAGGTCCACGCGCACCTCGAACCCCGGCGTCAGGCGGGGCCGGTGATCGCCCTGTGCAACCACTGCGCGAATCCGCCCTGCGTCCGCGTCTGCCCGACGGGGGCGACCTTCCGGCGGCCCGACGGAATCGTCATGATGGACTACCACCGGTGCATCGGCTGCCGGTTCTGCATCGCGGCCTGCCCCTACGGCGCCCGAAGCATGAACTATCGCGATCCCCGGCCGTTCATCCGCCGCATCGATCCCGGGTTCCCGACGCGGACGAAGGGCGTCGTGGAGAAGTGCAACTTCTGTGTGGAGCGGCTCGCCGTGGGAAAGCCGCCCGCGTGCGTCGCGGCCTGTCCGGAGAAGGCCCTCGCGTTCGGCGACCTGGAGGCGCCCGACTCCGCGGTGCGGCGCGCCATCGCCGGACGGACGGTCCTCCGGCGCAAACCGGAACTGGGCACGGAGCCCCAGGTTTATTACACGTTATGAGACGAGGAGCCGGGGGATGACATGCTAGAGAAGGCCCTGCACGGAAATCGCCGCTACTGGGGATGGCTCGCGTTCCTCGCCGCCGTCGTCGGCATGGGGGCGTTTTTCTACCTCCGGCAGCTCGGCTACGGCCTGGGCATCACGGGGATGAGCCGGGACGTCACCTGGGGGCTCTACATCGCCCAGTTCACGTTCCTGGTCGGGATCGCCGCCTCGGCCGTCATGGTCGTCCTGCCCTATTACCTCCACGACTACAAGGCGTTCGGCCGGATCACGATCCTGGGGGAATTCCTCGCGGTCGCCGCCGTCGTCATGTGCGTGACCTTCATCGTCATCGATCTCGGCCGGCCGGAGCGCGCCTTCAACGTCCTGCTGCACCCCTCGCCCCGCTCGATCCTCTTCTGGGACATGGTCGTCCTGACGGGCTACCTCCTGCTCAACCTCGTTATCGGCTGGACGGTCCTGGAGAACGAGCGCAACGGCACGGCGCCGCCCGCCTGGGTCAAGCCCCTGATCTGGCTCTCGATCCCCTGGGCGATCAGCATCCATACGGTCACGGCCTTCATCTACGCCGGCCTGCCGGGCCGGGACTTCTGGCTGACGGCCATCATGGCCCCCCGCTTTCTCGCCTCCGCCTTCGCATCGGGGCCGGCGCTGCTCGTGCTCCTCTGCCTCGTCCTGCGGCGCTACGGCGGCTTCGACGCGGGCCGCGAGCCGCTCCAGGCGCTGGCCCGGATCATCGCCTACGCCCTGGCGGCGAGCCTCTTCTTCGTCCTCATGGAGCTCTTCACGGCCTTCTACAGCGGCATCCCCGGCCACGCGGAGCCGTTCCGCTACCTCTACGCCGGCCTGGACGGGCACACGCGGCTTGTCCCGTGGATGTGGACCTCGGCCGTCCTGGCCGTCCTGGCCCTCGTGACCCTGATCGTTCCGGCGACGCGGCGCAACGAGGCCTGGCTCGCGCTCGCCTGCGTCGCCGTCTTCGCCTCGCTGTGGATCGAAAAGGGGCTGGGGCTCGTCGTCACGGGGTTCATCCCCTCCCCCCTGGGACGGATCACGGAATACGCGCCCACCGGCCCCGAGGTCGCGATCACGCTGGGCGTCTGGGCGCTGGGATTCATCATCCTGACGGCCCTCTACCGGATCGCCCTGGGCGTCAGGAAGGAAACGGAGGCCTAGGCGATCATGAAGACCCTCTACGTCGAGACCACGCCCGCCCGCTTCCTCGCCGTCCAGGCCCTCCGCGGGCTCTGGCCGGGCGTGCTGTGGAGCCGCCTGTCGACGCTCCAGTATCGGGAGATGACGCCGCCCGCCCCGCCGGCCGGCTGGGTCCACGTGAAAAACCACCAGGGCGGGATCTGCGGGAGCGACCTGCACCTGATCTTCCTCGACGCCGATCTGGGCGTCCATCCGGCCCTCCTGCCGGGCAGCACGCGCAAGTACCTGGGACACGAACTCGTGGGGCACGTCCTGGAAGCGCCCCCGGACAGCGGCTTCAAGACGGGCGACCGGGTCATCCGGCAGATGCGCACCGGCGGCGGCTCCTGCCTGGCGCACGGCCTGGAACCTTGCGGCCCCTGCCGGGCGGGCCACTATCACCAATGCGAGCGGACGGGACTGCCGGATTCCATCGGCGGAGGGCTGAGCGACGAGCTTTACCTCCCCGCCGGCGGCCTGATGGCCGTCCCCGGCGACCTCGCGGACGCGCAGGCGGTCCTGGTCGAGCCGGCGGCCTGCGCCATCCACGGGGTTCTGCGCGCGCCGCCCGGTCCCGGGGAGACGGTCCTCGTCTACGGGGCGGGAACGATCGCCTATTTCGTCCTGCAGGTCCTCCGGATCGTCTGTCCGGACTGCCGGATCACGGCGATCGCCGAATTCCCCTTTCAGGAGGACATGGCCCGGCGGTGCGGGGCGGACGAGGTCTGGCTGGCCCACGACGACCTCCTCGCCAGGACGGCGGAGCGGACGGGAGGGCGGGTCGTCACCGGCCGGGCAAACCGCCAAACCCTCCTGGGCGGCTTCGATCGGATCTACGACTGCGTGGGCGTCGCCGCCACCCTGGGGCTCTCCCTGCGCCTCGCGCGGGCGCGCGGCGCCGTCATCCTGATCGGCGTCACCCTGAAACCCCTGACGCTGGATCTCACGCCGGTCTGGTACAACGAGGTGAACCTGGTGGGCAGCGTCTCCTTCGCCGTCGAAGAGTGGCGGGGGGAGCGGATCCGGGACTACGACCTCGCCATCCGCTGGATGCGGGAAGGGCGGCTGAAGACGGAGGGGTTCGTCACGCACCGACTCCCGCTGGAACGGTACCGGGAGGCGATCCTGGCCGCCGTGCAGAAGGCGTCCAGCCGCTCGGTGAAGGTTGTGCTGGAGATGGAGCAGGGCTGAGGGCGAACGGTCAACGGCGAAAGGCGAAGGGAACGGTCCAAGGCGAAGGTCAGGCGACCCCGGGGAAAAGATTTGAATGCAAAAATGGCCATGAAGATTCTGGTTCTCAACTGCGGAAGCTCGTCGGTGAAGTACAAGCTCTACGATATGGAAAGCGGCCGGGCGGCGGCGCTCGGCTTTGCGGAACGGATCGGCCGGGCGGGCGCCGGGATCCGTCATCAGGCGGAGGGCGCGGCGGCCGTTTCCTTCGAACACCCCCTGCGGGATCACCGGGAAGCGCTGGAAATCCTCCTCGGGATGCAGCCCGGCGGTCCGCGGGCGGGCAGCATCGACCCCGCGGCAATCACGGCCATCGGTCACCGAGTGGTCCACGGCGGCGAATATTTCCGGACCCCCGTGATCATCGACGACGCGGTCCTCGTCAACCTGAAGGCGTGCAGCATGCTGGCGCCCCTCCACAACCCCCACAACCTGGCGGGAATCGAGGTCTGCCGGAAACTGCTGCCGGAGGTGCCGCAGGTGGCCGTCTTCGACACGGCCTTCCACCAGACCATGCCCCCCCTGGCCTACACGTACGCGATCCCGCATCGCTACTACGACGCCTACCGGATCCGCAAATACGGCTTCCACGGCACCTCCCACCGCTACGTGGCCGAGCGCGCCGCCGAACTCGCGGGCCGTCCCCTGGCGGACCTGAAGATCGTGACCTGCCACCTCGGGGCCGGGTGCAGCCTCTGCGCCGTCCGCGACGGGCACTCCATCGATACGACGATGGGCTTCACGCCGCTGGCGGGCGTCGTCATGGGAACCCGCTCGGGAGACATCGATCCGGCGCTCGTCCCGTTCATCGCCGACAAGGAGGGCCTGCCGCCCGCCGCCGTCATGGACATCCTGAACTCCCAAAGCGGGGTTTTGGGGATCTCCGGGATCTCCGGCGATTTCCGGGACCTCCTGAAGGCCGCGCGGGAGGGGAACGAACGGGCGACGCTCGCCCTGGACGTCTTCACGTACAGCATCGCCAAGGGAATCGGTTCGCTCCTGCCGGCCCTGGAGGGCCTCGACGCCCTCGTCTTCACGGCCGGCATCGGCGAGAACTCGCCCGACATCCGCCGGAGGATCTGCCGGCGTCTGGCGTATTTCGGCATCGCGCTGGACGACGGGAAGAACGCCCTCGCCCGGACGGAAACGGACGTCGCGACGCCGGAGAGCCGGGTCAGGATCTACGTCATCCCGACGGACGAGGAGCGCATGATCGCCCGGGAAACGCGGAAGCTCATCGATCCGGGGCGGGGACCCGGCTGAAGGGTGGCGGAAACCTGCCCCGCCGGGGAAGCGACGGGGTCAACCGGACAACGAACGGAATTCAACGCAATGGAGGTATCAACATGGCTAAGATCAAAATGACGCCCAGCGAGGCGATCGTGGAAACCCTGCTCGCCGAAGGCGTGGATCACGTCACCGGCATCGTCGGGAGCGCCTTTATGGACATGCTCGATCTCTTTCCCACCGCGGGGATCCGCTTCATCCCCGTGCGGCACGAGCAGAGCGCGGGGCACATGGAGGACGCCTACGCCCGGATCACCGGCCGGGCCGGGGTTCTCACGGGGCAGAACGGACCGGGGATCACGAACATGGTCACCTCGGTCGCGGCGGCCAACATGGGCCATACGCCGCTCGTCATCATCTCCCCGTCGGCAGGGACGCCGACCATCGGCTGGGACGGCTTCCAGGAGTGCGACCAGGTCTCCGTCTTCAAGGCCATCACGAAGGCCACGGTCCGCGTGCCCCATCCCAAGCGGGCGGCCGACTGCCTGCGGACGGCCTTCCGGATCGCCTACGCCGACCGCGGGGCGGTCCTGTACGACATCCCCCGGGACTACTTCTACGGCGAGCTGGAAGAGGAGATCCTTCCTCCCCACCGCTACCGCGTGGACGCCCGGGGGTGCGGATCGCTCGCCGACATCGAGCGGGCGGCGAAGCTCCTCGCGAACGCGAAAAACCCCGTCATCGTCTCCGGGCGGGGGGTCGTGGACGCGGACGCCCTGGACGTGATCAAGGCCATCGCCGAGCACCTGACCGCGCCGGTCGCCGTGACCTACCTGCACAACGACGCCTTCTACGGGGACCACCCCCTGTACGTCGGCCCCATCGGGTACATGGGCTCCAAGGCGGCGATGCGGACCCTGGCCAAGGCGGACGTGATGCTCGCCGTGGGCACGCGCCTGTCCGTCTTCGGCACCCTCCCCCAGTACGACATCAACTACTTCCCGAAGAAGGCGAAGATCGTCCAGGTGGACATCAACCCGAAACACATCGCCCGGACGCACCCCGTCGAGGTCGGCATCATCGGGGACGCGAAGGAGGCCGCGGTGGAGATCCTGAAGCGCCTCCAGGCCTCGGACAAGCGGCGGAAGCCGGATACGGCGCGCCTGGCGAAAATCGCCGCGGAGAAGAGAAAATGGGAGCGGGAGATCGTCCGGTTGGCGATGGTCAAGGGAACGCCGATCAACCCCCGCCGCGTCCTGCTGGAGATGTCCCGCATGATGCCCGCGGACGCGATCCTGACCACGGACATCGGCAATGTGTCCTCGACCGCCAACAGCTACTTCACCTTCAATGGCAGCCGGCGGCACATCGCGGCCTTGACTTTCGGCAACACGGGCTTCGCCTACCCGGCGGCCCTGGGCGCCCAGCTCGCCCGCCCCAAGGCGCCGGTCGTCGCCATCATCGGCGACGGGGCCTGGGGGATGAGCCTCCACGAGATCAGCACCGCCGTGGAGCACAACCTGCCGGTCATCGCCTGCGTCTTCCGGAACATGTGGTGGGGCGCCGAGGCCAAGAACCAGGTGGACTTCTACAACAACCGCTTCATCGGGGTCGACATCCCGAACCCCGCGAGCTTCGTCCCGGCGGCGGAGGCCCTGGGCGCCCGCGGCATCCGCGTGGAGCACCCGGACCAGATCGGGGAGGCCTTCAAATCGGCCCTCAAGGTCCGCCGGCCCACGGTCCTGGAGTTCGTCGTGGACGGCCGGCAGCTCGCCCCGCCCTTCCGGAAGGACGCCCTGGCGCCGCCCACGCGGTTCCTGCCGAAGTACGCCCATCTGGACCACCGCAACTGGCAGACGGACTACGACATGTAGCCGGTTCCCGAAACAAGGCCGCGGGCCTGACGGCGGCCGTCCCGCCGATCAGGTCCGCGGATGCTTCCCACTCCAGCGGGGTCGGGCGCCGACCCGGCCCGCCCCTTCCGTCGGGACGGCCATCTGCGCGGCGGCCGCGCCCCCTTGTTGTTCAGCCGTGAGACAAGACGTCCTCAAGACGAAAAAGGGCGGGACCCTTAAGGATCCTGCCCTCAGGAGCAACCCGCCAAACCCATGACGCCCGGCTCAGTACTTCCCGCCGATATAATTACTCAGTTGATTGATCAGCGCATCCTTCTGGGAGATCTGGGCCTTGACGGCATCGCCGATCGAGATGAGACCGACAAATTTGGGTCCGTCAAAAACGGGCAAATGCCGGATGTGTTTCCCGGTCATCAGCACCATGCAGTCCTCCACCGGCGTATCGGGCTTGATCGTGTACATTTTGTCAAACGGCGTCATCACCTCCTTGACGCGGGTATCGAGGGATTTTTTGCCCTTGATGCTGATTTTTCTCGCGTAATCCCGTTCCGAGAAGATGCCGACGACCTTATCCTTCTTGTCCATGACCACCAATGCCCCGATTTCCTTCTCCGCCATGAGCTTCAGGGCGTCGAGCACCGAAGCCTCCGGAAGAATCGTCCACAACTGCTTCGATTTGCCCTTCAAAAGATCGCTCGCTCTCTGCATCGTTCGTTCCCTCCCCGTGAATTCAAGATATGATCCGAGAAACCGGTTCTTACTTTAAAAGAAAACGGGGAATTTGGCAAGCCTTTGTGTCATTCTTGTCAAGAGCAAATAGAATTGTC
>DDXV01000002.1 GCA_002347815.1 Syntrophaceae bacterium UBA2251
GAAGACGGTGAAAAAGAGAAAGCCAGCCGTGATGTTTCAGGGGACGGCCTCGAATGCGGGCAAGAGCGTCCTGGCGGCGGCCTTCTGCCGGATACTCCTCCAGGACGGCTACAGCCCCGCCCCTTTCAAGGCCCAGAACATGTCGCTCAATTCCTTCGTCACCGGGGAGGGGGGAGAAATGGGGCGGGCGCAGGTCGTCCAGGCCCAGGCCTGCCGGATCGCACCGGACGTGCGGATGAACCCGATCCTCCTGAAGCCGAACAGCGACACGGGTTCGCAGGTCATCGTCCTGGGGAGGCCGGTTGGGAACATGGATGTGGAGACCTATATCCGTTTCAAGTCGAGGGCCTTTGATACCGTGAAGGAGGCCTACGATTCCCTCGCCCGGGGTCACGACGTGATGGTCCTCGAGGGGGCCGGGAGTCCCGCGGAGGTAAACCTCAAACACCACGATATCGTGAACATACAGATGGCCCGCCATGCGGGCGCCCCCGTCCTCATCGTGGGCGACATCGACCGGGGTGGCGTCTTCGCTTCCTTTGTGGGCACGATGGAGTTGCTCGCGGAATGGGAAAGGGCGCTGGTCGCGGGCTTCGTCGTCAACCGTTTTCGCGGGGACGAAAGACTCTTGCAGGGCGCCCTCGACTATACCCTCCGTCACACCGGCAGGCCTACCTTCGGCATCGTCCCCTATCTTCATGACCTCGGGCTGCCGGAGGAGGACTCGGTCGCCTTCAAGGCGGCCGCCGCCGAGGCGCCTCCCGGAGGCGAGGCCGTGGAGGTGGGGCTCGTGGACCTTCCCCATATATCGAACTTCACCGACTTCGACTCCCTGCGCCTGGAGCCCGACGTCCGTCTGCGGGTCATCCGGTCGTCCCGCGATATCGGGAACCCCGACGCACTCATCATCCCCGGCAGCAAAAACGTGATCGGCGACCTGGATTATCTCTTCCAGAACGGGCTGGCAGGGAAGGTCATGGAGCTCGCCGCCTCCGGGAAAACGGAGGTGGTGGGGATATGCGGGGGTTTTCAGATACTGGGCGAAGGGATTGCAGACCCCCACGGGGTCGAGTCCGACCGGCGCCGGGTGAGGGGGCTGGGGATTTTGCCCGTCACGACGACGCTCGAGGAGGAAAAGACCCTGGCCTGCGTCAGGGGGAGACACGTCGAGTCCGGCTTCATTGTGCAGGGTTACGAGATACACCACGGCCGGACCGTGGGGCCGGGCCTCCTTCCCGCCGTCGAGCGGGAAGACGGGGAGGTTCTGGGAGTGCGTGCGGCGAAGGGCCTGGCCTGGGGGACCTATCTGCACGGTATCTTCGACGCCGACGATTTCCGCCGGTGGTTCGTCGACAGGCTGCGGGTAAGGCGGGGGCTGGCACCGGTGGGGAGAGTCCTTTCCCGTTACGACCTGGAGCCTGCCTTCGACCGGCTGGCCGCCGTGGTTCGCCGGAGCCTGAGGGTCGAAGAGATCTACCGGCTGATGGGCCTCCGATGAGACTGGAGTACCAGATCCTGGCGGCCTTCGTCCTGGACCTGCTGTTCGGCGACCCGCGGGGAATGCCCCACCCGGTGAAGATGATCGGGGGGGTCGCCCTCCGCCTGGAAGGGCCCTGCCGCAGACTGGCGAGGCCCCGGACGGCCGGCGTCATCGCCGCCGCGGTGGTCATCGGCGTGACGGCGCTCGCGGCGGGAACGGTGATATATGCGGCGGGTCTCGTCCATCCGCTCGCCGCCGACGCGGTATCGACCGCCCTTCTTTACACGACCTTCGCCGCGGGAGACCTTGCCGGCCACAGCAAGAACGTCCTCCGGGCCTTAGAGGCGGGGGACCTCGGCGAAGCGAGGAGGCGCGTCTCCTGGATGGTCGGCCGCGATACGGAGGGTCTCGACGAGCGGGGGATAACGCGGGCCGCCGTCGAGAGCGTGGCGGAGAACACCGTCGACGGCGTCATCGCCCCGTTGTTCTATGCCGCGATCGGGGGGCCGGTCGGCGCCCTGGTCTACAAGGCCGTGAACACGCTCGACTCGACCTTCGGGTACCGCAACGAGCGTTATGCCGAGTTCGGTTGGGCCTCGGCCCGGATCGACGACGTCGCCAATTATGTTCCGGCGCGGCTTTCCGTCCCGCTCATCTCTCTGGCCGCTTTCATCGCCGGGATGGACGCCCGCGGGGCCTGGGAGACGGCGGTCAGGGACGGGCGAAACCACCGGAGCCCGAACTCGGGCCGGCCGGAGGCAGCCTTCGCCGGCGCCCTGGGGGTGAGGCTCGGCGGACCGGTCGTAAGAGGCGGAAAACCGGAGACGATGCCGTCGCTCGGGGACCCGCGGCGGGAGCTTGAGGCGTCCCATATCAGGCAGGCGAACGTTCTGATGTTCACGGCGGCGACCCTCTCGGCGCTTTTGTTCACGGGAACGAGGGCGGCGTTCGGTTGGCTGGTCGCATGACGGGGATTCATGGTAAGGGCATGGTTGTGGGGGCGGGACGTGTGCTGCTTTTCACCGGTGACGGCAAGGGGAAGACGACCGCCGCCCTCGGTATGGCCCTGAGAGCGGCGGGACACGGGATGAAGACACTGGTCGTCCAGTTCATAAAGGCCGAGCAAGGGACGGGAGAGCTTGCGGCCTGCCGGTCTATCCCCGAGGTCGAGATCGTCCAGACGGGGCGAGGCTTCCTCCCTGACCGCGAAAATCCCTCTTTCGAGGAACACCGCCGGGCGGCCCGGGAGGGACTGGAGTTCGCCCTGAGGGCGCTCGCGGAGC
>DDXV01000023.1 GCA_002347815.1 Syntrophaceae bacterium UBA2251
GGTCGATACCGCCCGCGACGCGGGCCTCGCCACCCTGCCCGCCCTTGACCTCGACCGCTTCCACAAGCGCTATCTGCGGATCGTGGAAATCGGCTACGATCAGAACCCGTTCACGGAATCGTCGGCCGGCCCAAAACGCCGGGGCCGCCGCAAGCAGAGCAAAGCCCGCAACCTGCTCGATCGATTCCGGAACCACCAAGACGGCATCCTCGCCTTCATGCGCGACTTCTCGGTCCCGTTCGACAATAACCTCGCCGAACGGGATCTGCGAATGATGAAGCTGCGGCAGAAAATCTCCGGCGCCTTCCGCAGCTTTGACGCCCTCGTGGACTTCTGCCGTATCCGCGGCTATGTCTCCACGGCCAGGAAGAACGGCATCAACGCCCTCGACGCCCTGCGCCGCGTCTTTCTGGGAGACCCCTTCCTCCCCGCCGTCAACACCTCGTAGCCGCACTTGCTCGCTGGCCGGCACCCCCGCTGAGGATCATGCCCTCTATCTGGACAAACTACCGGCTTGCCAAAATCCTGTTCATCCTGTAGATCATGTCAGAATGCGACCTGAGTAGTTACGCGTAAAGATATGAAGGACTATTCCTTGGGTATGGTGTCTGCCTTCTTTGATGCTTTTCCCGCCCTGGGACAACCCGTGCGCACATTGAGGAAAGTACGACGTACTACACACGAGAACTCCGTATCTATGCTTCCCTGTGAACCGCAACCTATACAAACAACGATTGTGTCCAGTATTGATTTAGCTCAACGATCGGTGGGTCTACCATGGAAAGCCGGCATCAAGGACACATTCAGTGCCGGACTGATCTTACATGGATTTACCTTTAGTTGAAAATCTCGGCTATAAGATAATCACAGTCGAGATCAATGTTCGGAGATACAGACGGGACTAATGACCAAATATATTGTTCGCCAGGCACTTACTAAATCCTGGCAACGACAAAAAGTATGTTTATATAAGCTCTCAAATAGCGAGAAGTCATGTTTGATCATTTAAAAAAGTTAATGGGGAATTCCCTTGAATACGAAAGTCACATCCAAAATCTCTTTTCGCTGACTTTGACACACATGGATTCGTTTAGACCCATGAATCTTCTGGATGTGGGATGTGGAGACGGTTCACGAACCATCCGAATGGCCGAATATTTCATGGTTCGTCCGACACATACGTACGGATTGGATTTCAATCAGTCTCACATTGACCAATGCCGAAATCTTTTTCATGCTGATTTGGTAAATCTCGAATTCGATTTGCTTCCCTATGAAAATGAAACATTTGATCTCGTCATTTGTAATCAGGTCCTTGAACACCTTAAAAACTATCACGGTGTATTGGAGGAGATAATTCGGGTTACAAAATCCGGAGGTTACATGATGATCGGCATTCCCAATCTGGCGCATCTGATAAACCGATTCTACTTGTTATTCGGCATCCAACCCATGTGTCTCGACATCACATCTTCTCACGTGCGTGGATTTACCCATAACGCTTTCAAACAAAAGCTGAATTCTCTATCTGGAATCACCTATCTCGATTGTGCGGGATCGGAGTTGATCTATCCCCTTCCCCTGTTTCTTGCACGGCCTCTATCGAAGATCTGTACAGGATTTTGTGCATATGTTTGCTACCTTATCCGAAAAAACAAAGAAGCCTCCCCCCGCCGTAACATGAACAACAATGGATAATCCGAAAAGGATTCTGATCATACTGATTGCCGGCATTGGGGATCTCGTTTTAGCTTCCAAGGCAATCCGTACCATATCTAACGCAAAAGAACTTCCCATATGCATTTCTTTGCTTACCTCTTCAGAAGCGGCGATCCTTGCCCGGGCCTATCCATATTTCGAGAAGGTTTATGCGTTTCCGATTCGCGAATTGCGAAAAGACAAAGGGCGCCTGCTCGATATCGCAAGATTGGTTAAAATACTTCGGCAGATGGAGTTTGATCAAATTGTCAATTTTTATCTTATCGGATCAAAAGCTGGTGCGCTGAAGATGGGTCTCTTTTTTTCTATGCTCAAGGCCGGAGCAAAGATCGGGCATGACCGACATGGGTTCGGCCGGTTTCTCACAGATAGCGTTTCGGCCTCGACCTTCGAAAACCGGCACGTCGTCGATGCGATGCAGGAAATTGCATTAAAGGCCGGAGGCATCCCGGATGATCGCGGGATCGAAGTGTTTTGGAATCCGGGAGCAGTATCCAAATGGAGTCCTTTTTTCGATAATATTTTAGGTAAAATCGTGATCGGCCTCAATCCCGGCGGCGATCGGCCCAGTCGTCGCTGGGCGCCTGAACGATTCGCCGCCGTGGCCTCAAAGCTCATCGAACGGTTCGATGCACAGTTTATTCTTCTGGGGGGACCGGTAGATTGCGAGATCGCCTCTTCGATCGAGCGTGAAATTCCATCGATGGTCTCGAATCTCTCGGGAACGATCCCCCTGGATGAACTTCCTTATGTGATCAGCCGTCTAGATCTCCTGCTTACCAATGACAGCGGTCCCATGCACATCGGCGCCGCCACGAAAACGCCCCTCGTCGCCCTCTTCGGTCCTGAAGACCCCAAGCGCTTTGGCCCTTACTCCACGCCCGACTTGTATCGCGTCCTGCAAAAAGATGTATCCTGTCGTCCCTGCCGAGACGAAAGATGCCCCAAACCCATATGCCTGGAGATGATCACTCCGGACGAAGTCCTGTCGGCCTGCGTCGAGATGCTGCAGGCATATAAACCCTCATGAGGCTCAACGAAATCGATGTGCGGGATCTGCGGTAAACTGGACTTCAGCGGCCCGAAGGTCGACGAGGGCCTCGTGCGGCGGATGACCGCCCTGATGGAACATCGGGGGCCCGACGATCTCGGCGTCTATCTGAATCACCGCGAGAAGGTCAGTTGCGGGCTCGGCCATCGGCGCCTGAGCATCATCGACCTGACCGAGGCGGGCCGCCAGCCCATGTGCAACGAGGACCGGACCCTCTGGATGGTCTTCAACGGCGAGATCTACAACTTCGTCGCCCTCCGCAAGGAGCTGAAGGACCGGGGCCACCGCTTCGCCTCCCGGACCGACAGCGAGGTGATCCTCCATCTCTTCGAGGAGGAGGGCGCTGCGGCCATTGATCGCCTCGTCGGCATGTTCGCCCTGGCGATCTGGTCGGAGACGTCCCGCACCCTGCTTTTGGCGCGCGATCCCGTCGGCATCAAGCCGCTCGTCTATTATGCCGACGCAAAGCGTTTCGTCTTCGCCTCGGAACTCAAAGCCCTGCTCGCCGATCCGGCCGTGCCGAAGGAGATCGACCCGGAGGCGCTCGACCTCTATCTCAGCCTGAACTATATCCCGGCGCCCTGGACGATCTTCCGGAACATCCGCAAGCTCCGCCCCGGCCACCTCCTGACGGTTCACGAGGGCACGGTGACGGAGTCTCGGTACTGGGACATTGCGGCGACATCCGATGTTTCGCTCACATCCGCACCGTGCGATTTCGAGCAGACGACGGCGGGATTGTTCAATGCGCTCGAAGACGCCGTTAAAAGCCAGATGGTCGCCGACGTCCCGCTCGGGGCCTTCCTCAGCGGCGGCATCGATTCGAGCGTCGTCGTGGGGCTCATGGCACGCCACGCCTCGAAACCCGTGAAGACCTACACCATCGGCTACACCGACATGCCGATGTTCGACGAGACCGCCTATGCCCGTCAGGTCGCGGCCTTCCACAAGACGGAGCACCATGAAATCATGCTGGACTCCCGGGCCATTCTCGGGTCGGTTCCCGACGTCCTGGCCTCCCTCGACGAACCCTTCGGAGACTCCTCGGCCGTCCCTACCTACGTCGTCTCCCGCGAGACCGCCCGGGACGTGAGCGTGGCCCTCTCCGGCGACGGCGGCGACGAACTCTTCGCCGGCTACCGCATGTACCGGGGCGAGGCCTGGCATCGCCGCTACCAGCGCATTCCCCAGTTCCTGCGCGCGAAGCTCATCGAACCGTCCCTCCTCGCCCTGCCGAACGCCCGGGACAACCCGGTGACGGAACGCTTCCGGCGCGTGCAGAAATTCATCCGGGGCGCGAAGGATAGCTTACCTGCGCGCTTCATGGCCTGGAACGAGATCTTCCCCGCCGACTCGAAACAGGCGCTTCTAGGTGAACCCTTTCGCACCGAGGCTGCCCCAGCGCCGCCGCTCTTTGCCGCCGCTCTCTCCGCCCTCGACACCGACCCGATCAACCGGATGCTTTACGCCGACTTGACAATTTCCCTTCCTGGAGACATGCTCTGGAAGGTGGACATGATGAGCATGCGCCATGCCCTGGAGGTGCGCGTTCCGCTGCTCGACCCGCGCGTCGTCGAACTGGCCTTCCGCATCGGCGGCGACTGGAAGATCCGTCACGGCCGCGGCAAGTACGTCTTCATCGAAACCTTCAAGGATCTCCTCCCGAAGTCCCTGCACCGCCGCCCCAAGTGGGGCTTCGAGATGCCCGTGAGCCGCTGGTTGAAAACGGATCTTCATGGCCTGATCGACACCTATCTCTCCCCGGAGCGCATCACGAAGCAGGGGATCTTCAACGCGTCCGTCATCGGAGCCCTGGTCGGGAACCTGATGGAAAACAGAACCGACACCTCCTGGCAGCTCTGGAATCTGATCGCCTTTCAGGCCTGGCATGAATCGCACCTCCGATAGGATCAAGGTGCTCCATGTCATCACCCGCTTCGACAAGGGCGGCTCGGCGGAGAACACCTTCCTCACGGTCCGCCATCTCGACCGGACCCGTTACGAGGCGGTTCTGGCAACAGGGCCGGCGACGGAGGGAGACGCCTCCGATTCCGAAGCCGCCGCGATCTCGGGGAACATCCGAGCCCTCACGGAAAGCGGCGTTCGTTTGATCCGCATGGCCAAACTCGTTCGCAACCTCCACCCTGTTTCCGATCTGGCCGCCTTCTTCGGCCTGATCTCGATCATCCGCCGCGAGCGTCCCCGGATTGTCCACACCCATACGTCGAAGGCGGGCATCCTCGGGCGTTGGGCGGCCTGGGTCTGCCGCGTGCCGGTCATCATCCATACGCCCCACGGCCACGTGTTTTTCGGATATTTCGGTTCGCTGACGACGCGCCTGTTTATTCTCCTGGAGCGATGGACGGCGCGGATCACCGATGCCCTGATCGCCCTGACGCCGCGTGAGAAGTCGGACCACATCGCGCACGGCATCACTCCGGCGGATACATTCGCGGTCATTCACAGCGGTGTCGATCTGAAGCCCTTCCTTGCGGCGGCCCCCTCACGCTATCCTCCGGAGTCCCTTCCCAATTCTCCCGATTTTGGGGGCGCGAGCCTCGGCGGCGATACAGGCGCCCCGGCTGAAATCCCCGATACCGAAACGATCCGACTCAACCTGGGCATCCCGCCGTGTACCACGGTTGTTGCGACCGCGGGCCGTCTGACCGCCGTCAAGGGCCATCAGACCCTCATCCGCGCTGTAGCCGACTGCGTTGGTCGGGGTGAATGTCTGTTTCTGATCCTGTTAGGGGAAGGTGAGCTGCGACAGGATCTCGATAGATTGTGTGAACGCCTGGGCATAGCGGAGAGGGTCCGCTTCCTCGGCTGGAAGCAGGACGTGGCGCGCTTTATAGCTGTCTGCGACATCTTCTGTCTGCCCTCCCGGAACGAGGGGATGGGAAAGGTTCTCGTGGAGGCCATGGCCCTCGGCAAGCCGATCGTCGCGAGCGACGTCGGCGCCATCGCCGACCTCGTCCGCTCCGGGGAGAACGGTCTTCTCGTCCCCGTCGGCGATGTCCCGGCCTGGGCGACGGCGATCAAAGAACTCGTCCACGATCCCGCGGCCCGACGCCGGATGGGCGAGGCCGGCCGGCGCATTGCGCCCGCCTACAGCATGGAGTCGATGATAAAACAGATTGACGAATTGTATGCAAAATTGCTAAGCGATCGGTGCGTGCAGCCGAAACCGGAGACCGCATCATGACTTCCCGCTCATCGCTGCGTCACACCGCCCATTCCCCTTCTTCACGCCGACCGGTACCTTTCCGCTTCGAGTTTTCATGCGGTAAAAAACCCGCACGTCGCTCTACCCCGAACATCCGGCACTCCCCTCGCGAACGTGGAAAGGCGAGCGTCATTCTTCCAGGTGTTCTCCTTTTTCTTGCCCTCGCATGGATGGCCGCCTTACTGCCCTTCCCGGCCTTCGCCCAACCGCCTGCACCCCCGGAGTATCGGCCCGAGCCCGCCCTGATCGACTTGCGGACCACCTTCAGCGACGGCGAGTACGATCCGGATACCCTCGTCCAGATGGCCTTCCGCAAGGGTTTCCAGATCGTCATCTTCAACGACCATGACCGGGTGGCCATGGAATACGGCCTCCCCCCCTTCCGAAATTGGCTAAAATACCGGAAGGAGCTGAACGCGATCAACGTCGCCGGAGCGGACCGCTATCTCCGCACTATCCACGGTCTGAGGAAGAACTACCCGCAGGCGGTCCTGATTCCGGGCACGGAAAGCACACCCTTCTACTACTGGACGGGAAGTCCGTTCGCCGGGAACCTGACGGCAAACGATGCGGAGCGCCGCATTCTGACGATGGGCCTCGAAACACCCGAGGACTACGAGACTCTTCCCGTGCTGCACAATTCTCCCGTCCGGTTCCAGTTGCGGGAGGTCCTGCCAGCGCTCGCAGCCTTCGCCCTCTGCTTTCTGATCGGCGTCTTCTTCGTCTTCCAGAAAGGCGCCTGGCGCGCAACCGGTACGATCCTCGCCCTTCTCGGCATCGGCCTCTTCCTCAACACCCTCTTCACCCGCCCGTCCCCGTTCGATCCCTACCACGGCAGGCAGGGCGCGGCACCCTACCAGCACTTCATCGACGTCATCGCCCGAAAGGGCGGCCTGACCTTCTGGAACTACCCGGAGACCCTCTCCGGCGTGCGCAAGCTCGGGCCCATCCACGTCCGCACCCTGCCCTACCCCGACATGCTTCTGGAGACGAAGAACTACACCGGCTTTGCCGCGCTCTACGGCGAGAACATCACGATTACGGAACCGGGCAACCTCTGGGACGTCGTGTTGCGCGAATATTGCGGCGGATTCCGTGAACGCCCCCCCTGGGGGATCGCGACCGCGGATTTTCACAAGGAGGGCGGCGCCGGTCAGCACCTGGGCGATTTCCAGACCGTACTCTGGCTCCGGGAAAAGACGACCCAATCCGTCCTGGAGGCGCTCAAGACGGGCCGGATGTACGCCTGCCAGGGGAAATATCCTGAAATCCCCCGGCTTGACGAGTTTTCCGTTGCCGCCGCGGATGGAGGCATGGCGACTAAGGCGATCTCCGGGGAGGAGTTGACGCTCCCCCGCAATCCCCGCATCCGCATCAGGCTCTCCGGGGGCTGGGCGGCGGCGAATCAGGTCCAGGTGCGGCTCATCCGCTCCGGTTCGCTGATCCAGACCTTCGTGGGGACGCTCCCCCTCGATATCGACTATCTCGACGTCTTGGAGACACCGGGTGAGCGTGTTTTTTACCGAATGGACATGAGCGGGGCCGGCAAGATCGTGTCCAACCCGATCTTCGTGAAGTTCGCGCCATGATCGTGGCCGTGCATCAGCCGCAGTACCTGCCCTGGCTCGGCTATTTCGACAAGATCGACCGCGCCGATGTCTTCGTTCTGCTCGACACGGTCCAGTACAAGAAGAACGAGTGGCAGAACCGCAACCGGATCAAGACGGCCGCGGGCCCGCAGTGGCTGACGGTGCCGGTGACCTACCGGTTTCCGCAGCGGATCGACGAAGTGGGCGTCAACAACCGTGAGCGCTGGCAGCATCAGCACCGCCAGACGCTCGTCTCCAACTACCGGAAAGCGCCCTTCTGGGACGGCCTCGCCCCGTTCCTTGAGGAGGTCCTGACGCCGACCTGGGAGAGTCTCGCGCCGCTCAATGTCTTCGTGATCCGGCGGCTCGCCGAGATCCTGGGCATCGCGACGCCCATGCACCTCGCCTCGGAACTGGGGCCATTGCCGGAGAACCCTGACGAGCGGCTGATCGCGATTGCAAAGCACTTCGGGGCGGACACCTACCTGGCCGGCGCGGGGGGGCTGGATTACATGGATCTTGATCGATACGCGCGGAGCGGCGTCAATGTGTTGTTTCAGGACTACCGTCATCCGGTCTACGCCCAACGCTTCGGCGCCTTCGAGCCGAACCTGTCGATCCTTGACCTGCTGTTCAATCACGGGCCGGAAAGTCTTAACATTCTGAGGGGGGAGCGATGAACATCCTGGCGATCGGCGCCCATCCGGACGACATCGAAGTCGGCTGCGGCGGCACGCTGGCGAAATACGCGCGCAGCGGCCACGAGATCTACCTGCTCATCATGACGGAGGGTGGGATGGGCGGCGAGGCGGACGTCCGCAAGAAGGAGCAGGACCGCTCTGCGAAGCTCCTCAAGCCCCGGGAGATGATCTGGGGAGGCTACAACGACACCCTCCTGACGCCGCACATGAACCGGATGGTTCACGATATCGAAACCGTCCTGAAAAAGATCGTCCCGGACTTCATTTTCGTCCATTACGAGGACGACACGCACCAGGACCACCGTGCGCTCGCCAAGGCCACGGTCTCCGCTACCCGCTACATCAGGAACGTCATCTTCTACGAAGGGCCGACCACGCAAAATTTTGCCCCGACCCTCTTCGTGGACATCCGGGAGACGATCGACGAGAAGTTCGCCATGCTCCTGGCGCATCGCTCGCAGGTCCGTAAGACCAACATCGAGGGGCTGTCCATCACGGATGTCGTCCGCTCCACCGCCGTCTTCCGCGGGATCCAGGGGCGCGTGCCATACGCGGAGGCTTTCGTCCCGCTGCGTCTGTTCATCAACGTGATGTGAGAGGCATCGCGAAGAATTCCCTTGCCCGAATGCCCCGGCACAGCCGGGAGTTCGGATGTTACGCTTATACTTGCGCTACTTCATTTTCACGAGAAGGATGGGAATGAACCAGAAGCGACCAGGACCGGGAGGAATTTTTTAATGCATATTATTCCCCATTCGCGCCCCACCCTCGACGAGGAAGAGGTCCGGGCCGTCGCCGCCGTGGTTCGCTCGGGCCGGATCTCCCAGGGGGACGAGGTGCGCCGCTTCGAGACCGAACTCGCCGGGCAGGTCGACGCCACGGACGCCGTGGCCGTCAGTTCCGGCACCGCCGGCCTTCATCTGGCCCTTGCGGCCCTTAAGGTCGGCGCGGGCGACGAGGTCGTCATCCCCAGCTTCGTCTGTTCGGCCCTCCTGAACGCCGTACGCTGCGTCCGGGCGACGCCGGTTTTGGCCGACATCGATCCCGAAACGTTCAATCTCGATGTTGGCGACGTCAGGCGGCGCCTGACCCCCCGGACGAGGGCCGTCATCGTCCCGCACCTCTTCGGCCTTCCCGCCGACGTTCGGGAGATCGCCGCCCTCGGCGTCCCCGTCATCGAGGACTGCGCCCAGTCCCTGGGAAGCCGCCTCTCCGGCGCGCCGGCGGGCAGTTTCGGGGTCCTCTCCGTCTTTTCATTCTACGCCACAAAGGTCATCTGCACGGGCGAGGGGGGGATGGTCGTTTCGCGCGATGCGGGGCTGCTGGCGCGCATCCGCGATTTGCGGGATTACGACGAGAAGTCGGACGACCGCCCACGCTACAACTACAAGCTGACGGACCTCCAGGCGGCGATGGGGATCGTGCAGCTCCGGAAGCTCCCTATCTTCATCGCTCGCCGTCGGGACATCGCCGCCCGCTACGACGCCTTCATGAATGAATACGGCATCCCGACACCGGCCTGCCCCCCAAACCGGGAGGCCGTCCCATACCGCTACGTCGTCCGGACGGAGCGCATGGAGGAGATCCTGGCCGCGGGGCGGGAGGCCGGCATCGGCTACCGGCGCCCTGTCTTCAAGCCGCTCCATCGCTACCTCGGCTTGAGCGGCTATCCCCAGACCGATTCGGCCTTCGCGAGCGCCCTGTCCATCCCCATTTACCCATCGCTCAGCGATGCGGATATCGAGGCGATCCTGGATCCCCTGCGATCGATCCTCCCCAAGAAGCTCAGGTGAACGGCGTGTTCTCGAATGAAAAGCAGTTGCGGGTATCGTTTCAGCGGATCTTCTGGGGGCTGTCGCTCGTCGTTTTCTGCCTGCTTTGGGTCCCGCCCGTACGACAGTTCTTTTTTGCGAACCTCGGCCGTTGGCTCTACATTCTGCTGTTCGCCTCCTTCACCTCCGCCCTGCTCACCCCCGTCGTCCGGCTCCTCGCCCATCGGACCGGAATCGTCGATCGCCCCGGCGGCCGGAAGATCCACGCCCGGCCCACCGCCCTTCTGGGCGGCGTGGCCGTGATCCTCTCCTTCATCGGCGCGCTTCTGGCGAACATGATCCTCGATGCGCGCACGGTCGCCCTGCTCGCGGGCGGCGTCGTCATGGCCGTGGTCGGTCTGCTGGACGATGCGCGCAACGTTCCCGCGCGCTACAAGCTCATCATCCAGGTCGCCGTGGTCCTCTTCCTGATCCACTCGGGGATCATCCTCGACCTGTTTCCCATCCATACGACGTGGGGCTACCTCCTGAATGCCGCCCTCACCATCCTCTGGATCGTGGGCCTCACGAACGCGATGAACTTCATCGACGGCATGGACGGCCTGGCCACCGGCCTCGCGGCGGTCATTTCCCTGTTCATGGGCATCGTCGCCTTCCAGACGGCCCAGCCGTTCATGGGTTGGATCGCCATCGCCATGCTGGGAAGCTGCCTGGGATTCCTCCCGTACAATTTCCGCTGGAACACCCCGGCCTCGATCTTCCTGGGCGACGCGGGCAGCACCTTCATCGGCTTCGTCCTGTCGGCCCTGGCCATCAAGGCCGCCTGGGCTGACAACAATCCCATCGTTTCCTTCGCGACGCCGATCCTCATCTTCTGGGTCCTGATCTTCGACATGACCTATATCACCCTGGAGCGGACGATCACCGGCAAGGTCAAAAGCTTCCGGGAGTGGATCGACTACGTCGGGACCGACCACCTCCATCACCGCTTGCTGGGGATCTTCGGGGACCGGAAGAAGGTGGTGCTCTTCATCCTCTTCCTCTCCGCGACGCTGGGCATCAGCGCCGTCACCCTGCGCGGCGCGACAACGCGCGACGGCATCCTCACCGTCGTGCAGGCGCTTCTGATTACGCTTATCGTATCCATTCTGGAGTACAGTGGCAGGAATTCGACGAAATAGGCCTTCCGGCGGGTTTCGCGACCAGCCGACAAAATGCCGACCTTCCCATCCGGATTCCGTCCCGGGCGTGAACAACAGTCCTGAATTTTATTTCTGATCCGGCTCCCGGAAGGAAGGGAGGGGGCGGAAGCCTGCTCAGGGCGACGCGGATGTCCAGTCGCACAGCATCCGGACAAGCAGGCGCACGCCCACGCCGGAGGCCCCTTTGGGAATCGTGGGCCGATCCTTCTTCGCCCAGACCGGACCGGCGATATCCAGATGAGCCCAGGGGTGCGGACCGACGAACTTGCTCAGGAAAAGCGCGGCGGTGATGGCTCCGCCCTCCCGGCCGCCGGTGTTCTTGAAGTCGGCGATGTCGCTCTTGATCAGCTCATGGTAGTCCCGCCACAGCGGCAGCTCCCACACGGCTTCGCCCGTCGCGTCGCCGGCGGCCCGCAGGCGGGCCTTCAAGGTCTCGTTGTTTCCAAAAAGACCGATGAGTTCCGGCCCCAGGGCGACGACGCAGGCCCCCGTCAGGGTGGCCACATCGATCACGGCCTGCGGTTCATACCGCTCCGCGTAGCTCAGGGCATCGGCCAGCAGGAGTCGGCCTTCAGCGTCCGTATTCATGACCTCGATCGTCCGGCCGGAGAGCGATTTGAGCACGTCGCCCGGTTTGTAGGCGCCCCCGCCGGGGAGGTTTTCGACCGCCGGAACCAATCCGACGAGGTTCAGTGGCAGTGAGAGGTCGGCCGCGGCCGCCATCGCGGCGAGCACGACGGCCCCGCCCGCCATATCGTCCTTCATCCCTTCCATGTTTTCATACGATTTGAGCGAAAGCCCGCCGCTGTCGAAGGTCACGCCCTTGCCGACCAGAACGATCGGGGAAGCCTCCGTTCCGCCACCGCGGTAGGTCAGGATGATGAATTTCGGGGGCTCATGGCTGGCACAGCCCACGCCAAGCACGGCATGCATCCCGATCTCGCGCATGCGGTCGGCGTCGAGGACCTCGACGGAAAGCGTCCGCCGAGCAGAGGCGAGATCGGTCGCGACCCGCGCCAGGGCGTCCGGCGTCATGTCGCCGGGGGGCGTCGAGACCAGATCCCGCGCGAGGCGGACGGCCCCGGAAACGATCTCCGCCCGTCGCACGGCCTGTTCGACCGCAGGGCGCGAACGCCCGTTCTCGACGGCGAGGATCACCTGAGCCGGGGACGCCCCTTCCTCCGTCTCCTGGGTGCGGTAGGCTTCAAAGCGATAGAGGCCGAGCGCGACCCCCTCGACGACGGCCTCCGCCAGTTCCGGCGGATTCAGGGGCGTGGTTCCGGCATCGATGGGGAGGGCCAGCGTGCGCAGGTCGAGCGCCCTCGCCTTCTGCGCCGCCGCGGCTGAGACCGCCCGGACGGTCTCCGGACGGAATTCCTTCTTCTTGCCCATTCCGGCGACCAGGATGCACCGGGACTTGAGATCGCCCCGGGGATACAGGACGCAGATCTCCCGGAGCTTTCCCTTGAAGTCGCCCGCGGCGAGGCGTTCGCCGATCAGCCCGCCGCTCGCCCGGTCGATCGCGGCAGCGGCGCCGGAGAGCCTTTTTTCCCCTTCATAGACGAGCGCCACCCACGCGTCGGCCTCGGTCGCCACGATCTTCCCCGCTCTCACGGCAAACATCCGTCCTTCGCCCCTGTCCTTCATCCTCGCTGCACCTCCCCGCGACATTCCGATTCATGCCCATCGTCCGCGCTCTTACCCCGACGCCCTCGAAAATGCAACGAGAAGCTTGTTTTACAGTTGCATGATCGCGGGGATAAAAGCGGAACTTCAGAGACGTGTGCGTGCCGGAGTTGCGGAAACGAAAGTGAAATGGAGGCGGCATCCGGATTCGAACCGGAGAATAACGGTTTTGCAGACCGCTGCCTTAGCCACTTGGCTATGCCGCCATAAAAAATTGGAGCGGGCGAACGGATTTGAACCGTCGACGTCCACCTTGGCAAGGTGGCACTCTACCGCTGAGTTACGCCCGCTCATCGAAGACGTTGGGTCATTATAGCAATTGACCGTTTTTGTCAACACAAAACTTGAACCCTTGATAAC
Organism: Syntrophaceae bacterium UBA2251; assembly: GCA_002347815.1. GTDB lineage: Bacteria > Desulfobacterota > Syntrophia > Syntrophales > UBA2251 > UBA2251. The sequence continues at coordinate 13,307 of DDXV01000023.1, forward strand.
GCCCCCGGCCCGTCAGGCTCTCGCTTTTTGCATGCAACGCGCGGCGAGCCCGCGGACGGCATCGAGATAGGGTCCGATCCCGTGGAGAAAGATATCGTTGTGGTTGGCCCCGGGGATCTCGAGAAACCGCTTCTCCGGATCCGGCGAGGCCGCGAAGAGGGCCTCCCCGTCGTCAAAGGGGATGATGTGATCGAATTCGGCGTGGATCACCAGGGTCGGCCCGGGATAGCGCCCGATTTTCGCGGTGTTGTCGAAAGCCTCCGATTCGGTGATCCCCAGTCTGTCGGTGGCGACGCCCAGAAGCCGGAGCAGCGGGAGGGCATAGGCGAAACCGCTTTCAACGATCAGCCCTTCAATGCCGTCCGGATAGTGGGCGGCGAGCTCCAGGGCGGGGGCGCTCCCCAGCGACCTCCCCATGACGATCAGCGGTCCCGTATGGCGATTCTCGGTCAGCCATCGGCGGACGTACGCGAAGATGACATGCGCGTCGCGCATCATGGCCGTGACCGTCGGCCGTCCGCCGGAGCGGCCATAGCCGCGGTAGTCCACCGGCAGGAAGTTGATCGCGATCCTTGCGTACAGCCCGGCGATATCGTCATAGTCCGAAACGATCTCGCCGTTGCCGTGAAAGAAAAGGATGTTGGGCGCCGCCGGATCGACCAGGTGAAACTTGGCGCCGATCGAGACCCCGTCTTCAACGGGGATCATGTGGATCCCCTCCGCCTGGCCGGCCCCTCCCGGCTCCCACTCCGGCCGGGGATAAAAAAGGAAGGTCGTGATTTCCGTGCGATCGAGGGCGGGATAATGGATGGTGGACGGATCGATCATATGGCGTCACCCCGAAGTTCGTTTCTACCCCCCCGCCTCATCCTTCCGCTCACGGATCGCACCGCGGTAGAACTTGACGAAGTAATCGCCGCCGGAAACAACGGTCAGGACGAGCGCCACGTAGAGCACCGCCATGCCGACGACGTGGGCATCGATCCCGAAGAGCGGATAGTGGATCATCAGGGCCGATACGGCAAAGATCTGGCAGAGGGTTTTCTGCTTGCCCAGCCGGCTGGCATCGATGACCAGCCCCTCCGCGGAGGCCATCGAACGCATGCCGTCCACGGCAATGTCGCGGATGATCGTGATGGCCACGATCCACGCGGGGATGCGTCCGATCGGAATCATGAGCAGCATCGCCGTATTGACGACGAGCTTGTCCGCGATCGGATCCAGAAACTTCCCCATTTTCGTGACGATCTTATATTTGCGGGCAATGTACCCGTCCAGCAGATCGGTGAACGACACCAGGATGAAGAATGCCGTCAGGATCAGGCTCGCTTGGGGCCCCGGCGCCAGCAGGAGCAGGAACAGGGCGGGAATGAAACCGATGCGGATCAGTGTGATCGTATTGGGGAGATTGATGACCTCCCGTCGCGAGGGGGAGATGGGGAGCCGGTCGAAGGCCTTGAGCAGAAATTCGATCATCGGGCGCAGCCCTTCTTTCTTCTATTTGGTGGGGACCTTTTTCCAGTCTTCCAGAAATGCCACGACGCCCTTGTCCGTCAGCGGGTGCCCGGCCAGCTGCTCGATCACCTTGTAGGGGATGGTCGCCACGTCCGCGCCCATGAGTGCCGCATCGAGGACATGTCGGGGATGGCGGATGCTGGCGACGATCACCTCGGTCTCGAAGCCGTAGTTCTCGTAAATCGTGAGGATCTGATCGACGAGTTCCATGCCGTCATGGGCGATGTCGTCGAGACGGCCGACAAACGGGCTGACGTAGGCCGCCCCGGCCTTGGCCGCCATCAGGGCCTGGACGGGCGAAAAAACCAGGGTCTGGTTGACGCGGATGCCTTCGGCCGAGAAGAGCCGCGTGGCCTTCAATCCCTCCGTCGTCATGGGAACCTTGATGACGACGTTGGCCCCCATCTTCGCCAGTTTTCGTCCCTCCGCGACCATCTCCTTGGCCGACGTACCGATGACTTCGAGGCTCACCGGCCCCTCCACGGCCTTGAGAATCCCCTTGACGACCCATGCGAAGGGCTTCTTTTCCCGGGCAATCAGGGTCGGATTGGTCGTTACGCCGTCCACCATGCCGAGGGCAAGCCCCTGGTTGATCTCGTCGATGTTCGCGGTATCGATAAAAAACTTCATACTCCCTCCCGATGGGTTTTCATTTGGTCGATTCCTGGTAGGCCCGGTAGCACGCCTCGCTGCAGAAGTACAGGGTGCGGTCCCCGATGCGTTTCTCGAGGGCGCGGCTCACGGGAACGTACATGTGACACTGGGGATCCTCGACCAGATCTTCGCCGCGAACCTGTTTTGATCGCTCGTCGCCCTGGATCGGCTTCTTCTTTTCGTCGGAGAGAAAAAGCCGTCGAACCCCCTGGCAAAGAAAATAGAGGATGAGAATGATAACAATCAATCTCAAAAGATTAAACATTTTTTTCAGTCCCCTCGTGTGTCTCCCCTTCCCCAATCCTTTCCACCCGGCCCGAATCCCGGCAGCGCGAGAGCAGTCCCCGCATGGAAACGCCGAAGGCGGGGTGCAGGACATAGCCGGCAATTTCGTTCATGGGAACGAGCACGAAACGCCGCTCGTGCAATCTCGGGTGCGGGACGACCAGTTCGGCCTCGGCGGCGACCTCCTGTCCGTAGAGCAGTAAATCCAGATCGATGACCCGTGGCTCCGCGGACCGCCCGGAGCGGCGGCGTCCCATCTCCCGCTCGATCGCCGTCAGTTCCGACAGCAGCCCGAGCGGCGACAATGTCGTGCGGAGCTCGGCGACTGTGTTGACGAACCACGGCTGATCCGGATCGCCGATCGGCTCGGTACGGTAAAAGGAGGCCGTCCGCAGCGGGGCGATTCCTTCGCGTTCCCCCACGCGCCGGAGGGCATCCCGGCACTGTTCCTCCGGTCGCCCGAGATTCGCGCCCACCCCGATGAAGCTGATGATTCCCGGACGCATGCTCGGCCTGACGTCCTATTTCCTTTCACGCAGGCCGAGGACATCCTGCATGTCATACAGCCCGTTGGGTTGTCCGACGACCCACTTCGCGGCCCGGATGGCGCCTCGAGCGAAATTGTCCCGACTGTGGGCCCGGTGTGTGAATTCCAGTCTCTCCCCCGCGCCGCCGAACAGAACGGTGTGTTCGCCGATGATGTCGCCGGCGCGAAGGGTCTGAATGCCGATTTCCTTCTGGGTCCGCGCCCCGATCATGCCCTCGCGGTGATAGACGGCCGCTTTTCCCAGGTCGCGGTTCAGGGCCTCGGCGATGACCTGCGCCATTTTCATGGCCGTGCCGCTGGGCGCGTCCTTCTTCTGGTTGTGGTGCGCCTCGACGATCTCGACATCGTAATCATCTCCCAGGATCCGGGCGACCTCCTGGAGAACCTTGAAGAGGATGTTGACGCCCACGCTCATGTTCGGCGCCAACACGCAACGGACATCCTTTGCCAGTTTGCGGATCTCCTGAAGCTCGGCGTCGCTGAACCCGGTCGTTCCGATCACGATGGCCCGACCATGCTGCGCGGCGAGCTTCACATGGGCAAGCGAGGCGGCATGATGGGTGAAATCGATGATCACATCGCCTTTGTCGATATACGCGGACAGATCGTCATGGACGATCACGCCGGGCTTGCCGACGCCCTGGACTTCTCCGGCTTTGCGACCGACGAGCGGGTGACCCTTCACCTCGACCGCGCCTGACAGCTCGATCCCGTCCGTCTGGTCGATGAGGCTGATGATCCGCCCCCCCATCCGTCCTCCCGCCGCCGTTACAATGGCCTTGACTCCCATGACCTGCCCTCCGGATGAGAAAATGGACCGGGCTCCCGCCGTGGGGGATGACGTCCGCCCCTCTCTCCACGGCGGCCCGAACGCCTCCTATGAAATCAAACCATAGGCCTTCATGACGCCCCGGAGTTTCTCCAGATTCGCGTCCGAGAGCCGACTCAGGGGCAGCCGGACTTCGTCGTCTATCCTGCCCATCAGTTTCAAGGCCGCCTTGACGGGGACCGGGTTGGTCTCGACGAAGAGCGCGTCGATCAGCGGGGTGAGCTTGTGATGCAGGGCCCTCGCCTGGGCCATGTCTCCCGCGGCGGCCGCATCCACGAGCGCCGCCATGTGGGCCGGCGCGACGTTCGACGCGACCGAGATGACCCCCTTGCCCCCGATGGCCATGAGCGGCAGGGTGAAGAAGTCGTCCCCCGACAGGACCGCAAACCCCTCCCCGCAGAGCCGTACGATGTCGCTCATCTGCTTCAGGGAGCCGGAGGCCTCCTTGATGCCCACGATGTTGGGGATCCTGGCCAGACGCGCCACCGTTTCCGGCATCATGTTGACCCCGGTGCGTCCCGGAATGTTATAGGGGATGATGGGAATCGGCACGGCCTCCGCGATCGCCTTGAAGTGCTGGTAGAGGCCCTCGGGACCGGGGCGGTTGTAATACGGGCAGACCATCAGGGCGCCGTCCGCGCCGCATTCATGGGCATGCCGGGTGAGTCGCAGCGCCTCGCGGGTGCTGTTGGACCCCGTGCCCGCGATGACGGGGACGCGCTTCTTCACCGCATCGATGGTGATCTCGATCACGCGGTCGTGCTCTTCGTGGGATAGTGTCGCCGACTCGCCGGTCGTCCCGCATGGGACGATGCCATCCGTCCCGCCCGCGATCTGGAATTCGATGAGTTCCCTCAGCCTCTCTTCGTCGACCTGACCGTTGCGGAACGGCGTGACGATGGCGACGATCGCTCCCTGAAACATAACGCCTCCTTCAAGATTCTTGATCCAACCCGTTTTCTTTGAATTTCGCGGTGCCCGTCTTTCGCCCCATCCTATGTCCATCAGCCCCCGATCAACCTCTCCGGAATCGTCTCGCCGGTGATCAGGTCTTCGTACTGCTCGCGTTTCCGGATGACGGCATATTCGCTCCCCCGGACCAGGACCTCCGGGACGCGCGGACGGGAGTTGTAATTCGACGCCATCGCGAAGCCATAAGCCCCCGCGCTCATCACGGCCAGCAGTTCGCCCCGCTTCATGTCCGGAAGCGACCGCCCCTTCGCCAGATAGTCGCCGGACTCACAGATCGGGCCGACAACGTCATAAACGCGTTCCTCACGACCTTCTCCGACGACGGGCAGGAGCTGGTGGTAAGCCTGATAGAGGCTCGGGCGGACAAGATCGTTCATACCGGCGTCGACGATCAGGAAGCGCTTATCCTCCGTCTCCTTGGTATAGAGGACGCGGGTCACCAGAATGCCCGCATTGCCGACGATCACGCGACCCGGCTCGAAGATGAAGGTGCAGTCCATCTCCCGGGAGGCTTCGAGCAGCGCCCGGGCATACTCCGTCGGATGCGGAGGGGTTTCCCGGTCGTACGTAATGCCCAAACCGCCGCCCAGATCGAGGTAGCCGATCGCGATCCCCTCTTCCCGGAGCAGCACGATCAACCGCTTGATCCGCTCCAGGGCCTCCACGAAGGGAGATATTTTCGTGACCTGGGATCCGATATGGCAGCTTACGCCCTTGATGTCAAGGCTGGAGAGACGCTTTGCCCGGCGGTACGCCTCCAGCGAACGGGGGACATCGATCCCGAATTTGTTCTCCTTGAGCCCCGTGGAGATGTGCGGGTGGGTCTCCGGATCGACGTCCGGGTTGACCCGGAGCGCGATACCGGCCCGCTTTCCTATTCGTGCGGCCGTTTCGTCGATCAATTCGAGTTCCTGCGGGGATTCTACGTTGAACATCAGGATGCCCTCGCGGAGCGCGTACTCGATTTCATCGATTCGCTTCCCCACCCCAGAATAGACGATCTTGGCGGGGGGAATGCCCGCCTTGACGGCGCGGTACAGCTCCCCGCCCGATACGATGTCCGCCCCGCCCCCGGCCCGGGCAAAAATGCCGAGAAGGGCAATATTCGAGTTCGCCTTGACGGCGTAGCAGATTAGATGCGGCACGCCGGCGAAGGCCTCGTCGAAAACCTGAAAATGCCGGGTCAGCGTGCGGTAACTGTAGAGGTAAAACGGGGTGCCGACCGCTTCGGCGATCGTCTCCACCGGCGTCTCCTCGCAAAAGAGGCGATCCTGCCTGAACTGGAAGTCATTCATGCCGCAGCCCTCAGTCCTTGATTCCGGCCTCCGCGCTCTCCTCGCCGCAAACGCCCTCCGGGCCGCAGGCGACGAGCCGATAGGTACAGGCGGCGCCCTCCTGGACGCTCCGGTCCGTGTAGGTTGCGGGCATCACACCGGCGTCATCGGGAATCAGTTCCGTCAGCAGCCGGTACTCCTTCGGGCAGCCGGGACAGGGGGCGGCCGCGACGTCGCTCCGCAGGATCCTGATCCTGACCACCCCGGCGCCGGGAGGCGCCCAACCGAGCCGGAATCCCTCCGGGGACCTCTCGACCGTCAGACCGCCGATGGCCGCGGGCTTTTCGACCCGGGCCGGCAGGGGATCCCCCTTCCGGCCGCAGGCCCACAGGACGGTGACGCAAAGGATCCCGACAAGGATCGCGAGTGTCCACCGGCGGGCGCCGTTTCGGTCAGGCCTTCGGTTCACGTTGACGTTCGATCTCCTCGATCCGCCGCCGGACCAGTTCACGGGCGGTGCCGCCGGCCGTCATGCGGGCGTCGACGGATGTTTCCACCGCCAGGGCGGCCCGGATGTCCTGGGTGAATTTCCGGTCGAACTTCCGCCATTCCTTCAGTGTCAGATCGTCGAAGGACTTGTCGTTCTCGAGGCAGTACCCGACGATCCGCCCGACGATCCGGTGGGCTTCCCGAAAGGGGATGCCCTTCCGCGTCAGGTATTCCGCGACATCGGTCGCGACGGCAAAGCCCCTGGCCGCCTCCTTCAGCATCCGCTCCCGGTTGAAGCGGGTGTGATGGAGCATGGCGGTGAAGACGTCCAGACAGGCCTTGACGGTGTCCACCGTGTCGAAGAGCGGCTCCTTGTCCTCCTGGAGGTCCCGATTGTAGCTCATCGGGAGCCCTTTCATGAGGGTCAGGAGGGTGACCAGATGGCCGTAGACGCGTCCGGTCTTTCCCCGGACGAGCTCCGCGACGTCCGGATTCTTCTTCTGCGGCATGATGCTGCTGCCGGTCGTATAGGCGTCGGCGATTTCGATAAAACCGAACTCCTCCGTGGACCAGAGGATCAGGTCCTCGCAGAATCGGCTCAGGTGCATCATGACGACGGAGGCCGTAAAAATGAACTCGGCCACGAAATCGCGATCGCCGACGGTATCCATGCTGTTTCTGGAAACGCCTTCGAAACCGAGCAGTTCGGCCGTGTAATGCCGGTCCAGAGGCAGGCCCGTCCCGGCCAGGGCCGCGGCGCCCAGGGGCAGGACATTCACCCGCTTCAGGGAATCGGCGAGCCGTTGACCGTCCCGGTCGAGCATTTCCCAGTACGCGAGCAGATAATGCGACAGCAGGACCGGCTGGGCCTTCTGGAGGTGTGTATAGCCGGGCATGACCGTGTCGAATTCCGCCTTCGCCAGGTCGACGAGCGTGTCCTTGAGTGCGGCGATCCGGGCGAGTACCTCCCGGATCTCGTCCCGAAGGTAGAGCCGGATATCCAGGGCGATCTGGTCGTTGCGGCTGCGCCCGGTATGGACCTTGCCGCCGACGTCCCCGACCGCCCGGATCAGGGCCCGCTCGATGACCATGTGGATGTCCTCGTCACCGGTGCGGAAGGTGAACGTCTCCTCCTGAATGTCCTTGAGAATCTTCTTCAGGCCCGTGATGATGAGGGTGCCTTCTTTTTTCTTCAGGATCCCCTGCTTGACCAGCATGCGGGTGTGGGCGACGCTCCCCTCGATGTCGTAGCGGTACAGCCGCCGGTCATACTGGACCGAGGCGGTAAAGGCCTCGACCAGCCGGTCGGTGGGCTCCTTGAACCGGCCTCCCCAGAGCTTCTTCGTCTTGTTTATCGGTATCATGATCTGCCGCTCTTTCTGACGGATGACGGCTGCATCAGGCGCTCCGGCCCTTGACCAGCGACCGGATCCTCAGCCTCAGGGCATTGAGCCGGATGAAGCCGGTGGCGTCCATCTGGTTGTACACCTGGTCCCGGTCGAAGGTGGCAAAATCCTCCCGGTAGGTGGAGTAGGGAGACTTGCGGCCCACCACGATGCAGTTGCCCTTGTAAAGCTTCACGCGCACCGTTCCGGTCACGGTCTCCTGCGTCGCGTCGATGTACCGCCGCAGGGTCTCCATCTCCGGCGCGTACCAGAAGCCGTTGTAGGCGAGCTGCGCGTACTTGGGCGTCAGGGAGTCCCGCATCAGCATCACCTCGCGGTCCATCGTGATGGATTCGAGGGCGCGGTGCGCCGCCCAGAGGACGGTGCCGCCGGGGGTCTCGTAGACGCCCCGGGACTTCATCCCGACAAAGCGGTTTTCGACCATGTCCACGCGGCCGATCCCGTTCGCCCCGGCCAGGTCGTTCAGCCGATCCAGGAGCGCGGCGGGCGTCATCGCGGCACCGTCCACAGCGACCGGATTCCCCTGCTCGAACGCGATCTCCACGTAGGTCGGCCGGTCCGGCGCCGCCTCCGGCGACACCGTCAGGACAAAGACGTCCTCCGGCGGTTCCTCCCAGGGATCCTCCAGGATGCCCCCCTCATGCGACATGTGCAGGAGGTTGCGGTCGGCGCTGTAAGGCTTTTCCTTCGACAGGGGCAGCGGAATTCCGTATTTGTCCGCATAATCGATCATGTCGGGACGGGACCGGAACGTCCAGTGGGGATCCTTCCAGGAGGAAATGATACGGATGGCCGGATCCAGGGCTATGTAGGTCAGTTCGAACCGAACCTGGTCGTTCCCCTTCCCGGTCGCGCCGTGACAGACGGCGTCGGCGCCTTCCGCGTGGGCGATTTCGATCTGGCGTTTGGCGATGAGCGGACGGGCAAGCGATGTTCCCAGCAGGTAGGTCCCCTCGTAGATGGCGTTGGCCCGCAGGGCGGGGAACACGAAATCCCGGACGAATTCCTCCCGCAGATCCTCGATGTAGCACTTGCTCGCCCCGGTATTGATCGCCTTGGCCTCGAGCCCGTCGAGTTCCTCCTTCTGACCGACGTCGGCGGCGAAACAGACGACCTCGCACCCGTAGGTCTCGATCAGCCACCGGACGATGACGGACGTATCCAGTCCCCCGGAATAGGCAAGAACGACTTTCTTAATATTATCGGACATTACAAAACCTCCCCTAAAGTAGTATCTCAAGAATGGCCTTCTGGACGTGCAGACGATTTTCCGCCTGATCGACGACGATGGACCGGGGGCCGTCGAGGACCTCCGCCGTGATCTCTTCGCCGCGATGCGCAGGCAGGCAGTGCATGACGAGGGCGTCCTTCCGGGCGTGTTTGAGCAGCTTTTCGTTGACCTGATACCCCTGAAAACGATCGACCCGCTCCTCCTGTTCGTGCTCCTGCCCCATGCTTGCCCAGACGTCGGTGTAGACGATGTCGGCGCCCTTGACCGCCTCCTCGGGACGGTCCGTCAGGAGGATGTCGGCGTTACTGTTTTTCAGTGCCCGGGACAGGATCCTCCGGTCCGGGCGATAGCCCTCCGGACAGGCCAGGGCCAGGCGGATCGGGAGCCGGACCGCCGCATTGATCCAGGAGTTGGCGATGTTGTTTCCGTCGCCGATGTAGGCGATCGTCTTTCCCTCGTAGGCGCCCCTTTTCTCCATGATCGTGAACAGATCGCTCAGGATCTGGCAGGGGTGGAGGAGGTCGGTCAGGCCGTTGATGACGGGAATGGTCGCATGACGCGCGAACTCCTCGACGGCTTTCTGGGAAAAGGTCCGGATCATGATCCCGTCGAGATAGCGGGACATGATGCGGGCCGAATCCATGATATTCTCGCCCCGCCCGAGCTGGGTGTCGCGGCTGTTCAGAAACAGGGCGATCCCGCCCAGCTGGTACATCCCGACCTCGAAGGAGATCCGCGTCCGGGTCGACGATTTGTCGAAGATCATCCCCAGCGTTTTCCCCCGGAGGGGCTGGTAGAACCGCCCCTCTTCGTGAATGCGCTTCTGGCGCCGGGCCTTTTCGAAAATGCATTCAAAGTCGTTTTTGGTCAGATCGAGCTCGCTCAAAAGATCCTTTTTCATGATGCCCCCAATACGGCGTCGAGAATGTCCACCGCCCGGTCGATGTCCCCGGCCGTCACGACAAGCGGCGGGGCGAAGCGCAGCACGTTGGCGTTCGTGCAGTTGATGAGCAGGCCTTCCTGCATGCAGCGCGAGACGTAGGGCGCCCCTTCGCAGTCGAGTTCACATCCGATCAGAAGCCCCCGACCCCGGATGTCCCGGATCAGGGAATGCTTCCGCTTGAGGGCGTTCAGTCGCTGAAGAAAATAGGCGCCCATCTCCAGGCAATTCTCAAGGAGGCCCTCTTCGTCAATGGCTTCGAGAACCGACAGCACGGCGGCCATCGCCAGGGGATTCCCGCCAAAGGTCGAGGCATGGGTTCCCGGCTCGAACACCCGGGCAACCTCCTCCGTCGCCAGCATCGCCCCGACGGGAAACCCGTTGCCCAGGGCCTTGGCCAGGGTCATGACGTCCGGCCGGATCCCCGCCTGCTCGTAGGCGAAGAGCGTCCCGGTGCGGCCGATCCCCGTCTGGATCTCGTCGAGCATCAGGAGAATGCCGCGCGCGTCGCACAGGGCGCGAACCTCCTGAAGATAGGTCGGCGCCGGAATCCGGATCCCGCCCTCCCCCTGGATCGGTTCGACCAGGATCGCGCACGTCCGGTCCGTGACCGCGTCCGCGAGCGCCTTCAGGTCGTCGTAGGGGGCGTAGCGGAAGCCGGACGGCAGCGGTTCGAAGCCCGCCTGAAACTTCGTCTGGCCCGTCGCCGTGATCGTGGCCAGGGTCCGTCCGTGAAAGGAATTGAGCATGGTGACGATTTCATACCGCCCGCCCAGACGTTCGTGACCGTACTTCCGGGCGAGCTTGATCGCCGCCTCGTTCGCTTCCGCGCCGCTGTTGCAGAAAAAGATTTTATCGGCGAAGGACCGCTCGCACATCGCCTGTGCCGCGAGAATCTGCGGCTCGATCTGGTAGAGATTGGATACATGCATCAGCCGGCCCGCCTGGCGCCGGATGGCCTCGACGACGCGCGGATGGGCATGGCCGAGGCTGCAGACGGCGATGCCCGCCAGAAAGTCGAGGTATTCCCGACCGTCGCAGTCCCACAGCCGGACGCCTTCCCCCCGTTCGAAAACGACGGGCGCGCGCCGGTACGTGTTCATCAGGTACCGTTCGCCCAAGCCGATCCACTCCGTTTTGTTCACGCTCGTTCCTCCCGTCCAGCCCGATGCACGAGCTTTGAAAACCGGTCCCCGGAAGCACGCCGGGGAGATTCTTCCGAAGCAACACGTCCCGCGCGCGGTGGGTTCCCGATTTCCAAGGATCTCTAAGCGACGATCTCGGTTCCGATCCCGGAATCGGTAAACATCTCCAGCAGGATCGCGTGTCGCAACCGTCCGTCGACGATGTGGGTCTTGTGCACCCCTCCGCGCAGGGCCTTGAGGCAGCATTTGACCTTCGGGAACATGCCACCCTCGATGATCCCGGTCTCGATCATCCGCCGGGCCGCCAAGTCGTTCATCGTGTTGACCAGCCTCTTCTCGCCGTCCAGCACGCCGGCGACATCCGTGAGCAGGACGAGCTTTTCCGCCTTCAAGGCCGAGGCCACCGCCCCGGCGACGATATCGGCATTGATGTTGTAGGTCTCTCCGCTCTCGCCGGCGCCGGTCGGCGCGATGACGGGGATGAAGCCGTCCTTCACGAGGGCGGAAATCAAGGCGCCGTCGATCTCCCGCACCTTCCCCACCAGCCCCAGGTCGATGATCTCCGGCGGGGTGTCCTTCGCCTTCTCGGCGCTGAGCAGGTATTTGTCCGCCCGGATGAGCCCGCCGTCCTTTCCGCTCAAGCCGACCGCCCGACCACCGTGGTGGTTGATGAGCCCCACGATTTCCTTGTTGACCTTCCCCACGAGGACCATCTCGACGATGTCCATGGTTTCCTCGTCGGTGACCCGCATTCCCTGGATGAAGGTGGAATCCTTTCCGAGCTTCTTCAGGAACGTGCCGATCTGCGGCCCCCCTCCGTGAACGACCACCGGATTGATCCCGATGTATTTCATCATCACGATGTCCCGGGCGAAGGCATTCTTCAGGGCGTCATCGACCATGGCGTGGCCGCCGTACTTGATCACGATGGTCTTGTTGTAGAACCGCCGGATATACGGAAGGGCCTCGAGAAGGACATCCGCCCGCGCCATGGACTGCTGTACCTGATCGACCACTGGTGATCCTCCTACAGAATGTATCGGCTCAGATCCTCGTCTTCGACGATGTCGTCGAGCCGCTCGCGTACGTAGTCGGCGTCGATGACGACCTGTTTTTCTTCCATGTCGGGGGCATCGAAGGACACCTCGTCCAGGAGCGTTTCCATGATCGTGTACAGCCGGCGCGCGCCGATGTTTTCCGTTCGGTCGTTGACGATCTCCGCGACCTCGGCGATTTCGGCCACCGACTCCTCGGTGAAGACGAGATCGATCCCCTCCGTCGCCATCATTTCCCGATACTGCTTGATCAGGGCGTTGTGCGGTTCCGTCAGGATGCGGATGAATTCATCCTTCCCCAGGGAATCCAGCTCGACCCGGATGGGAAAGCGTCCCTGAAGCTCCGGGATGAGATCGGACGGCTTGGTGCTGCTGAAGGCCCCGGCGGCGATAAACAGGATATGATCCGTCTTGACCATCCCGTAGCGCGTATTGACCGTGGACCCCTCGACGATCGGCAGGAGATCCCGCTGGACGCCCTCGCGTGACACGTCCGGTCCGTGCGCGCCGTCTCCGCCCACGATCTTGTCGATCTCGTCGAGAAAGATGATGCCGGACTGCTCCACGCGCTCCATCGCGGCGCGGGTGACCTTGTCCATGTCGACGAGCCTCTGGGCCTCCTCGTCGGTCAGAATCTCGATGGCCTCCGTTACCTTGACGCGCCGCTGTTTCTTCTTTTGCGGAAAAATATTTCCGAAGACCTCCTTGATGTTGAGGCCGAGGTCCTCTATGCCCGTGGAGGAAAACACCTCGATCATGGGGCTGGCGCGCATCTCCGAGACCTCCAGGTCCACCTGTCGCTGGTCCAGCTTTCCCTCGTGCAGCAGACGCCGCAGCTTCTCCCGCGTCGTGTCCACGTCGGGCGCCGCATCCGGACTCGTCCCCGGGCGTCCCGCGATGAGGTCTTCCGCCCGCCTCTCCTCCGGCCCTGCGGGCAGCAGAACGTCCAGCAACCGCTCCTCCGCGATCTCGGACGCCCTGGCCCGGACCTTTTCCCGCTCTTCGCCCTTGATCATGTTGACGGCCAGTTCGACCAGATCCCGCACCATCGACTCCACGTCGCGGCCGACATAGCCGACTTCCGTGAACTTCGAGGCCTCCACCTTGATGAAGGGGGAATTGTCCAGCTTCGCGAGCCGACGGGCGATCTCCGTCTTGCCCACGCCCGTCGGACCGATCATGATAATATTCTTCGGCGAAATCTCGTCGGCCAGTTCCTTGACGACATTCTGGCGCCGCCAGCGATTGCGCAGGGCGATCGCGACGGCCCGCTTGGCCTCGCCCTGACCGATGATGTACCGGTCGAGTTTTTCGACAATCCGTTTAGGGGTCAATCCGTTCTCAGACATGAATTCCTCTAACTCCCGGACCGGCTTCGGCTCGGCCCTTCCGGTGCCTCCGCCGTATCCAGTTCTTCCAGCGTGATGATGTCGTTCGTATAGATGCAGATCTCCGAGGCGATGGTGACGGCCTCCCGGGCGATCTCGGCGGCCGTGAGGTCGGTGTGCCGGATGAGCGCGCGGGCCGCTGCCAGGGCGTAAGGGCCGCCGGAGCCGATGGCCATGACGTTGTCATCCGACTCGATGACGTCGCCGATGCCCGAGATCATGAGAAAATTTTCCCGGTTGACGGCGATCATCAGCGCCTCCAGATGCCGGAGGACGCGATCGGTCCGCCAGTCCTTCGTCAGTTCCACCGCCGCGCGCAGGAGATTGCCGTTGTACTGCTCGAGCTTCTGGTCGAAACGGTCGAACAGCGTGAAGGCATCCGCCGTCGCCCCGGCGAATCCCACGATGACCTCGTTGTGGTAGAGGCGACGGACCTTCCGGGCGCCGTGCTTCATGACCGTCACGTCGATGGTCACCTGTCCGTCGCCGGCCACCGTGACCTTTCCCTTGTGTCGCACGGCGACGATGGTCGTTCCATGCATGATCATGGTTTCTTGTGTCCTCCTCCGGCCTTCGGATGGGCCTTGTCGTAAACCTCCATCAGCCGGGCGACGCTCACGGCCGTGTATTTCTGCGTCGTCGACAGGCTTTCGTGGCCCAGGCATTCCTGGATCGCCCTCAGATCGGCGCCGGCGTCGAGCATGTGCGTGGCAAACGTGTGCCGGAACGTGTGGGGGCTGATCTTGCGGCGCAACCCGCCCTGGACCGCCGACCGGTCGACGATTCGGGCAATGGAGCGGGTGCTGATGCGCCCGCCGCGCCGGTTGACGAAGAGCGGCCGCTGGCCGGCCCCGGCCGGCTCCGGAAACAGGGCGTCCCGCGCCTCCTGATAAGCGCGCAGGGCGGTCAGCGCCGGGCCGCCGACCGGAACGATCCGGTCCTTTTTCCCCTTGCCGCGGACCCGGACCAGTCCCGCCCCGAAGTCGACATCCCCGCCGTTGAGTCCCGTCAGTTCGCTCAGGCGGATGCCCGACGAGTACAGCAGTTCCAGGACCGCCCGATCCCGCGCGCCGGAAAACCGGGCGTCCGGGGGGGCCTTGAGCAGGTCCTCCATCTCGTCGGCGGACAGGACGGAGGGGACGTACGTCTCGATGCGCGGCGTCTGGATCAGTTCTGCCGGATTGCCCTTGAGCACCCCGTCCCGCTGGAGGTAGCGGAAAAAGCTCTTCAGGGCGGATATCTTCCGGGCGATCGAAACCTTCCGAATCCGACGCTGATAGAGCCCGGCCAGGAAGGTCCGGATCATCAGGGCATCGATGGTTTCCAGTCCCTGCCCCTTCGCCGCGTCGATCAGGGCTTCGGCCTCGATATACGCGACAAATTGCCGGACGTCGTGCAGGTAGTTCGTCCGGGTATGGGGGGACAGATCCCGCTCCATCTCCATGTAGCGCGAGAAACGCCGCAGGGCCTGCTCCACGTCCTCGATCATGTCGTCATTCCGCCTTTCCCGGCGGTCCCCCAATGATGCCGTGCGATCCGGGACCATCCGGGTCCCGATAAAAATAATAGCCACGAAAGCCCGCTTCGACCCGTCTTTCGTGGTACCGCGCACGGAGCTCTACATCTTGTACTTGCCGAACTCCTCCGGAGACATGTTCTCCAGGAATTCCTTCAATTTTTCTTCCTGCATCTGATCCTGGTCCGTCCCTTTCGCTCCGAAATCCACGTTTCGGGACTTGTCGATCACCTTCTGTTCGACAAAGATCGGGGCGTGGGCGCGCAGGGCCAGGGCCAGCGCATCGCTCGGGCGGGAATCGATGACGTAGTCCCTTCCCTCCTTCACCATGAAAATGTTGGCGAAGAAGGTGTTGTTTCTCAGGTCGTTGATCTCCACCCGCGTGACCTGGACCTCGAGCGTCTTCAGGATCTCGTTCAGCAGGTCGTGCGTCATGGGACGGGCGAAGCTGATTTTCTCCATCTCCGTGGCAATCGCGCTCGCTTCGAACAGGCCGATCCAGATCGGGATTGCCTTCTTCTCTTCCAGGTCCTTGAGGATGACGATCGGCGTGTTGGTGAGGGGATCGATCGTCAGCCCGGATATCTTCATTTCGATCAGCATGATCAGACCTCCGGAAGTTGAAGCTCGCCCCGGAGTGAATGGAGAAAGGCCTGCGCGATGCGACAGCGCACCGTCCGGCCGATCAGCCGTTCTTCTCCGGCAAAGTTCACGATCTTGTTGCCGCGGGTTCGCCCCGTCAGATGCCGGGACGATGTCCGACTGACGCCTTCCACGAGGATCTCCTCCACCCTTCCGATCGAAAGCCGGTTTCGCGCCTGGGTATGTTCGTCCTGAAGGGCTTGAAGGATCTTCAACCGCTCCGACTTGACCTCCTCCGCGACCGGCTCCGTCATCGTCAGGGCCGCCGTTCCTTCCCGCCGAGAATATTTAAAAGAGAACAAATTGTCAAATCTGATTTTTCCCATCAGATCCAGCGTCTCACGAAAATCCGCCTCGGTTTCCCCGGGGAAGCCGACGATGATGTCCGAGGTGATGCTGATGTCCGGACAGGCGTCCCGCAGTCGTTGGACCTTGTCCAGATACGCCTCCCGGGTATACCCCCGGTTCATCCGGGCGAGGACCCGGTTCGATCCGGCCTGGACCGGAAGGTGAATGTGTTCACACAGGGACTCAACCTCGCGGAAGCACTGTATCAGATCCTCCGACAGGTCTTTCGGATGCGAGGTCGTAAAGCGAATGCGCTCGATGCCCGCGACCGTGCCGATTTCGCGAATCAGGCCGGGAAAATCCGGACCTTCCGGCGTCCCCGCGCCGTAGGAGTTCACGTTCTGACCGAGCAGCGTCACCTCGCGTATGCCGAGATCCGCCAGGGAACGGATCTCGTTGAGGATCTCCTGACCGGGACGGCTCTGCTCCCGCCCCCTCAGATGGGGGACAACGCAATACGCGCAAAAATTATCGCATCCCTGCATGATGGTCACGTACGCGCTCACGGCGCCGGGGGGCGGCGGAGCGAAGATCGCGAGTGAATCGACCCGGTCGCAAAACGCCGTTTCCAGGACGGGTCCCCCACCGGATTCGCGGTAGGACAAGAGCCGCGGAACGTTTGCCAGCTGGTGCGTTCCGAAAACCAGATCCACATGGGGCGCCACCGCCAGAAGCTCCCGTCCCCGCTGCTGCGCGAGACAGCCGCCGACCGCGATGCGCAGCCCGGGCTTCTGGGATTTCAGGCCCCGGAAACGCCCGAGTTCACTGAAAACCTTCTGGTCGGCCTTCTCACGGATGCTGCACGTGTTGACCACGATCAGATCGGCCTCCTCGGGCCGACCGGTGATCTCATAGCCCTCGCGGGCCAGGAGCGCGGCAAGCTGCTCGGAATCATGCACGTTCATCTGGCATCCGAAGGTCCGGATATAGAGGCGTTTTTTTTCCATGCTTCGGGGTCCAAAGAAAAAAGGGGCTCGGCATATTGCCTAACCCCTTGAAATCTGGTGAGCCCTGTCGGGATCGAACCGACAACCTACTGATTAAGAGTCAGTTGCTCTACCGGCTGAGCTAAGGGCCCACATGGACGGGTTTTTCTTTTCCCTCTTCAATCTGGTGCGCCCGGTACGACTCGAACGTACGACCAACAGATTCGAAGTCTGCGACTCTATCCAACTGAGCTACGGGCGCAATATATCTCATTCTGTCCCAGCTGGCAAGTGTGGGGTGAGTGAAGGGACTTGAACCCTCAACCTCCGGGGCCACAACCCGGCACTCTAACCATTTGAGCTACACCCACCATGCATTCCTGGTACGCCAGGAGGGATTCGAACCCGCGACCTACGGATTAGAAGTCCGTTGCTCTATCCNNTCTATCCAGCTGAGCTACTGGCGCCTATTCATCCAAAAAGAAGACGCCTCTTAACGCCTTTGCCGGCTTTTGTCAAGTGTAAAAGCGGCGTTTCTCAGCGTACATAACCGACGATTCCTTCGAAGCGGAAGCCCTTCCTGTCCCGGCCTTCCCCACTCTGATCGGTCGTGAAGAAATGATGGCCGGTCCGGGGGTTTCGCCAGCGATAGAGCGGGCGTGTGTCGTTCAGCCGTGAGGTGGCGATATGACCGATGACGCCCTCCAGGACGTATCCGGACTGAGCATTGACGCCCGATCGGTTGACCGTGTAATAGTGGTCTCGCTTCCCCGGATTGAACCAGCGGTAGAGCTCCGTTGTCCCCGGTGTTCCCGGGCTGAAAAGTCGGAACGCGACCCCCTGACGTTGATATCCGCCCGAATGGAGACGCGGCGCTTCGGCCTGGGGATTGACGGTGAACAGACAGTCTTTATCGCGAAAATACCGGTAGACGTCGATGATTTTCGCGGGTGCGTCGCCCCTGACCTCCACGGAGAGGTCGATGACCTGATCCCCGCCCGTGGAGCGGATCAGAAGGTGATCCCGGTAGGTTCCGGGTGCGACATTCTGTGCATGGAGAGCGACGTTGACGAAATCCGTCTCACGCGTGATGATGCCGGAATCGGGAAACAGGCTGATCCAGTCGGCAGGTCCGCGCCGGACATCCTGGCCGTAAACCGTCATCCCCTCCAGTTTCAGACGTCCGCTCTTGACGACCACGGTCAGCTCGTGAGGTCCTTCGTTGAGACCCGCAATGCCGTTCGAGGTCAACCGTTCGATCGGGTCGGACAGCCCGTCCACGGTTTCCACCAGCCGGTTGTCGACATAGATCGACAGGCTTCCTCCGTCAGGGGATTTCCAGAGATGCAAAACCAGGCCCGTCCCTCTGAAGCGGTATTTCAGGTTTGATCCCTGCGGATGGGAGACCGGATACCCCCCCTCTTCGGACCATCCGGCGGAAAATTCCGCCGTCTCCGCGATCCGCGCCGGAGCTTGGTAGGGTCCGGGCACGCGAAGCTCCGTATTCTGAAAGGAGAGGTAGCGTCCTTTTCCTATCGGGAGGACCTCCTCCTCCGGCGCGGGGCCGAGGGCTTTCCAGTCCAGGCGCTCGCGACCGGCATTGGTGAGGCGGATCCTTCGCGTCGCGGTTTCTCCGGGGCCCAGGGTTCCAAAATCGAGCCGGGGGGGGTCGACGGAAAGGAACGTTTCAAGCTCCGGGTAGGGAAGACTGAAGCGAATATGGAGGTTCCGGATACCCCCCGGCAGCGAAACGGGGATCGCCATCCGGTGCGGACCGGCGGAAAAATCCCTGCGCGCCGTGATCGTCTTTCCCCCGCTCTCCAGCGTCAGCCGGACGGTCGTGACCGTCGCGCCCGGGGCGCCAATGTCCCGTTCGTTCCCGTCATCGAATCGGGAGAGCCTCAACTCCAGGACGCCCGGCTCTGCGCCGATCGTTCCGGACAGCCGATCCTGGTCCAGAAAGGTCCAGCCCGCCAGGGGCTGCGTGCTCCACGTCAGGGAAGCGGGCCCGGGATGACTCAGGGTGAATTTTCCTTTCAGGGTCTGTCCCGCCGTCAGTCCTCCGAGGTCGATTTCGCGGGGAGCGACGTTGAGCACCGGCGCCGGTGCGGGCGCCGTCGTTTGAGCGGAAAGGGTCAAGGGCCGGCATGTCCACAGGACGGCCAGAATCGCCGCAACGAGGATGCTCGCGATGAGGCCGGATGATCTCTTCATGTTTATCCTCTCCTCGAATAGCCCTTCCTTAAACAAAAGCCTCCCCGGAGGCAACGGTTTTTTAGCGATGGAGAGATCTCGGGGAAAAGACTTGACACCCCGTGCATGTCCGATATATGGTTGCCGCCTTCCAAAATTCAGGATCGTTTCCCATGCAAAAAGAATCGCTGTCGGATTGGCTGGCTCTGAAAAAAGTCGAAGGGGTGGGGAATCTTGCCTTCAAGACCCTCGTGGAGGCGCTCGGCTCGCCGGCCAAGGTGTTCGCGGCGTCTTACGATACGCTGAAACGCATCCCCGGCATCGGAGACAAGACCGCCGCACAGATCAAGTCGTTCGACGATTGGAAGGCCTGCGAGAAGGAACTGGAACGCGTCCGGCAGGCGGGCATGACCCTGCTCACCTTTCAGGACGCCGACTATCCCCGGCGTCTGCTCAACATCTACGATTTCCCGCCGCTGCTCTACGTGAAGGGAACCTTATCCAACGAGGACATCCCCATCGCCGTGGTCGGATCGCGCCAGGCGAGTCCGTACGGCCGCTTCACGACGGAACGCCTCTGCCGTGAGCTCGCCCTGAGGGGAATCGTGGTCGTCAGCGGCATGGCGCGGGGAATCGACTCCGCCGCCCACAGCGGCGCGCTGGCCGGACGCGGCCGAACCATCGCGGTTCTGGGGAGCGGCCCGGACGTCATCTATCCGCCGGAGAATGAAGCCCTCCACCTTAAGATCGCCGCGAACGGCGCCGTCATCAGCGAATATCCCTTCGGAACCCCCCCGAACGCCGCCAACTTCCCGGCCCGCAACCGGATCATCAGCGGCCTCTCCCTGGGCGTGGTCGTCGTGGAAGCCGGGATGAAGAGCGGATCGCTCATCACGGCCCGCATTGCCCTTGAGCAGGGTCGCGAGGTCTTTGCCGTCCCCGGGGCCATCGACGCTTCCGGCTCCCGCGGCACCCACCGGCTCCTGAAGGAAGGGGCCAAACTCATCGAAAGCGTCGATGACATCCTGGAAGAGATCCTGCCGCAGCTCCAGGGGGCGGGCCTTGTGCCTCCCGCCGCCCACCCTTCCCCGGAGGCCATCCCGGGCGCCATGACGTCGGACGGGGCCCGGCTGGAATCCCTGTCGGAACGGGAACGGCTTGTCTTTTCCGCCCTTGCCGGCGCTCCCGTCGATGTGAACGCCCTCGTCCACGCGACGGGGCTGACGATCCAAGAAGTCATTACGGTGCTCCTGCAACTGGAGCTGAACGGTCTCGTCCGGCAAATGCCCGGAAACCGATACCTGCGCGAGGAATCATCATGTCGGAATCGCTGATCATCGTCGAATCTCCCACCAAGGTCAAAACCCTGCGGAAATATCTGGGTCCGGACTACGACGTCCGGGCCTCCGTCGGCCATGTGAAGGACCTCCCCAAGAACCGTCTGGGGATCGATCCCGACAAGGACTTCGAACCGACCTACCTTGTCATGGACGCCAAAAAGAAGGTGATCGCCGAACTCAAAAAAGCGGCGGCCAAGGCACACCAAATCCTTCTGGCGCCCGACCCGGACCGCGAGGGGGAGGCCATCGCCTGGCACATCGCCGAGGAGATCGGCGGCCCCGGGAAAACGGTCCGGCGTGTCCTGTTCAACGATCTGACCCGGGATACCATCCTCGAAGCCCTCCGCAACCCCCGCGAACTCGATTTCGACCGGTACGAGGCACAGCAGACCCGCCGGATCCTCGACCGCCTCGTGGGTTACCAGATCAGCCCCATTCTCTGGGACAAGGTCAAACGCGGACTATCCGCCGGTCGTGTTCAGTCCGTCGCCGTCCGCATCATCTGCGACCGCGAGGCGGAGATCAAGGCCTTCGTGCCCGAGGAGTACTGGATCCTGACCGCCCTGCTCGAAGGGTCAAATCCGCCGCCCTTCGAAGCCAAGCTGATCAAGATCGACGGAAAAAAGGCCAAGGTCGCCGACGCCGAACGCTCCGACGAGATCGTCCGCAGCCTTCGGGAGGCTCCGTTCGCCGTTTCCTCCGTGGAGAAAAAGGAGATCCGCCGCCAGCCGCCCCCGCCCTTCACGACGAGCAAGCTCCAGCAGGAGGCCTCGCGCTGGTTCCGTTTTTCGGCCAAGAAGACCATGTCCACGGCCCAGCGGCTCTACGAGGGGATCGAACTCGGGGCGGAAGGTCCGGTGGGG
Organism: Syntrophaceae bacterium UBA2251; assembly: GCA_002347815.1. GTDB lineage: Bacteria > Desulfobacterota > Syntrophia > Syntrophales > UBA2251 > UBA2251. The sequence goes on from DDXV01000023.1 coordinate 34,865, forward strand.
CTCATCACCTACATGAGAACCGACTCGGTCCGCATCGCCGCTGACGCCCTGACCGATGCGCGGGAGTTCATCCAGCGGAACTATGAACCAGCCTTTCTCCCGCCCAAGGCGCGGACGTTCAAGGTCTCCGGAAAGGCCCAGGATGCCCACGAGGCCATCCGCCCCGCCTCGATGTCCCATCCGCCCCAGACCGTCAAGCCGTTTCTCAGCAACGATCAATTCCGTCTCTACCAGCTCATCTGGAACCGCTTCCTGGCCTCCCAGATGAACCCCGCCGTCCTCGATCAGACCACCGTGGACATCACGGCCGCCGCGTGCCTCTTCCGCGCGCAGGGGGCCGTGATGAAATTTCCTGGGTTCACGATCGTGTACACCGAGGGCAAGGAAGACAACGGCGATGAAAACGGGATCGGCAAGCTGCTCCCGGAGGTCCGCGAGGGAGAAGTCCTGACCTTGCTCGAGCTCAAGCCCGAACAGAAGTTTACCCAGCCGCCGCCCCGTTTCTCCGAGGCCTCGCTTGTCCGGGAACTCGAGGAAAACGGCATCGGCCGGCCCAGCACGTACGCGAGCATCCTGAGCACCATCCAGGACCGCGAGTACGTTCGCCTGGAGAAGGGACGGTTCATCCCGACGGAACTCGGCATCCTCGTGACCGACCTTCTCGTGAAAAACTTTCCGCGGATCCTGGACGTCGCCTTCACCGCCGGAATGGAGATGGAGCTCGACCGCGTCGAGGAAGGACTGGCCCGGCGGCTGGACATCTTGAACAATTTCTATCGACCGTTCATGGAGGAGCTCAGGAAAGCGAAGGCCAACATGACCAACGTCAAGCGCGAGGAGATTCCGACCGAACTCGTCTGCGAGAAATGCGGCAAGCCCATGGTCATCAAATGGGGGAAGAACGGACGCTTTCTCGCCTGCACGAACTATCCCGAATGCAAGAATACGAAGAACTTCACGCAGGACGACAACGGCGATATCCAGCCGGCGCAGGACGCCGTGACGGACATCGCCTGTCCGCTGTGCGGCAAACCGATGCTCGCCCGCCAGGGACGTTTCGGTAAATTTCTGGGGTGCTCGGGCTATCCCGAATGTCGTCACACGATGAACGTCGGCCCGGACGGAAACCCGATCACCGCCTCGACCGAGGCGCCGGAAGGCGCCGACCTCTGTGAAAAATGCGGAAAACCGATGGTCGTCAAACGGGGCCGCTACGGAAACTTTCTGGGGTGTTCCGGCTACCCGGACTGCAAACACATCGTCCGGATTCCCCGGGGCGGAAAGGCCGGCGCCCCCGCGGCGGAAGCCGTCATCACCGACACCCTCTGCGACACGTGCGGTAAGCCGATGGCCCTCAAAACCGGCCGCTTCGGAAAATTCCTGGGATGCACCGGCTATCCGGAATGCAAGACCATCCGCAAATACAAACCGTCGAACCCTTAGGAACCGGATGCGAGGAGCCCGAGCCTTGCCGTTATCCGGAATGCCCATCACCATCATCGGCGGAGGACTCGCTGGCTGCGAAGCGGCCTGGCAACTTCTGGCGGCGGGCCACCGGGTCACCCTCGTCGAGATGAAGCCCGAGCGCTTCTCCCCGGCGCACACGTCCCCCCTCCTCGCGGAACTCGTTTGCAGCAATTCCCTGCGTTCCGACCGGATCCAGAACGCCGTGGGTCTCCTCAAGGCGGAGATGCGCGCGCTCAACTCCCTCATCCTGGCCGCCGCGGATGCCTCCGCCGTTCCCGCCGGCCGGGCGCTCGCCGTCGACCGCGAGGCTTTCTCGCGACGGGTGGAAGACGCCCTGCAGCGCAAACCCGGCTTTTCCCTCGTCCGACGGGAAGTTCGGGAGATCCCGTCCGACGGTCCGGTCCTCATCGCCACGGGCCCCCTGACCTCCGACGCCTTCGCCGCGAAGCTGTCCGAACGGACCGGCGCCGCGCATCTGGCCTTCTACGATGCCATCGCGCCGATCGTGACAGGGGACTCCATCGACAGAACCCGGGTTTTCCGCGCCTCCCGCTATGACCCCGAGGGCGACGGCGATTATCTGAACTGTCCGCTCAATCGTGAGGAATACGAGAGGTTCCTGAATGCCGTGTTGACCGGGGCGAAGGCGCCCCTGCATGTCTTCGAGGAGGTTAAATGCTTCGAGGGTTGCCTGCCGATCGAAGTCCTGGCCGAGAGGGGACCGCGCACCCTGACCTTCGGCCCCCTGAAGCCGGTCGGCCTCACCGATCCGCGCACCGGCCGGCAGCCCTACGCCGTCGTTCAGCTTCGCCAGGAAAACCTCGCCGCGACCCTCTTCAACATGGTCGGCTTCCAGACAAAACTGACCTGGCCGGAGCAGCGCCGCATCTTCAGGATGATCCCGGGGCTTGAACAGGCGGAGTTCGCGCGCTACGGCAGCGTCCACCGCAACACGTTTCTCAATGCGCCGGCCGTGCTGAGAGAGACCCTGCAGCTGAAAACGGATGAGAAGATTTTCTTCGCGGGTCAGATCACCGGCGTCGAGGGTTACGTGGAATCCGCGGCCATGGGGCTGATCGCCGGGCTGAGCCTTTCCCGTCACGCGGACGGCAAGACGTTCCTTCCCCCGCCGCCGACGACGGCCCTGGGGTCGCTGATCCGTTTCTTGACGGTATCGGACCCGGCCACCTTCCAGCCGATGAACGTCAATTTCGGTCTCTTGACCCCTCTGGCCGGGCGGGTCCGAAAACAGGACCGAGGCGACCGCTACGCGTCGCGCGCGCTGACCGATCTTGCGGCGTGGGTCCGTTCCACCGGTCTCTGAGGGGCAGGCCTACTTCGCTTTGACCTTCAGAAGGTTGATGTCCGCGGCGGTCAGCCTGTCCCCCCACCCCACCAGCTTTCCGTTCGTGAACACCACGGGGGTGCATTCATCCTTTGCTGACAATACAGTCGTTTCCTTCCGCTCCGTACGGTAATAGAGGATGGAAACCTGATTTCCGTCCGCCGCATCGTACCGTTCGCTCAAGGTCGGCGCACCCATGATCGTCACGGCCTCATCCTGAGCCATTCCGGTTTTCAGCTTCATCAGGTTCGCGTTGGTTTTGAGGATGGCCGACGAGGCGCACGAACAGAACAAAACACACATTGCGATAAATACTATGACCTTTTTCATGCCTTCTCCCCTTTTCTTTGAGTGGGTTCCCCCGCGGGAACGCCCTGGTTTGTCCTCGACGGCTCACCGGATCCGCCCCCGCGGATCGCTACGGGAGAAATCGAACCGTGCAGTTCAGCCCCGCGTTGACCCGATGATCCGGATTCGGGAGTTCCGCCCGGACCCCGAAGGTCCCGCTGGCCGCGTCGATCACTTCATCGACCACCGTGACCTTTGCCCGATAGACCCCGCTGAGGGGCGCTTCAGGCCTCACCTCCACCTGCATCCCCTTGCGGATTCTCCTGTACCATGACGCGGGGACGAAGACCTCGACGTTGATCGGATCGACACCGGCGAGCGTCATGATGGGTTCTTCCCCGACATATTCTCCCGGCGAGAGCAGCCGTTTCACGATCACGCCGTCGATGGGACTCGTGATGGTACGCAGCCTGAGCTTCTCCATCGCTTCCCTGAGCTGCAGTTCCGCGATCTTGACCTCCGTCTCCATTTCGTCCTTTTCGTGAATGGAAATCAGCTGTTTTTGATACAGCTCCTCATTCCGCTGAACCTTCCGTTTCCCGAATTCGAGATGGGCGACGGCCAAATCCACCGTGGCCTTCTCCACCGCCGCCTGCAGCCGGACGAGAACCTGCCCCTTCTTGACGCGGTCCCCTCGTTCCACCAGAAACTCCTCGATGATGCCGGGCGTCTGACTCCCCAGTTCCACGATCTCGCTGGGTTCGAGGAGACCCTTCAGAGACTCGGTCGGTGCGGCGCCCAGACAGAACAGGGCCAGCAGGCAAACAAGCAAGACATGAGCGATTCTATGGGTCGGCTGCATGCGATTCAATCCGTCCTTCCTGAAAAAGACAGGGCGTCCCCCAACTGCTCGTCATACTTCAGCAGTCTTTTCCGGACCCCCGCGTGGGCCTTTTCCACCTTCTTCTGTGCTCGAATCATCATTCGCCGTCCCGCGATCCGTCTTATATCATAGCCCGATGTTCGGAACAACCTTTCCACACCCCCCCAGAAACCCGTGAATGCGTTTTCCATCAGCGGGTCGCGGAGAGACAGGAAGGCCTCATAACTGCCTGGATCCCCCTGTCTTCCGCACCTTCCGGCCAACTGCCGGTCGATTCGCCCCGCTTCGTGCCGCTCCGTCATCAGGACGTGGAGTCCCCCCTTTTCGGCGACCCCGGGAGCCAGTTTGATGTCCGTGCCCCGTCCGGCCATGTTAGTGGCAATGGTGATCCGGCCCGCTTCACCCGCCCGTTCCACGATGCCGGCCTCCTCCCCATCCTGTTTTGCATTCAGAATCTGGAAGGAAAGCCCCGCCTGTGCCAGCAGGGCGCCGAGGTGCTCGGAGGCGGCCACGGTCCTCGTCCCGACGAGAACGGGGCGTCCCTCATCGTGGATTTCCCGGACCCGCCGCACCACCGCCTGCCATTTTTCGTCGTCAGAAGCAAACAGACGATCCGGGCTGGAACGACGCCGGACCGGTTTGTTCGTCGGAACCCGGATGAACGGGAGGGCATAGATCGACCAGAGCTCCCTGCGCACCTCTTCGGCCGTTCCGGTCATTCCGCACAGCCCGAGATATTTCATGAAGAAACGTTGATAGCTGATGCGGGCCGCCGTTTCCTGCAGTCCGGTGATTTCGCACCCCTCCTTCACTTCGATCAACTGGTGGAGCCCCCCCTCCCAGGACCGGTCCGGCATAACCCGACCGGTGAATTCGTCGACGATCTGGACCTTCCCGTCCCGCACCAGATAATGCTCGTCGCGCTTGAACAGTCGGGTCGCGGCGAGCGCCTTCTTCACCAGTTCCTCTCGCCGGACGGCGCCCCGCCACTGGATGCCGAAACCGCCCGTGATCCGGCGGATCGTCTCGCGGCCGGCATCCGTGATGACGACCTTTCTCAGTCCCTGATCCGTCTCGTACTCCAGACGATAGTCGTCGCCCTCCACCAGTTTTGCGGCTGCGGCCAAGGCCTGCTGCGCGACCTCCTCTTCACGTCCGGCGGTCTCCTTCTTCGAGAGGATGAGCGGCGTCCGGGCCTCATCCACGAGGACACTGTCGGCCTCATCGACAATGCCGTAATGGAGCCCCCGCAAGAGCAACCGGTCGCTCTTTCCTTTCGTATCGTAGAGATGCTCCCCGTAAAGTCGGAGGGGGTCTGCCGATTCTCCGAGCAGGAGTCTGTCCCGGAGGTAATCGAAAACGAGCTCCTTGTTGGTGCAGTAGGTGATATCGGCGCGGTAGGCCTGCCGGCGCTGAACCGGCGTCTTCTCATGGGTGATGCAACCCACGGAATGACCGAGAAACCGGTATATCTCTCCCATCCATTCCGCATCCCTCGCCGTGAGATAATCGTTGACCGTGATCACATGAACCGGCAAACCGGCCATGGCTGCCGTCGCCGCGGGCAACGTTGCCACGAGCGTTTTCCCTTCGCCCGTGTCCATTTCCACCAGGAAGCCATTCAACAGGGCCGCGCCGCCGATCAACTGGCAGTCGAAATGCCTCATCCCCACCGTCCGGCCCGCAACCTCCCGGACCAGCGCAAAGGCTTCCGCCACGACGGAGCCCTTGAATCCTTCCGTGCGGAGCCTCCGCCTCATGGAAGCGGCCAGATCCTTGAGTTCGCCGTCTGTTTTGACGCGCAGCGCCTCCTCAGGGCGCCTGATTCCCTCCACGATCCGAGCCTGGCTGAGAAGGCGGACCCGTGCGGGTCGAATCACATAGCCCGACAGTTCTCTGGCCATGCGGTCGAGAAGGGTCCTTCTGCGCCCCCGTCGCTCCGGCCGAACGAAATAATCCGCGGGCGGCCAGGTCCCGACATCGCGCATCATCGATCAGCCTTTTCCAGGGGGTTTGTCACGCTTGCCGACCCTGTCATCGATCTTTCACCCTGCCGTTTCCACGATTCCGCCTCAAAGGTCGAAGGTTCTCAGAAAGAGGTGCCGGATCGTTCTGTACCCCCTGCGCGCGAGCGATTCGGGGGCATGCTCGAATCTCACGTAGACCCGCTCACCGATCCGCACCTGGCGTCTCTCCGGCATCCGGAGGTCGAAATGAAAATAATTCTCGAACGATTTCGTTTCCTCACCGGCCGAGGGGTCGAGCGCAATGGCGCCCCCGCCCTCCAGTGAAAGCGCCATACTGGGAAGATGGCTCGATGCGGCCGGGACTTCGCGAATGATCTCGGACGTCATTTCGACGGACGGCGTCTCGGCCAGACGCAACCGGACCGAACGGACATTGTTTCTGACACGGTCTACATCGGTCTGAGGAATGACCACGCGGACATTGACCTTGCTGTAATCGACCACATAGCCCAAGGCCTCCCCGCGTTTAATGAACCGTCCGGGCAGATCTTCCGCCTGAGGCAGAATCAGGATGCCCTCCGCGGGGCTGCGGACATCAAGCGCCGACAGTTCTTCCCTCGCTTTGTAAAGCGCATCGTCGATACGGGCGATTTCCTCCCGCATGATCCTCTCCTCGTTGCGGTCCTTGGCAAACGCATTCCGGTAACGCGCTTCGTACTCCCGACGTTCCGCCTGAAGGATCTTCACCTGGAACGCCAGATCGGAATTCTCGCATCGGATCAGGATTTGTCCCTGCTTTACGCGCGTTCCGGGCACGGCCGCGATTTCCCGGATCAGGCCCTCGGCGCCGGTGCGAACCTGGGCCTCGTCTCCGGGCCAGAGGATGCCTTCGGCAGTCGTGAAGGACGGGAAGGAGAGGACCGTCAGGAAAATCAGAAGACCCAGGGTCGCGACGATCCCCAGTGTCAGAATTCGGGTGCGCAGTTGATAGAGATCGCGTTGGGACATCACCAGGCGGATCACCCGAACCAGCGGGACGACCAGCAGCCCGACCAGCGCCCACAGGGCAATCAGAATCCCGATAAAGAAGAACCTTCCGGCAACGAACAAGGCGATGCGCAGGGTGATGTAGACCCGGTAGCAAAAGGAGCTGACGCCATAGAAGAACAGCCAGAGCGCTTCTCCCCTGTCGGAGATCGGATACTCCGCTTCCTCGCTCCGGATCAGATAGCGCTGCGCCAGATATCCGAGATACCGATTGGCGCGCGTTCCAAGATTCGGGATCTCGATCAGATCGCAGAGGACGTAATAGGCGTCGAATTTCAGCAGGGGATTCCCGTTGAAGAACAGGGTCGAGACGCCGGTGATGATCATCGTATTGTAAGCAACGGCCCTTGCGGCGCCCGCTTCGAGGTTCAGCCACAGGAGCATCGCCAGGGACGCGATGACCAGCTCGACGGCAATACCGGACGCGCCGACGACGATGCGCTTCCATCGGTCGCGAAACGCCGTCGACGCCGAGGCATCGACATAAGGGATGGGCATGAAGACGATAAACATCACGCCCATTTCGTGAACCTCCCCCCCCCATCGCTTCACGGCATAGGCATGACCGAATTCATGAAATACCTTGACCACGGGATAAATCAGCCAGAAGGCGAGGATGTTTTCCAGAAGCAGAACGCGATCCGCGAGATTCGAGGTCAGTTCCTGCCAATGGGTCACGGCCATCACGACGGCCGATGTTACAATGACGAGCCAGACCAATCCCGCCGGCAGGCTGAAGAAGGGGCGCGCCAGGCCCATTGTTTTTTCGAGAAACCGGTCCGGATCCAAAATGGGGAGTCGCAGGGCCAGGGGCGAGCGGACGGCGTTCCAGAAGCGGGCCTTTCGGTCCTTCTGTTGCCTGCGGTGAAGATTCTCGATATCGGGAGCAATATCGGCCTGGAGCACATCCGCCTGGTGCAGTTGGGACACCAGCAGGATCATCTCGTCCTGGGTCGGCATGTCCTCACCCAGTTTGTTGCAGGCGGCCTCCCATATTTCCTGGAGTGTCCGCTCACCGTTCATCAGACCGATGATATAGTACGTCTCCTCCGTAAACCGGTGAAAACGGCCGCTGGCGTGGTCTTCGAGGACATACCACGCCTGCCCCCGGTAATCCTGACGGTGGATCTCCGCATGATTTCGGACGAAGGGTTTGAGATCCGCAACGCGATACCAGGAATTGCTGTACAGGGTTTTTTCCGGCATGAACGCCCTCTAAGGGAGCCAGGACCAGAGACGCAGGCGGAGCCAGTCGATCAGGTCTCGCGTCCAGATGGAGATGATCCGCCTCCGGTCCACGTCGATCTTTCCAACCCCCTCCATCCCGGGCCTGAGCCGTGGAGACGCCTGTTCGAGGTCCGCCTCCACGCGAAAATAGTTGCGGCCTTCGGCAGCGGTGGTGATCGGCGTAATCTTCCGGACGGTGAATCCGAAGGGATGGCCGGCCATGGAGGAAAGAACGAGGACGCCCTTCTGCCCCTCGCCGACGTCCGTGATGCGTTGTTCGTCCACCTTCAGGATCAGACGGTAGGCGTCGAGGGGGGCCATCTGGAAGATCTCCTCCCCCTTCGCCACGGCGCCACCCAGCCGCTGGCTGAGATCGCCCCTGATGACGATCCCGGTGAAGGGCGCACGGATCACGATCTGTGACCGCTTTTTGTCCACCAGCGCGATCTGGGCCTCCGCCTGGTCGAGCTGGGCGCTGATGATGCTGGCCTCGGCCCGGTTATGTTTTGCGACGGCTTCCTGATATTGACGTTCGTACTGCCGCTTGCGGCTCAGCCAGTTTTGTCTCTCCAGTTCGAGGTCTCGCCCGTCCATTCGGCACATCACGGCGTCCTTCGGGATCGTGTGGCCCGCCTTGACAAGGCTCTCCTGGATATAGCCGTCTATCGGAACGACGATGGAGCGGGTGACCGATCCCTCGAGAACGGCATCCGCGGTCAGGCGGTAGTCCTGCCTGGCCAGGGAAAAGAAGACGATCAGCAGCACGGCGGCCAGGATCGCGACCTTCCGGCCCACATATCCGGCTCCGAAGATCTTTTCGGCCTGCCGCTTGAGCGCGGCGAGGATGACGAAGACGATCGGACGGTCGTTCTGGAATTTGTTCTCCAGGGCCGGACCGGTCAGGGCCGCCACGCTCTTGATGTACGACTGTTCGTCTTTCGTGAAGGGACGGTCGTCCTGTCTTTCCAGCGTCAGGGCGGCATAGTACCGGTCATGCGCATACAGGGGAAGGGTCAGCATCGAACGGTCGCCATGAATCTGGATCATGCGCTCATGATCGCGGACGACCGCCGGTTCCGCATCGGGGGGAGGAGGATACACGATCTCCGTCCGCTGCATGACGGCCTCCTCCATGACGGCCCCGATCGAACGCACGAGGTTCATCTTCTTGCCGACGATGGCGGTATGGGAAATGGCCTTGACGCGAACCGAACTCCCCTTGACAAGGCCGAAACTCACCCGGTCGCAGGACAGCCTTGTGGCCACCTCCGTGACAAACGCCGTGGCGGCCTCCTGAAAGCTCCCCTCTGCCAGCACAACGGCGAGAATGTCCACCGCCGCCTTCAGGCGTTTCAGCGTGCCCCGGTCTTCGATGCCCTGCTCTCGGCGGGACAGGTTCTCCAGCCATACCGCGCCCCACTGAAGCGCCTCCATGGCCCGCCGCGGAAACGCCTCCGAGGACGCCGTTACCTCGACGGCAACCGCTCCGACGAGGCGTTCATCAACAACAATCGGATAAGCCAGGGCGTACCCCCGGTCGTCATCGTCGGGCGTTGCGTCGGAGGGGTTCAACCGGACAAGCATTCCCTCTTTTTCGGAAAGCGTCCGGTTCAGGATATCCGTGAGCCGCTCGAAGGAACCCTTCTCCGGCCATGAAGCGACGGGCATGTACGTCCCCGTTACTCCATCCATGAGAACGAGCACGCCTTGAATACACCCCCGGATCATGGAACACTGAACCGTCAGCCATGCCGCGACAAATTCGTCACGATCCTGAACGGTCTGTAAATCCTCCCATGCCTTGGTGATGTCCATTTCTTCCGTCTCTCAAAGGGTTGCGCCGTTCGCGGACCGGATCGAGTCTTTTCTCAATTCGGCAAGGATTCGACCGGCGAATCGTTTCCGCGCTTGACGCATCGGCACCCTGCCTGATGACATCCCGGAGAAAACCGAACGTCGGAGGGGCCGTGTTGCAGATGAACTCGGTGGGTCGGGTAATCAACACGGGGTTGAAGGACGGGCCGTATCGCGAGACGTGCATACGCGCCGCGTCCGCAAGACACGGGAAAGCGGAATCCGGGTGCATTGAGAACCGAACCGCCGTTCTTCCGCGCGAGAGGGGGAAACACGCCACCGGCCCTCTTCTCCGAGGGAAGGGATTTCGACGCCCCTTTGTGAAATTTCTCGATCGTCTTCGAAATACCGGGCCGCCGACCGCCGCCGTACCTGCAAAGAAGCGGATACGGCGCAGCGTTGCACGATCATCGGACGCGCCGAATCATTTCTCTTCGGCGACGTCCATGTGGATCTCACCGAAACGGTCTTCGTACTGGCGGATGACGTTGCCGAGGAGGAGGTACAGCCGTTTCGCGGCGTACGGGTTGACGATGATGCGATCCGTCATGTCAACCGTCAGCTTTCGCTGACCGGCATCCCAGGTCTTGTTCATCCCGAACAGGAGGGTGAATTCTTCCCGCGTGCAGGAAACATTGCACACGTTGGCATACGACGACTCCATCTTCGAAACGTCCCACTGGATAGTCGCTTTGGCGTTATCCTGATCTTCCTCCGCCCCGTCACCCAGGGCCTTTTTCTCGATGTCGGCGTCTTTCCTCTGAACCATGTTTCCTCCTTCCGGGCGTCAGCCCTTTTTCTGACAATCTGAGCGTTTGCGTGCTGATATATACCATTGCCCCTGGCCTGTCAACGGAATGCTTTTTCATTCGACCGTGCGACCTCAGGTCGGCGGCGGGGAGCGGCGATTCCGAGCCGGATGCAGTCTCGGTGGGGACGGACCGTCGAAAGCGTTTGAACTCGGAGCGGAATTGTCCTATAATCGGGTCAATCCGCGGGGGAACCCTTGCGGCGAACCTCATCTCAAAAATCGAGGCGGTCCATGGACGGCACGGAAAGACGCGTCATCGGCATCGCAGGACCGGCCGGAGCGGGGAAGACCTCCCTGGTCCATGCGCTGGCGGAACGGCTGGAGGACGCCGTCGCCATCCACTACGATCACTACGAACGGGCGACACGGGAGCCGATGGACCGTCTCGCTCAATGGATCCAGGCGGGAGCGGACGTCAACGATATCCGCCTGCCTGAACTGGCCCGCGACCTCGACGCGCTCAAGCGCGGCGAACCCGTCATCAATCCCCTCACCCGCATGGAATTGACCCCCCGCAGGCACATCATTTTCGAAACGCCCCTCGGAAGGGAGCATCGTGAGACGGGGCGGTATATCGACCTGATGCTCTGGATCGACGTGCCGCTGGATGTCGCCTTGGCCCGGAAGGTCAGGGAATTCGCCTCGGTGGTCCTTGCAAGAGGAGATCCCGGACATTTTCAGGATTTCCTCGCCTGGCTCCACACCTATCTGGAAAATTACCTCGGGGGCATTCACGACCTGATGGACCTCCAGCGGGAACGGATCTGCTCAAAGGCCGACCGCATCATCGACGGAAACCGGGCGTTCGAAACGGTGCTCCGGGAGACCCTGATGACCGTCAGAGGCGGCCCGTCGGGCGGGCGCTTCTGATCCAAAGATCTCCCGACGGCCCACCCGGGCCGCCCGTGGAATCACGGATCGACGCCCGCGGTCCTAGTACCATGTAACGTTTA
>DDXV01000072.1 GCA_002347815.1 Syntrophaceae bacterium UBA2251
ACGTTGGCCAGATTTAGGTTCCACGCAGAAGAGCCGTTCGTTTACCTTGCAGGTGGCGTCCATGGGTCCTGGGCGCCTAACGCTGGCAATATCGACAGGCGTCTCCAGCTTCCAGCCGAATGATTCCAGCTTTTGCATGCAGGCCAATTTAATGGGTTTGACGCCGCTGCCTTGGCCCCGTTTCTTGCCCGATTCTTTACGGAGCGTAAACGATCCTGATCCTGGTGGCCATTCGATGGATTGGATTGCCTGAAAAATTTGTTCTTCAATCCGAAGCCAGTCGGCCGATTGAGAAAAAGTTCCCGCGTCGATGATCCGTTCAATTTGCTCAATCTTCATGCTCTATTCAATCCCGGCATGCTTGGTTTGGAGAAGTTCGTAAACTTGACCGATCAGCTCCGACGGCTCAATCTTGAGGGCTTTTGACAAATTGAAAATGGTTTGCAGAGAGGGACTCTTCTTCCCCCGTTCAAGCAGGCTTATGTAGGTGCGGTGATGACCACTTTCAAAACTGAGGGCTTCTTGGGACAATCCCCGATTCTGTCGAAGACGGCGCAAAACATTGCCAAAGGCCATTCCCGACGAATAATTGTCCGTGTTTCCTGATTTGACTGTTTTCATAGTGCTTTCATGATTCAATGAAGACCATAAATCTACAGACTATGGTATGAAAATATGTTTTTTTTCGACAGGGGCTATTTCTTGCGGGGAAAGAACAGACAGGGGATGAAATAGAAAGAGACCGGTTGTTGTTCTTTAGAAAGGATGTTGAGCCTTCCGGCCCGCCTTACTTCTCGCTGTACCCGAATTCCCGCAGCATGCGCTTGTCGTGGGTCCAGTCCTTCTGGACCCGGACGAAGAGCTCCAGGTAAATCCTCGCGGCGAAGAATTTCTCCATCTCCAGGCGCGCCGCCGTGCCGATCCGCTTCAGCATTCCCCCGCCCTTGCCGATGAGGATGCCCTTCTGCGAGTCCCGCTCCACGTGGATCGTCGCCTGGATGGAGATCAGTTTCTTCGCCTCGTCCTCCCGGAAGGTGTCCACGACGACGGCCGTGCTGTAGGGGATTTCCTTGTGCGTCAGCAGGATGACCTGCTCCCGGACGATCTCGGCGGCCACGAAGCGCTCGGAGCGGTCCGTCATCTGGTCCTCGGGGAAAAAGGGCGGCCCCTCGGGGAGGAGCTGCCAGAGTGTGTCCAGGAGGGCGTCGATGCCCCGCTCCTTCAGCGCGGACAGGGCGAGCGCGTCGGCGAAGGGGAAGGCTTCCCGGAAGGCGGCCGTCAGGGCGGGGAGGGCGTCCGCCGGGACCAGGTCGGTCTTGTTGATAACGAGGATGACCGGCCGGCGGATCTTTTCCAGCCCGTGGAGGATGGCCAGGTCCCCCCGGTGCAGGCCGGCGGGGGCCTCGACGAGCAGGAGCAGCAGGTCGGCCATGCGGAAGGCGTCGGTGGTGGCGCCGACCATGAGCTGGTTCAGGGGCGTGTCGGCCCGGTGGATCCCCGGCGTGTCGAGAAAGATCATCTGCCCGTTCGGAACGTTCCGGATGCCCGTGATCCGGTTGCGCGTCGTCTGGGGCTTCGGCGTGGTGATGGCGATCCGCTCGCCCACGACGGCGTTCAGCAGGGTCGATTTGCCGACGTTAGGGCGGCCGATGATGCCGATGAATCCGGATTTGAACAAGGCGGTTTTCCTTCCCGGGGACGGGTGCGCCCCCTGCCGGCGCCGGACCGCGGGGATCACGATCCGATTTTTCCGGGCGGATATGTTTCTATAGCGCAGCCGTCAGGGATCTGTCTAATGAAATCGATTCGCCCGGCGTCTTCGGGGCCGCTTCGTCTCCCGGGACGCGCGCATGTGGTGCGCCCCGGGTCTTGACTGCAAAAAAAAAGAGGCAATTTTGAGCGGAACTCCGTCGAAACTTGTGATACAAGAGCGCGCGGAGGTCAACGGAATGCGGACATTTGCGATCACGGCCCTGTGCACGGCCCTCATCACCCTCTTCACCGGTCTTTCCCCGGCCGCGCCCGCGGCGGCCGGCGCGTCCCCCGAGACGGCGCTGATGGCCGCCCACCGCGCCTATCTCCGGGGCGATCGGGCGGCCCTCGCCCGCCAGGCGGAGGCCGTCCGCGGGCACGCCCTGGAGGCCTACGCGGATTTCTGGCGTCTCAAACTGGGCCTGGCCGAGGCCGACCCGGCGGACGTGCAGGACTTTCTCGCCCGCAACGCCGGGACCGTCCTGGCCGAGCAACTGCGCCGCGACTGGCTGCGCCTCCTGGGGCGCACCGGCCAATGGGCGCTCTTCCGTCAGGAGAGGCCGCTGCTCGCTCAAAGCGATGCCGACATCGCCTGCTATGCGCTTCAGGACCGCTGGCGCCGGCAGGAAGGCCCGCTCCGGCCGGGGCTCGCGCCCTTCTGGAACGCCTCACGCCCCCTGCCCGCGGCCTGTGAGCCGGTCGCCGACGCGCTCTACGAATCCGGCGCGCTCACCCCGGACGACCTCCGGGACCGCTTCCGTCTCCTCGTCCGCAACAACCGGCTGTCGGCGGCGGAGCGGCTCGCGGAGCGCCTGCCCGAAGACCGGGCGCCCCGGCCGGACCGGATCCTGGCGGTATCCCGGGCGCCGGCCCGGTTTCTGGAGGGGCCGGAGGTGGATCTGCGGACGGCGGCCGGCCGCGAGCTGGCGATTCTCGCCCTGTCGCGCCTGGCCGCGGACGACCCGCCGGCGGCCGCGGACCGCTGGGGCCGGATGGCGCAGTCGGCGTTCCCGCTCGAGGACCAGCAGTACGTCTGGGCGGTGCTCGCGACCCACGGCGCCTACCAGCGCGTCCCGGAGGCCGTGGACTGGTTCAGGAAGGCCGGCGGGACGTCGCTCACGGACGAACAGTTGGCCTGGCGCGCGCGCATCGCGCTCCGGCAGCATCGCTGGGCGGAGGTCAACGCCGCCGTCGAGCGGATGTCCCCCTCGTCCCGCCGCGAAGCGGCCTGGACCTACTGGCAGGGGCGCGCGCTCGTCGCGCTCGGCCGCCTGGAAGAGGGGCGGAAGCTATACGCCCGGCTCGCCGGCGGGACGGATTTCTACGGCCTCCTGGCGGAGGAGGAACTGGGAAGGCCGCTGGCGGTCCCGCCGCCCGCCGCGCCGACGACCGCGGAGGAGCTTGCCGCGGCCGCCGAGCGGCCCGGTCTGAAACGGGCGCTGCTGCTCTTCCGCCTCGGCCTGCGGTCCGAAGCCACGCGGGAGTGGGAATGGGCCGTCCGTCCCCTGGACGACCGCTCGCTCCTGGCGGCCTCGGAACTGGCGCGCCGGAACGGCCTCTGGGACCGCGTCATCGTCACGGCGGACCGGACCGTCGCCGCGCACGACTTTTCCCTTCGCTACCCGACGCCCTACCGCGACGTCCTGTCCGGGCAGGCGCGCCTGCGCCGGCTCGACGAGGCCCTGGTCTTCGGCCTGGTGCGCCAGGAAAGCCGCTTCATCGCCTATGCCCAATCCTCGGCGGGCGCCCGGGGACTGATGCAGCTCATGCCCGCCACGGCCCGCCGGGTCGCCCGGAAAATCGGCCTGAAGGGCTACCGCCCGTCGCGCGTCCAGCAGCCGGAGGTCAACGCCGCCCTGGGGACCGGTTACCTCCGGGGCATGCTCGACCTGTTCGACGGCAGCCCGGTGCTCGCCGCGGCGGCCTACAACGCCGGGCCGGGCCGGGCCCATCGGTGGCGCAACGACGCCGGGCCGCTCGAGGGCGCGATCTACGTCGAGACGATCCCGTTTTCCGAAACCCGCCAGTACGTCAAGAAGGTGATGGCGAACGCCATGCACTACGCCGCCCTCCTCGGCGGTGGCACTCAGCCCATGCTGAAGGCCCGCCTGGGGACCATCGCGGGGGCGGCCGGAAGCCGCCCGCCGGAGGACGAGTGAGCGCCCCGGCCCGGCGAAACTCTCCGCTTGACGCCGGCGCGCCCTTCGGGGATGATAGGGTCCGACGAAAGACGAAGGAGGAAAGGGCTATGTCCCGATTGCGCGTCATCCTGCTGTGCGTTGTTTTTTCGCTGGGGCTCTGCCCCGCCGGGTATGCCGCCCAGTCCGCCATCACCGAGGCGGACGGTTATTCCTGCATGGGGGTCGACAAATCGCGGAAGCAGACGGAGCAGGAGGCCCTGGCGGACGCGAAGCGCAACGCCGTCGAGAACGCCAAGACCCACGTGAAGAGCCAGACGACCGTCAAGGACCTCCAGATCGAGGAGGACCTCATCAACGCCTACGCCCAGGCCTCGGTCCGGATCGTCCAGGAGTTGGAACGGGGCTGGTACCGGGACGCCGTTTCGGGAGACTGCTTCAAGATCCGGATCCAGGCCGAAGTCATCCCCGAGGAAGGGGCCATGTCCAGGATCGGTCAGGAGAAGGGCGGGCTCGCGGATCCGGCCGCCCCCCTGAACGTGAAGATCTGGACGGACCGGAAGACCTACCGCCAGGGGGAAAGGATCAAGATCTACCTCCAGGGGAACAAGCCCTTCTATGCGCGGATTCTTTACAAGGACGCCGGGGGAAACCTGCTCCAGCTCCTGCCGAACGCGCATCGTCGCGAAAATTACTTCAACGGCGGCGTGATCTACGAGCTGCCAGCCGGGGACGACCGTTTCGAGCTCGAGGTGTCCCCCCCCTTCGGAATGGAGAATGTCTTGATCTATGCCGGCACCGCCCCGCTGGGCGACCTTGACCTCAAGGAGATGGGGGCCGCCGCCGGCGGCGTCTACCAGGTTCAAACGGAAGGGGCGGAAATCGGCTTGAAGACCCGGGGCATCAAGATCACGGGAAAAGGGGAGGGCGCCGCCCCGAACGCCCCCGCGACCGCGGAGTTCGTCGAGTCGTCGGTCGGCCTCACGACGGGCAGCCGCTAGACGGACGCGACGGAAGAACACGCATCGGCGTCGATGAATGCAGAAAACGGCAGCGGGGCCCCCAACGGGCCCGCTGCGCGGCCGAAGCGTCCGATCATGCCGGCCAATGGCGGCGACATCCCGCGTTCAGCCCCGCGGCTACCCCGAGGCTACATCGATCCAGCACCCCCGCACCCCGCTTCACTTCCTAAAGACGCCCGTCCTTTGTGAAGGGGAACGTGCCGCTGCCGAAGACCGTCTTGATGCCGGCGCTGCCCTCGATCCGGTAGGGAATCTCGCCGCCGGTCAGGATCGCCCGCACCCCGCCGCCCAGATCCTTGAAGCGGACGCTGAGGGGCGCCCGGATCGTCGTCGTCGACGCGGAGGGGATCCGGAAAGTCTGCTCGAGGCGGCATTCGCCGATTTTCCGGTCCTCGATGAAGATGGTGTAGTCCAGAGAGGTCAGCGTCAGGTCGAACCGGTTGGGGTTGTGGACCTCGATGCCCAGCCGAAGCTCCATCTCCGCCAGGGAGCGGGGCTTGAGCGAGATCTCCCGGACGACGAAGGTGGGCTTTTCCAGAATCCAGCCCAGGCACCCGGTGAAAAGCACGCACAGGATGCAGAGCGCCGCGATGACGATGCGCCTCGTCCCCCGCGATTTTCGATCGGTCCAACCGTTCATCACAGCCCCCCTTGTTCCGGGATCGTCACCAGGCGTTCGTTTCATCACACCGCCCTCGTTCCAGGATCGTCACCGGGCGTTCGTCTCATCACGCCTCACCGTTCCGGGATCGTCACCCGAATTTCGTTATCATCACACCCGCCCGTTCCGGGAACATCACCCGAAGTTCGTTTCATCGCAGTCCCCTCATGCCGGGATCATCTTCAGGAGTTCGTCGGCGACCCGTGCAGTCGACCCCTTGGCGCCGTCCAGGGCCGCCCGCGCCGCCCGCGCCCGCTCCGCGTGGGCTTCCGGGTGGCGGATGATGTCGACCAGCGCCTCCGCCAGCTCGGCCGCATCGGCCACCTCGTAGGTGTAGTCGCGGACCACGGCCAGGGCCCAGAGAAAATTGCCCATGTGCGGCCCGTGCAGGGTCGGCACGCCCCAGGCGATCGGTTCGAGGATGTTCTGGCCGCCCAGGTCCACCAGGCTGCCGCCCACGAAGGCCGCCCGGGCCACGCCGTACAGGTCGAAGAGCTCCCCCATTGTATCGAGGATCAGCAGGTCCGCCCTCCCGTCCGGCGCACTCCGCCGCGCCCAGGCGATCCCGTGGCGGCGGGCCTCGTCGACGATACAGGGGATGCGGTCGTGATGGCGCGGCGCCACGATGCAGAACAGGTCCGGGACCTCCCGCCGCGCGGCGGCGACGGCCTCCATCACGGCCCGCTCCTCGCCCTCGCGGATGCTGCCCGCGACGAACACGGGCCGCGCTCCCGCGCCCAGCGACTCCCGCAGGGCCTGGACGCGCTCGGGGTGCAGCCCCGACACGGCGTCGAACTTCACGTTGCCCGTCACCCGCACGTCGGTTGCGCCCAGGGCCCGGAAGCGCCCGGCGTTGTCGTCCGCCGTGGCCAGAATCCGCACGTTCTCGAGGAGAAGGGCGACGAAGCGCTTCACGAGCCGGTAGCGCGCGAAGGACCGGGGCGTGAGGCGCGCGTTGACCAGGGCCACGGGGATGCCGGCCGCGCGCGCGGCGACGAGCATATTGGGCCAGATCTCGGTCTCGGCGATGACGAGGGCCCGGGGCGCCAGGTGGCGGAGCATGCGCCGCATGATCCAGCCCGCGTCGAACGGCATCGGCAGGATCAGGTCCACCCCGTCGAGGCCGGCCGCGGCCTGGCGACCCGCGGCGGTCATGGCGCTCAGGCAGATCACGGCCCGCGGGCGTCGGGCCTTGACGGCCGCGATCAGGCCGGCCAGCGCCTTGACCTCGCCCAAGGACGCCCCGTGGAACCAGACGAGGTTGCCGCGGGGCACGGGAGGCAGCGTCCACGCCAGGCGCTGGCGCAGCGTGCCCTTGAAGTTCGGATGGTTGCGCGCGGCCAGACACAGCGGCCAGATCGCGACAAAAATTAATGCACGATAGAGGAGGAGGATCAGTCGCGGCATCGTTCGACGACCCGCGCGTGGTCCTGGGGGGTGTTGATCTCGTGGAAGGCGCCCTCCGCGATCACCACCTTGATGCGGATGCCGTTTTCGAGGGCGCGGAGCTGTTCGAGGGACTCGGTCAACTCCAGGGGCGACCGCGGCAGCGCGGTGAAGCGGAACAGGGTTTCCCGGCTGAAGCCGTAGAGCCCCACGTGCTTGAGCAGCGGGGCCTGGCCGGGCGAGCGCGGGTAGGGGATCGCCGCGCGGGAGAAGTAGAGCGCGTAACCCTCGCGGTCCAGCACCACCTTGACCGTGTTGGGGTCGGTCGCGTCCTCCCCGGAGGCCGCCAGGGCCACGGTCGCCATGGGGCAGCCGCGTTCGAGTTCCCCCGCCAGGGCGACGATCGCCGCGGTGTCGAGCACCACCTGGTCGCCCTGGATGTTGATGACCGCGCCGGCCTCGATGTCCCGCACGGCCTGGGCCACGCGGTCGGTCCCGGAGGCGCAGGCGGCGTCGGTCATGACCGCCCGTGCGCCGAAGGATTGCGCCGCGTGCAGGATGCGCTCGTCGTCGGTGGCGATGATGACATCGGCGATGCCCTCGCAGGCGCGGGCCTGCTCGTAGACGCGCTGGATCATGGGTTTGCCGCCGACGTCGGCGAGGGGTTTGCCCGGATAACGGCTGGAGGCCCAGCGGGCGGGGATAACGGCCACGATCTTCATGGAGGTCCCTTGAAAAAATGGATGATTTTCTTCGTCCCGCACGCCGGGCTCAATGCGGGATCCTTCGCCTGCTCCCAGGCGTGTCCCGGCGCCCTGGGCGCTTCCGGTGCGGAAGGCTTCACCTGCCCCTAAACGGTCCCGGCGCCCTGGGCGCTTCCGGTCTTGAGACTAAAATTTTTTCAGTATTTAATCAAGCCTTGAGTGTCCCGATCTTTGCCCTTTGCGCAATGACCGCGAGGAGAGGCTCATCCTCAGGTCCATCTTAAATGCGGCGGCGCTCGTTTCTTACGGAATCGATCAGGTGGGCTGGGTCCATTGCAGGCTGGGTTCTTTCTTCGTCTCAACGCAGTCCCGAAGATACAAGTTGATCAAATTCTGATAGGACATCCCCGTCTTTCCGGCCAGGCCTTTGAAGTACTCCACGGTTTCCTTGTCGGGGCGAATAGTCACCTGGGTCTTCAACTCCTTGAGATAGGGGTTCTTCTGTCCTTTCATTTTGCTCAAGTCATATTCTTTTCTCATGATTGTTCTCTCCAGTAATGGTCTTCTTCTTTCTTTGTGGCCTTTCGGGCAGATATGATCCGGATGACCGAATCGTCTTCCCGGAAGCAATGACAGACGATCAGGATCCTGAGCTTCTGGCTCAGCCCGACCATCAGGAATCTGTCCTCATCCTTCGAATGGTCAGGATCGAAATATCGGATGGCGTTTTCATCATAAAACACGGTCTTGGCTTCGTCGAACGAAACCCCGTGCTTCCTCCTATTGGCAGAGAAATATTTATTAATTTCTCGTCTATAGGTCTGCCAGGGCATAACTCGTACTGCGGCCGCCGCCCGGCTCCTTCACCAGGACCCCGCGCTTCACCAGATCGTCAATGTCCCGCAGGGCCGTATCCTGAGAGCACTTGGCCAGTTTCGCCCATTTGGAAGTGGTCAGTTTGCCTTCGAGACCGTCGAAGAGCCGATTGAGGATTGACCGCTGCCGTTCATTGAAGGGCTTCTTGGTCCGAGACTCCCAGAAACGGGCCTTGTGGAAGATGCCGGCCAGGACCCCTTCCGCCCCTTCGATGGCGCGATCCAGGCAGCCCAGAAACCATTCCAGCCAAGGCGTGATGTCCAGGCCCCCTTTTTGGGTCTTTTCGAGTGTATCGTAATAGGCTTTTCGCTCCAGGCGTATCTGCGCGGACATGCTGTAAAAGCGCTGCGAGCTTTTTTCCGAACGCGCCAGGGCCATATCGGCAATCGCCCGGGCGATCCTGCCGTTGCCGTCCTCAAAGGGATGGATCGTCACAAACCAGAGGTGCGCAAGGCCTGCCGCCAGCACCGGATCGATCGCGGGGAGAGTGTTGAACCACTTCAGGAAGGCCCGCATCTCCTTGGGGACCCGCTTGGCCTCCGGGGCCTGATAATGGACCTTCTCCCGGCCGATCGGCCCGGACACCACCTGCAGGGGATCGGATTGAACGCCACGCCAGCGACCAACCGCGATCTTGGCCATCCCGCTGCGTCCCGTGGGAAACAGTGCCGCGTGCCAGGCAAAGAGCCGGTCCTGGGACAGGGGGTCGGCATAATGGCCGGTGGCATCGAGCATCGTCTCCACCACCCCCTCGACATGCCGGTCCACCGCCACCAGCCCGCCGACATCAAGCCCCAGCCGCCGCGCGATGGACGAACGCACCTGGTCCCGGTCCAGCTTTTCGCCTTCGATCTCGTTGGATTTGAGCACATCCTCGGTCAGCGTCTGGAGCACGGCTTCATTGCGGAGCGAAAAGCCTAAGCCCTCCATCCGCCCGATGAGCCGCCCCTGCCGATGGCGAACCGCGGCCAGTGGCCCGGCCAGCCGTTCAGCGTCCCAGGCCATCTTGGGCCAATCTTTATTCTGATGGATATAGGTCATGATGCTTAACGCTCCTTGGGGGCGTTTGGGGGCATTATGCCGCCTATTCTCCGCAGATGCAAGGATAATCTCCGCAAATTTTGCGGCTAATAAGGCCCTTATTCACCGCACGCCTTGCTTGATTGGGTCAGGTCTCCACCAGGAGGAGTCAAGGGAAATATTACCGATCGGGTATATTTTCCCGGATAGGCCCCTTTCTGGGCGCAAACATGACTGACGGGGAATAAATAGCCACGAGCGGAGTCAAGGCCTCTGTCGCACTCCCCGATCCGGCAACGCTTAGTCGATGGCCACCAACCGAGTTGCAGGCTTGGACCATTGATGAGCTAACTTATTTTTAATAAAGCGGGACCATGGCCTTGATCCACCACCCAGAAAAATAAAGAACCTCGTTGATCCTGATAAATCAGGGTGATAGAGTTTTTCGCGAAGAAAAAACCATCATCAACGAGGTGAAGCGAGTATGTTGCAAGGAGTGTTGGGATTCAAGTGCGAAGAAGAGAAGCATGCTACGGGGATGACGGGGGATTTTGCCGGAGGCAAGCTGCCTGCCTATTCCGCTGATTTCGCCATGTGATTCCGAAGGAATCCGCCATGCAGTTCCGGGGGATGTCGCCACCCTGTTCCGGATCATGTCGCCACCCCTTGAGTCGGAGCGAAGCGACGCTGGTTTTTAGTTGTTTCCTGAATCCGTGGCACTAAA
>DDXV01000059.1 GCA_002347815.1 Syntrophaceae bacterium UBA2251
GATCTGCATGGTGTTGGCAGTTCCCATGAGAGAGCACGCTCCCGCACCCGGGCAGACGTGATCCTCAAGGTAGCGGATCTTTTCGGATATGTCCTCATCTCCGTACTGGGAACCGAATACAAGCTGGTCGAGCTCGCTCATGACGGCTTTCCGTCCCTCGAAGCTGGTCACCATCTGCGGGCCGCCGGAGAGGAAGATCGAAGGAAGGCCGGACCGGATTCCGCCGATGATGACTCCTGGAATGATGCTGTCGCAGGAGGCCAGCAGGACCAGGCCGTCAAAAAGCTGGACCCCGGCCATTATCTCCACGGACGAAGCGACGATGTCCCGGATGACCAGTTCGTAACGGAAGTGCGGCGTACCTATCGGCACGGCCCCGCATGTGGCGATGGTCCCGAATTCGAACGGCGTCCCTCCGGCCTGCAGGATCCCGGCCTTGACCCGTTCTGCGAGCCGGTCCAGATGCACATGCCCCAGCCCGGCGTCGTTGGCCGTGTTGACCACGCCGATCAGGGGACGGGAGAGATCTTCGTCATCGTAACCGCACCCCTTGTATATAGCCCTCCTTGAAGACGACTCCTTCCCGCTGAAAAGCCCCAGTCTCTTTGAACGGCAGGTCATCTTTCATCAGCCCCCTCCAGTTAATGATCACCCTTTTTTGACAGTATCGCATAAAATCAATCGATAGCAGAAACAGGGACAGTGTCCCCGAAGACCGGAGATGCCGATCTCGTTCAAAATTACGGCGGATCGGCGCCCTGGACCATCGACACTGCAGGAAGCGGGGGATAACCTTGGCGGAGACCCTTTCCGGAAAAGAGAGAAGACGGCAAAGGATCGGGCTGATCGCCGCCGACATAACGGCGATGATAATTTTTTCGACGGCTCTCTGCATGGTCATCGAGGTCTTCATAGCCGGCCTTACGATCTTTCAATCCCTCCAGGCAAGGGCCGCAGCAGTACCCGTCAACCTCGTGACGGGAAGGCCCTACGGATGGTTCCGGGACAGGCTTTTCCTTTTTCTGAAAATAGACCGGTCCCGCCGCCTGATGATGATCTTCGGCGACACCCTGGCCTTTGTAGTTTTCCAGGTTCCGCTCTATGTACTGGTCCTTCTTTTGGCAGGAGCGACCTGGCGCCAGATAGCCATATCTTCGACCTTCATGTCTCTGACCTTTTCCCTTGCAGGACGCCCCTACGGAATTTTCCTCGACTTCTGCCGGAACCTGGCCGGAAAGTTCCTGAAAACCAGCCAGGGGTGACCAGGGGACATCAACAGCCTACGGCAAGATCTTTTCCCTTAAGGTGTTTTTCGCCTGTCGAACTCCATCACCCGGGCTGTCGCCCCGGCAAGTTCCTCTCCTTCAAGTCGCGCCACCAGGTGCAACGCCATGTCTATCCCGGCGGAAATACCCGCCGATGTTACGACTTTTCCATTATCCACCCAGCGGACATTCTCCAAAACATCCAGGTCCGGAAAATCACGCCGCAGCGCGGCGATGTCGTCCCAGTGCGTCGTGACGCTGCAGGCCCCCAGGACTCCCGCCTTCGCCAGCAGGAACGCCCCCGTACAGACGGACGCGACCACTTCGCATTTTCCGGCCATGGCCCTGATGAATCCCAGGAAAGTCTCATCCTCCATGACCGGTTCATGTACACCTCCGGGAACCAGCAGTATATCCGCCTTCGGCGCATCGCCGAAGGTATGGTGCGTCCGCACGCGAAAGTCCCCCCTGGCATTTACCTGTTCCCCATGCCCCACGAGGACGGGAACGAAAGGGACTTCCGCCGCTCTGTCCATCCGCAGGCGGACCCGCGAGGCCGTTGAAAAAACCTCGTATGGTCCCGCAAAATCGAGCACTTCCACATCTTTGTAAAGAACTATCGCCACTATCCGCATCCAGCTACCTCCTTCGTGCGCTTACATTCCGCATCCGAAACCTTACGCGAACCCCATGAGGCGTTTCACTTCGGTACAGTTTTCGGGCGTTGTCAGCCGCTCAAGAAGTGCAAAGGCGACATCGAACGCAGTTGATGGATTATATGAGGTAATGACGTTGCCGTCGATCACGATAGGTTCGTCGGGAACGCAGATCGCACCGAGATCGGAAAGCTGACGCTGCCGTCTCCCTCCTCCGAGGTTGTACGTCGTTGCGCGGCGTCCTTTGATGATGCCGCTCCTGCCCAGTGCCAGGGACGCCACGCAGATCGAAGCGATAGGTTTTCCGGCGGCGTCGAACGCGCGGATAACGTCAAGGAACGGTTCGCTGAAGGCGTCGTCGTAGAACCCGGCCTCTTCGAAACCGCCAGGGACCGCGAGCGCGTCGAAATCCCGCACGTCGATCTCGCCAAGCAGAGCCTCGGGGATAACGGAAAAGTTCCATGTACAGTTCAGCCGCTTTCGCATTCCCACCGTCACGACCTCCGTAGAACCGTCCCCCTCGAAGCGGTTCCAGCCCAGCACATCGGAAAAGACGCTTGCTTCGACCGCCTCGAAACCGTCCGCGAGCAGCAGCATGGTTTTCGTCACAGGGAACATCCCCTTTCGGATAATCTGGATACGATGTTACACCAGGGATCGGCGGCTGTGGACCCCCAAAGCCCCTTCCTGCCATGTCCCGCTACGCATATATTG
>DDXV01000041.1:0-20758 GCA_002347815.1 Syntrophaceae bacterium UBA2251
AGTTAATTCGTGACGACGCCTTAGGCGCCGGGAATCTGAGGGTGAGGGTTCTCCCGGGATTCCCGGTCTGGCGGGCGGACGGAACTCGTCCGGCATCTCCCGCCGGGTGGGTGCCGCGTCTGTGGAGCCTCGTTGACGGTTTTTCCCCCCATCATTCATGGAAAGGAGATTGCGTATGCTGAAGGAGTTCAAGGAATTTGCCATGCGGGGAAACGTTCTCGACATGGCGATCGGCATCATCATCGGTGCGGCCTTCGGAAAGATCGTCTCGTCCTTCGTCAACGATCTCTTGATGCCGCCCGTCGGTCTTCTGCTCGGAAAAGTCGATTTCTCCAATCTCTTCGTCAACCTGTCCGGTCAATCCTATGACAGTCTGGCGGCGGCCAAGGCGGCCGGGGCCGCCACGCTCAATTACGGCCTGTTTCTCAACAGCGTCATCGATTTCGTCATCGTGGCCTTCGCCATCTTTCTTCTGATCCGCCAGGTCAACCGCTTCAAGCGCGAACCGGAGAAAGTGCCGACCACCAAGGAGTGTCCCTATTGCTGTTCGGAGATCCCCATCAAG
The DNA here is from genome assembly GCA_002347815.1 of Syntrophaceae bacterium UBA2251. Taxonomy (GTDB): domain Bacteria; phylum Desulfobacterota; class Syntrophia; order Syntrophales; family UBA2251; genus UBA2251. The sequence goes on from DDXV01000041.1 coordinate 566, forward strand.
GCGGTACGTTGCGCCCACTGCACCGCGGAGCTGAAATAGCCGATTCGGGAAGCGCGGCGGCGCCCGCGAAGGGCGCCCGGAATCTGTGATTCCGGTCACACACAGTTTGTGATGTTCGTCACATAACGGGAAATGGTGCTTGACATTGGGGCGTGAGGGATCCTATGAAAAGCCACATTCCATAAGATGAACCGTCCTGTCACGCAAAACGGTGGGAGATCGGGGCGGGCTCGTCTCCCATGCAAGAATTTTAATGAAAGTATTCAGGAAGGAGGAGTCACGGATGAAAAAGATCATGTTTGTTTTGTTATGCGCCTTCGCTGCCCTGGTCTTGGCGGCGTCGGCGGGCGCCGAAAGGGGGAAGACCTTCTCGGTTACGCCCTTCGTGGGCGGCTATACCTTCGAGGGGAATGAAGACCTCGAAGACAGCCTTATCGGAGGCCTGCGGTTCGGTTACAACCTGACAAACAACCTGGCCCTGGAGGGCGTGCTCAATTACGGCGACAGCGAGTACAACCTGACGGACGAGGATGTCGATCTTTTCGGCTACCGTCTGGAGGCCCTGTACCAATTCATGCCGGACAAGCGCTTTGTCCCGTTTGTGGCCGTGGGCGCGGGCGGACTATCCCTGCGGTTCGACGACACGGACCGGGGGGACCGCGATTACTTCGCCGCGGATTACGGCGTCGGATTGAAATACTTCTTCACCGACAGCCTGGCGCTGCGCGCGGACGTAAGGCATGTGATCCCCTTCAATGACGAGTACAACAACCTGGAGTACACGCTCGGCCTGACCTATCTCTTCGGGGGCGGGGCGGCGCCGGCGGCCCGCGCCGAGGCGGTGGTTTCGGATGCGGACGGCGATGGCGTGATCGACAGCGCGGACGAATGTCCCAACACGCCTTCGCGGGCGAAGGTGGATGTGGCCGGCTGCCCGCTGGATGCCGACAAGGACGGCGTGGCCGATTACCTGGACAAGTGCCCGGGAACGCCGGCCGGCGTGAAGGTGGACAAGGACGGCTGTCCGCTGGATTCCGACAAGGACGGCGTGACCGATGACCGCGATCTGTGCCCCAACACCCTTTCGGGCGTCGTGGTCGACAAGGACGGCTGCCCGCTGGATGCCGACAAGGACGGCGTGGCCGATGCCAGCGATCAGTGCCCGAATACGCCGATTGGAGCGGCGGTGGATCGGAAGGGCTGCCCGCTCGATAGCGACAAGGACGGCGTGGCCGATTATCTGGACAAGTGCCCGGATACGCCGAAGGGCGTGAAGGTGGATGCGGACGGCTGCCCGTTGGACAGCGATAAGGACGGCGTGGCGGATTATTGGGACAAGTGCCCCGGCACGCCCGCGAACGTCAAGGTGGACGCGGCCGGTTGCCCGCTCGACAGCGACGGGGACGGCGTGGCCGATTACCTCGACAAGTGCCCCAATACCGAGAAGGGCGTGAAGGTCGAGAAGGATGGATGCCCCGCGCTCGTGGAGCAGAAGCAGGAGGCCAAGGCCGAGGCGGTCGTCAAAAAGATGGCCAAGGAGAGAGAGGCCATCTCCCTGCTGGTCGAGTTCGACACGGCGAAGGCCGTCGTCAAGAAGAAGTACCACAACGAGATCAAGAACGTGGCCGATTTCATGAAGGAGTACCCCCATTCGAAGGCCACCATCGAGGGTCATACGGACAACGTCGGCAAGGACAGCTACAACAAGAAGCTGTCTCAGGCCCGCGCCGACAGCATCCGGAAATACCTGATCGACAAGTTCGGGATCGACGCCTCCCGCGTGTCCGCCGTCGGTTACGGCGAGGAGAAGCCGATCGCGAGCAATGCCACGAAGGCCGGGCAGAAGAAAAACCGCCGGGTCGAGGCGATCGTCGAGTCGACGGATAAATAGTCGACCCGTCAACCGCTGACAGACGTTGAAACAGGAAGGCCCCGCAGCCGGCATCGGTTGCGGGGCCTTTGTCTTTCTTGAGGCCGGGACGCGGGTGGCGCCAGGGTACTCAGGCGTCACCCTGCCGCTTGTGTTTTGTTCCGCCTGAGTTCGTGCCGGGGCGCGGGTGGCGCCGGGATGATCAGGCGGGTCGCGCCGTCGCCGGGCGGCGGTCGAACCAGGGCCTGGCAGCTTCGAGCTGGGCGGCCAGGCGGAAGAGGGCGGCCTCGTCCCCGAAGCGCCCGATGAACTGGACGCCGCAGGGCAGGCCGTCGGTCGTCCAGTGCAGCGGCACGGACATGGCCGGCAGGCCGGTGAAGTTCGCGAGCTGGGTGAAGGGGGTCTTCGACAGGCTTTCGATCGCCAGCTTGTCCGTGATGCCGGATAATTGCAGTAATTTTCCCAGCCCCAGGGCGTTGATGACGTTCATGGCGACGCGCTCGGCCGGTTTGGGGGCCAGCTCCCCGATCCGGACGGGGGGAGAGGCGACGGTCGGCGTCAGGTACAGGTCATAGGTTTCATGGAAGCGGCCCATCTGGCGCGCGGCGATGTCCCATTCGCGCAGGGACCGGACAAAATGTCCCGCGGAGAAGGTGCGGCCCATCAGTCCCAGGGTCCAGGTCAGGGACTCCAAGTCGCCGCGGGTGGCCTTCCGGCCCAGGATGGATTTGAGCTCCTCGATGTCGGCGGCCATCTCGCCAAAATACATGGTCAGATAGCTTTTCGCCAGGGCCTCGCCATTCAGGTCAGGCTGGGCCGCTTCGACGGCGTGTCCCAGGCCCTCGAGCAGGCGGGCCGCCTCCTCGACTGCCCGGACGCATTCGGGATGGACCTCCGTGCCGATGGGGGAGCGGGTGTTGAAGGCGATCTTCAGGACGCCCGGTTCCCTTTTGACCTCCTCGCTGTAGGGGCGCTCGGGCGGCGGAATGACGTAAGGGGCGCCCGCATCGGCGCCGTGGGTGGCGTCCAGCAGGGCCGCGCTGTCCCGGACGGAACGCGTGAGGGCGTGCTCGACGACCGCCCCCTGCCAGACGGCGCCGTAGGCGGGGCCGGTCGGGTTCCTGCCGCGGGTGGGCTTGAGCCCGAACAGGCCGCAGTGCGAGGCGGGGATGCGGATCGATCCGCCCCCGTCGCCGGCCGAGGCCAGGGGGGTCATGCCCGCGGCGACCGCGGCGGCCGAGCCCCCGCTGGAGCCGCCGGGTGTGCGCCCGGTGTTCCAGGGATTTCGGGTGGGACCGTGCAGTTCCGGTTCCGTGACGCCAAGCAGGCCAAACTCAGGGCAGTTGGTTTTTCCGAGAACGACGAGCCCCGCCTGCTTGAAGCGCCGGACGAGTTCGCTGTCCCGATCGGGGACGTAATTCCGGCAGGCTCGGCTCCCCGCGGTGAGCGGCACGCCGGCGTACGCGGCCATCAAGTCCTTCAGGAGGAACGGTACGCCGCGGAACGGGCCGTCAGGCAGCCCCGCCTCGACGGCCCGGCGCCCCAGGTCGAACATCGGCTGGATGACGGCGTTGAGCGCGGGGTTCAAGGCCTCGATCCGCAGGATCGCTGCTTCGCAGACCTCGCGCGCGCTCACCTCGCCCTTCCGGATCAATTCCGCCAGCCCCAGTCCGTCGTACCAGTCGTAATCGCTGAACGGTTCCATCGCTTGCCCTCCTTGAGTTGGATATGCCGTCTTGCCGGAACGAAACGGCCGTCTTTTCGTGAGCCGGATCCCGCCGTGCAAAGGCGGGATGGTCAGGGCCCCGTCCCGGGGTTCATCAAGGGAGACGTTGCGCCCGCACGTCGGGCGGGTGTTCCGGTGTTTCCGGGGCATCGGGACAAGTCCCGTGCCGCCGGGAATCGGCTGGACGGTTCAGATGGGTTTCCCGCACCGGGAGCAGAACTTCGCCCCGGCCGGGGATTCCGCCCCGCAGTGGGGGCATTTGCCCGTTCCTGCCGCCGCGGCTTGGCCGCACCGGGGGCAGAAGCGGGCGGCGGCGGGCAGATCGGCGCCGCAGCCGGCGCATTTGGGCGCGGCGGGGATGGGCTTGCCGCACTGGGGGCAGAAGCGCGCCCCGGCGGGGGCGGCCTGACCGCAGTGCGGACAGGGGGCCGTTCCCGGCGCGGCGGCCGGTGCGCCCCTTCCGGTTTTGAAGGCGTCGGAGAACATGGCGGGCATCATGAACCCCATCCCCATGCCGAGGCCGGCGCCTGCCTCGCCCTGCGTTTGGGAGGCGTTTTCCATGGCCATGGCCGCCTTCATCTTGAGGAGTTTGTTCAGGTCGTCGAAGAGGCCGAGCTTGCTCTTGTCGTCGATGGCCTTCTGGACCTCCGGCGGCGGGGTGATGGAATTGATGTAGAGGTCCGTGAGCCCGAGCCCGAAACGGCGGAAATCCGCCTGGAGTAGTGCGGAGAGGTCGCCGGCGAGCTCGTTGTACCGGGCCGGCAGATCGAAGATCGTGTCGAGGCGCTCCCCCATAAAGTCGTTGAAGCGGGCCACGATCACGCGGTTGAGATATTCCTCGATGTCGCCCTGTGTGTAGACGCCCTGGGTGCCGACGAGGCTGTTGATCAGCAGGACCGGGTCCAGGACCCGCAGGTTGAAGACGCCGAAGGCCCGCAGGCGGATCAGGCCCAGCTCCCGGTCCCCGAAGGCGACCGGATCGCGCGTGCCCCAGGTCAGGTTGGGGAAGACCTTCATGTTGACGAGGTAGACCTCCGCGCGGAGCGGGCTGGTCATGGCCCAGGGGATGCTCAGGACCTTCGTCAGGATCGGGATGTTCGCGGTTTTCAGGGTATGGCCGCCGGGACCGATGGCGTCGAAGGCCTTCCCCTTGTAGAAGAAGACCGCCGCCTGGCTCTCGCGGACGATGAGCTGGGCGCCCCACTTGATTTCTCCGGAGCCCTGCTCCGGGAGACGGTGGACCAGCTCTTTCCCCGATTCGTCAAACCACTCCAGGACTTCCAGAAAAACGACGTTGTCCGTTCCCATGGCCACCATCCTGTCAACGGTTGTTACGGCTCGGTGAGTTGCGATCGGGATTCAACGACGGCCCGACTATAGGAGAGGGCGACGGGGATGTCAAGCGCAAACGACGGATGCGAACGGAACGGGGGCGCCGGCCGCCCGGGGAGGGTATAGCGCCGGTCCACTTCGTTCAGCTTCGGTTCGCGCCGGTCCAGGTTTGTATTTGATCTTTCCCCGGGTTTGTTGTACAGATACCGCCATGAAGTCCAAGGGAAGCGAATATCCAAGGATATACAAAGGGATAGCCCTCATTGCCGACCCGATCCACCAATATGCCGTCTTCACGGTGCCCGGGGAGGACGGCGGGGGCGAGAAGACCGAAAAGGACCTGATCGATTCCCCCTGGGTCCAGCGCCTCCGTCGCATCTATCAGCTCCAGAGCGCCCGGTGGGTGTACCCGTCGGCCGAACACACGCGCTTCCAGCACTCCCTGGGGACGATGCACCTGGCCGGGGAGTTCGGCCGGTTTCTCTACCCGAGCCTGCGGGAGGTCTGCCCCAACCTGCCCTCGGCGCCCTATGTGGAAGAACTGCTGCGCGTCGCCGGGCTGCTGCACGACGTCGGCCACGGCCCCTACGGGCACTTCTTCGACGACCATTTCCTAGGCCAGTACGGCCTGACGCACGAGGATCTGGGGCAGGCGATCATCACCCGCAGGCTCGCCCGCCTGATCCGCGGACTGCGCCGCAGTCCCACCGGCCCCCTGGCGGCGCGGGAGGTCCTGGACCCGGCTCAGGTGGCCTACCTCATCCGCATGCCGGACGGCCGGGACGGCCGGGTCCCCGAATGGCTCACGCTCCTGAGGCAGCTCTTCTCCGGCACCTACACGGTGGACAACCTCGACTACGTCCAGCGGGACGCCTACATGACGGGATACTCCCTGGACATGGTGGATATCGCGCGGCTCAAATTCTACACCTTCTTCAGCCGGGAGGGGCTGACCCTCCACCAGGCCGGCGTCTCCGCCCTCAGCCGCTTTTTGAATGCACGCCTCAATCTCTACGCCAACGTCTATTTCCACCGGACCACCCGGGCCCTGGACCTGCACCTCCAGGAGATCTTCCGGGAGACGATGGATCTCCTGTTTCCGCTCGATCCGCTCGCGCACCTGGAGGCCTATCTCGGGCTCGACGAATGGACGCTTTTCCAGGAGGTCGGCCGGTGGCCGGAGGCGAAGGACCCGCGGCGGCGGAGGCTGGGCCGGGAGTGGCAGAAGCTCCACCGGCGGCAGGTGAAGTGGAAGATGGCCTTTTCGACGGAGATCTCCGTGGACCAGATCCAGCGCGGCACCCGGTTTATCCCCGTGACGGACTACGAACAGCGGATCCGGGAATTCCTGCCCGCCTCGGTCAAGAAGCTCGCCTTCCGGGTGGATCTGGCGACCCAGGACCCCCGGCCGCTCAACCCCATGGCGGAAACGGGGAAGCGGATCAACATCTTCAACCCGTCGACCGGCCGCACCTCCCCGGAGCCCCTGCAGGAACTCTACCGGTTCATCCCCGCACGGGTCGTCCACTTCCGCGTCTTCGCCCTGGATCACGACCACGACGACCTCCTGACGGCGGCGGCGGAAGCGGCACTGAACGCGATCGAGGGGGCGGCGACGACGAATCTCTGATGATGCTCCCCGAGGAAACCACCGACATCACCCTGTTTGTCCGGACCTCCGGCGAGGAGATCGCCCGGTGGGACCGCCGCCGGATCGTCGAGGCCCTCATCCGCGAGACGGGCAGCGAGGCCGGCGTGGCGGAGGAGATCAGCCGGGAGGTCGAGAGGCAGATCGTCGCCTCGGGCATCGCCGTGCTCACCACGTCGCTCATCCGCGAGCTCGTCGATGCGAAGCTCGTGGAGCGGGGGCTGGAACAGGCCCGGCGGATGCACGCACGCCTCGGTTTTCCGCTGTACGACGTGGAACAGCTCATCCTGCACCCAAACCGGGAGAACGCCAACGTCCCGCACGGGCCGGAGGGAACGAACCTGATCCTCGCCGAGGGGATCAAGCGGGAGTACGCCCTCCACCACGTCTTCTCCCGCGGGGTGGCCGATGCCCATATCGCCGGCGATTTTCACCTGCACGGCCTGGGCGCCGTCGACCGGCCGTACAGCGCCTGCCAGACGCTCGAATACCTGAAGACCTTCGGGCTTCAGCTTCCCCACGCCCTGAACGCGGCCCGGCCGGCCCGGCACCCCGAGGTCCTGCTCGCCCACATGGTCCGGTTTGCCGCCGCCCTGCAGGGGCACTTCGCCGGCGTGATCGGCTGGCTCGGGGTGAACCATTCCTTCGCCCCCTATCTCACCGGGATGACGGACCGGGAGGTCGAGCACTTCGCCCAGATGCTCATCTACGAATTCTCCCAGTTGACATCGGCCCGCGGGGGGCAGTCGATCTATACGGACATGCACCTGTCCTGGGAGGTGCCCGCGTTCCTGGCCGGCATCCCCGCCGTGGGCCCGGGCGGCAAGGCGACCGGGGGGACCTGCGACGCCTTTGCCCCGGAGGCGCAGCGTTTTGCCCGCGGCCTGATGGCGGTCTTCCGGGCCGGCGACGCCACGGGAAGGCCCTTTACGTTTCCGCGGCCCGTCATTCACCTCTCGCCCCGGTTCTTCGCGACGCCGGGACACGAGGCGTTTCTGGAACTGGCCTGCGACGTGGCGGCGGACAAGGGAAACCCGTGCTTCGTCTTCGACCGCGGGGACACCGGCCGCGCGGGTCTGCCGTTCTGCCCGGAGGCCGCCGGGGAACCGTGGCGCGTGCGCGGCGCCGCCCTGCTGAACGTCACCTTGAACCTGCCCCGCCTCGCCTACCGGGCGGAGGGGGATGAGCGGCGTCTGTTCGGGCTGATGTCCGAGCTGCTGGCCCTGGCGGTCCGTGCGCAGGTCGAGAAAAAGGCCTTTCTCAAACGGATCCTCGGCCTGGGGGCCCTCGGCCCGCTCGCCCTGCTCGCGATGGACCGGGACGGCGCGCCCTATCTAGACCTGGATCGGGCGGGCGGCCTCATCGGGATGGTCGGCCTGAACGAGCTCGTCCAGATCCATACGGGCGAGCAATTGCACGCCTCGCCCGCGGCCCGCGCGTTCGGCCTCAAGGTCGTCTCGCGCCTGAGGGACGAGGTGGAGGCCCTCGGCCGCACCTGCGGGATCCCCCTGGCGCTGGAGCAGACGCCCGCGGAGACGACGGCCCACCGGTTCGCCCGCCTCGACCTCCGCTTCCACTCCCCGGCCTCCGGCCGTATCGTCAAGGGCAGCATCGCCCGGGGGGACGTCTACTACACGAACTCCACGCACCTCTACGTCGGGGCGGCCGTGACGCCGCCGGAACGGATCGAGATGGAGGGCCGCTTCCATCCGCTGATCCCCTCGGACGCCATCACCCACGTCTTCCTGGGGGCCGCCCGTCCGTCCGGGGCGGCGCTCGCGCGCCTCGTCGAGACGGCCTTCCGACAGACCGCCTGCGCCCAGATCGCCTTCACGCCGGAGTTCTCCAGCTGCGCTGCCTGCGGGCGGACCCGCCGGGGTCTGTTCGACCGCTGCCCGGACTGCGGCGCCGACGCCGTGGAAGGGATCACGCGCATCACCCAGTACGTGACGGGCATTTCCAGCTGGAACAAGGGCAAGCGGGCGGAATTGAAGGATCGGAATCGCCATCCGGGTTTTTTCCCCGATTCGGAATAATCCCCGCCCCCCCCGGTTCGGACCTCCCCGCGAAAAATCCGCCTTTCCCGGCGAATTCCCGCCCCCGCCCTTGACAGGGGGGGGGCGGATAACTAAATTACCGCCAAAATTGAGGGAATGGGAATCGGAATCCGCATGGAAGATCACATCATCCGGTCTTTTAAGGAAGGCAGCGAGCTCAAGGAGGTCTTTCTCAACGAAAACCTCGGACACGTCGTGCAGGTGATCGAAGCCATCACCGCCGCCCTGCAGGCCGGAAACAAGGTCCTCCTGTTCGGGAACGGTGGGAGCGCCGCCGACGCCCAGCACCTGGCCGCCGAATTCGTCAACCGGTTCATGATCGAGCGGCCTCCGCTGCCGGCGATTGCGCTCAGCACGGACACGTCGATCCTGACCAGTATCGGGAACGATTACGATTTCTCGGAAATCTTCAGCAAGCAGATCCGCGCGCTCGGCCAGGAGGGGGATGTCGCCTGGGGAATCAGCACCAGCGGCAAATCCGCCAATGTGGTCCGGGGCCTGGAGATGGCGAAGAAGAAAGGGCTCGTCACGATCGGGCTCACGGGCGGCGACGGCGGGGACATCGCCCGGATCGTGGACCATGCCCTGATCGTTTCCTCCCGCAATACCCCGCGGGTGCAGGAAGTGCACATCGCCGTGGGGCACGTGATCTGCGAGATGATCGACTATAAACTGTTTCAGCGGCCCGATGCGCCATAAGATAACGAAAGGACCAAGCGGCAAAGATCATGGTAAAAAAGGGCAAAAAGGAATCTGTTGTAGCAGCCACGTTTGAGACCTCATCCACGCCGGATGCCGGGGACGATCATCCGGAGAACGACCTGGCGGTCGGTGAAGACCTGGATGCCTTGAGGGCGAAGCTTCGGGAGAAGGAACGGGAGGCAGCGGAGAATTACAACCGGTACGTCCGGGCCGCGGCCGATCTGGAAAACTACAAGAAACGCGCCCTTCGCGATAAGGCGGATGCCGTCAAATACGGCAACGAAAACGTGATCCGCGACCTGCTGCCGTTGACGGACAGCCTGGACCGGGCCCTCAAGCAGGCGGAGGCCTCCTGCGATTTCGAGGCCTTCCGGAAAGGCCTGGAGATGCTGCGCGGACAACTGCTGGGCTCTCTGGAGAAGCACGGGGTGCAGGCGATCGACAGCCTAGAAAAACCGTTCGACCCCAATGTTCACGAGGCCATGATGCAGGTGGACAGCGACGCCCATGAGGACAACCAGGTCGTCGACGAGTTCGAGAAGGGCTATACGCTCAACGGGCGGCTGCTGCGGCCCGCCCGGGTGTCGGTCTGCAAGAAGAGAACGAACGAAGACGTGTGCGAATAAACGAACGCGAGGGAAGCGTCATGAAGGAGGATAGATAACATGGGAAAAATCATCGGAATCGATTTGGGAACGACCAACTCCTGCGTCGCCATCATGGAAGGCGGGGATCCGGCCGTCATCGCCAATCAGGAGGGCAACCGGACCACGCCGTCGATCGTGGCGTTTACCGAGAGCGGTGAGCGGCTGGTGGGTCAGGTGGCAAAACGGCAGGCCATTACCAACCCGGAGAACACCGTTTACGCCATCAAGCGGATGATCGGCCGTAAATACGCCTCGAAAGAGGTCCAGTACGACAAGACCATTTCCCCCTACCAGATCACCGAAGCCTCGAACGGCGACGCCCAGGTGACGGTCCGCGGACGGAATTACAGCCCGGCGGAGATCTCCTCCATGGTGCTGACGAAAATGAAGCAGACGGCCGAGGACTATCTGGGCGAGAAGGTCAACGACGCCGTCATCACCGTGCCGGCCTACTTCAACGATTCGCAGCGCCAGGCGACCAAGGACGCCGGCAAGGTGGCGGGGCTCAACGTGCTCAGGATCATCAACGAACCGACGGCGGCGGCCCTGGCCTACGGCCTCGACAAGAAGAAGGACGAGAAGATCGCCGTCTTCGACCTGGGCGGCGGGACCTTCGACATCTCCATCCTGGAGCTGGGCGACGGCGTTTTTGAAGTCAAATCCACGAACGGCGACACCCACCTGGGCGGCGAGGACTTCGACCAGCGCCTGATCGACTACCTCGCCATGGAGTTCAAGAAGGACCAGGGGATCGACATCCGCAGCGACCGCATGGCGCTCCAGCGGCTGAAAGAGGCGGCGGAGAAGGCGAAGATGGAACTGTCCACCTCCATGGAGACGGACGTGAACCTGCCCTTCATCACCGCCGACGCCTCGGGCCCCAAGCACCTGAACGTCAAGATCACGCGCGCCAAACTGGAGGCCCTCGTGGAAGAGCTCATCGAGAAGCTCGAGGCGCCCTGCCGGACCGCCCTGAAGGATGCGGGACTGACGCCCGGCCAGATCGACGAGGTGATCCTGGTCGGCGGCATGACGCGGATGCCCCGCGTCCAGCAGAAGGTGAAGGAGCTGTTCGGCAAGGAGCCCCACAAGGGGGTCAACCCCGACGAGGTGGTGGCCGTGGGCGCGGCGATCCAGGGCGGCGTGCTCTCGGGCGACGTCAAGGACGTGCTCCTGCTCGATGTGACCCCCCTGTCCCTCGGGATCGAAACGCTGGGCGGCGTCATGACGCGGCTCATCGAGAAGAACACGACGATCCCGACCCGGAAGAGCCAGATCTTCTCCACGGCGGCGGACAACCAGCCGGCGGTGAGCATCCACGTCCTCCAGGGCGAGCGGCCCATGGCGGCGGACAACCGCACCCTGGGGCGGTTCGAGCTCGTCGGGATTCCCCCGGCGCCGCGCGGCATGCCCCAGATCGAGGTGACGTTCGACATCGACGCGAACGGCATCGTCCACGTCGCCGCGAAGGACCTCGGCACCGGCAAGGAGCAGAGCATCAAGATCACGGCGTCGAGCGGGCTTTCGGAAGAAGAGATCCAGAAACTCGTCCGCGAGGCCGAGGCGCACGCCGGCGAGGACAAGAAGAAGAAGGACCTGATCGAGGCCCGCAACCAGGCCGATGCCATGGCCTACAGCGTCGAGAAGAACATCAAGGAGTTCGGCGACAAGATCGGGGCGGCCGAAAAGACCCGGATCGAGGAGGCCATCGCGAAGGTCAAGAAGGCCATCGAGGGGGATGACCTGGAGGCCATCAAGGCCGCCCAGGAAGAGCTGACCACGGCGTCCCACAAGCTGGCCGAGGCCATGTACGCCCAGTCCACCCAGCAGCAGGCCGGGGCCGGCCCCGGGGCGGGCGCGGGCGCCGACTCCGGCGCCCAGGCGGGCGGCGGCAAGAAGGACGACGACGTCGTCGATGCGGACTTCGAGGAAGTGAAGTAGTTTTTTCTGAAATCAGTCAGACCTGCGGGTCGCGTGCCTGGAAGCCGCAAAAGGCTTCCAGGCATTTTTTTGTGTCGACGCGCGACCTGAATTCATGTAGGACTGAAATCGTCGGAAATCGTGATCCCTCCCCACGCTGAACCTTTCTCGACCCGGCAGCTCCGCGTGCCGCTCGCGGGCGGTGGGAGGGGGGCTCCAAAAAATCTTCCGTTCGCGCGTCCGGGATCCGATGTCCGACGGGCATCACGATCCCGCGCCGCGGTTTGGGGAGACATCGAACGCCGTGGAGGGCCGCAGGGATGAACAGACCTCTTGCCGCGCGGATATTCGCGACCGTTTTGGCGGCCGTCCTGGCCGTGGCCCCCTTTTGCGCGGACGCCGGTGCGGCGGGGAAAGGCGGGTCGTCCGGGGAGGCCTCCGTCCGCCTCCTGAAGGACCGGGAATACGTCCGCGATCTGATCCGGGCGATCGACGGGGCACAGGAGGAGATCGTCGTCTGCATGTTCCTGTTCAGGGCGAGCGGCTATCCGGGCAGCTATCCGGACCGGGTCGTCGAACGTCTCCTCAAGGCCGCGCGGCGCGGCGTGCGGGTGGAGGTGGTCCTGGAGCGGGGCGGCGACCCCACCGGCACGGTGGACCGGGACAACGAGGCGACGCGCCGGCGTCTGGAGCAGGGGGGCGTGCGGACGAGGACGGACTCTCCCCGGCGCACCACCCACACGAAGCTGGTTGTCATCGACCGGCGCACGACCTTCGTCGGCAGTCACAACCTGACCCACTCGGCCCTGAAGATGAATCACGAGATGTCCGTGGTGATCGATTCATCGGCGGTGGCGGCCGAGACGCTGCAGTACATCCGGACGGCCGTGCTGAGGGACTGAGGGTCCCCGGGACGGGTTCGGCCGTCTTTGAACGGCGTCCGGACTGCGGCACCCGGTCGGGGCGGCGTTTTCCGGGGGCAGCGTGCGGTCTTTAACGGCCGGATGCGCAGACCGTTTGAGGAGTCGGAACACCATGCGTTACCTCTTGACCAACGATGACGGGATCTACGCCCGGGGGTTGAGCGCCCTGTATCAGGAGCTTTCCCGGGATGCGGAGTGTCTGATCGTGGCGCCGGAGATCGAACAGAGCGCCGTCGGGCACGCCATCACGCTCCTCCGCCCGCTGATGGTGAGGCGGGCGAAGCGGGAAGGGGAGTTTTACGGACACGCCGTGCTCGGAACGCCGGCGGACTGCGTGAAGCTGGGCATCCGGGAACTGGCCGGGGGCCCCGTGGACCTGGTCGTTTCCGGAATCAACCGGGGGGCGAACGTCGGCATCAACGTCCTGTATTCGGGGACCGTTTCGGCGGCGACGGAGGCGGCCATCCTCGGCGTTCCGGCCATGGCCGTTTCGCTGGACACGCATCGGGAGGCGGACTACACCGTGGCCGCGAAGGTCGCGCGCCGCTTGGCCGTCTGGATGACGAACAACGGCCTGGGGAGGGGCGTGGCCCTGAACGTCAACGTTCCGGCGCTGCCGGAAGACCGGATCCGGGGGATCGCCGTGGCCCGGCAGGGACGGGCGCGGCTGATGGAGAGCTTCGAGCGGCGCGTCGATCCCCGGGAGCACGAGTATTACTGGCTGGCCGGGGAGACCCAGCTGGCCGCCGACGAGGAGCCCGATTCGGATGCCTCCGCCCTGAAGCGGGGCATGATCACGATCACGCCCATCGACTACGATCTGACGTGCCACGAAAGCCTGGGCAGACTCAAGGACCTGATCGCGAAGATCTGAGGCGGCGTCGGCGGGCGTGGGGCGCGGGGAGGGGCTATTGCTGCAATCCGTCCTGCCGCGAAAGCCCGGGGGGACTCCAGAACCGGATCGAGAAGATCCGGGGCGGCGTTAACGGGTGAGGAGCACGGGGATGGGACTCTTCCGGATGATGGCGGAAGTGGTGCTGCCGACGAAGAGCTCCCGCAGGCGGCCGTGGCCATAGGCCCCCATGACCATCAATTCGACCGCGCCCTCCTGGACGAAGCGGAGCAGGGCCTTGTCCTCCTTCCCCGTCAGAACGATCGTCTGGGCGTTGATCCCGACGTCCGCCAACGCCTCTTCGGCCTGCTTCATGCGTTCCGCGGCCAGGGTCTGGTTGTCGGTGATGAGGACGACGGTCAGCGGCCAGCCGGTCTTCTCGGACAGGAACGCCGCGATCGAAAGCGCGTGCCGGGCCGGGGCGCTGCCGTCGTAGGCGAGCGCCATGCTCTCGATTTCGCGAAAGGTGTCCGGGGTCACGAAGACCGGCTTGCCCGCCTTCCGGACCACGGCCTCGGCGGTCGAGCCGAGGATGCCGCCGCTCCCCAGATGAAAGTGCTCGCCCCGCCGGGCCAGGAGGATTCCGTCTGCCTCCCGGCCGGCCTCGATGATGGATTCGTCGATGACGCCCATGACCTTCCGCGCGGTCGCCGGGACGCCCGCCTCCCCGCAGCGCTGCTGAAACGCCGCGAGGATCGTCTCCGCCCGCGCCTCCAGTCCGCCCTCGACGACGGGGAGAAACTCCTGGTAGGGCGGGAGCCCGACCGAGCCGGAGATGTCGCTGAAAACGGGGGCCTGCAACAGCCGGATGTCGACGACGTGCAATCCCGTGAGGGACGCGCCCAGTCTTCCGGCGATGTACAGAGCGTACGCCAGGGCGATCTTTCCCTGCTCCGATCCGTCCGTGGGGACGAGGATGTTCCGGATCATGTTTCCTCCTTAGAGCTTTTCGTAGGTTGAGAAGTTCTTGAGGAGATCGTCGATGATCTTGTCCTTTTCCTGCCGTTCGTCTTCGTTTTCCTCCGTGTCGGCCGTGTCGGCCGGCAGCACGGTTTCGATTTCCCGCCCGGCTTCGTCGTAGGAGACGAATTTCCCGACGAGGCGGCCGTTCCGGTAGGTGGCGGTTTCCCGGATGCGGCCGTTGCGCCAGTAGGACACGTACCGGCCGTCCCGCTTGTCGTTCACGAACCCGCCCTGCTCCCTGATCTGTCCGCTTTTGTAGTACGAGACGTAGGGGCCGTCGAACTTGCCGCTTCTGAAGTGTTCTTCCTCCTTCAACTGTCCGTTGCGGTAGTACAGCCGGTAGACGCCGTCCAGCGCCCCGTTCCGGTAATGCTCGCTTTCCCGGATCTGGCCGTTTTCGTAATAGCAGACGTAATCGCCTTCCAGCCGGTCGTTGACGAAGGTTCCCTTTTCCCGGAGGCGGCCGTCACGGTAAAAGGAGCAGGCCTCGCCTTCCCGCCGGCCCTGGTGGAACCGCATCTGCGCCATGACCTGGCCGTTCGTGAAATAGGACGTGTAGTCGCCCTCCCACTTCTTGTCCAGGACGTGGATCCGCTCCTTGAGGCAGCCCTCGTCGTCATGGTAGATTTTTTCGTGCAGCGTGTTCCGCTTGGCGAACATGACCGTCCTTTACGCGTGCGTTCCCGTGCCCGTCGGCGGCGAGGGGAGGCGGACCACGACCGTGCCCGCGATCTTGTCGTGCCAGCCCTGCTTCCGCCCGTCCCAGGCGATCCAGAGGAATCCCAGGTACAGGAAGATCCCGGAGAGAATATACCCCACCCAACGCAGGAAGGCAAGGCCGAAGGTCATTCTTTCTCCTGAAATTTGAATGACTTGCAATTTCATCGCCATCTTCCCCGGCGTCTGGCCGGTCAGGCCGTGAAAGTAGGTGAAGTAAGCCGCGCTCGCGAGCGTCGACGCGAACAGGTACAGCCCCGTCAGGCCCCGGATCAACGTCTCGATGGCGTCCGGGGCGGGAGAGCGGCGGGGCGAGGGCAGGTCGAAGCCGCCGGCCAGAACGAGGACGAGAAAGAGGAACAGGGAAACCCCGTAGAGGAGGGCCTTGTCGATGGCGAAGGCCGCGAGGCGGCGCCAGAAGCCGCCGTACAGGAGCGGGGTCATGTCCCGTTGTCCCCCTTCCCGGCGGTCCCGAGGGTCTCCCGTTCATACTGCACGATGGCGAGCGCCGCCACCGCCGCCGTTTCCACCTTCAGGACACGGCGGCCGAGGCTCGCGATGAAAAACCCGTGCCCCTTCGCCAGCCGGACTTCCGCCTCCGTGAAGCCTCCCTCCGGACCGATGACGACCGTACACGGCCGGTCCTTCCGGTCCGGCAGCCCGCGCAGCAGGTTCCGGAGGCCGGTCTCGCGCTCCTCTTCCCAGAGCATCAGGCGGACCGCCCCGTCTTCCGGCGCGGCGACGATGTCCTCAAAGGAGGCGATGTCCTCCACCCGCGGAATATCCGCGCGCCGGGACTGCCGGCAGGCCTCGACGGCAACGGTCTGCCAGCGGGCGACCCTCTGCCGGGCCTTCTCCGCCGTGAGGCGGGGGATGGAGCGCTCGGAGTGGAAGGGCCGGATCGCCGTAACCCCCAGTTCCGTCGCCTTCCGGATGACGGCCTCCATCGTTCCCCCCTTGGGGAGGGCCTGGGCGAGGGTCAGGGACAGGGCGTCCGCGGGAACCGCGCGGCAGGCGCCGACCTGAACGCTCACGCCTTCCCGGTCGACGCGCGTCGCCTCGGCCTGCCCCTCCCGTCCCTGGCCGTCGAACAGGATCAGGGCGTCCCCCTCCCGGAGGCGGAGGACCGTCCGGAGGTAGCGGCGCCAGTTGCCGTCGAGGACGCGGGTCTCCCCGGCGGCAAAGGGGTGGGGATAGTAGATGCGCGGTGCGGTCAAGGCGTCTGTCCCTCGTTCTGGAGGACGTAGCAGACCCACTCCTTTTCCGTGATCGTCCGGCGCGAAACGAACGGGGGGGCGAAAAAGTGCGCCTCGATTTCCGGCCGGTTCTGATCGATGATTCCGGACAGCACCAGATAGCCGCCGGGCGTCAGCAGCGACACGAGATGGGATCTCAGGCGGACCAGAAGCCGGGCCGTCAAGTTGGCGATGATCAGGGAAAAGGGGTCGTGCAGGGTCGTCACGTCCCGGTTGACGATTTTGACCCGGTCTTCGACCTCATTGATCCGGACGTTCTCCCGGGCGATTTCCGCTGCCTTCCGGTCGATGTCCACGCACACGACCGCTTCCGCGCCGAGCTTGGCGCTGGCGATGCCCAGGATCCCCGTCCCGGTGCCGACATCGAGGACCCGCGCCCCCTGAACGGACCGGTTCTTGAGCAGGATGTCCTCCATCGCCTCCAGGCACATGCGGGTCGATGGATGCTGCCCCGTGCCGAAGGCCATGCCGGGGTCGATGTCGATGACGATGTCGTGACCCTGCGGCGTGAAGCGTTCCCAGGTGGGTTTGATGACGATGTTTTTGCTGACCCGGATCGGCTTGAAGTATTTTTTCCACTGCTCGCCCCAGTCCGGATCGTCGATGGTTTCGGTCGTCAGCGTGACCGGGTCGAATTCGGGAAAGAGCTGCCCCAGGCTCGCCAGATACGTCTCCAGGTGCGCCAGGCGGTTCTCCAGGCGCGCATCCACGGGCAGAAAGGCGTTGAGCTTGTCGAGCGCCGCCGGCCGATCGTTTGGGGCAAAGGGTTCCAGCACCTCCTGATAGGCCCCCTGGGCGCCGATCTCCGTCACGTAATTGGCGAGCGCGTCGACCAGTTCCGGCGGCGTCGACAGTTCGATCTTGAACCAGCGTTCCCGCTTGTCTGGCGTCATTCCCTGTTTCGCCGGCATGGCGGTCCTCCCTTGTTTGGCCCCGGGCAGGCGTTGCTTGTTGAGGCCCGGTGGTGTTTATAACCTTTTCCCCCGGACTTTTCAAGAGGGTGCGGGGGGTGACCTGAATGATGAGACAACATTTCCCCCTCCTCAAAACCCTTGGGCGTGAGGCAGCGAAGGGCGGCGACCGGGAAGGGGCTTGGCCGCCGCTCCTAGTCGCGGTAGAAGCGGATCCCGTCGATCCAGAGGGAGCCGGCGATGTCTCCGTTCTTTCTCTGATGAATGCCGATCTGAACCCCCTCGACGCGTTCGAGTCGCAGGACCTGGTCCCCGGGTTTGGCCCCGTACCGGGCCGCGGCGCCCTCCTTGATCCAGCCCCGGGCGACGACCATCTGCGCAAAGGGGATGCGGATCTTTTCCCAGGACGGACCGGCTTCGAAGAATCCCGCCCAGGCGTCGACCCGGTTCGGGTCGTCGGGCAGGGACGTCATGACCATGACCTGGGCATGCACCGTCTCCGTCGCCCGGGCGTCGAACTCGATCCCGTCGTAGAGGGAGAGGTCCCGCTTCTTGCGGTTGTCGATGCGCGCCCATCCCGGATTCTTTCCCGGAACGAGCCGGTAGTCGATCCGCATCGACCGCCGGGAATCGGCGCTGCCCTCCGCGCGGTCCAGTTCCGTCCGGAAAAAGGGCGCCGTCCGTCCGGTCGTGACCATGATCCAGGAGGGATCGTGGACGGGGGATTCGAACGTTTCGTCGAAGGGGCCGGAATCGCGGATTTCCGAGGCCTTGAAGAGGGCCGTCTTCAGGTGGATGGCCGACATCGCCTGCGAGGTCCGGACATTGACGAGCCGCAGGTGGATGTCCCATTCGCCCGCGATTTCGGCGAGGGTGCCCGTCAGGAGCAGATCCGCCATCATCAGCTTTCCCAGGACGTCCCCGGGCTTTTCCCGGGTCAGCCCGCTTTGGCTGAGCGTGATTTCGTTCATCACCGCCTTGAGCTTCGTCCGCTCGACGACGTTGAACTGGCCGGAATCGATCAGGGCCGTGGTCAGGCCTTCCAGGGTCACGCGCCCCTGTTCCTTCTCCCGCCCGCGGATCACCTCGAAGTCCACGATGGCGATCGTCTTCTTGGGGATCGTCAGGCGGACGGGGGTTCCGGCGGGCATGGGCTCGGGTTTGTCCAGCGCGACCGTCACGGTCGCACCGCGCACCTCCCCGACGGTCGCGGGCTTTCCGTTGACGTCCGTCTTCATCCCTTCGATGATCAGGCTTTTCTGGACCAGGGCCTGGGCGATCTCGCCGACGGGGGACCCCGGCGTCCTGCCCATGTCGGGCAGCTTCATCGCCAGGGCGAGACCGTTTCCGGCGGGGCCCTGGACCGTTCCGTCGAGATACAGGAGGCTCGCGGGCTCCGGCGGCGCCTTTGTCGGGGCAACGGCGGCGCAGGAGCAGGCGAGCAATGCGAGCGCAGCGGCAAGGAACGGCAGGACAGGCTTCATCGTTTCACCTCCGCGAATCGGGACCCGCCCCGGAGACCGGCGACAAACGGGGAGCGGGCATTCTCCCACGCCCGGAGTATGGCCAGAATGAAAGCGGGTGTCAATAGAATAGTGATTTTAGGGCTCCTCGCTAAAATGTATGGGTAACCAGATTCGAAATATGATAGAGATCCGTCATCAAGAGATGAAGGAGGTTGATACGGATCATCATGAGAGACACGGATTTATTTCAGTTGGCATTGGGTTTGACACCGCCATGGCATGTGGCGTCGTGTGAGTTTGATCCGGATAAACATCGTCTGGACATTGAGATTGATTTTCCTCGGGGCAGTCTGTTTGCATGTCCCATTTGCGGCAGAGAGGGATGCAGTGATGTAGGTTGAAAAAAAGGTGGCCAGGCCCAGGACCAACGGTTTCGTCGAACGCTTCAACCGAACCATGCTGGATGAGTTTTTTAGGGAGGCCTTCCGGAAGGAGTTTTATTCTTCCGTGGAGAAGCTTCAGAAGGCCCTGGATCAGTGGTTGCAGCATTACAACTATGAAAGGCCACATCGAGGATACAGAAACATGGGCAGGAGGCCCTTTGAAACCATCGAAGCGGGCAAGGTTATCAAAGAGCAGGTAACGACCAAAGAAACGGCTTAAACAGCACCACCGAAGAGAGACTGACTGTCCGGGAAGAGCTTAATTTTTACATTTTATCACACATTTCTTGAGGTACTTTCCATGATCAGATCACTGGATGATTTTTCAAGGATTGCACAGGAAAAAGGTCCCAAGAAACTGGCTGTTCTTGCCCCCGAAGATGAGGACTTCATGCTTGCCGTGAAAACGAGCTGGCAGAAAGGATATATCGAACCTGTTCTCATCGGCAATACGGAAAAGATGCAACGGGTGGCAGAAAAGGTCGAATTCGACATCGGTGGATTTGAAAAGATAATCGGCGATGAGAGGCAGGCCATTGCCGATCTCGGTCTCAACATGCTCTTTTCCGGAAAGATCGCCATCGTCAGCAAGGGACAGATACCCACCTCGTACATCTACCGCTCCATCATCAGGGAAGAAAATAAAGCCGGTTCGGGAATGACTGTAAGCGTCGTTACCTTCTGGGAAGTTCCCGGTCTCGACCACCTCATCGCCTTTAC
>DDXV01000041.1:20778-20942 GCA_002347815.1 Syntrophaceae bacterium UBA2251
CGGCCAGCGGGAGATCGGAGGTACGCTTTCCTCCTACCGGGATTTTGAATTGCTCAGACAAGCTGCTGCTACAGGGGACTTCGGGGAGTGTGAGATTGTTGATGGCACTTCTTTTACGGAATTGTTCCTTGGCGGGAGAAGCCGAGTTCCTGATTACAGAGGCG
>DDXV01000073.1 GCA_002347815.1 Syntrophaceae bacterium UBA2251
CGACGGCCGGATGTCCCCCCCCCCCCCCTCATTCCCCCGTATTGAGTGCAATTCACCCCATCTTGCCCCGGGATTCCCGCGTTTTGGGCGACACCCCCCTCCGTTCTGCCCCGGGCCATCCGATAGAGAAAAATCCGCTATCGAGCACAATGTTGAGATTCCCGCTGCCTGTCCCCTGCCGCCGGATCGGCGGCGGGCATTTTCCCCTTGACTTTCCGACCCCTGTAAATTAGGTGAATGAAACTCAGTCCATCAAAGAAATGAACCGGACACTTTTTGAACATGCGTTCATTGCACGGGCGATGAATGGAGCATACAAACGAAAGGAGAGTTGGACATGGTTTTAGGAGATTTTTTCAAGAAGCACAGCCAGGAAATTCCCAATAGTGGGGCGAGGTCGGGCGCGCCTATATCATGCCCAAGCCGGGGACGAATCCCGCACCCGAGGACATCAAGGCCTTTCTCAAGGACAAGCTTTCCAACTTCAAGATCCCGGAAGACGTCATCATCCGGCCGGACGAGATCGTGGGGCTGGCCGTCTACCTCGCCTCCGGCGCATCGGATTACATGACGGGTCAGACCCTCTTTCTGGACGGCGGATACGCCATTTCCACGTAAGGCACAACGACCTCAATCGGAGAAAATCGGCGCACTCAGCAAAAAAATGCATTGACAAACTTGAGGAAAAGCATATTTTTACAGAAATTTTCGGCCGTAGACTGCCGAGGATCCCACAAGGAGGAGGACTGGTATGAATCATTGCAGGCATTTTTTATCGTTGATCGTTGTGCTCGTATTGGCTCTGGCGTTGGCGGGTTGTGCAAAACCCCCTGAAGCGGAGAAGTCCGCGGCCGATGCCGCGATGACCGCAGCGGTAGCCGCGGGCGCGGAGACGTACGCCGCAACCGACCTGGATGCGGCCAAGAAGATCCTGGACGGGGCAGAGACCCAGATGAAGGAAAAGAATTATAAAGAGGCCAAACAGGCGTATCTGGACGCCAAGGCCGCCTTCGAGCGGGCCGCCGCCGCCGTGGACGCGGGCAAGCAGGCCGCCGCCGCCGAAGCGACCACCGCCGTGACCGCTCTGGAGGAGGCTTGGGTGAATCTCGAGGCCGCGGCAAAACCCGTCGAAAGGAAACTGAAGGAAAAGAAGGATCTCTGGACCGCCGACGTCGCCGCTTTTACGGAAGGTCTGAAAACCGTCAAGGAGGGCATCGCCGCCGGTCCGGCCGGCGCCAAGGCGAAGATCGCGGAGTTGCAGACGATCATCGATAAATGGGATGCCGCCTTCAAGGAACTGGCGGCCGTTCCGGCAAAACCCGCGGCGAAGAAGAAATAGCCCCGAAAAACTTCGACGTGCAAGGGATGGGTCAGGTCGGAAGGGCGTTTGCGCCGGGAAGGGCGCAACGCCCTTTTTTTATGGGCGAACCGCTTTCTCGAAGGCGTCAAGCCGGGAACGTCAACCGCAAACGTCTTTTTCGGGAGGTCCCATCCCTTTCGGTTCCGACGCGCTCCCCGGGGGTTCGCCCCCTACATCAGATCGTAAAACGACGAGACATATTTCAGCCTGAGTTCATATTCGGAGGCCTTGGCGGGATCCGTGGCCCCGTAAAGCCGGATCAGTTTCCACAGGGTCCTGCGTTGGCCCGAATTGATGCTCAGGGACTTTTCGTAGGCCGCCGCCGCCGAGGAAAGGTTCCCCTGATGGAGGAGCACGTCCCCCAACAGATCGTATTTTTGCGCGGCGGCAAAAGAGTCGTCGCCGATCCTGTTGAGATAGGCATGCCCCAAATCCGGCCTGCCCAGTTGGAAGGATCTTCCCGCAAGGGGGAGATTGGCGAAGGCGGAAAAGGGTTTGTCCATCTCCGAGGACAGGTTCCAGTAATAAACCGCCTCGTCCTGGGCCCCCTTCGCGTTCATCACGATGGCGTGGGTATTGTAATAGGCGGCCTCGTCGTCCGTGGCCCTGACCGGAAGGTTCTCCACCACGAAAAACAGCAGGGCGACGGCCAGACAACTGCCCACCCGCCTCCTGTTTCCTTCCCGGAACGCCCGGATGATCCCGGTCGCGCCCAGAACGGAGAAGGGAATGAGCAGGGGCATCATCGGCAGGCGATAGCGGGCGTTGGGGAAGAAGGCGATGAGGGTCGCGGCGTAGGCCGCCAGGACGAAGCCCGCGGCCCTCGCTTTTCCGTCATCGAAACCACCGATGATCATGCCCATCATGGCCAAGGGGAAAACAAGCCCGAAACCGATGAAGGGGAAACGGAAGATCTTGACCACCCCGCCCATGAAGTCGATTCCGTAGTGATCGCACGCCTCGAAGCGGTTGACCATGGCGAGGGTCTTCTGCCACAGCTTCCAGAGGAATGCGCCGGGGGCGGCCGCCCCCTCCCGAAGGGTTTCCCTCGTCCAGTATCGAGACGCCTCATCGGGTGAAAGCCGTTTCCCGACCCGGCGGCTGGCTTCGATGGTAAAATGGATTCCCTGCTCGAACGGGGAGGTGGTCGCAAAGGGGACGGGCCGATAATAGGGATCGGGGTTCTTCAAATTATTGCCGAGATAGAGGTTGAACCCGCCCTGGGACGTGGTCAGGGCGAGCTTTCCGGCGAGCGCGTAATTGCGGATAAGAAACGGGGACAGGGCAAGGGCCACCCCCATGACGAACATCAGCAGGACGAAGCCGGTTTTTCTGACATGCAGCCCGCCCCGGAAGGCGTACCCCCCCATCAGGATGAAGATCACGGGGGCGATGACCACGGCATTGGGTCGGACATTGATCAACAGCCCGACGGCCAGGCCGAGGGCGCCGGTTTTAACGATAAAGCGCCCCCCGGGCGGGAAGGCCCCCGCCGTCGACCCGTCCTTTTCGCCGGAGAGGCCGTCCGTGACAACGATCAGGAGGTAGAAAACGGCGGCGAAGAGGAAGGTAGACAGCGCTTCTTTCAGGGGAACGATGCTGTAGAGGATGAACGGCTTGTACAGGCAGGCGATCAGACAGGCCAGGAGGCCGACCTTGCGGTTCGCCAGCGCCGTTCCGATGAGGTAAACGAGCCCACAGGTCATGACGCCCAGGGCCACGTTGAGAAACCGGACAAACAGGACATCCGGCGAAAAGATCCGGTAAAGGAACGCCACGACATAGGCGTAGAGCGGGGCGAATTCATAGATCGACCGGGATGTGAACGTCCCGTCGGCGATCTTTTTGGCCCACTCATGGTAGATCCGCTCGTCCCAGAGGAGAAAATCGAAATAGGCCGTTCCGGAAAGTTCGGCCAGCGCCGCCATCCTGACCAGCAAGGCGAGGAAGAGAACGCCCCCAAGGTAAAGGGAGACCGGGGCAGACGTCCCGGGCGGCGCGACGGGTGTTTTCCCGGTTCTTTTTTTACCCATGTTTCAGCGGACTCCGAGCCCCGGCATTCATCGGAAAGGGATCATGATGTTCGTCTCTTCGGACTTGAGTTGGCTATAAGACATCGCCGCCAAATGTCAAGAAAACAATCGACCGCCGTGAAGCGGACACGTCGCCGGGCGCCCGTGGACGGAAACGGGACCGGCGGCCGTTTCGATTGACACCGGATCGTTCGGTTGATAAGGAGAATTCGTATGGAACTGATTCTCGTACGGCACGGTGAAACCGCCTGGAACCGGGAAGGCCGGGTCCAGGGCGTGAGCGACATCGACCTGAGCGACGTCGGCGTGCATCACGCCCGTCAGCTCGCCCTGTCCCTCAAGGATCACCCGATCCACGCAATCTACGCCAGCCCCCTGATCCGGGCCCGGAAAACGGCCGAGATCATCAACCGGTACCACGATGCCCCGATTCGCCTGGAGTCGGGGCTGATGGAAATGGACCAGGGCGATTTCGAGGGCCTGACCTATTCGGAACTGATGGCCCGTGAAAAGGACTTCCTCCAGTCATGGATCGCCGATCCGGCTTCCGTGCGGATGCCCCATGGGGAATCCCTGGACGAGCTCCAGGCCCGGGCGTGGCCGGTCATCGACGGCATCCTCCAGCGATCCGCCGATGCCCTGGTGGTCTCGCACAGCTTTACCATCGCGTCGATCCTCTGCAAGATCAAGCGGATCAGCCTGTCGGACTTCAGGTCCGTCCACGTGGATCCCGCCTCCAAGACCCTCGTCCGGTTTTGTAACGGATCGGGAGAGATTGTCGTGCTGAACGACCGGACCCACCTGAACGACGGGGAGGAATCCTCCCCGTCCGCATGAACGCCCCCGCGGACCCGGGGAGGGGGCGGGCAGGCCGCATGAAACCCGACACGACACCCTGGAACGCCATGATCGGAACGACCCGGCTGGCCCTGCTTTTGCTGTGCGTCTTCCTCTCGGCCTGTGCCGCCGGCCCGGAGCGGGCGCATGATCCGCCGCCGTCATCGGTCCGCTGCCTTCCCGATTTTCCCGACCGGGACGGCTGGTACGGCGGGGATGGCGCCTGCTCCATCCCGCTGGACGACCGGCGCGTCCTGTGGCTCTTCGGAGACACCTTCGTTTCGGATCAGACGGGCCGGCGGGATCGCGCGGGGATGAAGGTGGTCCTGGGAACGACGCTGGCCGTCTCCACCTGCGCCGCCGACGGGCAATTCCAAATCCGGTATTGGCTGAAAAAGAAGGATGGGGAATTCGTGTCGTCCTTCGGCGAAAGCGAATGGCTGTGGCCGCAGGACCCCTTCATGGTCGATCGCATCCTCCACGTCCCGCTGATCTCCGTCACGGCGGATCCGCGGAGGAAGGGGGCCTTCAAATTCCGGATCGCGGGGCACAAAATCGCCCGGATCCGAAACTTCGCGGAGGCCGATCCGAACCGGTGGACCGCGGACTACGTGGACCTGACCCCGGGCATTCCGGAGGGGGTTGAGGCGTTCGCGACGACGTCGGTCGTTTTCGGGGATCACGTCTATTTTTATCCGCTGTACCGCGGGGCGGGTGTTCTGGGCAATATCCTCGCCCGCATTCCGACAAACCGGCTCGACGATCCGGCCCCGGCCATCGAGTACTGGCCCCGGGACGGACGGTGGGAAAAAGGACTGGATCCCGCGAAGATCAGGATCGTCCTGGACGCGGCCGTTTCGGAGATGAGCGTGAGGCATCATCCAGACGACGGGACATGGGTCGCCGTCTACCTCTCCATCGAAAACAACGGCCGGCGGATGCTCTATCGAACGGCGAACGCGCCCGAAGGGCCCTGGACCGAACCGAAGGTCCTGATCGGGTCCATTCCCGAAGTCGACCGGGGCAGCCCCCGATACGACCCGGACAACTTCTGCTACGCCGGCAAGGAGCACCCGGAATTCGGACGGGGAAGAACGCTTGTGGTCACCTATGTATGCAATTCCTTCGCGGATGCCGAAGACGACGCGAGTTTCATCCGGAAGAACCTCTTTCTCTACCGCCCCGTGGTCATGACCCCGAGCCGCTGAACCGTCTTTAAGGGTTTTTTGGAAGGGGAAGCGTTGCCTCATAATTCATGTAACCGGCAAATCCGTTGACAGGGGCAAGCGTTTTCCCTATACTCCCGCTGCCCGATCCCCGGGCCGAAAGGCGACGGGGACGGGACCGGATTGGAATCGATGGAAGAAACCCTTTCGCACGACACGGACCTGCGATTCGTCACGGGGACAGGCCCTGACGGACGGCAGGCGAGGGCCGGAAACGCCCTGGCGCTCCCCCTCGCCCTGTCCCTGGCTATCCACTTGGCGCTGGGCCTGCTGCTCCTCGGAGAAGCCTTCCGCACCCTTCCCCCCCGGCTCCGCGAGGCGAGCCTGTCGCCCCTGCAGGTCATCTGGGTTTCCGCGTCCAAGACGGCGACGCCCGCGCCGCAGCGCACGCCGGGGGTGAAGCGCGAACCGGCGGCGGTGCCGGTGATCGCCGCCGCGGTCGTCCCCGCGCTTCCGTCCGCGGCGCTCGCCGGACTCCCGGCAACCCCGGCCCTCTCGAAGGCGC
This sequence comes from Syntrophaceae bacterium UBA2251, assembly GCA_002347815.1. GTDB lineage: Bacteria > Desulfobacterota > Syntrophia > Syntrophales > UBA2251 > UBA2251. The sequence continues at coordinate 5,962 of DDXV01000073.1, forward strand.
CGCCGCCGCGCCCCACGGAGACCGCCGCCGCACAACCGGCGAGCCTCCGTCCCGGGATGGACAGGACCGTCCCGCCGGCCTCCCCCCCGTCAAGCGGCGTCCGTGTCGCGGCCGCCGGGGAGACCAGCGCGCTGACCCTGCCGCGCTACCGGGCGAACGACGCCCCGGCGTATCCGGCCCTGGCCCGCCTGCGGGGTTACGAAGGCCTGGTGCTCCTCGCCGCGCAGGTGTCCGAGCAGGGGCGCGTCCAGACGATCCGGGTCAAGAAATCCTCCGGCTACGCCGTTCTGGACCGCTCGGCCGAGGAGGCCGTCCGGTCCTGGCGCTTCGAGCCGGGGAGGCGGATGGGAACGCCCATGGCCATGTGGGTGGATGTCCCGGTGCGGTTCGTCCTCGAGGAACCGCCGGCCTTTTCCGACTCCTAGGCGGCGCGGCGCCGGGCGGAAGGCCGGGACCCTCACGGGAGCGTCCCGGATGGCATACGCGACAAGGAGACCCCTTCATGGATGCACGCAAAAAGCGCCTCGTCGAACTGATTCTGGAGAAGTCCTTCCAGTACCGCGAGGATCCGCCGTTCACGCTGGCCTCCGGCCGGCAAAGCCATTTTTATTTCAACTGCAAGCCCACCACCCTCGACCCGGAGGGGATGAACCTGATCGGGGAGATCCTCTGCGACCTGCTGGCCGACGTTCCCGTCACGGCCGCGGGGGGGCTCACCTTGGGCGCCGATCCGCTCGCCAACGCCCTGGCCGTCATCTCCTTCCAGCGGGGAAAGCCCGTCAAGGCCTTTATCGTCCGCAAGGAGGCCAAGGGCCACGGCACGAAAAGCAAGATCGAGGGGAACGTCCAGGCCGGCGAACGGGTCGTGATCCTCGACGACGTCATCACCACGGGCGGCTCGACGATCACCGCCATCGAAGCCGCCCGGGAGGCGGGTCTCGTCATCGACCGGGTGATCGCGCTGGTCGACCGGGAGGAGGGGGGGCGGGAAAACATCCTCGCCCACTGCCCCGTGGTCCAGAGCGTCCTCACCCGGACGAAGGTCATGGACCTTTACCGCGACCGGGCGGTCCGCCCGACGCTTGACAAACCGGTTCCAAAAGGCTAAAGGGGCGCCGATTTTATGCATGAGGCGCCGATGAAAAGGTTTGTTTTGCCGATCGCGGTCGGACTGCTCATCCTGTTCGGTCTTTCGACAGCGGTCTTCTCCCTGCGCGAAGACGCCGTGGTGGTGGCCCGCTTTTTGTCCCCCGAGCTGGACCGCGGCGCACCGCCCGGATGGAGCCTGGACCGGAAGGCGGGAACCCCGGTCATCCGTTTCGAACGCGACGGGGGCGCCTACGCCCTGAACCTCGTCAGCGACCGCCATTCGGCCTTCGGGATCAGCCGCCCCCTGCGCGTCAACGTCCGGGAGTATCCCTACCTGAACTGGCGCTGGAAGGTGGCCCGCCTGCCGAAGGGCGGCGACGTCCGCAAGGCCGGCGCCAACGACCAGGCAAGTCAGCTTTACGTCGCCTTCACCCCCGTCGGTCTCCAGGCGCGTCTGAACGCCCCCGTGGTCGGTTATATCTGGGACAACGAAGCCCCCCCAAGGGCCTGGCCGTCCAAAGCCCCTACCGCCTCCTGGGAAAGGTCCGCTACATCGTCCTCAGGAACAAGACCGACGAGCTCGGCCGGTGGCACATGGAAAAACGGAACGTCTACGAGGACTACAAGCGACTGTTCAGGGAAATCAAGGGCGGCGAACCCCAGGGGACCACGCAGGGCGTCCAGATCTACATCAATTCCCAGAACACCCGCAGCGAGGCGGAGGCCGCGCTGGGGGAAATCTATTTCTCGAAGCGGTAAGCCCGACGACGCGCCCGCCCCCGGGAAAGCCCCCCTTTTTCCGCCGGATGTGCTATGGTGCCCCCGGGGATGGGCATGATCCGCCTCATTCCCGGAATGAAACCCAGGATGAACCGCCATGTCCCTCACCGACACCCCCAAGCGGGGCTGGATCGGGCTGGTCGCGGCCCTGGCACTGGCAGGCATCGCCGCGGCGGTCCTCTACATCCAGTTGCCGAGACTGCTGGACCCGGAGCGCTACCGGACCGAAATCCTGCAAGCCGCCCGGAAGCACCTGCATCGCGACCTGACGTTCTCCCGGGCCGAATTCTCCTGCCGTCCCGTCCCCGCACTCACTATCCAAGGGCTGAAGATCACCGACCGGGACGGCGCCTCCCCGCTCCTGTCCGTTGAAAAGGCCTCCCTGCACCCGGCCCTCCTGCCCCTGCTGCGCGGCCGGGTCGTCCTCAAGTCCCTGACGCTTGACCGCCCCCGCCTGTTCGTCGTCCGCGGCCCGGACGGGCGCTTCAACATCGCGGACCTCCTGGAGGGTCCCCCGACCGACCCGGTGCGGCAATGGCGCATCCGCGACGGGCAGGCCGTCTTTCTGGACCGGCGGGCCGGCCAAAACGGTCACGTGACGACCCTGGCGGGCGTGAATCTGCGGATTGACGACTGGCGCCGGGGGAAAAAAACGGCCCTCCGGCTCGAAAGTCGCCTGTCCGCCCGTTCCCTGTCCCGGGCGGCCCCTGCCTTTGCACACGCAGGCGCAGGTCCCCCGGGGGGTCAGGGGCCGGAACCGCCGCCGGCCACCCTGAGCCTGAACGGGACGATGACCCTGGCCGGCCGCGACGAGCCGCTGTCCGCCAGCCGGTTCGACGGCCGCCTGCGGCTGATGGGGCTCTCGCTGGATCAGTTCCGGCCCTACGGGGCGGCCTTCGGCGCGCCAACGGCGGCGGGTCGCCTGGACCTGTCGTTGACCGGGCAGGGGGCGGCCGACCGCTTCGATGTGCGGGTCGAGGCGGCGCTCGCGGCGCCGAACGTCTCCTGGCCGGCGGTCTTTTCACGGCCCCTGACCCCGGACGGGGTTCGCATCCGCGGCCGTCTGACGCGTGCACCGGGGCAATGGGCCCTCGACGGCGCCCGGGTCGACGTCGATCGCCTTCGCCTGGAAGGCGGCTTCCGCCTGCACGCGCTCGACACCCGCGACCCGATCCTGTCCGCACGCGTATCGATCCCCCGCCTGAGCCTGGCGGAGGCGAAGCCCTACATCCCCTTCGGCCTCCTTCCCCGGGACACGGGAAACTTTTTCCGGAACACCCTCCGCCAGGCCGTCTTCACCGACGTCACGGGGCGTCTCCAGGGACGCCTCAGCCGGATCCGGCAGATGGACCGGGGCGACAACGCCCGGGTGCTGGCCGTGCGCTCGCGGGTGGACCGGGGAACCCTCTCCTTCGGTCCGGACATCCCGCTTGTTCAGGACGTCGCCGGTCAGATCCGCCTGGAAGGGACGGACATCCTGTTCGAGGGGATGACCGGCCGCATCGGCGCCTCGCCGTTCCGCCTGGACGGCCGGATCACGGACTACCCCCTCGACGCCCCGTCGCGCTACCCGCTTACCGCGACCCTGAATCCGCGGCCCGGGGAGGTCAAGTGGCTGCTGGGGGAGGCGGGCGGGCGTCTCCAATATTCCGGCGCATCGGTCATGCAGCTGTCTGGCGACGGCGCCGCCGGCGACTATCGCCTGACCGGGGCGTGGGACGCCACCGCCGCCGATTATCAATTCCCCGGCATCCTGACCAAGCCCGCCGGGGTTTCCAACCGGATCCGCGCGGTCCTGCGGTTTCCGCCCGGGTCCGTCCGGATCCAGGACATGAAGTTCGATCTGGCGGCCCTTTCGGCCACCGTCAGCGGCGTCATTCCCCTCGACCGGGACGGACGCCTCCGCCTGAACGTCCGGACCGGGGCGCTGCCCATCGAACAGATGGCGCCGTACATTCCCCGTCTGAAGCCCTACGCGCCGTCCGGCAAGATCCGCCTGAACCTCGGCGCCCGGGGCGGTGCGGGGGCAGAGACGCTCCGCTGGCGGGGAAGGATCTCGGTCGCGGATGCCGGCTTCCGGCCGCCGGCCGGCCTGAAGCCGGTCCGGGACCTGAACGGCACCCTGGTTCTGACGGGGACCGGCCTTGCCGCAGACGATCTCTCCGCCCGACTGGGCCGCACTTCGGTCGCGGCGTCCCTGCGCCTGGACGACTGGACAAACCCGGCCCTCCAGGTGGGTCTCCGGGCCCCCCGGCTGGATCTGGCCGATGCCGGTCTGACCCACCCCCGGCAGGACGTGTCGCTCCGGGACGTGGACCTCAGGGCCGACTACCGGAACGACGCCTGGCAGATCCGGAACCTGTCCGCCACGCTGAACCAAACGACGCTCCAGGCCCAGGGGGTGATCCAGGAAAAACCCGAGCCCCGCGCCGACCTGGTCCTGTCCTTCCCGTTCCTCGATGTCGACGATGTGGCGCCCCTGACCGAGATCGAGGGCGAAGGCTGGACGGCGCAGGCCGGTCCCCGCCCCTGGACGGTCGTCCTCAAGGCCGAAAGCGGCCGGAACAAGGCGCTGACCTTCAGCAACCTCTCCGCCCGCATCCGCTATGAGAACGACCGGATCGACATCGCCGACGGCGAGGTCGACCTCTTCGGCGGCAAGGCGCAGGCGGAAGGCCGGATCGACCTGACGCAGGCGGGGCGGCCGGCCTACGACACCCGCTTCTCCCTGACGGGCGCCAGCGCGGAACAGGCGACGGCGGCTTTAGAGATGCCGGACGGTTTCGTCACCGGGACGTTCACCCTGGGGGGACAGGTCCAGGCCGCCGGGTCCGCGCGGGAAGACCTGATCCGGACGGCCTCGGGAACGCTGAATTTCAAGGCCAAAGACGGCATGATCCGGAAATTTGCCGTCCTGTCCAAGATCTTTTCGATCCTGAACGTTTCACAACTGTTCAAGTTCCAACTGCCCGACATGGTGAGCGGCGGCATGCCCTACAGCCGGATCACGGCCCGTCTCTCCCTGGCGGACGGCGTGATCGTGACGGAGGATCTGTTCATCCGGAGCAACGCGATGAACATCTCGGTGGTGGGAAAAACGGATCTCGTCAAGGGGGTGACGGAACAGACCGTCGGCGTGCAGCCGCTCCAGACGGTGGACAAGGTCGTGCGCCGCATCCCCGTCGTCGGCTGGATCCTCTCGGGCGAGGATGGCCGGGTGCTGACGGTCTATTTCGAGGCCCGGGGTCCCCTCGCCGATCCCGTCGTCCGGGCCGTCCCCGTCCGGTTCCTGTCCAAGGGCCTTCTGGATACGTTCCGGAACCTCTTCCAGCTCCCAGCCCGGCTCTTCACCGACACGGGCGAGGTCCTCCTCGGCCGCTAAGCCTCCCGGCGCAGGCGGTTCACGAGCAGGTGCGCCCGCCGCGTCGGTTCCGGCAGACGGTAATTCCGGCAGCAGGCCAGGACCACCGCCGCCGCCGTCTCCACGGCGATCCGATGGCCCGGCGAAACGAAGAGCGGGTTCGTCCGCCGCTTCGTCCTCAGGACCGTCCCGACGATGCGGTCGTCGAGGGTCAGGTCGGACCGGCTTCCCGGCGCCTCCCCCACCGGATCGAACGTCCCACACAGGCGGGTTTTGGCGCAGCCGATCGTCGGGAGGTCGAGCCACAAGCCCAGGTGAGACGCCAGGCCGATGCCACGGGGATGGGCGATGCCCTGTCCGTCGAAGAGGATCAGGTCCGGCGGCTCGGCGAGCCGGCCCAGGGCCGCCAGCATGACCGGCCCCTCCCGGAAGCTGAGGAGCCCGGGGATGTAGGGGAACGTGACCCGCCCCACCCCATGGGCCTCCTCCTTCACGACCAGGTCCGGGTAGGTCAGGACCACGACGGCGGCGAAGAAACGGTCGCTTCCGCGATCATAGGAGACGTCCGCGCCAGCCACGGTCCGGACGACGCCGGGCAGGGCATCCGCCAGGACCAGCCGCCGCCGCAGGGCCTGCTGGATGCCGACGGCCTCCCGGGGATCGCAATCCCAGCGATGCCGCGTCTCGATCATGCCGATTCCCCCTGATCCGTCGCGCAACCCGGACCCCCGTTGCCGTCAGGCGCGCACGGGAGGTTTGATGGATTGAATGTTCAAATCGCGGCCGGATTCCGCCTGGCCGATTTTCCATCCCCCCTCTACCACGAAGCAGAGGGCGGTCAAACGGAATTTTGCATCCCTCCGCCTCAACGGGCAGATCCCCCTTGACATTTTCACGCCTTAGTACTATCCGAAATCAAAATCACATCGGACGGACATCCACGAACGACCGCGCACGCCGGGAGACCCCGGCGGCGGATGCGGATCAGCGTCATCGAATCGGGAGGCGTGTTTTCAAGCCCGGCGGACGGAAAGGCGGAATGCACACGGCGGCGAGCTCGACCCCCAACCCGGAAAAAACGCTCGGCAACCTGCACAGCCTGATGCGCTCGCTGCTCGCGGCCATTCCGCATGCGGTCATCGGTCTGAAGGACCGGCGTATCGTTTTCGCCAATCCCGCCGTCAAAACGGTCTTCGGCTGGCGGCCGGAAGAGCTCATCGGCCAGACGACCCGGATCCTGTATCGCTCCGACCGCGACTACGAAGAGGTCGCGCGCCGTTTTTATCCCATCCTGGCCAACCGGAAAACCTACCAGGCGGAATTTCCCTGCCGCCGCAAGGATCAGCGCGACATCACCTGCATGCTCAGCGCCGCCCGCGTCGGCAGCCGGCTCCGGGAGCGGATGATCATCGTGACCTACGAGGACATCACGCGCCGCCAGGAAGACCGGGAGGCCCTGCGGGAGAGCGAACAGTTCCTCAAGATGATCCTCTCGGGATCGCCGATCGCCACCTTCGTCATCGGGCGCGACCACCGGATCATGTTCTGGAACCGGGCCCTGGAGGAACTGACGAAGATTCCCGCCCGGAAGGTGGTCGGCACCCGGCAGCAGTGGCGGGCCTTCTACCGGAGCCGGCGGCCCTGCATGGCCGACCTGATCGTCGATCAGGCCCACGAGACCATCGCCCAGTGGTACGCCGGGACGTTCAGCAAGTCGAACCTGATCGAGGACGCCTACGAGGCGACCGACCATTTCCCGGCGCTCGGAGAGGGGGGGAAGTGGCTGCGCTTCACCGCGGCGGCGATCCGCAATTCCGAGGGGCAGCTCGTCGGGGCCATCGAAACCCTGGAGGACATCACCCAGCGCCAGAGCGCCGAAGAGGCCCTGCGGAAGGCCCACGAGCATCTGGAACTGCGCGTCCAGGAGCGCACCGCCGCCTTGGTCCGGGTCAGCGACGCCCTGCAGGCGGAGCTGGCTGAGCGCAGGCGCGCCGAGGGGGCGCTGAAGCAGACGACCGACCAGTTGTCCCTGATCCTCGAATCGCTCCCGATCGTTTCCTTTACCTGCCGGCCCCGGGGGCGGTACCCGTTCACGTTCGTCAGCAGCACGATCGAGGAGCTGACCGGCTATGCGCCCCGCCAGTTCCTGGAGAAGGCGGGCTTCTGGCAGGACCGCCTCCACCCGGACGACCGGTCCCGCGTCCTGGCCGAACTCAAGGCCGGCATGAAGAGCGGGACCCTGCACACCCGCTACCGCTTCCAGATCGCGGATGACGGCTATCGCTGGTTCTCCGACAACCGGCGCCTGATCACGCTTCCCGACGGCGCCTCCCAGCACATCGTCGGCGCCTGGCAAGACATCACCGAGGAAACGCGCATGCGCCAGGAGGCGGAGCTGCGCATGCAGCAGATGATCCAGACCCACAAGCTGACGGCCTTGGGCGAGGTGGTCGCCGGCGTGGCGCACGAGATCAACAATCCGGTCAGCTTCATCGCCTACAACGCCCCGCTCCTCGAAGAGATCTGGTCGGTCCTGGAGCCGCTCCTGGCGGATCTGGGGCCCGAGCGGCGCGGCGGGAACGTGGGAACCCTCTCCTTCGAGGAGGTTTCCTGCAACATGCGGGAGATCATCGAAGCCCTCAAGATCTCCTCCAACCGCATCAGCCGCGTGATCTCGAGCCTGAAGGATTTCGCCCGCGCGGACGAGCCGGCCAGGACGAAGCCCGTCCAGATCAGCGAGGTCATCCAGGGCGCGCTCACGATCGTGGGCGCCCAGGTGCGCAAGACCGTCTCCCGGATCGAACTGGCCGTCGAGGACAACCTGCCGTTGCTGAGGGGGCACTTCCAGAAGATCGAACAGGTCATCACGAACCTGCTCATCAACGCCCACCAGGCCATGCCGCCCGGCCGCAAGGGCACGGTCCGGATCACCGCCCGCCACGTGAAATCCCTGTCCGCCCTGGCGATCGAGATCGAGGACAACGGACGGGGCATGGAGCGGGAGGTTTTGAGCCATCTGTTCGACCCGTTCTTCACCACACGGCGGGACTGGGGGGGGACGGGTCTGGGGCTCTCCATCTCCTACGGTCTGATCCGGGAGCACAACGGCCTGATCGGCGTCCTGTCCCGTCCGGGAATGGGAAGCCGCTTTCTCATCCTCCTGCCGCTGAACGGGCAGAGCAAGATCGAACTGCGTCCGGCCATGCTCTGCGTGGACCACGACCGGGGCTTCGTCAGCCGGTTGAAGGCGAATTTCGTGGACGCCGTCGAGTATCCCTTGACAAGCGATTGCCGTCCGGGGGATATTGTCGCCCATCTGCTGGAGCACCCGGAGATCGATCTGGTGCTGGCCAAAATCGACCTGCCCGGCGAGGGAGGCTGGGCCGTGCTGGACCAGATCAAGCGTCGCTTTCCCCTGCTGCCCGTCATCCTCTACTCCTGGCGGCCGGGGGCCGGCGAGCGAAAGCCGGAAGACGGCCCGCGGGCCGACTTCATCCTGAAAAAACCGTTTCGCATCGATCAGCTCCAGAAAATCATCCGCGAAACGAGGAGGCAGCGTTTATGAGAATTCTGGTCGTCGATGATGAAGCCCTCGCCCTGACGTCCGTGCAGCGACTGCTGCGCTGGCGGGGCTACCCGGATGTGGAGATCTGCGACAGCGGCCGCGAGGCGATCCGGAAGATCCGGGAAGAGGCGTTCGATATCGTCATCCTCGACCTCCTGATGCCCGAGGTGGACGGCATGCAGGTCCTCGAGGCGACCAAGCCCTATCGCCCCGAGACGGAATTCATCATCCTGACCGCGGTGGACGACATCCCCACGACGGTGCGGGCCATTCGTCTGGGCGCCTACGATTATCTGGTCAAGCCCACGGAAAACGAACTGCTGCTCCTGTCGGTGGAACGGGCCTATGAGCACAAGGGGCTGGTGGCCGGCCTGTCGGCCTCCGTCCGGAAGGCGCCGGCGGAGATGCCCCCGGCCTTCGCCGAAACGGTCACCCGCCATCCCCAGATGATGTCCCTGATCTCCTACGCCCAGGTCATGGCGCGGAGCGGGAACCCCATTCTGATCACCGGGGAATCGGGAACGGGCAAGGAGCTGATCGCCCGCGGGATCCACCGGGCCGGACCCCGGCCGGAAGGACCGTTCGTCGCCGTCAACGTCTCCGCCATCCCGGCCCCCATGTTCGAGAGCCAGTTCTTCGGCCACACCCGCGGGGCCTTCACCGGCGCGGAAACGAACCACACGGGGTATTTCGCCCAGGCCGACGGGGGGGCGCTGTTTCTGGATGAAATCGGCAACCTCCCCTTCGATTTACAGGCCAAGCTTCTGCGCGTCCTCGAGGAGAAGTCCTTCGTGCCCCTGGGGGGAACCCGGCCGGTGCGGGTGGAGGTGCGGATTGTCTCCGCGACCAATACCGATCTCGACCAGGCCTGCCGGGAGGGGCGCTTCCGCCTGGACCTGCTCTACCGCCTCAAGCCGGTCCAGATCCACCTGCCCCCGCTGCGGGAGCGCACCGACGACATTCCGCTCCTGGCCTCCCATTTTCTGGCCCAGGCCGCCGAGCGCCACGGCCGGGACGTCCGGAGCTTCAGCCCCGAGGCGATGGACCTGCTGATGCGCCGGGACTATCCGGGCAACATTCGGGAGCTGGCCCAGGTCGTCGAAAACGCCGTGCTCCTGGCCGAGTCGAGCGTCATCCTGCCCCATCACTTAGGCGCGACGAGCCCCCAGCCGTCCCTGTTCGCCCGCCGCCTGAACACGCTCAAGGACAACACCGACACCCACATCGCCTATGTCCTCGCCCATACCCGGGGGAACCGCCGCCAGGCCGCCGAGATCCTGGGGGTCACGGTCCGTCAGCTCCAGCGCCAACTGGCCCGGATGAAGCGTGATCCCCGCTGGGAAGGGCAGGTTCGATAGGCGGAAACGCAAATAAACCTTGACATTCCCGTTGGAGAAGCCTACAAGGGCACAGTTTTTAGAGCCGGTTTTGGTCCACGATGTTCCCCAGAGCCTGTCCAGAGGCCGCTGGGGATTTTTTTGGTCTCTTCCGGGAACATCCCGATGCTTAAAGGGAAAACGGCAACAGGCGGACCCGGGGTCCGGAAGGTTGCCAAAAAAAGAAGAAAGAAAATAAAGGTGATTTTTTAATGGCGTTTCAATCGTTCAATTTCTACCCACAGATCGCAGACGGAATCGCGGCGGCCGGCTATACAACGCCCACGCCGATTCAACGGGAATGCATTCCGTCCATCCTCGCCGACCACGACGTTATGGGCCTTGCCCAGACCGGTACCGGGAAAACGGCCGCCTTCGCGCTGCCCATCCTGCAGCGCCTGATAAAGGGCCCGCGTAAACACGTCCGGGCGCTCATCATCGCGCCCACCCGGGAACTGGCGGAGCAGACCCACGAATCCCTGCTTCTATTGGGACGAAAGACGAAGCTCAGGAGCATGACCGTTTACGGCGGCGTGAACAAGAACCCCCAAATCTCGAGACTGCGCGAGGGCGCCGAGATCGTCGTCGCCTGCCCGGGGCGCTTGATCGACCTGATGGATCAGGGCGTCATGGATGTCTCCCGCGTGGAGGTGCTCGTTCTGGACGAGGCCGACCGCATGTTCGACATGGGATTTCTGCCGGATATCCGCAAGATCGTCCGGAGGCTGCCCGCCAAGCGCCAGACGCTTCTGTTTTCAGCCACGATGCCCGACGACATCCGTCGCCTGGCCCAGGAAGTCCTGCGCCAGCCCGTCACGATCCGCGTGGATGATACCATCCCCTTGTCCACGGTTTCCCACGCCCTCTACCCCGTCGAGGCGCATCTGAAGACCCCGCTCCTGATGAAGCTGCTCAAAAGCACGGATACGGAGTCCGTCCTCGTGTTCACGCGCACGAAGCACCGCGCGACGCGCCTTGCCCGGCAAATGACCCAGGCCGGATTTGCGGCCGCCTCGTTGCAGGGGGATCTTCCGCAGAACAAGCGGCAGGCGGCGCTCAGCGGTTTCCGCAGCGGCGCCTGTCAGATCCTGGTGGCCACCGACATCGCCGCACGGGGCATCGATGTCTCCCGGATCTCCCACGTGATCAATTACGATATGCCCGACACCGTCGATGCCTACACGCACCGCATCGGCCGGACCGGCCGCGCCGCAAAGACGGGAGACGCCTTCACGTTCGTCACCCGCGAAGAAAGGGCCCTGGTGTGGCCCATCGAAAAGGTATTGGGGGAACCCCTGGAGAAACGGACGCTGCGGGACTTCGATTACAGCCTCCCGGCCCCGGCGGTCCGCAGCGGGGATGACCGTCCCCGGAGTACGGCGGGCAGACCCGGATCCGCGGCGCCGCGGAAGTCATCCGCCTCGTCGCGCACGCTGTCCGGCTTCCCCGGGCTGCACGCCGGCCTCGGACGCAGGCCGGGGAAAAAGACCACAAGCCGCTGATTCGATGGCGCACCCGCGGGGAAAGACGACCGGCGCCGGACTCTGAACCCCTCCCCGGCCGGACCGATCGGTCCGTCATTTTCCCCCGCGGGGGGCCGCGTCGCCGCCCCCTCCCGCGAGCGCCGCGAGGGTCTCCCGCGCGTCTCCGGTCATGAACGCCCACAGGCCGAGGTCCTTGAGGGTCTCGACCGTCGGGATGCCGTCGGGGGTCCAGCCGCGCGTCCGGTAATAGACCCCGATCAATTCCCTCAGTTGTTCCTTCCGTGTCTGCATGAGGAGCGACCGCTTGTCGGCCGTGGACATCTCCCGGATCCGCTCCGGCGACTGCCCCGGCAGGCGGGCGAGCTCCGCGTCGTGGAAGTCCCCTTCGGCCTCGTAGAGGGCATCGTCGGTCGGGCCGATGGCCCGGTCGGGGATCCAGTCCCGCGACCCCGTCCCCGCGCCGTACGCCATCACGTTCATCACCCGCTGCAGGTTGATGTCCCGGTCGGTGCGCGCGAAGATCTCCTCCCACGTCAAGTCCGTCCCCAGCATCCCGTTGTAGAAGTCCGCGTAGAGGGCCTGAGAGGCGGGGTTGATGAACTTGTCCCCGTCCGTCACCTTTTCCGAGTCGGGGTTGAAGACGTCGACCCAGGGGAGCTTGCACAGCCCGAGGTTGTCGTTGCCGAGGCGGACGCGAGGGTAGGTGATGAGCGCGCGGGCCTTGTCCTGGAGCGTCGGAAAGGCGCCCAAGAGGTCCACCTTGATGAGCCAGGCGGCGGCGTGATGCGCCCCGATGTCGCTCGCGGCCGCGTAGGAGCCCTGCATCGACAGCGAGCGGTGGGTCCGGTAGAGGGAAAAGGGGAGCCCCTTCGTCTGCATGGCGAAGCGCGCCAGGTCCGGACGGGGATCGGCCTTTCCCGTTTTCTGCATGAATTTTTCGGCCACCCAGTCCACGAGCGCCTGCATTCCCCGGCCCGCCACCCGCGCGAGGTCCGTCTCCCCGTAGGCGATCCGGCGCAGAAATTCCAGGACGGCCTGCTCGTTTCCCCAGGTCAGTTCGAGGCCGGCGGCGTCGTCCGCGCCCAGGTAGCCCCGCTGGAAGCACTCCATCAGGAAGGCGATGAGCACCGCGGCCGTGATCGTGTCGATCCCGTAATTGTCGCAGTGCCAGTTGGCCTCCATGATGAACTCGGCGTTCCACATCCCGAGGTTGGAGCCGAAGCCCGCGGCGGTTTCGTACTCGGGGCCGTCCACCCACACGGTGCGGCCCTTGTGGTCCCCGTATGTCAGGGTCACCCGGCCGCCCTTCGTGCAGCGGAGGTTGCAGCCCGCGAAGCACCCGTCCATGCCCCGGTGGTCGAAGAGGTGCTCCGCGTAGAACTTCCCCGTGATCCGGTCCGCCCGGGGATCGGAGCCCAGCTGGTAGTTGTTCACGGGCAGGGACTGGTATTCCGGCTTGCTCATGAAGGCGATGAGACCCGCGCTTCCCTTGCGGTACATCTTGAGCGACCGCGGATCGACGTCCTTGACGACCTTCCCCAGTTTCGTCCCCGCCTGCTTCACCTTCTCCCAGTCGGCGGCGCCGTAGGGGTTGGCGCCCCGGGGGAATTCGGCCAGGACCACCACGGCCCGGATGTTCTTGTCCATCATCACGGTCCCGAGCCCCGTCCGGCCCGCCTGCTTCACCCGGAAGAGGCCCTTGGCCCCGTCCACGGGCTTGGCCGCGTCGAAATAGTGGCTGTTGATGCAGCCGTAGCGGGTGTGGGCGGCGCCGACGCCCGTCGTCAGGAAAACGATGTTTTTGCGCTCGTGACCCGCCCGGACGAAGCGATCGACGATCATCCGTTCCGCGTCGAAGACCTCGTCCACCGCCGGCGCGTCCGTGAGGGAGATCTCCCGGCGGAACCCGTCGATGACGATCATGACGCCCGCGGAGGCCTTCCCGACGATCTCGAGGGCGTCGAACCCGGCGTACTTGAGGTACGCGCCGAAATAGCCGCCGAAATTCGAGACGCCGGGGATGCCCGTCAGCGGGGAGAGCGAGATGGCCATGCACTTGCTCGTTCCCGGGAACTGAGGGATGCCGCCCAGCGGACCGGGGGCGAAGATCAGGGGATTTTCGGGGGCGTCGGGGGTCGTCCGGGGGGTGAGGCGGCGGTGCAGGAGGTAGAGGCCGAGCCCGCGCCCGCCGATAAAATAATCCCGGATCTTGGGGTCCAGCCCCGGCGTCTCGACGCTGCGGCGATCGAGGTCGATCGTCAGGAGCTTTCCGGCGTAGCCGTGCGCCAGTGCGGATCGGGTATAGTTCATCTCCACGGTTCCTTCCGGCGGTCGCCGACACGCGGGGCGGCCGCCATCGATACTCCGGCGGTCTTCACCGCCGGGACCGGGAACCATAGGATAAAAGAAGCGCGCTTGTCAATATCTTATCTTGCAATTTCGGCTATTTCACGGTGTACCCGCGACCGTCCAGGCAGGCGCTCATCGCCCGCGAGTAGTCCGAGCGTTTCTCGGCGCTCGCCCCTTCGGCGGCCTCGTCGGCCGGCTGACGCGGGTCGTAGCCCGTCTGTTGCACCGCCCAGCCGTGGCACGCCTCCCGGTCCTCCGCCTGTTGCGCCTCGCTCTGGCCGAGGCGGGGATAGATGAACAGCCGGTCGGCCGGCGTCGAACGGCTCACCTCCCCCTTCGGAGGCTCGACGACGACATAACCGTCCCCCCGGTGGGCGTAATAGACCTCATTGGCGTAGTAGTAAGGAGCGCCGCCCACCCAGACCGTTACGTAGGACGACGGCAGGAAGGGCACCACGAGCCCGATCGGCGGCACGGTGACGATGAAGCGCAGCCCCTGCGGCAGGTACCAGACGCCTCCGGAAAAGAAGAATCGAATTCCGTGGTGCAACACGCTCCAATGGTCGTGCGGCAGCGCCGTCCTGAACTGGCCCCGGACGGGATAGAGGCGGTTGTGGTCGTAGCGCGCGTCCCGGTATTCGCGGAACCGCGGTGTCGCGACGGGCGGCCTCGGCGGCGGAGCTGTTCCAACCCTGGACGACGGGCCCGGGGTGCGGATGCCGGGCCTGGCGGGCGGCGGCGTTCCGACCCTGGGCGACGGGCCCGGGGTGCGGATGCCTGGCCTCGCGGACCGCGCCTCTCCGTCCCTGAACCGGGGCGAGCGCTGCGGGCGCTCCGCCGGGGACGTCATGCGCGTCTCCCGGCCTCGGGAGTCGAACGGGCCTTGCTGACGCAGATTCAACGGTGAGGCGCGCATTTCCCCGCCGGGACCTCCCCGCGGACGGTCCCCGAACGGACCCGCCTGCGCCGACGGCACGGCGGCGAAAAGAACGGTCCCCGCAAACAGAACCAGCATCAGGCCAAGGACCTGAAACGGATTTCTGGGGTGAAACGGTTTCATGGTGATTTCCTCCCGCATCGTTTGAACATCCCTGCTTTCTGCCCATCATCCAGCAAAGGGCGTGCCGACCCCGCGGATTGTTCTTGTAACACATCGATATCCAATTGCAATCACATCATTGCACGCCTTCCGGCAGGGCCGCCGACAAAGAACACCCTGGTCTGGAAGTATCCACTTCGCCCCCGGCAACCGCCAACAAAATATCCGGCCGGCGGCCTTACATTCAAAAGCTGAAGAAAAGCTTCTCCACGCCCATCACCGACACGATCTGGATCGGCTCCGGGATCTACATCGAGAAGGCCGATCGTCAGGGACGAGGGTAAAAGCCGGGGCCATGAATAAGCAAAGACGACAGGCAGGAAGAGGCAACCGCAGGCAAAGAATTTAACAAGGGATTGATTATTTTCGATGAATCATATAGATTCCGGAACATGGAAAGGGATGAAATTGTCAGATACTGGCTTGAATCATCGGATGACGATTACCAGGTCATGCAGAGCCTCTTAGACAATGGGCATTATGCCTGGGCCTTGTTCCTGAGTCATCTGGTGATCGAAAAGCTTCTGAAGGCCTACTATGTGAAGCGTGTGGACATCAATTATCCCCGCATCCACAACCTCGTTGAAATCACCGTCAAGGCGAGTCTGGAGCTTTCAGAGGAACAAAAGGGAACCCTGGTGGAGCTGACCACGTTCAATCTCAGGACCCGGTATCCTGACTACAAGAACCGCTTCCAAAAGAAGGCCACCAGACCGTTCGCGGAGGAGAAGATCGCCGCGGCAAAGGAATTCAGACAATGGCTTCTGGAAAAGATAAACAGTTAATCTATCAGAAGATCAGGGAGTACCTCCGGTCTCTGGAACGGAGCAACGTCCCCGTCTGGCGGCTATACCTTTACGGGTCCTACGCGAAGGACACCTATCACGCCAACAGCGACATCGATTTGGCTGTCTTCTGGGATCGGGACGACATCGACGGGTTCGATGAGGATGTCCTGCTGAGAAAATTGTCCTGTGATGTCGATCTGCGGATCGAGCCCCATTCCTTTGCCCGCACCGACTTCGACGAGACGGACCCCTACATCAAAGAGATCATCGAAACGGGTGAGCGTATTCTTTGATCGCCGACCCGCTGAACCCGAGCAAAACAAAAGTCTGAGTAAATGGCTGACTGATTCGATGCTTGCCTCTTTCCTGCTCCCCACGGCCGCCCTGTCCCAATGGACAAAGGACGGGGAATCAACCGCACATCATTCGACAGTCTGACGGTGAGGCATGATAGACAAAGACAATTTTCGTAAGCTGCTGGTGCAAATCGGATTTGCGAAAAAAGGAGAAGTATACGAAAAGAAGATTTCGGACGCTGCCGCGATCCTGAAAGTGGACTTCAAAAAGCAGGAACTGATCTATCCCGAAGACAAAGGGCTGATCGTCAACGAACGACAAACCTGTAATTTCTCGGCCAATGAAAACTTCGTGGTTTTTGAGTGTGTTCATCGCCTGCTGTCCAAAGGCTATAAGCCGGACCATATTGAACTTGAGCCGAAATGGAAGGTGGGGCGCGGCACCAGCGGCGGACGCGCCGATATCCTGGTCAAAGACAATTTCGGCAAGCCGCTGCCGATCATCGAATGCAAGACCGCAAGCGCCGAATTCAGCAAAGCCTGGAACAAAACCCTGCAGGACGGCGACCAGCTTTTCAGCTATGCCCAGCAGATCAGCGAAACGCAGTTCCTCTGCCTTTACACCTCCGATTTTGCAGACGAGGCGCTGACCTATCAGAGCCATATCATCGCCCACCGCGACAACGATCAGTACTTGGCTGCCAACCCTTATTACGAGACCTTCCGCACGGTCAACGACGTGAATGAACGCTTTGCGGTCTGGCGCTGCACTTATAAGCATGACTTCACCACCAAGGGCCTCTTCGAGGACAACATCCAGCCCTACCAGATCGGCAAGGACAAGTATTCCCTGGCCGACCTGCACGCCATTTCCGCCGCAGACCAGCAAAAGAAGTACCACGAGTTCGCCACCATCTTGCGCCAGCACAATGTCTCGGGACGTGAAAACGCCTTCGACAAGCTGGTCAATCTGTTTCTCTGCAAACTGGTGGACGAGATCGAAAATCCCGATGACCTCAAGTTCTACTGGAAGGGCGTGGCCTACGACAGCCATTTCGACCTGATGGACCGCCTGCAACAGCTCTATCAGGCGGGCATGGGCAAGTTTCTCGGCGAGGCCATCACCTATATCAATCAGACTGATGTTAACAATGCCCTGCGCTTCATCCGCCAGAATCCGGACGCCACCCAGCGAGCGGTGTGGAACCTCTTCGTTCAGCAGAAGTTTTTTACCAACAACGATTTTTCCTTCATCGACGTCCACAACGAACGGCTTTTTTATCAGAACGCCGAGGTGCTGCTGAAAATCCTGCAGATGTGGCAGGATATCCGTCTGACCAACCCCAACGGCCACAACCAGTTTTTGGGCGACATGTTCGAGGGCTTTCTGGATCAGGGGGTCAAACAGAGCGAGGGGCAATTCTTCACCCCCATGCCCATCTGCCGTTTCATCATCATGAGCCTGCCACTGGAACGCCTGATCCGCGAAAACCCGACGCCGCCTCTGGCGATCGACTACGCCTGCGGGGCCGGACACTTTCTGACCGAGCTTGCCTTGCAGATGCAGCCCCTGCTGGCACAGCACAAACCTCTGGCAAACCCGGCCGATTACCACATGGCGATGATCGGCATCGAAAAGGAGTACCGCCTTTCCAAGGTCGCCAAGGTCTCCGCGTTCATGTACGGTCAGCAGGGCATCCAGATCTGCTACGGCGATGGCCTGGTCGGCCGCCACGAGGCCTTTCCGGATATCCAGGATGGCCGATTCGACCTGCTGGTCGCCAATCCGCCTTACAGCGTGCGGGGCTTTCTGGAAACCCTGCCCGCGGAGGATCGCAAGGCCTACTCGCTCACAGACACGATCAACGACGCCGAGACGGCCAACAGCATCGAAACCTTCTTTATCGAACGGGCCAAGCAGCTGCTGAAGGCCGGGGGCGTGGCGGCCGTCATCCTGCCGTCGTCGATTCTCTCCAACGGCGGCAGCACCTACATCCGCAGCCGGGAAATCCTGCTGCAGTACTTCGACATCATCGCCATTGCCGAGTTCGCCAGCGGCACTTTCGGCAAAACCGGAACCAATACCGTCACCTTGTTCCTGCGCCGCAAGCCAACGTCGCCGGACACCGCCGAGCATTACCGCGAGCGGGTTGAAGAGTGGTTCAATGGCGGCGCTACGAGCGGGGGTGAGCAGCACCTATACAAGGACGTTCACCTGATCGGACAATATTGCGCCCACATCAACGTGCCGCAGGACCTGTATCAGACCTTGCTTGCCGGCGAACTTGAGGGCGCCTGGAAGCGGCAAGAGCACTTCCAGCCCTACCATGACAAATTCGACAAAGGCACTGAGCTGGCCAATCTCTGCAAGCAGAAGAAGTTCAGGGCCCTGAGCAAGGCCGAGCAGAGAGCCGAAATCGCCCGGCGATATCTGGCTTATGTACAGGTCATCGAGCGCGACAAGCTCTATCACTTCGTCATGGCTTCCGACCAGCCTAACCCGGTGCTGATCATCCGCAGCCCATCCGGGACCAAGGAGATCAAACAATTCCTCGGCTACGACTGGAGCAGCGCCAAAGGGGACGAAGGGATCAAGCTGATCGAAGATGCCGCTGGCAAGCACATCACTGCGCTGTACGATGGTCCGGACCGCGCCAATTCCATGCGCTTTACCCGCGACAACCCTCTGAAGCTCAATCATCACATTGCAGCAAATTTCGAAGGCGTACTTGGGGCCATCCCAGAGGATCTGAGCCAAGTGGCCAACACAGCGCGACTGGTCGATATGCTGGATTTCTCGCGTGATGCCTTTGAAAAGCAGATGTCGCTTTCTGCCAGCAAGAAAATTGATATTGTCAGCAAGTGGCCCCTGAAAAAAGCCTCAGAGTTACTCGATATAATCAGCGGGGGTACACCCGATACCGGTAATGCCGCTTACTGGAATGGTGATATCCCGTGGTTGAGTGTAGCCGATTTCAGTTCCGTTGACCGTTTTGTCTCTACCGCAGAGAAAAGCATCACAAAGGAAGGACTGAAAAACAGCAGCACCAAACTCCTCCAGGTGGGCGATATCATCATCTCAGCGCGTGGCACTGTCGGTGCCATGGCACAGCTCACCAAGCCCATGGCGTTTAACCAGTCATGTTATGGACTGCGCTCAAAAACAGAGATATCCAACGACTACATATTTTATGTCCTTAAACGAGAAATTCAGCAACTCCAGTCTCAATCTACAGGCAGAGCCAATTGCAAAAGTCGAAAT
>DDXV01000055.1 GCA_002347815.1 Syntrophaceae bacterium UBA2251
ACCGGCGCCGACAATCAACACTCCTTGTGACATACTCGCTTCACCTCGTTGATGATGGTTTTTTCTTCGCGAAAAAAATCTATCACCCTGACTTATCAGGATCAACAAGGTTCTTTATTTTTCTTGGTGGTGGATCAAGGGGGAATCGCGGGAATTGAACGTTTCGTTCAGCGCGGGCGACGTTTCGTTCAGCAACGAACCGTCCGCCGGGGACCGGGCGGACCGGAGAGACGGCGGTGCGACGGTCCGGCCCTGCCGGGGGCGAAAAGCGGTGGGGGCCGCGCCCGTCCCGTGCCGCATGCCGCGGCATCCCGGATGGAAACGTTTAATATCGATGGCTTGCACGCTTTCGCGGGGCATCGTCCGGCCCGTCGAAACGGTCCGGCGGCGCCGCCGATCCGGCGCCGGCGGCCGGCGTCCGTTTAATTTCTGGAGAGATCGCGCAGTCTGGCATGGATCTTTCATACAACCCAGGCAAAAGAGATCGACCCTGGAACAAAGGAGGACAACGACAATGAAAAAAATCATGCAAACCTTGTGGGTGACGCTGTTCGTACTTCTGACGACGGCGACCTTCGGATATGCCGAGTTCACGGCCGCCGGTTCGAGCGAGTTTCCCTACTTCCATCTGGGTTGCCTGATCGTGGGCGGGCTCATCATCGTTTCGCTCAAGCACAAGTACAACCGGATCTATCTGAGCGAGGCCCTCGGGTCCTTCGCCCTGTACACGGTGATGGTGGCCCTGTTCACCGCCCCGGTCGTCGATGCCTTGAAGACGCTGGTCAGCTGATCGCGCCGTTCCCTTCCGCCATCGCGCTCCCCGGTCCCCCCGACCGGGGATTTTTTTTGCCCGGCCGCCGGTAGCCCCGCGCTCATCATCGCCCACAACAAGGCGCTCGCCGCCCAGCGCTACCAAGAGTTCCGCGCATCCCCCGAAAAACCTTCCGTTTCACCGGTCCGGAGGCGATTTGCCGTTGCGAAAAGGTCCCGATGTATGCGAAAAGGCGGCGAGGGCAGGTTCGGACGATGGATGCATTCAAAATGATGACCGATTTCACGCCCCAGGGCGACCAGCCCCGGGCCATCGACGCACTGACGGCCGGGGTGGCGTCCGGGCGCCCCCACCAGGTCCTCCTGGGGGTGACGGGATCCGGCAAGACCTTCACCATTGCCAAGGTCATCGAGGCCGCCAGCCGCCCCGCGCTCATCATCGCCCACAACAAGACGCTCGCCGCCCAGCTCTACCAGGAGTTCCGCGCGCTGTTTCCCGAAAACGCCGTCGAGTATTTCGTCAGTTATTACGACTACTACCAGCCGGAAGCCTACATCCCCAGCACGGACACGTACATCGAGAAGGACTCGTCCATCAACGACGAGATCGACAAGCTGCGCCATGCGGCGACCCATTCGCTCCTGGAGCGCCGCGACGTGATCATCGTGGCCAGCGTCTCGTGCATCTACGGGCTCGGCTCCCCGGAGGCCTACGCGGGGATGCTCCTCCTGCTCGAGGACGGGATGGAGATCGCCCGTGACGACGTCCTCAGGCGCCTGGTGGAGATCCAGTATGAACGCAACGACATCGATTTTCACCGGGGCACCTTCCGGGTCCGGGGCGATATCGTCGAGATCTTCCCCCCCTACGAAGAGGAACGCGCCTACCGGGTGGAGTTCTTCGGCGATACGATCGACGGCATCGCCCTCGTCGATCCCCTGCGGGGGAAGAAGCTCGGGACCTTCTCGCGCCTGGCCGTCTACCCCGGCAGCCACTACGTGACGACCCGGGACAACCTTGTCCGGGCCGTCGGCGACATCCGGGCGGAGCTGGCCGAGCGCCTGGCGGCGTTCCAGGCGGAGAACAAGCTCCTGGAGGCCCAGCGCCTGGAGCAGCGGACCCACTTCGACATCGAGATGATGGAGGAGCTCGGCTACTGCCAGGGGATCGAGAACTACTCCCGCCACCTGACGGAGCGGCATCCCGGACAGCCGCCCCCGACGCTCATGGAGTATCTCCCGAAGGACGCCCTCGTGGTCATCGACGAGAGCCACGCGACGGTCCCCCAGCTCATCGGCATGTACCGCGGGGACCGCGCCCGCAAGGAGACCCTGGTCAACTACGGCTTTCGCCTGCCGTCCGCCCTGGACAACCGGCCCCTGCGCTTCGAGGAGTTCGAGGGCTTTCCCCAGCAGCGGATCTACTGCTCCGCGACCCCGGCGGCGTATGAACTTCAAGCGGCCGAAGGCCGGGTGGTGGAGCAGATCATCCGGCCCACGGGGCTCATGGACCCGGAGATCGACGTCCGGCCCGTGACGGGCCAGGTGGAGGATCTCTACGCCGAGGTCCGCGCGCGCGCTGAGGCGGGCGAACGCGTCCTCGTGACCACCCTGACCAAGCGCATGGCGGAAAACCTGACGAGCTATTATCAGGAACTGGGCGTCCGCGTCCGCTACCTGCATTCCGACATCAAGACCCTGGAGCGGGTCGGGATCATCCGGGACCTGCGACTCGGCGAATACGATTGCCTGGTGGGCGTGAACCTCCTGAGAGAGGGGCTCGACATCCCGGAGGTGTCGCTCGTGGCGATCCTCGACGCCGACAAGGAGGGGTTCCTCCGTTCGGAGCGGTCGCTCATCCAGACGAGCGGCCGGGCCGCCCGCAACGTCGCGGGAAGGGTCATCATGTACGCCGATCGCGTCACCCCGGCCATCCGGGCCTGCCTGGACGAGACCCGGCGCCGCCGTTCGCTCCAGGAGCGGTTCAACCGGGCGCACGGGATCACGCCGGCGACGATCCGCAAGTCGATCCACGACGTCCTGGGGTCCATCTACGAGGCGGACTACGTTACCGTGCCCACGGTGGCGGAAAAGAGAAAGGCCTATGGGACGGAGGAGGAGATCGCCGCCCTGATCCGCGACCTGACGGCGGCCATGAAGGCGGCGGCGGCGGAGCTCGCCTTCGAGAAGGCCGCCGCGCTCCGGGACGAGATCCGAGAGCTCAAGGGCCTGCTCGTGGAAGTGGGGGGGGAGGCATGACGGCCGGCGCCGCTTCCCCGGAAGTTCTGAAGGCGAAGGTCGCCCTCGCGCCCCGGGCGCCGGGGGTCTACCTGATGAAGGACGAGGAGGGCAGGATCCTCTACGTCGGCAAGGCCGGGGACCTGAAGAGCCGCCTGAAGGCGTATGCCGGGGGGACGGACGGCCGCGCGATGATCCCCTTTCTCGTCTCCCGCGTCCGGGACGTGGAGCTCATCCTCACGGCGAGCGAGAAGGAGGCCCTGATCCTCGAGAACACCCTGATTAAGGCCTACCGCCCCCGCTACAACGTCAACCTGAGGGACGACAAGGCCTATGTCCACCTCCGGATCGACCCCGGGGCGCCGTTTCCCCGCTGCCAGGTCGTCCGGCGTCCGAAGAAGGACGGCGCCCGCTATTTCGGCCCCTATCCCTCCGCGTCGGCGGCGCGGGAGACGCTGCGCTTCCTCCAGTCCGTCTTTCCGCTCAGGACCTGCCGGGACGCGGAATTGAAATCCCGGCGCCGCCCCTGCCTGGAATTCGAGATCAGGCGGTGCCTCGCGCCGTGCGTCGGTCGGGTGGGGGCGGAGGCCTACGATCGCCTGGTCCGGGAGAGCTGCGCCTTCCTGGAGGGCGGGGGGCGGGACCTCACGGACGCGCTCAGAAGGCGCATGCGGGACGCTTCCGAGGCCCTGGACTTCGAGGAGGCGGCCGCCCTGCGGGACCGGATCGCCGCCATCGAGGAGACGCTCGCCCGCCAGCGGATGGAGGCCGTGACGGAGGCCGATCAGGACCTCTTCGGCCTGCACCGGGAGGGGGACGCCCTCCAGGTCTGCCTGCTCACCGTCCGGCGCGGCAAGCTCTCCGGCCAGCGGCTTTTCCCGCTGATCCGCCTCGCGGGGGAGACGGCGGAGCTCCTCTCCTCCCTCCTCAAACAGTTTTACGACGCCGGGGCCTATATCCCCGGGGAGATCCTCCTGCCGCTCGACCTGGAGGACGCGGCGGCCGTCGCGGAGTGGCTGGGGGAGAAGAAGGGCCGGGCCGTCTCCCTGCGCATCCCGCTGCGCGGCAAGGCGCGGGATCTTCTGGAGATGGCCCGCCGCAACGCGGAGAACGCCTTCCGCACGAAGCGGCTGGCCGAGTTCGCCCCCGCCGAGGCCCTGGAGATCCTGGCCCGGACCGCCGGCCTCGACCGCCCGCCGCGCCGCATCGAGGGGTTCGACATCTCCAACATTGGCGGGCGCCACGCCGTCGGTTCGATGGTGGTCTTCGTCGACGGCCGGCCGGAGAAGGCCGATTACCGGCGTTTCCGGGTGCGGACCGTCCCGGGGGCCGACGATTATGCCATGATGTACGAGGTGCTGAAACGACGGTTTTCCCGGGCCCTTGCCGGGGCGCCGGGAGACGGCGCGCGCCCGTTTCCCCCCTTGCCCGATCTGCTGCTGGTGGACGGGGGGAAGGGGCAGCTCCAGGTCGCCGTCACCGTTCTGAAGGAACTCGATCTGAAGACGGTGGCCTGCCTCGCCCTGGCCAAGGAGCGGGACGAGGCCGTCCGGACGCCGGGGGCCGTGGACCGCGGGGAGGACCGGGTCTACCTGCCCCGTCGCAAGGAGCCCCTCTACCTTTCCCGCCGGCCCGCGGCCCTGTTTCTCCTCCAGCAGGTCCGGGACGAGGCCCACCGCTTCGCCGTCGCCTATCACCGGCGGCTGAAGACCCGGGACGATTTTCGCTCCGCGCTCGACGCCGTTGGCGGCATCGGGCCGAAACGCCGCCGGGATCTCCTCGCCTTCTTCGGCTCGGCCCGCCGGATCGCCGCCGCCTCCCTGGAGGACCTGCAAAAAGTGGCGGGTGTCGGCCGGGAAACCGCCCTCAGAATCCGCCGCCACTTCAACCCGGAAGGGTAAACGGTTCGGACCTCCCCGACCGATCGAGAGGATCACGGCAGCCTGTAGATGGGTCTGCCCTTCCCGAGGTCGACGACGAACGACGTCCATGGGCGGCCGATCGGCCTCGACAGGCGCGTCGTTTGCGGCAGGCAGGTTCGCCTCTTGCCTGCGGATGGGTTCTGTGGGTCGAAAAACAGGAAATTGCGTGCATCCGCACCGGAGCATGTGTGTCGGCGGCGGAGGTTGACAAAGGGGCGGACCGTGCCGGGGGGACGTCCTACTGCCAGCCGATCGTCTCATAGCCCCGCTCCTGGAGGCACCGGTCCATGAAACTTTTGAACAGGGGACTCGGTTCCGAGGCCCTGATGACGCCCCGCACCAGGGCGGCCGCCGCCCCGGTGGCGGCGCCGACGCCGACGCCCCGCCCGAGATGGCCCACGACGGCGCCCGCGACGCCCCCGACGACGGCGCCCCCTCCCGCCGAGATGGTCATGTCCTTGGCTGCCTGGATCCCGGCGTCGGATTGGACGTACTGATCGGCCAGCACCTCGCATTCGGCGATATCCTCGTGGGCCTTCGCCTCGCCGACCTCCCGCAGGTGTGCATTGGGGTACAGAACGGGGCCCGTGGCGCAGCCCGCCAGGGAGAGAATCGAGATGAGCAGCAGGATCTTCTTCATGTCTTCGCCTCCTTTGCCGGCACGTCGCCCGTTTTTACCATAACGGCGGGGAAAAACCCAGGCGTATCCGCATCGACGGGCGGGCCGATCCCGGAACGCCCGAACGGGGCGGTCGGCCTCTGCCGGCTTGCAAAATCGGGCGGGGATTGCTAAGGAGTTCGCCGGACGGACCCGCCGCCGTTCCAATCCCGAAGATGGAAGCGGGGCGGGCGACCGTTCCGCCGGGCAGGAGAGAGGATAGAGGACATGGGATTTGGCGCCATTCTGATCATCGCCGTCGGCCTGGGCATGGACGCCCTGTCCGTGGCCGTGGGCATCGGGGGCGCCCGCCGGGAGCGAACCTGGGGGCCGACCCTGCGCCTCGCTTTCAGCTTCGGCCTCTTCCAGTTCTTCATGCCCGTCGCTGGGTGGCTCGCGGGCCGGACCGTGGCCGACATCATCGCCGCGTACGACCACTGGATCGCCTTTGCCCTGCTCGCTTACGTGGGGGGGCGGATGATCCGGGAGTCCTTCCGGGGCGAGGAAGCCGCACAGCCCGCGGACCCCACGCGGGGCTGGACGCTTTTGATGCTGTCGGTCGCGACGTCGATCGACGCCCTGGCCGTGGGCCTGAGTCTCGCCTTTCTCAAGACGCCGATCCTTTTCCCCAGCGCGGTGATCGGCGCGGTCTGCTTTTTGATGACGGTGGCGGGCATGCGCTTCGGAGAGCGCCTGGGCCGGCTCGTGGGGCGGCGGATGGAGGCGGTCGGGGGCCTCGTCCTCATCGGGATCGGCCTCAAGATCCTGCTCGAACACCTGACCGGATGACGCGCGTTGACGTGAAGGCCGGCCCCACCCTGTGCCCGCGCCAGGCATGGGGGTTATTGTCTCTTTCAAGTGCGAACGTCATGCATCAGCCGACGCCGCCATAAATTTATCAAGAAATCCACTGTATTTACTCGGCGTCGGCTGGATGCACTTGTTGGCCAACCTATTCAAATGGTGTGGAGGTAACAACGATGTGCTCCTTGCCACCTACCAATTCGATCTTTGAATCTAGTATCCGTATCATGACATGGGGGTACAATCTATCCTTCTCCTCGATTAACCGCCCCATATCATCTTCTAGATTCTTGCACGCAACTTCTGATGCATCATTTGTCTTTCTGAACTGCTCGACATACCCACTGATCAAGCTATGACGTTTGGCAGGTTCAAAGCATGCGATGTTCCAAGCTGTGCATGCAAAACGCAACAAATTCTCCTTGTGCTCCAAATCCTTGCCTATGTCCAAAAAACCTTCAGCCATCCTGAGAATCATCTCGGAGACTTTCGACCTCTCCCTTGTACTCGTCTTATCCATTCTCATAGCGTGTCTCCGGGCCAACGGGGCGGGTAACCAGCGGGCTTAAGACCTACCGTGAGCCACAAAGTTTAACGAAAAACGCCAAGTTTCTCCCCGTCTGGTTCACCCGCTATGTTGGGCAATGCTTTTCATTCACCTCCTTGTCCACTGTCAAGGGCTGACCCCATTGCCTCCTCATTTACATGAATTTCTTAACGTGCCTGAGGACAGCATCGAGAACCGGTATAGGAGCGCGAGACTCAATTGCTTCGTCACAGAGTTCACGGTAACTAATGCCCATAGCTTTCGGAACTTGTCAATGAGAATGA
>DDXV01000065.1 GCA_002347815.1 Syntrophaceae bacterium UBA2251
AACTAAATGGCCAGTATTAGGTCATAAGCTTTGCTGATAGCGTTGGTTTTCGCGGAAAGGTTATATCCCGTTTTGGGGTTTTGTCCTGAGGGGCCGTCTTCCGGTTCCAACCGCGTCAATCGCGGCGGCAGTTGGAACAACAATGCCGCCAATACGCGCGCGGCGAATCGCAACAGGAACAAACCGGACAACCGCAACAACAACCTGGGTTTCCGGCTTGCCTTGCCCCCAGCTCAGAAGGCGGAGCGGATGCCCGCTTGCTGACCCGGACAATATCCCGTCCCCGGCAACGGGGCAAAAAGCGTCGGACCCCGCCGCGGCCGGTAGTCCGCCCGGATGGGCGGTTCAAAAGCTTCGGCGGGGATTTATTAAAAAATTTATCCATTTGGAAAATAAGCCGGCCTTGTGTTAGGATGTTGCGCAAAGATCGTTTGAAAAATGGAGACAAAAGAAGATTGCCTGAACTGGAAGAAAACAATCCACACGCCTATCGGCTGATGATGAGAGAGAGGACCGGTTTAATCAGTTGTTGCTTCAGGGGTGCGTTATGCTGAAAAGAATTTCATGCTTTGCTGTTTGCGGATTTTTGCTGCTGTTGTCGTCCGCCGCGCAGGCGGGAAAGGGCAGCGTGAATATTGCCGTCTCTCCGGTGCCTCCGGCGCTGACGACGTCCATCAAGTTTATCGAGCCGTCGGGAAACAACATCCTGGACGCCGATGAAACGGGAAAGCTCGTCATCAACGTTACCAACAGCGGCAAGGGAGACGCATTCGACTGCAAGGCCCTCGTTGGCACGGCCAAAAAGATCAATGGCTTGAGCTTTGAGCGGGAGGTGTCGTTGGGAACCATTGCCGCCGGCGAGTCAACGGTCAAGGTCATTGAAGTCAGGGCCGATGAGGATGTTCCCACGTACGATGTCAACTTTACCATCGTTGTGAACGAAGCCAACGGGTTTGATCCGGCGCCCGTCAAACTGGCTTTTCGCACCAAGTCATTTGTAGAGCCGAAATTGATTGTGGCGGATATGGGAATCAACGATGCCGGTGGAAATTCGCGCATCGAGCCGATGGAGATGGTGGAGCTGACCGTACGGGTTCAAAACATCGGCCAGGGCGACGCGCGAGGCGTGGTTGCGGATGTGAAGACGGGGAGCAATGTATTCATCGGTGGTGACGCGCAGACGCACTTTGAACTGGGTGCGCTGTCTTCCGGCCAATACAGGGATTTTAAGTTCATGTTCTACACCAACACCCGCATCGCCAACGGAGAAACGATTCCAATTGCCGTTGCTCTGACGGAAGCGCGTCCCCGCTTCAACGCGGAAAAGACGCTGGCGCTCGCCATGGATGCGCCTCAAAAGAAAATCGAAGTGGTTCAGGTTGCCGGGCAGGATTCGCAAAAAACGGCGGATATCGCCATTGCCGGCGGATTAAGCGTGGATGTGGACACAAATATTCCCGTGGGACAGAAGGCGGGCAAATATGATGTTGCCGTCGTTATCGGCAACAAGATTTACGGACAGGGCATTCCGGAAGTCGCCTATGCCGAACGCGACGCCCGCATCATGAAGGAATACCTTGTGCGGACTATGGGATTTGACGAAGGCAACATCATCTATGCCGAAAATACGACGCTTTCCAAGCTCAATGAAATTTTCGGAACGGAACGGGCGCCGAAGGGCAGGCTGTATAATTACATAAAGCCAAATCGCTCCCATGTATTTGTTTACTATGGCGGCCACGGTGCGCCGGATCTTGAATCCGGAGACGCCTTCTTTGTTCCGGTGGACGGCAATCCGGAGTATATCCGCGCCAGCGGCTACCGCCTTCAGACTTTCTATGACAACCTTTCCAAACTGCCGGCAAAGAAGATTACGGTTGTGCTGGATGCCTGCTTCTCCGGCAATACGGATAAAGGAATGCTTTTCAAGGGCATCAGCCCGGCGATGGTAAAGGTCAAAAAAGAATACCGGGGTCCGGCGGGAGCGGTGGTGATCACGAGCGCTTCCGTGGACCAGGTGTCGGCCTGGTATCCGGAAAAACGCCACTCCCTGTTCACCTACTATTTCCTCAAGGGGCTGCAGGGCGATGCGGATCAAAACAAGAATGGGCAAATCACGGTGGGTGAGCTTTCAGAATTTCTCAAGGAAAATGTTCCGTATATGGCAAGAAAACTCAAAGGCCTGGACCAGCAGCCGGTGATCATGGGGAACCCGGGCGATGTTATGGCTGTGCTGAAATAATGAGGAAAATCAGTTTAATAGCCGGGGTTAAGAATCGCGCCGGAAGGCACGCGAAATTATGAGAGGCTAAAGATGGCCATCGCGGACAAGATTCACGGGTTCATCGATCAGGCGTCGTGGATTCGGCGGATGTTCGAGGACGGGCTCCGGATGAAGCAGGAATTCGGGGCGGACCGGGTCTACGACTTCAGCCTGGGAAATCCCAATATCGAACCGCCGGACATCTTCCGGCGGGTCCTCAGGGACGTCGTGGACGAAGAGATTCCCGGCCGCCACGCCTACATGGCCAATGCCGGCTATCCGGAGACCCGCGCGGCCGTTGCGGCGCACGTCGGCGCGGAGCAGGGGGTTCCGCTGACCGCCGAGCACGTGGTGATGACCTGCGGCGCCGGAGCGGCCCTCAACGTCGTCCTGAAGACCCTCCTCAACCCCGGCGAGAAGGTGCTCGTTCCGGTTCCTTACTTCGCCGAATACCGGTTCTATATCGACAATGCGGGCGGCGTCCTATGTCCCGTCGAAACCGTCGCGGACCATGCCCTCGATCCGGACGCCATCGGGCGGGCGCTCGACCTGAACCCGGAGGTGAAGGCGGTCCTGATCAATTCTCCGAACAATCCGACGGGCAAGGTCTACCCGTCGGAGAGCCTCGTGGCGCTGATCCGTCTGCTGAACGACAAAAGCCGGGAATGGGGCCGGGAGGTCTATCTGGTGTCGGACGAGCCGTACCGGGAAATCGTCTACGACGGCGTGAAGCCGCCCCCCATTCTTTCGGCCTATCCGGACAGCATCGTCGTCAATTCCTACTCCAAAAGCCTGTCCCTGCCCGGGGAGCGCATCGGCTACATCGCGGTGAGCCCGGAACTCAGGCCCTTGAAGGAACTCTTGGACGGGATGATCCTCTGCAACCGGATCCTCGGGTTCGTGAACGCCCCGGCGCTGATGCAGCGGGTGATCGCCCGCGTGCAAGGCGCGCAGGTCGATGTCGAGGCCTATCGAAGGAAGCGGGACCTGCTTTGCGATGGTCTGGCCGCCGCGGGCTATTCCGTCTCCCGGCCGGAAGGCGCGTTCTACCTCTTTCCGAAGACGCCCGTCGCGGATGATGTCGCCTTCGTCCGTCTCCTGCAGACCAAGCGCATTCTCGTCGTCCCCGGCGTGGGTTTCGGCCGGCCGGGGCATATGCGCATCGCCTACTGTGTCGCCGATCGGACGATCACGGATGCCCTGGAGGGGTTCGGCGAGGCCCTGCGGGAGGCGCAGGGGGGATAGGGACCGGTCAGAAGCGGATCTCGAAGCGGTCCTCTCCCCGGTCCAGCGGTTCTTCGCGGGCTTCGAGGCGCTCGACGAGAGCGAGCGCGGGACCCCGGCGGCACCAGTCGACCATGGCCGCGACGTCTTCGTCGCGCCCCTGAAAGACCGCCTCGACCCGGCCATCCGGAAGATTTCTCACCCAGCCGCTCAGATTCAGGGATTGGGCGGTCCGGCGGGTGCAGGCCCGGAAGGCCACCCCCTGAACCCGCCCGGAAACGAGGATGTGCACCCGTCTCATGCCGGACCGTCCCCCGCCGCGATCAATTCCAGAAATTCATCCTCCGTCAGGACCGCCCGGCCCGCGGCACGGGCCTTGTCGATCTTGGTGCCGGGATCGGCGCCGGCGACGACGTAGTCCGTCTGCTGCGTCACGGATGCCGTGACGGTTCCGCCCAGGGCCTCCACACGCGTGCGGGCCTCGCTGCGCGTCATGCGCGACAGGGCGCCGGTGAAGACGAAGGACTTCCCCCGGAGGGGGGCCTCCGCCGCCGGACGGGTGACCCCGGGCGTGACCCCGGCTTCCCGAAGTTTCTTAAGGACGTCGCGATTGGCCGACTGCGCGAAGAAGCGCTCGATGCCGGCGGCTACCTCCGGGCCCACGTCGCGGATCGCCAGAAGCGTTTCCAGGCGCGCGGAACTCAAGGCCTCCAGGGAACCGAAGTGCCCGGCCAGGACGCGGGACAGGTGCTCGCCGACATGACGGATGCCGAGGGCGAAGATCAGCTTTTCGAGCGGTGGGTGCTTGGACCGGTTCAAGGCCGCGAGGAGGTTGGCGGCGGATTTTTTCTGCATCCGCTCCAGGGTCAGAAGAGACGACTCCGTCAGGGCGTAGAGATCCGCGGGGTCCCGGATCAGGCGGGCGTCCACCATCTGGCCGACGAGCTTTTCGCCCAGTCCCTCGATGTCCATCCCGCCCCGGGAGGCGAAATGTCGGATGTGTTCCTTCAACTGGGCGGGGCAGGCCAGCCCGAGGCAGCGGTGGGCCGCTTCTCCCTGCAGGCGGACGACCTCCGACCCGCACTCCGGGCAGGTCGCGGGCATGACGAACGGCCGCTCCGCGCCGGTCCGCCGGCTCTCGATGACCTTCACCACTTCGGGAATGACGTCGCCGGCCCGCTGGATGAGGACCGTATCGCCGATCCGGATGTCCTTCCGGCGGATGTCGTCCTCGTTGTGAAGGGTGGCCCGGCCGACCGTGACGCCGCCGACCTGGACCGGCGCCATGACCGCGACCGGCGTGAGAACGCCCGTACGGCCGACCTGTACGACGATGTCCCGGACGACCGTTGTTTCCTGGAGCGCGTCGAATTTGCAGGCAATCGCCCAGCGGGGGCTGCGGGAGACGGCGCCCAGGCGCTCTTGCAGGCCGAGGTCGTCCACCTTGATGACGACGCCGTCGATTTCGTAGGGGAGGGAGGTCCGGACGGCGCCGATGCGGCGGTATTCCGCGATGCACCCCGGGAGGTCCCGGACCGCGCGGATTTCGGGATTGACGGGAAATCCCCAACCCCGGAGCGCCTCCAGAACGTCGGCGTGCGAGCGGAAGGGGGGGAGGCCGTCGACGGCGCCGACGGCGTAACAGAACATCCGGAGCGGCCGCCGCGCGGTGATCCGCGAGTTCAGTTGACGCAAGGAGCCTGCGGCGGCGTTGCGGGGATTGGCGAACGGCGGTTCGCCCGCGCGCAGGCGCCGGCGGTTCATCCCCTCGAAGGCCGCGCGTTCCAGGTACACCTCGCCCCGGACCTCCAGAAATTCCGGGAGCGGCCGGTCGGCGCCGGTGTTCAGGCGGAGCGGGATGTCCGGGATGGTCCGGATGTTCGCGGTCACGTCTTCGCCGGTCAGGCCGTCGCCGCGGGTCGCGCCCGTCGTCAGGGCGGCTCCCGCATACGTGAGGCCGATCGCGACGCCGTCGAGCTTCGGTTCCACGATGAAGCGGAGAAGGGGGGGGGCGTCGCCGAGCAGGCGGTGCAGACGCTCGCCGAAGGCCTGGATGTCCGCCTCGGAGAATGCGTTGGCCAGACTCAGCATCGGGGTCCGGTGGGGGACGGCGCCGAACTTCTCCAGGGGCGGCGCTCCGACGCGCCGGGTGGGGGAATCCGCGGCGGCGAGGTCGGGATGCGCCGCCTCCAGCGTCTGGAGCTCGCGCATGAGCGCGTCGTAGGCGGCGTCGGAAATCTCCGGATCGTCCATCTGATAATAGCGCCGGTTGTGGTGGGCGATCTCCGCCGCCAGCTCCGCCATGCGCCTTCGGATGGGGTCCATGTCCTTCATTTCACGCGGATGAGTTCGGGTTTCCCACGCCGTCGGCCGGGCGTGTCGGGAGTCGGATGCTGCCGGGCCGCGACCTGCTCGTTGAAGATGTGGTTTTTCGCGCGAACGGCGTTGATGATGAAAAAGACGATGACGGACCGCTCCCAGTCCCGGGAGACCTCGAACCGCTCCATGCGGTCCTTGTACTTTTCCCAGAGGGCGGTCAGGGAGGCTTCATCCAGGTTGAGGATTTTTTCTGCGAGTTGATTAACGGCCTTTTCGATCATGTTCGGTATCCTTCCCACGGAACGACGCGCGTCAGCCGTCGACCGGTCGGCCCCCCGGGGCGTTCCGTGCGCGGAGGCCAAACGCTTTT
Source organism: Syntrophaceae bacterium UBA2251 (assembly GCA_002347815.1). Taxonomy (GTDB): domain Bacteria; phylum Desulfobacterota; class Syntrophia; order Syntrophales; family UBA2251; genus UBA2251. The sequence goes on from DDXV01000065.1 coordinate 6,177, forward strand.
TGCCTGCGATCTTAGCCGCCGGGGCGGGGATTGTCAAATCAAAAGCCGTCACGTCACTCCCCGCAAGCATTCCCGGGCTTCCAACCCGCGGATTCTTTCAGAAATAATGCTTGTCTTTTTCTCCGGTATCGCTATAATCCCATCCGATTGGCATCGGGGAAGGCAGCGGAATTCGACGGGAATGCCCGTCGTGGAAACAATCAGGCAGCCCGGATTGAAGGACGGTCGGGAATGAAGGTCATGAGTGCCCCTTGGCGGATGGACTATATCAAAAGCAAGAAAAAGGCGGGGTGCGTTTTCTGCAAGGACGACGTCCGCGGGGAGGAACTGGTCCTCTGGGAGGGTGAGACGGCCTTCGTCATGATGAACCGCTATCCCTATATCAGCGGTCACCTGATGATCATTCCCTACCGGCATCTCAGCCGGGTGGAGGATCTCTCTCCGGACGAGCGCCGCGAGATGTTCGACCTGATGGACGTGGCCATCCGCGTCCTGACGGACGTGATGCACCCGGAGGGCTTCAACGCCGGGATCAATCTCGGGAAGGCCGCCGGGGCGGGGATCGACGACCATCTGCACATCCACGTGGTCCCCCGCTGGGTCGGAGATACGAACTTCATGAGCGTCGTCGGGGAGGTGCGGGTGATCCCGGAGGATCTGCGCAAAACGTGGGAGCATCTATGCCCCCATTTCGAAAAGTACTGTCGGGAGGGTTTAAGATGAGAGTCATCTATACGATTGTCGTGGTCCTGCTCATCCTGTTCGTCATCACGTTCTCGCTCGAAAACGCCGTGCACATCCCCCTGAAGTACTACGACTTCTTCAATACGAATATCCCCGTCTATATGCTGATCTTCCTGGCCTTCCTGGTGGGGGTCGTCTTTACGGGGTTCATGGGCGTGATCGAACGCTTTCAGCTCACGCGGACGATCAACAAGCTCAACAAGACGGTCCGCGATCTGAGGCGGGAGCTGCGGGACAAGGAAGAGCGGCCGGTCGTCGCCGAACCCCGGCCGCCCGAGATCCGTTAGGGGCCTTCGGAACGGACGATATCGGAGGGGGACCCGCCGGACGGGCGGTTCCCCTTTTTTTTGCCCGGAATCCGGCCGGCGGGGCGCGGGAGACGCGATTGCCTGGGGAACATTCGGTCGAGAGAAGGCCGGGGAGAGGCTCAGGGGGTCGCGCAGTCGCTCTCGTCGCCCCGGATCTTCTCCAGGGCGTGGCGGAGGGCCGGCAGAACGACGGCAAGGTTCTCCCGAACGCCCCGGGGGCTGCCCGGCAGGTTGATGATCAGGGTTTGGCCGCGCAGGCCCGCCACGGCGCGAGAAAGCATGGCGTGCGGCGTGACGGCAAGACTGGCCTGGCGCATGGCTTCGGCCATGCCGGGAAGCTCCCGGTCGATGACGGCCAGGGTTGCCTCGGGGGTGACGTCGCGGGGGCTCACCCCGGTGCCGCCCGTGGTGACGACGAGATCGAGCCCTTGGGCGGCCAGGGCGATCAGGGTCCGTTCGATCTCGCGCCGTTCGTCGGGGATGATCCGGGTGGCGACGACGGGGATGCCGACCCCTTCGAGCATCCGGACGCATTCCGCCCCGCTCAGGTCTTCCCGCTCCCCCCGCGCGCCCTTGTCGCTCAGGGTGACGACCGCGGCCCGGAAGTCCATCAGGCCTCTTCCTTCTTGGATTCGGCGATGATCTTCTCCGCGATGAACGCCGGAACCTCCTCGTAGTGGGAGAACTCGTACGTGAAGGTCCCGCGGCCGCTCGTCATGGAGGTCAGGTCCGGGGCGTATTTCAGGATTTCGGCCAGGGGCACCTGGCCCCGGATCACCTGGTGGGATCCCTCCGCGTCCATGCCGGAAACCCGTCCCCGTCGGCTGTTGAGATCGCCGATGACGTCGCCCATGTACTCGTCGGGGATCTCGATGGCGATGTTCACGATGGGCTCGAGGAGGATCGGCTGGCAGGCCAGAACGCCCTTTTTGAAGCCCATCGATCCGGCGATCTTGAAGGCCATTTCCGAGGAATCGACGGTATGGTAGCTCCCGAAGACGAGGGAAACGCGGACGTCCACGACCGGATAGCCCGCCACGACGCCTTCCTCCATGGCCTCGACGATGCCCTTTTCCACGGCCGGCCGGTACTGCTGGGGGATGACGCCGCCGACGATCTTGTCGAGGAATTCGAATCCGCCGCCCCGGGGCAGGGGCTCGATGTCCAGCGTACAGTCGCCATACTGTCCGCGACCGCCGGACTGCTTCTTGTACTTGCCCTGGATGTTGGTCTTCCCCTTGATGGTCTCCTTGTAGGGGACCTTGGGGAGCTTCAAGTTCACCTCGACGCCGAACTTCCGCTTCATCTTCTCCGTGGTGACCTCGATGTGGATATGTCCCATGCCGGAGAGGATCATCTCCTTCGTCTGCTCGTCCCGGTGGAAGGTCAGGGTCGGATCCTCTTCGATGAGCCGGTTGATGGACGAGACGAGCTTGTCCTCGTCCCCGCGGGATTTGGGCTCGACGGCAAAGGACATCACCGGCCGCGGCGGTACCACACGCGCGAAGACGACGGGCGCCTTGTCGGTGCACAGCGTGTCTCCGGTCACGGTTTCCTTGAGCTTCGCCACGGCGGCGATATCACCCGCGACGACGCCGTCGGTGGGTTTCTGGGCCTTGCCCTCGAGGAAGAAGAGGTTGCCGAAACGTTCGTTGATCTTGCGGGTGGCGTTATGGAAGCTCGTGTCGGAGCTGATCGTGCCGGAATAGACCCGGAACAGCGTGAGCCGGCCCGCGTAGGGGTCGGCGATCGTCTTGAAGACAAGGGCGGAAAACGTCGCCGCCTCCTCGGGCGCGCGCGTCTCGGCCGCATCGCTCCCCGGCTTGAGCCCCGTCACGGGACCGCGGTCCACGGGGGAGGGGAAGGTCTGCGCGATCAGACTCATCAGGGGCGCGGTACCGATGTGCTTCAGCGCCGATCCGCACAGCACCGGGATCACGCTGCCGGCGCAGACGCCCTTGCGAAGGCCGTCCGTCAGCTCCTCGGCGCTCAGCGTGCCGACGTCCAGGTATTTCTCCATGAGGGCCTCGTCGGATTCGGCGATGTCCTCGACCATCGTCTCCCGGTATTGCTCCGCCTCATCCCGCAGGTCCGCGGGGATGTCGGCCGTCTTGACGGCTCCCTTGTCTCCCTCGAAGAGCAGGGCCTTCATCTGAATGAGGTCCACGATTCCCTTGAACTGATCCTCCTTGCCGATGGGAAGGCACACGGGCGTGGTTTTCACCCGCAGGCGATTCTTGAGACTGTCCATCGCCTGGGCAAAATCCGCCCGCTCGCGGTCCATGCGATTGATGAACACCAGACGGGGCAGCGAGAATTCGTCGGCATACGTCCAGACCTTCTCCGTCTGGAATTCGACGCCGCCTACCGCGTCCACGAGGACGACGGCGGCGTCCACGATCCGGAGGCAGCTCTTGGTGTCATAGGAGAAGTTGGCGTCCCCCGGGGTGTCGATCAGGTTGATCTTGTGCTTTTCCCAGTCCACGAAATTCAGGGCGGCCCCGATGGAGATGTGCCGTCGCTGCTCTTCAGGCTCGTAATCCATCGTGGAAGATCCGTCGTCCACACGCCCGGCGCGATCCGTTTTGCCCGCGACATAAAGAATGGACTCGCACAGGGACGTCTTGCCCGTCCCGCCGTGTCCGATGAAGGCGATGTTTCTCAGGGATTTCGGTTCGTACTTGGCCATGAAGACTCCTTTCACGTCTTGCCCCGCCATCGTCGACGGGCCGGACCCCGGCGACCGGGAAATGGTTTTATGGACCGGCCTCCGATCCGCGCATGGACGGCGGTAAATTAACGGTGCTGCTTAGATCATATGCTCCGATAAAGTCAAGTCAATTTTGGCGCATGCGCCCGGCAGGCGCCAAATATCCATTGACAGAAAAATGAGATCCCAGTATAAGGTCCGACCCCTGAAACAGCGTCAGGGGGCGTCCCCCGCGGCGGATCGGCCGGCGGGATCGGAAACGTCTCACGGGGGGAAGCCTCGAGCGATGAAAGAAAAGGCCATCAGAAAAATCCTCATTGCGAACCGGGGGGAAATCGCCCTGCGGATCCTGAGGACGGTCAAGGAACTCGGCAAGGGGGCCGTCGTGGTTTATGAGAAACCCGACAGCGAGGCCTATTACATCCGGCTCGCCGACACCGCGATTCTCATCGGCGAGGGCCCCCGCTGCGATTATCTGGACATCGAACGGATCATCTGGGCCGCCCGCAAGAGCGGGGCGGATGCCATTCACCCCGGATACGGGTTTCTGGCCGAGAACGCGGACTTCTCCGAAGCCTGTGAAAATGCGGGACTCATTTTCATCGGGCCGCCGCCCGGGGTGATCCGGGACCTCGGCAACAAGGTCGTGGCGCGCCGGATCGCCGCCCAGGCTGGTATCGACACCATTCCCGGCACGGGCGATCTGCCGCGCGGAGAAGACGGCGTGGCCGCTGCGCTGAAGTTCGGCCTGGAGCACGGATACCCCATCATGCTCAAGGCCTCGTCCGGAGGCGGGGGGCGCGGCATTCGTAAGGTCGTCAGCGAGAAGGACCTGCTCGTCCAGCTTCCGTTGGCGCGCCAGGAAACGCTGTCCGCCTTCAACGACGAGAACATCTACGTGGAGAAATGCGTCGAGTCGCCCCGGCACGTGGAGATCCAGATCCTGGCCGACCGGCACGGCCGCATCATGCACCTGGGATCGCGGGATTGCTCCATTCAGCGGCGGCACCAGAAACTCCTCGAGATCGCGCCCGCAAATCTGCCCGCCGACGTTCTGGAGGCGATGTATGCCGCGGCCATCGCGGCGGCCCGTCAGGCCGGGTATGTCAACGCGGGAACGGTCGAATTTCTCGTGGATGCGCACTCTCACGCGTTCTGGTTCATGGAGATGAATACCCGCCTGCAGGTCGAGCACACCGTTACCGAGGAGCTGACGGGCGTGGACATCGTCCGGGAGCAGATCCGCATCGCCGAGGGGCAGGTCCTCGACATCCCGCGCGAGCGGATCCACCTGATGGGCAAGGCCGTTCAGGTCCGCATCAATGCTGAGGATCCCAAGAACAACTTCATGCCCGAGGGGGGCAAGCAGGTGGAGGTGTATCAGTCGCCGGGCGGACCGGGCGTGCGTCTCGACGGCGTGGTCTATCAGGGCTACCGTGTGCCGACGGAGTACGATTCGCTCATGGTCAAGATGACGATCCGGGGCTACAACTGGGAGCAGACGATCCAGCGTCTGAAGCGGGCGCTGCAGGGGTTCCTGATCGTCGGCCCCGCCACGACCGTGCCCTTCTACCTCGCCATCTGCGATGAGCCGGATTTTCAGGCGGAGTGTTTCGATACCGGCTACCTCGACACCCATCAGGATATTTTCCTGTATCCGGAACAGGAACGCGAGGTGGCCAAGCTGGCCAAACTCATCGCGGAGATTCACGCCCGCAAGGTCAACCCATTTGCCTACTGAGAGGTTCGAGTCCATGACGCGGCAGACGCAAGACAAGGACATGCGGATCACCCCCCAGGATCTTCGCCGCCGGGGTGTCCGGGAAATCCTCGACAAGATCCGACGCGCGGACGGGTACTACGTGACCAATACGGAGCGCGACCTGTCGCAGTCCGACTTCAAGAACCGGATCATGCCCCATACGCAGCTCCTCGTGGCCCCGCAGCGCAACGACGCCGGGTTCTTCTCCCTCGAAATCACCGGCGGCGCGTCCGTCCATGTGGACATGCTGCGCAAGCAGATGAGCCCGCTCGAGAAGCTGGAAGTCCTGTCCGCCAACATGCCCGACACGCTGTTCCAGACCCTGTGCCGGGGCGTCAATCTCTTCGGCTACCGGCCCTATCCGGACAACGTGATCCGGCTGACGGTCCGGAGTTTTGCCCGCTGGGTCCATGTCTGGCGCGTGTTCGACTTCCTGAACCACATCCCGAACATGGTTTCCGTTTTCGAGGAGGTGCGTGAGGCCGGCGCCATCCTGGAGCCGTCCATCTGTTTCTCCACGGGGCCGGAGCACACGGACGCCTACTACGTCCGCAAAGTCGGCGAAATCCTGGAGGTGACCGGGGAAGACATCCTCCTGTGCATCAAGAACCACGGCGGCCTGGGGACCCCGCGACGGATCGGAGCGCTGGTGGGCGCCATCCGCGAGCGGTACCCGGAACTCGTCATCCACTATCACGGCCACAACACCGACGGGGCCGATCTGGGCCGGATCGTCGCGGCCGTGAAAAACGGGGCGAAGATCATCGACGCGAGCGACCACGCCCTGACGGGCTTTTACGGCCCCCCCCCGCTGCTGACGGCGGTCGATATCCTCCGGGATGAAGGCCACGAGGCGGTCGGGCTCAACCGCCAGGCGGTCATCGACGCCTCCAACCTCCTCCGCGGGGAGCGGGAGCATTATCGCGACTTCGAATCCCAGTTTCTCGGCTTCGACCCGACCGCGCAGATCCACAAGCTCCCCGGCGGGGCCACGGGGTCGAGCTTCGAACAGGCCGTCAAGGGCGGGTTTCTCCATCGGATGCCCCACATTCTCCAGCGCGAACTGCCGCTCGTGCACACCGAACTGGGAAACTGGTGGAGCGTGACGCCGGGATCGCAGATCCTCTGGACCACGGCGGTGAACAACGTCCTGAAGGGGGCGCGCTACCGGGACGCCAACGACGATCTGAAAAACCTGATGCTGGGCCGCTACGGCGACTTCCCCTTCCACCGTCCGGCGGATTCGATCTACGAGGCCGTTTTCGGGAAGGACTGGAAGACGATTCTGGAGCGCGACGGCGGCTATCAGCGCATCGAGGACATCGATATCGCCGTGGAGCGGAAGGTCCTGGAGCACCGGATCGGCCGCCCCGCGACGGACGACGAACTGGTCCTCTACCTCCAGCACCCCAACGATGCCGTCAATTTCTTCAAGTTCGAGGCGAAATACGGAAAGACCTGGGTGCTCTCCCCGGACATCTGGTTCCGGAAGGGCGGGTACGGCCTGGGGGACAAGTTCGAGATTCCCGACGCCTTCGGCCGCCTCCACGCGATCGAGATCGGCCCCCAGCGACGGACGAAGACGGGCGACGCCGTCACCTATCTCGTCATCGACCATCATCCCGAGCAGATCCTCACGGAGATGGAGGCCGAGGGGGCGCAGGTGAAAAAGAAGGTTACCTTCACCCCCAGGGAAATCGAGGCCCTGGCCAAGACCGGCGATATCCGTTCCCAGATCATCGGAACGGTCAGTGAGGTTCCCGTCGCCGAAGGGGAAGAGGTGTCCGCGGGACAGGTGCTCATCGTCCTCGAGGCGATGAAGATGCTCAACAACGTCGTCGCGGGGATCAGCGGACGGGTGGCCGAGATTCTCGTCGCCCCCGGGGATCGCGTCGAGGTCGGCGACCCGCTGCTCCTCGTCCGGTCCGAATGACCGGGAGGATGCTTCCCATCAAGGCAGGTTTGTGATAAGGACGAAAGCCGGTAGCCTATACCGGCTTTTTTGTGGAGTCATCGATGATCAATGCCATTCTGCGAAAAATCGTGGGCAGCAAAAACGACCGCGAATTGAAGCGGCTCGGGTTTCTGCTCGAAGAGATCAATGACCTGGAACCGGCGTTCATGGCGTTATCCGACGCCGAGCTGGCCGCCAAAACCCCCTACTTCAAGGAAAAGATCGCCAACGGGGCCTCCTGCGACGACCTCCTGGCCGAGGCGTTCGCCGCGGCGCGGGAGGCGGCGCGACGGGCCCTGCAGATGCGGCCGTTCGACGTCCAGATCATCGGCGGCATCGCCCTACACGAGGGGAAGATCGCGGAGATGAAGACGGGGGAAGGGAAGACCCTCGCCGCGACGCTGCCCCTGTATCTGAACGCCCTGACGGGCCGAGGCTGCCACGTCGTGACGGTGAACGACTATCTGGCCCGGCGCGACGCCGAATGGATGGGGCCGGTCTACCGGATGATGGGATTGTCGGTCGGGGTTGTCGTCCACGGCATGGACGACGACGAGCGCCGCAACGCCTATCACGCCGACATCACCTACGGCACGAACAACGAGTTCGGTTTCGACTACCTCCGGGACAACATGAAATTTACCCTGGATGACTACGTCCAGCGGGACTTTCACTACGCCATCGTCGACGAGGTGGACAGCATCCTGATCGACGAGGCCCGGACGCCGCTCATCATTTCCGGACCCTCGGAGGAGTCCACCGACAAGTACTACCGGATCAACCAGGTCATTCCCCGCCTTAAGAAGGACCGGGACTACACGATCGACGAAAAAAGCCGCACCGTCGCCCTGACGGAGGAAGGCGTCGCCCATACGGAAAACGCCCTCAAGGTCCAGAACCTCTACGAACCGAGAAACATGGAGATCCTGCACCACGTCAACCAGGCGCTCAAGGCCCACACCCTCTTCAAGCGGGACGTGGATTATGTCGTGAAGGAGGGGCAGGTCATCATCGTCGACGAGTTCACCGGCCGGATCATGCCGGGGCGCCGCTACAGCGACGGCCTGCACCAGGCCCTCGAGGCCAAGGAGCATGTCAAGGTCGAACGGGAAAACCAGACCCTGGCCTCCATCACGTTTCAGAACTATTTCCGCATGTACGAGAAACTGGCGGGCATGACCGGCACGGCGGACACGGAGGCGGCGGAGTTCAAGAAGATCTACAACCTGGACGTGCTGGTCATTCCGACCAACAAACCGATGATCCGCCAGGATCACACCGACGTCATTTACAAGACCGAGGAGGAAAAGTTTACCGCGGTCATCGAAGAGATCCGCGAGCTGAACCGCGAGGGCCGTCCGGTTCTGGTCGGGACGATCTCCATCGCGAAATCGGAACTCCTGAGCAAGTACCTGACCCGTACGGGGGTCAAGCACCACGTGTTGAACGCAAAAAATCACGAGCGCGAGGCGGAGATCATCGCCCAGGCCGGGCAGCGGTCGGCGGTCACGATCTCCACGAACATGGCCGGCCGCGGGACCGATATCAAGCTCGGCGAGGGCGTGGCCGATATCGGCGGCCTCCACATCCTGGGCACGGAACGTCACGAGAGCCGCCGGATCGACAACCAGTTGCGCGGCCGTTCCGGACGGCAGGGCGACATGGGGTCGTCCCGGTTTTACCTCTCGCTCGAGGACGACCTGCTCCGGATATTCGGCGCGGAGCGGATCTCGTCCATCATGGACCGCGTCGGGATGGAGGAGGGCGAGCCCATCGAGCACCGGCTCATTTCCCGGGCCATCGAAAACGCCCAGAAGCGCGTCGAGGGGCAGAACTTCGATATTCGCAAGCATCTGCTGGACTATGACGATGTCATGAACCGGCAGCGCCAGGTCATTTACGAACAGCGGAAGAAGGTCCTCCGGGGGGAGGAGCTCTGGAAGGACATCGAGGCGATGCTCGGCGAGGTCATCGGGGACACTCTTCCGGAATACATCGACGAGAAGCGCCATCACGAAACGTGGGACTTGAAGGGGCTTCAGGACTGGATCTGGCGCCAGTTCGGCCTCAAGCTGGACCTGACCGCCGGGGCCGGGGATCGCTTCGGCGCGGGCACGGTCGGGGAGACCATTATCGCCGGCGTCATGGATCTGCTCCAGGCCAAGCAGCGGGAGTTCGGCAAGCCCCTGATGGAATACCTGATGCGGATGATCATGCTCAACGCCATCGACGCCCAGTGGAAGGACCACCTCCTGGGCATGGATCACCTGAAGGAGGGCATCGGGCTGAGGGGCTACGGCCAGAAGGATCCCACCCGGGAGTACCAGAAAGAGGGCTACGACATGTTCATGGACATGGTGTGGCGGGTCAAGGAGGATACGCTGCAGAAGCTCTGCATGGTGCAGATCCGGCGGGAAGAAGAGGTGGAGGAGATGCGGGAGCGCCAGCGGCAGGATTACATCATGAGCCGAGGCGAAGACACGCCGGCCTCTCGGACGGTGAGGCGCGAGGAGAAGAAAATCGGCCGCAACGATCCCTGCCCCTGCGGCAGCGGAAAAAAATACAAGCGGTGTTGCGGCCGGTAAACCCGGGAGAGAGCGACGCGGGGGGAAGATGGAACGGAACCAGACGTATATCGTACCCGGATTTGCCGCGAGCGGCATCGCGGCGGGGATCAAGGCGGACGGCCGCCCGGACCTGGCCCTGATCCGCTCGGACGTGCCCGCGGTCGCGGCCGGCGTTTTCACGACGAACCGGTTCCCGGCCGCGCCGGTTCAGATCGACCGCGAACGCGTCGCCCGGGGAACGGCCCGCGCGATCCTCGCGAACAGCGGCAATGCCAACGCCGCCACCGGTCCCGACGGCTTGAAGGACGCCCTCGCGACGTCGCGGGAACTCGCCCTACGGCTGGCGATCCCAGAACACGAGGTCCTCGTCGCCTCGACCGGCGTGATCGGCCACCGCCTTCCCCTGGACAAGATCCTCGCCGGACTTCCAGGGCTCGTCGCCGACCTGAGCCCCGGGGGCATCCCGGCGGCGGAAGAGGCCATCCTGACGACGGACCGCTTTCCGAAGCTCGCCGTTGCCCGGGCGCGCTGCGGGGGCAGGGACGTCGCCGTGTGCGGGCTCGCCAAGGGGGCCGGGATGATCGAACCCCACATGGCGACGATGCTGGCCTTCATCCTGACGGACGCCGTCGTGCCCCGGGACGATCTCGACCGGCTTTTCCGCCGCGCCGTGCGGTCGACCTTCAACGCCATCAGCGTCGACGGCTGCGAAAGCACGAACGACACGGCCCTGATCCTGGCGAACGGCGTCGCGGCGAACCGGCCGATCACCGCCGGAGGCGCCGACGGACGCCGATTCGGCGCGATGCTCACCGAGGTCATGGGACATCTCGCCCGGGCCATGGTCGAGGACGGCGAAGGGGCCACGAAGCGCGTGGATCTCTGCGTCAGCGGGGCGCGCAACCGCGCCGAGGCGCGCCGGATCGCGTACGCGGTGGCGCGATCGAACCTCGTGAAGACCGCGTTCTACGGCGGAGACCCCAACTGGGGGCGGATCATCGCCGCCGCCGGCTCCGTCGGGATTGCCCTGACGGCGGACCGGGTGGCCCTCCACTTCGAGGATGTCCTGATGTTCGCCGACGGGAAGGGACGGGCGCCGGATCCCGAACGGATTTCCGCCATCATGAGCCGGCCGGTCGTCCACATCCGCCTCGATCTCGGCATGGGCCGCGCCTCCTTCATCGTGCAGACCTCGGATCTCACCCACGACTATGTCGCCCTGAACGCCCACTACCACACCTGAAAAGATTTTTGCTTGCACAATTCGGACCTTTATGCTATCAGGCTCGGCACTTCGCACATCCCCGGACGGGACGGTGTGTGCTTTTGAATGCAAAAGTCGCCGGCCCGGGCGAAGGGGATGGAGGAAAAAACACGACAAAGGAGAACACGTATGGCCATTATTTCCATGAAGCTTTTGCTCGAAGCCGGGGTCCATTTCGGGCACCAGACGAACAAGTGGAACCCCAAGATGAAGCCCTATATCTTCGGGGCGCGCAACAACATCTACATCATTGACCTGCAGCAGACCGTCGAGATGTTCCAGGTCGCCTACAATTTCGTCGTCAAGTCCGTTGCGGAAGGCGGCGAGATCCTGTTCATCGGAACGAAGAAACAGTCGCAGGAAGCCATCCGCGAGGAGGCCGAGCGTTGCGGCATGCCCTACGTCAACCAGCGCTGGCTGGGCGGCATGCTGACCAATTTCGTGACCATCAAAAAGAGCATCGACCGGCTCAACGCCCTGGACGCCATGTTCGCCGACGACAGCATCAAGGCGTTTCCAAAGCGGGAAATCCTCATGCGGCAGAAGGACAAGGACAAGCTGGACAAGGTGCTGGGGGGGATCCGCCGCATCAAGGGCCGGCCGGCCGGGGTGTTCATCGTGGATCCGAAGCGCGAGGAAATCGCCGTGCAGGAGGCGAACAAACTGGGGATTCCGATCGTGGCCATCGTCGATACGAACTGCAACCCCGACGTCATCGATTACGTGATTCCGGGAAACGATGACGCCATCCGGGCGATCAAGCTCTTCTCGTCCCGCATTGCGGACGCCGTCCTCGAAGGGAAAAAGCGCTTCGAGGAACGCATCCAGGCGGAGACCGACAAGGCGTCGGAGCGCACCGCCGCGGTCCCGGACGAGGAAGGCGAAAACGATGTCCCCGAGAGCGTGGAGGCGGTCGGCGATGCCGCCGTGTCCGGTCAGCCGACGGGGGAAAAGAACGCAACACGCGAGGAGGTAGCATAAATTGGACATCACATCCGCAATGGTGAAAGATTTACGGACCAAGACGGGCGCCGGCATGATGGACTGCAAGGAGGCCCTGACGGCGTCGGCCGGTGACGTCGAAAAGGCGATCGAATATCTGCGCAAGAAGGGCATGTCGGCGGCGACCAAGCGGTCTTCGAAGGCCGCCAAGGAGGGGGTGGTGGCCTCCTACATCCACATGGGCGGTCGGATCGGCGTCATGGTCGAGGTGAACTGCGAGACCGATTTTGTGGCCAAAACCGAGGATTTTCAGCAGATGGCCAAGGATATCGCCATGCACGTGGCCGCTTCCAATCCCCTCTTTCTGAAGCCGGAAGAGATCCCGCCCGAGGTGATGGAACGCGAGAAGGACATCTACCGTTCGCAGGCGCTGGCCGAAAAGAAACCGGAGAAGATCTGGGAGCGGATCATCGAGGGCAAGCTGAAAAAGTACTACGAGGAGGTCTGCCTCCTCCAGCAGAAATTCATCAAGAACAACGATATCACCGTCGAGACCCTGGTCAACAACATGATCGCGAAGACCGGCGAAAACATCATGGTCCGCCGGTTTGCCCGATTTCAGCTGGGTGAAGACCTGAAGTAGCGCTTCCGGACCGCGGGAAGGGAGGCGGGGGGGATCATGCCGAAGGGGAAGGCCGTTTATCGACGGGCGCTGCTGAAGCTGAGCGGAGAAGCCCTGCTGGGCGCGCAGGCCTTCGGGATCGATCCGGAGATCGTGGCCTTGGTCGCCGGGGAGATCCGTTCCGCCGTCGCCCTGGACGTTCAACTGGGCGTCGTCATCGGCGGCGGGAACATCTTCCGGGGGGGAGGCGCTGGCGCCAGCGGCATGGACCGGACGACCGCCGACTACATGGGGATGCTCGCGACGGTCATCAACAGCCTGGCCCTGCAGAGCGCCCTGGAGAAGCAGGGCGTTCCCACGCGCGTCCTGACGGCCATCGAGATGCGCGCCGTGGCCGAACCCTTCATCCAGCGTCGCGCCATCCGCCATCTCGAGAAGGGCCGGGTGGTCATCTTCGGCGGAGGCACGGGCAATCCGTTCTTCACGACGGACACGGCCGCCGCGCTCCGCGCAGTCGAGATCCAGGCCGAGGTCATGATGAAGGCCACCAAGGTGGATGGCGTTTATGACCATGACCCGAACCACAATCCATTGGCGGTCATGTACAAAAAAATCACCTATAACGAGGTCTTGGCGAAGGATCTTAAAGTTATGGATGCAACGGCGATCTCGCTCTGCAGGGAAAACCGCCTTCCCATTCTGGTGTTCAACCTGCTCAAGGCGGGGGGCATCCGGCGGGCCGTTTGTGGGGAAAAGATCGGAACGATCGTTCAGGAGTGAGGCATGAAGGCGCTGGTTTACGACGAATTGAAGGAGAACATGGAAAAGGCCCTCCAGTCCCTGGAACGGTCTTTCGCCAAGGTCCGGACGGGTCGCGCGTCTCTGGGGATCCTCGACGGGATCCGCGTCGATTACTACGGGCAGTCGACCCCCCTCAATCAGGTGGCCACCCTGTCGGTTCCCGAAAGCCGGCTGATCGTCATCGCCCCGTGGGACAACAGTGCGATCGGCGCCATCGAAAAGGCCCTGCAGAAGTCCGATCTGGGGTTGATGCCGACGAACGACGGCAAGGTCATCCGCCTGTCCATCCCCACCCTCACCGAGGAGCGGCGTCGCGAACTGGTCAAGAACGTCAAGAAGATGGCGGAGGAATGCAAGGTCAAACTGCGCAACGCCCGTCGCGACGCCAACGAGCAGTTCAAGGCGCTGAAGAAGGACAACGAGATCGCCGAAGACGAGATGTACACGTGTCAGGAAGAGGTCCAGAAACGGACGGACAAGGCCATCGAACGAACCGACGCCCTGCTCGCGGCCAAGGAAAAGGAAATCATGGAGATCTGACGGCCCTCCCGAAGATCCCCGGAAAATCCGTCCACCAGCGCCTTGAAAACCCACCCCCGTTGTGCTACACCCTCACCATGAACCCGGAACGGAGAATACGGAGTCTCCGTCCGACCGGACAGGGAAGGAATGCTTGATGGTCAGTCTTGATCGCGCCCATCTTCCCAGACATATCGCCATCATCATGGACGGCAACGGCCGCTGGGCGCAGCGCCATGCCCTGGGACGCATTACCGGCCACAAACGCGGGGCGAGGGCCGTTCGCGTCGCGGTGGAAACCTGCCGCGATCTCGGAATCGGCTGCCTCACCCTGTACGCCTTTTCCCAGGAAAACTGGCAGCGTCCGCCGGAAGAGGTTCAGGCCCTGATGCGCCTGCTCGAGGACTACCTCCGGACCGAGATCGGCCGGATGATCGAGAACGACATCCGTCTCGTCACCATCGGGGACACTCAGAAGCTGACGGCGCCGGTTCGGGCCATGCTCTCGGACGGCATGAGGAAAACGGAGAAGAACCGCTCGATGATCCTGAATCTGGCCCTGAGCTACGGCGGAAGGGACGAGATCGTGGCGGCCGCGAAGCGGGTCGTCCGCGAGGTCGAAGCCGGACGCCTCGATCCGGACGCCCTCACGCCCGAACGGTTTTCCCGGTTTCTCTTCACCGCGGACCTTCCGGATCCGGACCTCCTCATCCGCACCAGCGGCGAATACCGGATCAGCAACTTCCTCCTCTGGCAGATGGCCTACACCGAGTTCTATTTTACCGACGTCCTCTGGCCGGACTTTCGCGGGAAGCACCTTCTGGAGGCGATCGCCGACTACCAGCGCCGGGAGCGACGCTTCGGGCTGACGAGCGAACAGTTGCCGCGCGAGTAGCGGGGCGGATTCAGGACCCGATCCACGCCCGAAGTGCGCCGGGGTGAATCTTCGGGGGGGCTCCGCACCCTGCGGCGGAGCGGGGCGCGGGGGGTCGAAGGGTCGCGCCGGCGCGGGGGAAACGCGATTTGCGCGGGGCATGACACGGCCGCGGCCACGGGAGGGAACGGACATGGGCATGGGGCAGCATCTGCAGCGATGGATCACGGGCATTGTCGCCGTCCCCGTCCTCTTTGCCGTGATCTTCTACGCCCCGGCGCCGGTCTTCGCGGCGGTCATCGGCCTGTTTGCCCTGGCCGGTCTGCATGAATTCCTGGCGATGACGCTGCCGTGGGCGACGGTCCGGCAGCGGGGGACGGCGCTGGCGGCCGGGGCGTTGATTCTGGCCGCGGCCACCGTCGGCGATGCCGCCCTGATCCTCGGCGTGATCACCCTGAGCGTGATCTGCGTTTTTCTGCTCCACCTGCTGACGATTCGAACGGAGGTGTTCGACCTCGACCCGGTTTACCGGATCGGCTTCGGGCTTCTCTACGTGCCGGTCCTCATGGCGCACTTCATCCTGCTGCGCCAGTCTCCGCGGGGAATCGCGTGGATCTTCTTCGTCATCGTCCTCGCGTTCGCCGGAGACATCGCAGCCTACTACGTGGGGCGCACCTGGGGACGCCGGAAGCTCCAGGCCGTCATCAGCCCCGGCAAATCCGAGGAGGGGATCCTGGGGCTGGTTCTGGGCAGCATCGCCGGGTGCCTCCTGTACCGGGTGTTTTTCTTCCCGACGCTCGGCTGGGAACACGCCGCGGTGATCGCCGCCGTCGGCGCCGTCATCGGTCAGTTGGGCGATCTGTGCGAATCGACGATCAAGCGAGCCTCCGGGGTCAAGGATTCCGGATTCCTCCTGCCGGGTCACGGCGGGGTGCTGGACCGGCTGGACTGCCTGCTCTTTATCACCCCCTTCGTTTACTACTACCAGTTCTTTGTGCTGAAATGAAAACGATCGCCATCCTGGGCTCAACCGGCTCCATCGGTCGCAGCACCCTCCGGATCGTCTCCGAACATTCCGGACGCTTTTCCGTCGGCGCACTGGCCGCGGGTCGCAACTGGCGACTGCTCGCGGAGCAGATCCGGGAATTTCGCCCGCGCCTCGCCGCCGTCCTCGACGATGAGGTCGCGCGCGACCTCAAAGTCGCGCTGGGCCGGGGAACCCCAACGGACATCGTGACGGGCGAGCGGGGCTACGGCCAGGCGGCGGCACTGAGCGACTGTCAGCTGGTCGTGTCCGCCATGGTCGGCGCAGCCGGATTGCGCCCGACCCTGGCGGCGCTCGCGGCCGGGAAGGCCCTCGCCCTGGCCAACAAGGAAAGCCTGGTCATCGGGGGGGCGCTCGTCACACGACTCGCCCGGGAAAAGGGCGTCCGCATCCTGCCGGTGGACAGCGAGCACAGCGCCATTTTCCAGTGCCTGGAGGCGCGTGCGTCGGACGTCCGCCGCATCCTCCTGACGGCCTCCGGGGGGCCATTCCGCACGCGGCCGTCCGCAGAACTGGCCGGCGTCACGCCGGAGGAGGCCCTGCGCCACCCGAACTGGACCATGGGGGCCAAGATCACCGTTGATTCCGCGACGATGATGAACAAGGGCCTGGAGATGATCGAAGCGAAATGGCTTTTCGACTGCGATCTGGACCGCATTGACGTTCTGATCCACCCGCAGAGCGTGGTCCACTCCCTGGTCGAATACCGGGACGGATCAGTCATGGCGCAGCTTGCCGTGCCGGATATGCGCATCCCCATCGCCTATGCCATGGCGTACCCGGAACGCCTGGAGACGCCCGCGAGGCGACTCGATCTGAGTGCCGCGCCTCCGCTGGAATTCTTCTCGCCGGACGAGGAGAGATTCCCCTGCCTGGCGCTCGGACGTCAGGCCGGCCTGACCGGCGGCACGATGCCGGCGGTCCTGAACGCCGCCAACGAGGTCGCCGTGGACGCCTTTCTCGGAAAGCGCGTGGGGTTCATGGATATCCCCCGCCTGATCGCCGGGGTCATGGCGAAGCACCGACCGGCGGACGGGTCCGGCCTCGACGAGATTCTTGAGGCCGACATCTGGGCGCGGCAGGCGGCCGCCGCCTGGATCGACGAGGCGAACCCGGGACAGTGAAACCTTCCGCCGCGCGTCTGCGGCGAGGAAAGGACGGCATCGTGCTTGGCATCAGCATCATTTCCCTGATCATTCTTCTCGGCGTCCTGATTTTCGCCCACGAATTCGGGCATTTCATCGTCGCCAAATCCTTCAGCGTCGGCGTGCTCAAATTCTCGCTCGGTTTCGGCCATAAGCTGGTCGGGAAAAAGATCGGCGAAACGGAATATCTGATTTCCTGGATCCCCCTGGGCGGCTATGTGAAACTGCTCGGCGAGGCGGAAGGCGAGACGCTCCCCCCGGAAGACGAGAAGCGGTCTTTCCTGAACCAGACGGTCTGGAGGCGGATGGGCATCGTCCTGGCGGGACCCGTTTTCAATCTTCTGCTCGCGCTCGTCGTTTTCTTCGGCGTGTACCTGTCCGGCGTCCCCGCCCTGACGGCGCGGATCGGCGGCATTCAGGCCGAATCGGCGGCGACGGCCGCCGGGCTGAGGGCCGGGGATACCCTGGTCAGCATCGCGGGGCAGAGGGTCGCCTACTGGGACGACATCGCGCGCGCGGTCGAAAGGGGGAAGGGGGCGCCCCTGGCGTTGAGGATCGACCGGGGCGGAACGGTTTTCGACGTTCAGATCACCCCGCGGCGCGTGAAGGGAAAGAATCTCTTCGGGGAGGAGGTGAGCGCCTACAAGATCGGCATCAGTCCATCGGGTCAGGTGGTGACGAAGCGCCTGGGACCCGTGGACGCCCTGGCGGCGAGCGTTTCACAGACCTGGGCGGTCACGAAACTGACCGTGATCAGCATCGTCAAACTCATCGACGGAACCCTCTCCACCAAGACCCTGGGCGGACCGATTCTCATCGCCCAGATCGCCGGGGTGCAGGCGAAGGAAGGGATGGTCCCTTTCCTCCTGTTCATGGCCCTGTTGAGCATCAACCTGGCGGTGCTCAACCTGCTGCCGATTCCGGTTCTGGACGGCGGCCACCTGCTGTTCTACCTGATCGAACTGGTCGTCCGGCGGCCGGCCAGCCTGAAATGGCGGGAACGCGCCCAGCAGGTCGGCTTTGCGCTTCTCATCATGCTCATGATCTGGGTTTTCATGATGGACGTCGATCGCCTGCACATCAAGCTGCTGGACGACTTCGCCCGGATCTTCACGAAGCAGCCATGAGGACGCTCGCCATCGATACCGCCGGCAAATCGGCCGGCGTCTCCCTGGCGGTTGACGGGCAGATCCGCTACGAGGTCTTCCATCACGCCGGCCTCAACCATTCCCTCGTCCTGCTTCCGGCCATAGAGGCGGCCTGTAGCCATGCCGGCGTCGCCCTTGCGGAGATCGACCTCTTCGCCCTGACCCTCGGCCCGGGTTCGTTCACCGGCCTCCGGATCGCGGCCGGGACCGTCAAGGGACTCGCCTGGGCCGCGGGCAAGCCGGTCGTGGGCGTCTCGACGCTCGACGCACTGGCCTATCCGCTCCCGACGGGCCCCGACGAGGTCCTCTGCGCGATGCTCGACGCCCAGCGGGAACAGGTCTACGCCGCGACGTACCGGGACGGGGAGGACGGCCGGCGGGAAAGGATCGGGCCCGAGCGGGTCGCGGGTCTCGACGAACTGGTCGCCTCCCTGCCGAGCGGACCGATCCTGTTCGTCGGCGACGGCGCGGAACGCCATCGCGATGCGCTCGCAGCACGCTGTTCCGCCCGGGCTCGCTTTGCGGGTCCCCTGTACCGGCACGTCAGGGCCGCCGCGGTCGCCCTGCTCGGAGAGGAGCGCTACCGGGCGGGGGAGTCCCTCGATGTCGTCCGTTTTTCTCCCCGCTACCTCCGTGTTTCGGAGGCCGAACGACGGCATTCCTCCCTGCGGGAAAGCACGAAGAATGATTGACAACACCCGTCGATTTGGGGTAAGCGGAGGCCTGAAACCGGCCGGGAAGGTCCTGCCGGGAAAAGGGTGGCGGAATGGGGAAAAGAAACGGGATCATCGTTCGTGAAGGGCTTCCCTTCATCCTGCCGCTCGTCCTGCTCACGGCCGTTGCGGCCCTGATGGGCGGCGGGGCGTCGGCCCTCGTCCTGGGCGCGGTGACGGTGTTCGTCATCGCCTTTTTCCGGAATCCCGAGCGGCAGACCCCGGCCGATCGAAAGCTCGTGATTTCACCGGCCGACGGGCGCGTCATTCGCATCGAGACGGTCAACGGGCAGGAGCTGGTTCCCGGGACCTTGAAGAAAGTCAGCATTTTCATGAATGTGTTCAACGTGCATGTGAACCGGATCCCCTATGACGGAACCGTGAGCGCCATCCGCTACCGGCCCGGGAAGTTTCTCTCGGCCGATCTGGACAAGGCGTCGGAGCAGAACGAACGGACGGCGGTTCTGGTCAAAACCTGGGACGACCGGGAGATTCTCACCGTTCAGATTGCCGGTATCGTGGCCAGGCGGATCGTCTGCTGGCTGAAGGAGGGCATGGCGGTCCGGGCGGGAGAGCGGTTCGGTCTCATCCGTTTCGGGTCGCGCCTCGAAGTTTTGCTTCCCGACGACGCCACCGTCCTCGTCCGGCTCGGGGACAAGGTACGCGCGGGACAAACGCCGATAGGACGGATGCCATGAAGAATCCATCGCCCTTCAGAAGGGACAACATGAAAAAGGGGATTTACGTTCTCCCCAACCTCTTCACCACGGCCAGCCTGTTCTGCGGCTTTTATTCCGCGGTCGCGTCCATGAAGGGTCTGTTCGAGGTGGCGGCCATCGCGATCATTCTGGCGGCGGTCCTGGATGCCCTGGACGGCCGGATCGCGCGCATGACGAACACGACAAGCAAGTTCGGCGCGGAATACGATTCCCTGTCCGATCTCGTCGCCTTCGGGGTCGCCCCGTCGCTGCTGGCCTACAACTGGAGCCTGGCTGCTTACGGGAAATGGGGATGGCTGGCCGCGTTCCTCTTTACGGCCTGCGGCGCCCTGCGCCTGGCGAGGTTCAACATCCAGACGGGGATCATCGACAGCCGGGTTTTCAACGGGCTGCCGATCCCCGGCGCGGCCGCCGTCGTGGCGTCCGGCGTGCTGATCTTCTACAAATTGGGGCAGGAGGGGAAATTCGAAAGCCCCCTCGTGCTGATCGGCGTCGTCGCCATCGCCATCTTCATGGTCAGCAGCATCAAGTACCACAGCTTCAAGGACCTGAATTTCTTCGCCCGCAAGCCCTTCATGTCCTTCGTGCTGATCGTGTTCATTTTGGCGATCGTCATTGCGGAGCCGCAGATCATGATTTTTACGTTCGCGCTGGGCTACAGCCTGTCCGGTCCCGCTTGGTGGCTGTTTCGTCTGACTCGCCGGGCCTATGAAGGGTTGAGGCAGCACCGGACCGAAGTGACGAAGACGGATTGCAAATAATCGGGGATGACGGGCCGCGGGGGCGGATCGATCCGCGGAATCGCGTCATCCTGAGATCGGGAGTAAGGAATGAAGCGGTACAATTGCGCCGTGGTCGGCGCCACGGGCGCCGTCGGCAATGAAATGATCAAGGTTCTGGAGGAACGCCGGTTCCCCGTAGCGGAGTTGCGCCTGCTGGCCTCCGAGCGGTCCTTGGGCAAAAGCCTTTCGTATCAGGGACGGGACATTCCCGTCGCCGTTTTGACCGAGGATTCCTTCGCCGGGATCGACATCGGTCTCTTTTCCGCCGGCGGCGGCATCAGCGAGCGCTTTGCCCCGGCCGCGGTTCGGTCCGGCTGCGTCGTCATCGACAACACCAACGCCTTCCGCATGGAGCCGGATGTCCCCCTCGTCGTTCCTGAGGTCAATCCCGAGGCGATCGGCCGGTACAAGGACCGGGGCATCATCGCCAACCCCAACTGCTCCACCATCCAGATGGTGGTGGCCCTGAAGCCGATCCACGACGCCGTCCGCATCAAGCGGATCGTCGTCTCGACCTATCAGGCCGTTTCCGGGACCGGCAAGAAGGCGATCGAGGAACTGGCCGCCCAGACGCGGGCGCTGATCAACGGGCGTGAGGCCGAGGTTAACGTCTATCCTCACCGGATCGCCTTCAACTGTCTGCCGCAGATCGACGTTTTCCTCGACAACGGCTATACCCGAGAAGAGATGAAGATGATCCGGGAAACGAAGAAGATCATGGGCGATCCGGACATCGCCGTGACCGCGACGACGGTGCGCGTTCCCGTGTTTTACGGTCATTCCGAATCGGTCAACATCGAGACGGAGCGGAAGATCACCGCCGCGGAGTGCCGGGAACTTCTGAGCCGGGCGCCGGGGGTCCGGGTGGTGGACGATCCGGGACAGCGGCGCTATCCCATGGCCATCGATGCGGCCGGGCGGGACGAGACGCTGGTGGGGCGGATCCGGGAGGACGAATCGATCGCCAACGGGATCAACCTGTGGGTCGTGTCGGACAACCTCCGGAAGGGCGCGGCCCTGAACGCCGTCCAGATCGCGGAGGTTCTGATCCGGGATTATCTATGAGAATCATCGGCGGAACGGCCGGGAAACGCAGGATCCTCGTTCCGCCGCGCGGGCGGCTGCGGCCGACGGAGGGCCGGGTCAAGGAGGCCCTCTTTCAGATTCTCCCCGACATGATGGGCAGGGATTTTCTGGATCTGTTCGCCGGCGCCGGCAGTGTCGGGCTGGAAGCGATCAGCCGCGGGGCGAAACGGGTGGTTTTCGTCGAAAGGGACCGGCGCCTGGCGGCGACCATCCGGAAAAATCTGGAACTGCTGGGGTTTGCCGCCGCGGGAGCGGTCTGGGACCGGGACTGGGCGAGCGCCCTCAGGATGCTCGAGGTCCGGGGCGATCGCTTCGACATCGTCTTCGCCGATCCGCCCTATGAGCGGGCCTTCGCGGATCTCGTCCTGCGGCGGATGGCGACGCTCGGGGTCCTGGGGGAGGGCGGCTGCTTCATCCTCCAGCATTCGCGCCGCGAAGACCTGTCGGATCCCGGAGAGGGTCGGCTGCGCCGGGTCGATCGCAGGATGTATGGAGACACCGTTCTGTCCTTGTTTTCAGTCTCTTAGGAAAGGAGACCGCCGCCATCCATGAAAAAGATCGCCGTTTATCCAGGTTCCTTCGATCCCATCACCAACGGCCACATCGACATCATCAAACGGGGCTTGCGGATGTTCGACGAGATGATCGTCCTCATCGCCTACAATCCCAACAAGAAATCGCTCTTTTCCGTGGAGGAGCGTATGGACCTGATCAAGGAGGTCCTGAAGTGCAACGGCCGGGTGCGCATCGACAGCTTTTCCGGACTCCTCGTGGACTACGTCAAGGGCGCCGGCGCGAATGTCATCCTGAGGGGACTGCGCGCCCTGTCCGATTTTGAATACGAATTTCAGATGGCCCTGATCAACCGCAGGCTCAATCGGGACATCGAGACGGTCTTCCTCATGACCGGCTACAAGTGGTTCTACACGAGCTCCAACATCATCAAGGAGGCGGCGAGTCTCGGCGGTTCCGTCAAGGGACTGGTTCCGGACCTCGTCTATCAGAAACTTTTGGACAAATACGGGAATCAAGCAGGATGAACTTTGCACGCAGAATTCAGCGCATCAAACCGTCGCCGACCCTGGCCATCACGATGAAGGCCAACGCGTTGCGGTCGCAGGGCCGGGACATCATCGGTTTCGGCGCCGGGGAGCCCGATTTCGACACCCCGGAGCACATCCGCCGCGCGGCGGTCGAGGCGATCGAGCAGGGATTCACCCGCTATACGCCGGTCGGTGGAATCGACGAACTCAAGGACGCCGTCGCGGCGAAGCTGTTGCGAGACCAGGGCCTCACCTATGAGCGCTCGCAGATCGTGGTGTCCTGCGGCGCCAAGCACACCCTCTACAACCTGGCCCAGGTCCTCTTCGAAGAGGGGGACGACGTCATCATTCCCGCCCCGTACTGGGTGTCCTATCCCGACATTGTGCTCCTCGCCGGGGCGAACCCGGTCATTCTGCCCACGCGCGAGGAAGACGGCTATAAGGTTCAGCCCCATGACGTGGAGCGGGCCCTCACTCCGGCCACGAAGGCCGTCATCCTGAACAGTCCGTCCAATCCGACGGGCGCGGCCTACAGCGAGGAGGAGTTGCGCGCCCTGGGGGACGTGGTCCGGGAGCGGGACATTTGGGTCATCTCCGACGACATCTACGAAAAAATCGTCTACGACGGATTCCGGTTTCATCATGTGGCCGCGCTTGACGAGCGCCTGAAGGCGCACACCCTGGTCGTCAACGGCGTCTCGAAGGCGTACGCCATGACCGGATGGCGAATCGGGTATGCCGCCGGGCCAGCGGACGTCATCGCCGCCGTCACGAAGATCCAGAGCCAGAACACGTCGAATCCGACCTCGATCTCCCAGAAGGCCGCCGTCGCGGCCCTGAACGGCGACCAGGGCGTGGTCGCAGCCATGGTCGGGGAGTTTCAGCGGCGCCGGGACGTCATCGTGGCGGGACTGAATGCCATGGAAGGCGTACGCTGTCCCAACCCCCAGGGGGCGTTTTACGTGTTCCCGAACGTTGCCCGGCTCTTCGGAAAATCCTATGCCGGCCGGACCCTGACCGGGTCGGCCGACGTGGCGGCCTGGCTCCTCGACGCCGCAAACTGCGCCGTCGTTCCCGGAATCGCCTTCGGGGAAGACGCCTGCATCCGGCTTTCCTATGCGACCTCGCTCGCGAACATCGAAACCGGGCTGGAGCGCATCGCGGCGGCCATCAAACAACTCTCCTGAAACGAGGCAATCATGGGCGGACTTTTCGGGGTCGTCAAGACGGTCAACTGTTCCAAGACCCTGTTTTACGGAACGGACTACCACTCCCATCTGGGGACGGAAAACGGCGGGCTCGCCGTCTGCGGCGCAAAGGGCTTCTATCATACGATCCACAGCATCAGTCAGGCGCAGTTCAAATCCCGCTTTGTCGACGACTACAAGGAGATGGACGGGACGCTCGGCATCGGCGCCATCGACGACGATGCGCCCCAGCCGCTGATCATCCGCTCGAAATTCGGGACGTTCGCCATTGCGGCCACGGGGCAGGTCTCCAACAAGAAGGCCCTCATGGCGGGACTCCTCGATCAGTGCGATTCCTTCAGTGAAATGACGCTCGGCGGGATCAATACGGTGGAGCTCGTCGCCAAGCTGATCAGCCGGGGGAGCGATATCGCGGATGGGATCGTGCGGATGCAGGAGGCCATCGAGGGCTCGATCTGTACGCTCGTCATGACGGCCGACGGGATTTACGCCGCCCGGGACCGGTACGGGCGCTTCCCCCTGACCATCGGGGAGCGCATCGGCGGGCCCGGAATGGTCGTGGCAACCGAGGCGAGCGCGTTTCCGAATCTCGGCTATCAGCTGCGTCACTTCCTGGGACCGGGTGAGATCGTTTTCCTGTCCGCGGACGGCCTCAAGGTTCTCCGCCCCCCCCGGGAACGGCGGCAGGTCTGCGCCTTTCTCTGGATCTATACCGGCTATCCGGCGTCGATCTACGATGGCATTGGCGTGGAGATGGCCCGGGAGCGCTGCGGCCGCGCCATGGCCCGGAACGACGACGTGGAAGCGGATTTCGTCACGGGCATTCCCGACTCAGGCGTGGGACACGCCATCGGCTATGCCATGGAATCCGGGATTCCCTTCCGGCGACCCCTCGTAAAGTACACGCCCGGCTACGGCCGGAGCTACACCCCGCCCTCACAGGACATCCGGGATCTCGTGGCGACGATGAAACTCAGCGCCGTCCGGGAGGTCATCCAGGGGAGCCGGATGATCGTCTGCGACGATTCCATCGTTCGGGGGACGCAGCTGAAGAATTTCACGATTACGAAGCTCTGGGACAACGGCGCCCGGGAAATCCATGTTCGGCCCGCCTGTCCTCCCCTGATGTATCCCTGCATTTTCGCCTCCTCCACCCGCACCTTCGGAGAGCTGGCCTGCCGCCGGGCCATCCGGGCCATCGAGGGGCGCGACACGGATAACGTGGAGGGCTACCTCGACCGGCGGTCGGAGGAATACCGGAGCATGGTCGAGTGGATTCGCCGGGATCTCAACGTGACATCGCTGAAATACCTGCCGATCGAAGACATGATCGCGGCCATCGGCCTGCCGGAAACGGAGCTGTGCCTCTATTGCTGGCGGGGTCGCTGAACACCCCCCCCCTTTTTTCTCAGGAAACATCTCCCAGGCGCGCCCGCGGGATCCTTTGTCCCGGCGGGACGAAGCGCTCTTCATCAGGGCGCTTACGGCAAACCCGCGCATTTAGACATTGATCGGGGCCGGTTTTTCGTGATAGGTTACGGCAAAACCCGGGTGGCCCGATGACGCGGTCTTAGGTTGAATCCATCGATGAGAAGAAAACATACCCAGCCGGTTTTCATCGGCGGTGTTCAGGTGGGGGGCGGAGCGCCGGTCGTCGTCCAGTCCATGACGAATACCGACACGCGCGACGTCCGGAAAACGGTTCGCCAGGTCCGCCGCCTGGCACGCGCCGGTTGCGAAATCGTCCGGGTCGCCGTGCCGGATGAGGAGGCCGCACAGGCGCTTCGGGCGATCCGGAAGGCCGGCCGGCTTCCGCTGATCGCCGATATCCATTTCCAGCATGGGCTTGCCCTCGCGGCCATCCACCAGGGAGTCGATGCGATCCGGATCAACCCGGGCAACCTGGCGCGGGATAAAATCCGCCGGATTGCGAAAGCGGCCGGGGAGGCGGGCATTCCGATCCGCATCGGCATCAATGCGGGATCGCTCGAAAAGGATCTTCTGTCCAAACACGGCGGACCGCATGCGTCCGCCTTAGTGGAAAGCGCCCTCCGCCACATCGATGTCCTTCGTCAAGCGGGCTTCGACGCCATCAAGGTCTCCCTGAAATCTTCGGATGTCCTGACCACCCTCGCGGCCTATCGCGAGATGTCCGCACGGAGCGACTGTCCCCTTCATCTCGGGGTGACGGAGGCCGGAACGGAGGTGCAGGCCGCCGTCAAGTCGTCCCTCGGCATCGGCATGCTGCTCGCGGAGGGCATCGGCGACACGATTCGCGTCTCGGCGACCGGCGATCCGGTCCGCGAAATGCCGATCGCCTACGGCATTCTGCGGGCGCTCGGCATCCGGCGACGCGGCGTGGAGATCATCTCCTGCCCGACGTGCGGGCGCTGCGAGATCGATCTCATGACGTTGTCGACGCGGATGGAGAAGGCCCTCGCCGGTTGCACCACCCCCCTGAAGGTCGCCCTGATGGGCTGCGTCGTGAACGGTCCCGGCGAGGCGGCGGAGGCCGATGTCGGAATCGCCGGCGGGCGGGGATTCGGGTTTCTCTTCCGGAAGGGGAAGGTGATCCGCAAGGTCCCGGAGGCGGAATTCGTCGCGGTCCTGTTGACGGAAATCGATGCGCTCGCCTCACGGGGCTGCGCTTGAGACAAGGAGGTTCAATGCGTTATTCGGAGTTGTTTCTGCCGACCGGACGGGAGGTGCCGTCCGACGCCGAGCTGGCGAGCCATCAGCTCATGATCCGGGCCGGGATGATCCGGAAGCTGACCAGCGGCATCTATTCCTACCTTCCCCTGGGGTACCGGGTGATCCGCAAGGTGGAGCAGATCGTGCGCGAGGAGATGAACCGGGCCGGCGCCCAGGAACTCTTCATGCCGATGGTCCAGCCGGCGGAGCTCTGGCGGGAATCGGGGCGGTGGGTCCATTACGGCCGGGAGCTGCTCCGCTTTCGGGATCGCCACGAGCGGGAGTATTGCCTCGGACCCACCCATGAGGAGGTCATCACGGATCTGGTCCGCAACGAGATCAAGACCTACCGCCAGCTTCCCCGGAACCTCTATCAGATCCAGACGAAGTTCCGTGACGAGATCCGGCCGCGCTTCGGCGTCATGCGCTGCCGCGAGTTCGGCATGAAGGACGCCTACAGCTTCGACGCCGACGAGGCCGGTGCGGAGGCGAGCTATCGGAAGATGTTCGAGGCGTACGGCCGCATCTTCCGCCGCTGCGGGCTCGACTTCCGGGCCGTGGAGGCGGATTCGGGAAGCATTGGAGGAAGCTACTCGCATGAATTCATGGTGATGGCCGATTCAGGCGAGGATGCCGTCGTCTTCTGCACCGCCTGCGACTATGCCGCCAATCTCGAGAAGGCCGAGATCGCCCCGCCGGAGAAAACACCCTCCGACGCCGGAGCCCGGTTGCCCCTCGAGGAGGTTCACACCCCCGGCGTGCGGACCATCGAGGAGGTCTGCGCCTTTCTGGCGGTGACTCCCCAGGAGGTCGTGAAGACCCTCATCTTCAGCGCCGACGGCAAGCCCGTGGCGATCCTCATCCGTGGGGATCACGAGGTCAATGAGATCAAGGTGAAGAACGTCCTGGGCTGCGACGAACTGGAATTGGCGATGGACGACATGATCCTCGACGTGACCGGTTCGCCGCGGGGGTTTGCAGGCGCGGTCGGGATCCGGGCGCGCGTGATCGCGGATTATTCGCTGATCAACATGACCTCCTGCGTGATGGGGGCGAACCGGGAGGACTACCACCTGAAAAACGCGAGTCCGGAACGGGATTTCTCCGTTTCGGCCTATGCCGACTTGCGGGTCGTCCGCGCGGGCGATCCCTGTCCGCGCTGCGCCGCTCCCGTCCGGATGGCCCGCGGCATCGAAGTGGGGCATGTGTTCAAGCTCGGCACCAAATACAGCCGGGCCATGCGGGCCGTCTATCTCGACGCGGCGGGCAAGGAACAGACGATGGTCATGGGGTGCTACGGGATCGGCATCGGCCGTACCGTCGCCGCCGCCATCGAACAGAGCCACGACGATCAGGGGATCGTCTGGCCCATGACGCTTGCCCCTTACGCGGTTATCATCACACCGGTGAACAGCAACGAGGAAACCCTCTCCCGCGCGGCGGAATCCCTCTATCGGGCACTGTCGGACCGGGGGGTGGAGGTCCTCCTCGACGATCGGGACGAGCGGGCGGGGGTCAAGTTCAAGGATGCCGACCTCATCGGGATACCGCTCCGGGTCACGGTCGGACCGAAGAAACTGGCGGAAGGCCGCGTCGAACTCCGCATCCGCCGGACGGGCGAGGTCCGGACGCTTCCGCTCGGCGAGGCGGCGGACGGGGTGAGTGACCTGATCCGTGCCGAGTTGGAGCGGATCGGCGGATAGACCGGCCGGAAGGCGGACCGTGAACCATGCTGCGCATCACCGACATCCTTGACAAGGCCCAGGCGTACCTTGCGCCGGCGGAGCTCGAGATGATCGAGAAGGCCTACGTTTTCTCGGCCTCCGTCCATCAGGGGCAGGTACGGCTGTCCGGTGAACCCTACCTGACGCATCCCATGGAAGTGGCGGGCATGCTGGTCGACATGCGGATGGACGCCTCCACGCTGATCACGGGCCTGTTGCACGATACGGTCGAAGACACCCTGGCCACGCCGAAGCAGATCGAGGAGAACTTCGGCGAGGAAGTCGCCTTTCTCGTCAGCGGCCTGACCAAGATCAGCAAGATCACCTTCGGCAGCCAGGAAGAGCGACAGGCCGAGAACTTCCGCAAGATGATGCTGGCCATGTCTGCGGATATCCGGATCCTGGTCGTCCGCCTGGCCGACCGGATCCACAACATGCGCACCCTGCAGTTCCAGACGCCCGAAAAGCAGCGTTACATCGCCAAGGAAACCCTCGACCTCTACGCCCCGCTCGCCAATCGCCTCGGCATCAACTGGATGAAGGTGGAACTGGAGGACCTCTCCTTCGCCTATCTCCACCCCATGGCCTATGAAGAGATCGCGAGGCGCGTCGCCATGAAGAAGGACGAGCGGAACCAATACACCGAACAGGTCAAGAACGTCCTCTACCAGGAGATGGAACGCTTCGGCCTGATGGGCGGGGTGGAAGGGAGGGCGAAGCATTTCTACAGCATCTACAAGAAGATGGAGGAGCAGCACATCGATTTTGACGAAGTTTACGACCTCATTGCCTTCCGGATGATTCTCGATGCGAACCGGGAGAAGGAGTGCTACGAGGCCCTGAGCGTCGTCCACGCCCTCTGGAAGCCCGTGCCCGGCCGCTTCAAGGATTACATCGCCATGCCGAAGGCGAACAATTACCGCTCCCTCCATACCACCGTCATCGGCCCCTACGGGGAACGGGTCGAGGTCCAGATCCGGACGCGCGAGATGCACGAATGGGCGGAGGAGGGGATCGCGGCGCACTGGCGGTACAAGGAGGGACGGTCTCCGGGGGGGAAGGACGACGATCAGCAGGTCCGCAAGCTGCGGGAACTCCTCGAGGTTCAGCAGGAGCTCAAGGACCCCCGCGAGTTCATGTCCAATCTGAAGCTCGCCCTGTTCCCCGACGAGGTCTACGTCTTCACCCCGGGTGGCGATGTCCGCTCCTTTCCGAAGGGGGCGACGCCGATCGACTTCGCGTACAGCATCCATACGGACGTGGGGCATCAATGCATCGGGGCGAAGGTGAACCGCAGCATCGTTCCCCTCAAGTACCAGCTCCAGAACGGCGATACGGTCGAAATCATTACCCAGAGCGGCCACCACCCGAGCAAGGACTGGCTGAAGTACACCGTGACCTCGCGCGCCATCTCCAAGATCCGGGCGTGGATCAAGACCGAGGAGCGCAAAAAGAGCGTCACCCTGGGCCGGGACCTCCTGGAGAAGGAATTCCGAAAGCACCACCTCAAGTTCAGCCAGATCGCCAAGAGCGACGAATTGAAGAAAATCTACGAGGAGCACTCGCTGAACTCCCTGGAGGACCTGCTGGCCATCGTCGGTTACGGTCGGATCTCACCCCGCCATGTGGTCAACCTGTTCCTGCCGGACGAGGACCTCAAGGGAGAGGAGGCCGTTCCGGAAAAGGTCAGGCGCAAGGCGCCGGGCCACGAGGATTTCGGGATTTCGCTCACGGGGGTGGAAGACGTGATGGTGCGCTTTGCCAAGTGCTGCAACCCCATCCCCGGCGACGAGATCATCGGCTACATCTCCCGCGGACGCGGCATCACCGTTCATACGGCCAATTGCCCCAACTTCCGGGATATGGACACCGAGCGTCTGGTGGAGGTGACGTGGAGCATCCGGGAGAAGCACACCTATCCGGTGTCGCTGCGCGTCGTCTGCCAGGACAAGAAGGGCATCCTGGCCGAGATCAGCTCCGTGATCGCCGGTATGGATGTCAACATCAGCCAGGCCGAAGTGGAAACACACTCCACGGAAATGCAGGCCGTCTGCACCTTTCGGATGGACGTGAACGATCTGCAGCAGTTTAACCAGGTCGTGGCCGCGCTGAAAAAGATCACCGAAGTCCTGTCCGCCGAGCGGGTCCGCGGGGTCTGAGCGACAAACCGTGTTGACGCCGGCGGGCATTTGCGGTAATAAGCCAACGGCGTTGCCGACATTGAGGAGACGTTATTGCATGCAAAGAGGGGAAGGAATGCGACATCCGCCGGATAAAGCCCGGTTCTGCCTCGTTGTGGCGACCATGCTGGTCCTGGTCGCGTCAGCCGCGTGGCGGCCGTGCTGGGCGGCGCCGCTCGTCCTGATCGATCCGGCTCACGGCGGAAGCGAGCGGGGCGTCCGTCTGTCCGATGCGGTGTACGAAAAGGACGTGACATTCGCGATCGCCCGGATGGTGCAGAAGGACCTGATCGAGTCAGGGAGGATCGCCGTGCAACTGACGCGGACGGAGGATCGCCGGATTCCCCTGCGGGAGCGCGCCGCCCTGGCCGCCCGGCTCAAGCCCCAGCTCCTGATCAGCCTTCACGTGAACGCGGGTTTCGGCAAGAAAGCCTCCGGCTATGAGCTCATTTTTCCCGGGTTCGGAGCGACCGTGCCCGACGGTCAGGCGCCGCAGGCCGCTGCCCGCGTCACGGCGAAGCAGGCCCACCTGAATGAGGGCATCCGTTTTGCGCAGGTGGCCGCCCGCCATCTGGAGCGGGTTTTCCCGCGGAAGGGCCGGGGGCTGCGGGAGGCCCCGATTCCCCTGCTCGAAGGCCTGACGGTCCCCGCGGTGGTGGTGGAGGTCGGTTTTGCCACCCACCCGGAAGATAGGAACAGGCTTCTCGACCCCGCCACGCAGAAAGCGATCGCCCGGGCCCTGTCCGTCGCCCTCTCCGAATATTTCCGATGAAGATCGTCCTCGCCTCGCGGAACCAGGGAAAGCTCAGGGAAATCCGGGATCTTCTTGACGGGCTGGAAATCGAATTCGTCTCCCTGGCGGACATCGACCAACCGCCGGAGGTGGTCGAGGACGGCGAAACCTTCTACGCCAATGCCCTGAAGAAGGCGCGAACCATCGCCGAGTACGCGAACTGCCCGGCCCTGGCCGACGATTCGGGGCTGGAGGTGGAGGTGCTGCGGGGTGCGCCGGGCGTCCATTCGGCCCGTTATGCCGGGCCCGGGGCGGACGACCTCAGCAACATGGAGAAACTGCTCCGGGACCTGGAGGGCGTGCCCCCGGAAAGACGGATGGCGGCCTTCCGCTGTGTTTTGGTCCTCTGTTATCCCGACGGACGCCATCAAGCCTTCGAGGGGCGATGGGAAGGGCGAATCAGCGAAGCCATGCGGGGGCGCAGGGGGTTCGGCTACGATCCCGTCTTTTATCTCGACGAGGCGGGGAAGACCGTCGCCGAACTGTCCCCGGAGGAGAAGAACCGGCGGAGCCACCGCGCACGGGCGATCCGGAAGCTGAAGCGCCACCTGGAGGCGGTCCGCGGTGCGCATGGAATAAAATGACGGGGCGTAGCGCAGCCTGGTAGCGCGCCTGCTTTGGGAGCAGGATGTCGGGTGTTCAAATCACCCCGCCCCGACCAGTACCTTTCGGAGTGGCGGGTCGATCCGCCCGTCCGGCCCGGTTTTCCGAGCCTGGGAGGCATCGCCGGGCAGAGACCCCCCACGCGCGGGAGGGTGTTATGCGGCACGGAGGCGCAGCGTGAGATGAATGGCGGCGTCTTCGGTCGAACCGCTCATGACGCCGCCCGTCATAGATGCGATCCGGGCATCCGGCGGGGCCCTCATCCTCGCGATCGGCTTCAACATCACGGGAATCGCCCGGCTTCAGGTGGGCAACCTGCTCCCCGCGATCCTCTTTGCCGCCGCCTTCGGCGGGTTGTTCGGATAGGATTCCGCTTCAGGCGCTCATGATTTCCTGGAGCGTGCCTTCAATCAGTTGGCGGATGGCGGCCAGGCGTGCCTCGGTCTCGGCCTCGAAGCGCAGGACGAGGACCGGCTGCGTGTTGGAGGCGCGGATCAGACCCCAGCCGTCGGCGAACGGGATGCGGACGCCGTCCACGTCGATGATGGGATAGTCTTTTCGAAACCGCTCCTTGACGGCCTCGACGACCTGAAACTTTCGGTCGTCCGGGCAGTCGATCCGGATTTCGGGCGTGACGAAGGTTTTGGGGACGTCGGCCAGAAGATCGCTCAGGCGCCGGCCGGTTTTGGAGAGGATCTCCAGCAGGCGCAGGGAGGCGTAGATGGCGTCGTCGAAACCGAAATAGCGGTCGGCGAAGAACAGGTGCCCGCTCATCTCGCCGGCCAGAAGGGCGTTTTCCTCCTTCATTTTCTCCTTGATCAGGGAGTGTCCCGCCTTCCACATGATCGCGCGGCCGCCGTGGCGCTCGATGTCGTCATAGAGCTTCTGGGAGCACTTCACCTCGCCGATGATGGCCGCCCCGGGATTCTTGTCGAGAATGAAGCGTGAAAACAGGAGGAGAAGCTCGTCCCCCCAGAGGATCTTCCCCTGGTCGGTAATCACGCCCAAGCGGTCGGCGTCGCCGTCATAGGCGATTCCGGCGTCTGCGCCGCTCGCGTTGACGCGTGCGATGAGCTCCTGAAGGTTTTCGAGCACGGTCGGATCGGGGAAATGATTCGGAAAGCGCCCGTCGGGATCGCAGTAGATGTCCTCGATCCGGCAGCCGAGACGGCGAAGCAGCGGCAGGGCGAACAGGCCGCCGACCCCGTTGCCGCCGTCCACGACCACGGAGAGTCCCGGAGCGATTTCGACGTTCCCGAACAGGTGGTCTTCATAGGCCTGACGAATGTCGGCCGTTTCGGCCCGGCCCGCCCCCGCGGCGTATCGCCCGCCTTCCATGAGGGTGCGGAGGCGCTGGATGTCGCTGCCGAAAATGGTGTCCGGGCCGACGCAGATCTTGAAGCCGTTGAAATCCGGAGGATTATGGCTTCCGGTGACCATGACCCCGCCGTCTGTGCCGAGATGGCGGATGGAGAAGTACAGCATCGGCGTGGCGCACAGGCCGATATCCAGCACCGTCAGGCCGCCGTCGATCAGGCCGCGCACGACGGCGGCCTGATAGTCTGCTGAACTGAGGCGGCAGTCCCGCCCCGCCGTCATGACCTTCGCCCCGCGCTCCCGCGCCAGGGTGGCGATGGCCCGGCCCAGGCCGTAAATGAAGTCGGGATTGAGATCGCGGCCCACGAGTCCGCGGACGTCGTATTCCCGAAAAACCTCCGGATTGATGGCGGGGGACATTCCCATGGCCAGGCCCCTCCTTCAGGCGAAATCGAGCGCGGCGAGATCGACGTGCTTTCGGAAGACCGCCTCGATCAGGGCAATCTTCTCCTGATCGTCCCGGGTGGTCAAGGTCTCGATTCCATCGATCTGGCGTGCGACGTCGTACGTGTCCGCGGTGACGAGGAGCAGCGGAATGCCGAGTTCCTCGGCGCGGGAAATGAGATGCGGCGCGGGCAGAATGTTGTTGGTCAGGAGCACGGCTGCGGCATGGGCGTCCAGGGCGGCCAGGAGCATGTCGCTGCGGTCGCCGGTCGTGAGGACGAGGTTGCCGGGTTCGTGAAAAAGCGGATTCCGGACGGCGACGTCGCAGGACATGGAGCCGATGAAAATGTCTCGGGCCACGCGGTTGAGGTTCGCCTCCGCGCTCAGGACCTTGGCGAAGAGGCGATCGGCGAGATAGCCGACGGTTCTGTAGGTCAGGCGCTTTTCGTACGGGATCACGCCCAGGATGGGGATTCCCAACTGAGCGAGCTTCGGAAGATGCGTGTCCCGAAAATCGTCGATGTTGGGGACGTTGTTGATGAGGACGCCGCGAAAACGTCCGGCGGGGAGGCCGAGGCGCTTTTTGAGAAACGTCACGTCATCGAGGACCAGATCCCCGTCCCCGCTGACGACGACCAGCCAATCCGCATCCAGCGCCGCGGCGACGGAGAGCGGATCGAGGTGGACGGAAACACCGTAGCTCAAGTCCCGGCCGCCCTCGATGAAGACCAGGTCCTTGTTCTCGCCGATGTTGGTCAGGAGTTCGCCGAGCTTCTCCCGGGTCGCCTGCTCATCGAGCATGTACAGGAGTTTGGCATGATGAAACCCGATGCTCATGTCTTCGGGGTTTTCCTCCAATTTGAAAAGGCTCGTGATGAGGGCGGCATCGTAGTCCCAAAGCCTCTTCTTGCGATAGAGGAGGCGTTCGCCGAAGGGCTTCATGTAGCCGATCTTCTTTCCCAGCGCCTTTGCCATCCCGATGATGACGCTGGTTTTCCCCGCACCCTGCCTCATTGAAGCCACGACCAGTTTGTTCATGGAGATCACCTCTCGCTATCCTTTGGAAAGAATGATCCGGACGTCCACGGCCCTGGTTCCCGAGCCCTGTTCGTAGACGACCAGCGGGTTGATTTCGATGTCGGAAATGCCCCGGCACTTCTGGATGATCGCTCCGAGCTTGATCATCGTGTCGACCAGGCTGTCGATGTCTTTCGTCTCCTCCCCCCGCACGCCGAGCAGAAGCGGGTAGGAGCGGATCGATTTGAACATTCCGAGGATCTCCTTGCGTTCCAGGGGCAGGGAACGAAAGGAGACGTCCTTCATCATTTCCACGTAGATGCCGCCCAGGCCCACCATCAGGATCGGTCCGAACGCCGGGTCGATCCGGGCCCCGACGATCATCTCCGTTCCGGGGCAGACCATCTCCGAGATCTCCACGCCCTCGAGGACGGCATGCGGGATACACATCGTCGGAAACGGGAATGCCCCTGCGGCGCGCGGATGCTTCGCAGGTGGAGGTCTTCTCCCCGCCGAAGAGAGAGAAGATGATCGGCTTGCCGGCGGCCTTGAAACGGTGGTAGTTGTCTTCGATCGCTTCCTTCAGGTTCTCGGAGCTGAACAGGGCCGACTCGCAGTAGACGCCGAGGACGGAATGGATCTCCGGGCATTGCAGGGCGGCATCGAAGGCCCGGGTGTAATCCTGGGCCGTCGCTTGGCCGGTGATGGCGATGATGGCCAGATCCACCTCGCCCTCGATGTCGGCCACCCGGGGATAGACGGGCAGGCCTTTGATGTCGCCCCCCGCCGGATTGACCGGTAGGATACGTCCGGTGTACCCCCCGGAAACGATGTTCGCGAGGACGGCCGAGCCGATTTTCCCTCGCTCCCGGGAGGCGCCGATCACGGCGACGGATCGGGGTTCGAACAGATGCCGGATGCAATCATCAGGGATGTCGGACATGGGGATCACCCTTGGAAGGCCATATGCAGATCGTAGACGCCCGCTTCCGTCTTTTTCTTGATGTCGACGAAGCCGCCCTTTTCGAACACATGCAACATGGGCTTGTTGTCGACCAGCACTTCGGCCGTAAAACCCAGCAGACCTTCCCGCTTGGCGAGGTAGGTCAGGTAGGAAAGGAGTTCACTGCCGATGCCGCGATTCTGGTGGTCGTCCCGCACGGCAAACGCGACCTCCGCCGAGTGCGTGGCCTCGTCCACGCCGTACTGGCCG
The DNA here is from genome assembly GCA_002347815.1 of Syntrophaceae bacterium UBA2251. Lineage (GTDB taxonomy): Bacteria > Desulfobacterota > Syntrophia > Syntrophales > UBA2251 > UBA2251. The sequence continues at coordinate 42,115 of DDXV01000065.1, forward strand.
ACGGCGACGATGAGTTCGTTTTCCTCATCACCGGTCATGGCCAGCAGCAGGACCTCCTTGGTGTGGTCGATGACCACGAAGTCCTGCAAGCGTTCGTGGGGCATGTCCTTGCGCTGGGACAGGAAGCGCCGGTTCAGACTGCGATCCGAAAGCGAGTAGAAGAAATCCTTGATTTTCGGCTCGTCGCTGATCTTGACCGGACGGATGAAGATCTGCAAGCCCGTTCGCGTCGTCCGGTAGGTCTCCAGTTGCTCGGGATATTCGCCCCGCTTGCCGGGAATGAAGGCCTGATCCTTGTAAATCAGGCCGCGCTTCTTCGCCTCTTCGATCAGCCAGGGGCGGAATTTGGGGTGGGCGATCGCGACCAGGGACATGGACCTTTCGCGGATGTTCTTGCCGTGCAGATACGCGATCCCGTATTCGGTGATGACATAATGGGCGTCACCCCGGTTCAGCGTAATCCCGGCCGCTTCCTTGAGAGCGGGGACGATGCGGGAGTAGGTTTCATTGCGGGCCGTCGATTTCATGGCCAGGATCGTCTTGCCGTTGCGCGCAAAATGGGCGCCGCGCATGAAGTCGTAATGGCCGCCGATGCCGCTGTAGAAACGACCCCCGATCGATTCGGACGTCGACTGCCCGGTCAGGTCGATTTCCAGGGCGCTGTTGATGGCCACGATGTTGTCGAGCAGGGCGATGTTCATGGGGTTGTTGGTGAAGTCGATGGTCCGGAAGAGGACGGAGGGGTTGTCATGGAGAAACCGGTACGTCTCGCGCTTGCCCATCGCAAAGGCCGCCACCGTTTTGCCGCGTCCGAGCGTCTTGCGCGAATTGTCGATGACGCCCGCCTTGATGAGATCCACCAGCCCGTCGCTCAGGAGTTCCGTGTGCACGCCCAGGTGTTTTTTCCCGTAGAGGTTCGCCATGATGGCGTTGGGCAGGTTGCCGAAACCCACCTGAATCGTGTCCCCGTCCTGGATCAGGCGGGCGACGAAATTGCCGATGCGGTCCGACACGTCGGAGGGGGTTTTTCCCGACACCTCGAGAAGCGGTTCGTCATGGGGCACAATAAAGTTCACGTCATCGATGTGGATGAATCCATCGCCGTGGATGCGCGGCATTTCATGATTCACCTGGGCGATGATGAGCTTGGCGACTTCCGTCGCCGCCTTGACCATGTCCACGCTGACGCCGAGGCTCATATATCCGTGTTCGTCGGGCGGAGAGGTCTGGACGAGGGCGACGTCGATGCGGATGAGGCCGCGGTAGAGCAGGGCCGGAACGTCCGAGAGGGAAATCGGCGTGTAGTCCGCGGCGCCCGCATTCACCGGGTCACGGGTGTTGTTGCCGATAAAGAAGGAATTGTGGCGAAAGTTCCGCTTGAATTTCGCGTTGGTGTAGGGGGCGATACCGAAGGAATAGACGTGGATGATTTCGGCGTCGAAGAAGGCCTTCGGGTGGGTTTCGACGAAGTTCGTCAGGGCCTGGACCAGGTATTGGGGCTCGCCGCATCCGGAGGCGACGAAGATCCGATCGCCCCGACGGATATGGCTGAAAATGGGGTCCAGATCGGCAAACTTTTCGGGGTAGCGGTCCTGCCATTTCGCCAGTGCATTCACCCCCTGATCCTTTGACATGTCCTTGATTCTCCGAGACATAAAATGGGCGCAGCGCAATGGCTCCGCGTCTCAATAAAACACGAACGGCGAGTTTGTGTCAATAGAAAAGCCGGTGCGGACACACCGGCCGAGCGGGTCGGGGAAGGGCGCTCAGGGTTGCCCGGCTCGGTCGAGGAGGTCGAGAAGGTCCCACGCCGACGCCAGAATGCACCGCGCCCCGGCCCGGGTGAGGCCCTCTCGGTTGCCGGACCCGGTGAGGACGCCGACGGTGAACGCGCCGACCTCGCGTCCAACCTGCATGTCCAAGGGATGGTCCCCCACCATGAGGGCGCCGTCCGGCGGGGCGGACAGAACGGCGAGCGCCGTGCGGAGGTGGTCCGGATGAGGCTTGACGCGCGGCGTCATCTCCCGGCTGATGGCGGCATCCACGAACTGGTCGAGATCCGGAAAGACCGTCCGCACCGCACGCAGGCAATTGCGGGTGATGATCGCAGTCCCGATCCGGCGTTTCCGGAGCGCGACCAGAAGCTCGCGCGTGCCTCCGAAAAGCTCCCCCGCGCGTGCGGCGGCGAGCTCGATCTCCATGATGCGGGTATGGGCCGCGGCGCGATAGGCCTCCGCGCGAGACGGTTCCACCGCCGCGAGCGTCGCCCGTGCCCGGTCGATCAGCTCCAGCGCAGGGAGGTCGCAAACGGTTTCCGCGGCGAGTCCGTACTGGGCCGTCAGTTTCAGGACGTCGGACCGCATGGCGACGAAGTCGATGTTCAATCTGGCCAGGGTTCCGTCGAAGTCGAAAACGACCGCGCGGCAGGGACGGGCGTCAAGGGCTCGCAGGCCCGTGGTTCTTGAGGTAGCGCTCAAGGCGGTTCATCCCTTCCGTGATGTTGTCCAGGGAGTTGGCATAGGAGAAGCGGAGGTACCCTTCCGCGCTCTGCCCGAAGTCGATGCCGGGGGTCACCGCGACACCGGCCTTGTCCAGGATGTCGAAGGCCAGACGGTAGGAGTCGCGACTGAAGGCCTTGACGTTTCCCAGGATATAGAAGGCCCCGGTCGGTTCGACGCGGACGCCGACCCCCATCCTGCGGAGCCGGTCGAGCATGTACTGCCGCCGTTCGTTATAGGTGTTTCTCATCTGGCGCATGCACTGCCCGCAGGAGGTCAGCGCCGTCACGCCCGCCCACTGGACGAACGCGTTGGCGGAGATGAAGAGGTTCTGCTGGATTTTCTGCATGGGCCGGATGAATTCGGGGGGGGCGATCAGATAGCCCAGCCGCCAGCCGGTCATGGCGTAGTACTTGGAGAAGCCGTTCAGGACGAAGGCGCGATCGGTGTATTCGAGGATGGAGTGGGCCTTTCCGGAATAAACCAGACCATGGTAAATCTCGTCGGAGATCACGGGGGGGCCTAGCGCGGCGATGTCCGCCATCCGGTCGGCGCCGAGCAGGTTTCCGGTCGGGTTGGAGGGGGAGTTGATCATGATGGCCCGCGTGCGCGCGCTCAACTTTTCGCGGATGCCGGCGGGCGTGTATTGGAATCCTTCTTCTTCGGACACGTCGACGCTGACGGGACGGGCGTCGAAGAACCGGATGAAGTTCGGGTAGCAGGCGTAGTGGGGGTCGGAAATGATGACATCGTCGTCCTTTTCGAGCAGGGCGGCAAAGATCAGGAGCATCGCGGGCGAGGTGCCGGAGGTGACGATAACTCGGTCCGGGGAGATGCGGACGCGATAGGTCAGCCAGTAGTGTTTGCAGATGGCTTCGCGAAGTTCGAGCAGGCCGAGACTGTGCGTGTAGTGCGTCTTGCCTTCACGGACGGCCCGGAAACAGGCCTCCATGATACACTCCGGCGTGTCGAAGTCCGGTTCGCCGACCTCCAGATGGATGACGCTTTCACCCCGCTTTTCCTTTTCCTGGGCCTTCTCGAGGACATCCATGACGATGAACGGGGGAAGAGTCCGGGCCCGCTCCGTGATCCGGGCACTGCACGACGGGGTGTCTGCCGTTTCGCTCATGACGATCCCTTACGGGGGTGAAGCCGTCCTCAGGATGGCGGATTGATGGGACCGCCGCGCCGGCGCGGGTGAGAGACGCAGGCATGCGGGCTGCCCCCGAAGGCTATCCGCTTGCCGGCTTCCTTGTCAAGGGAAAAGGGCCGCCGGGTCAGGATCGGTTCCGCCCCTGGAGGTATCCGGGGGGGAGGGTGCGGCGAACGACCCGGTCCGGGGCGATGGCGGGACGCTCGAAATCGGCGACGATCTTGAGAAAGGTCATCGTGATGTTGAAGGTTGCCCCCCAGAGAACTTCCTGGCGGCCGTCCGCTTCGCGATAGAGGAGACAGGGAAACTCGGCGGGCATTCCGTTGCGGTCGGAGATCCGATCGGGCAGGGAAAAATCGAACCAGGCGTAGTTGGCCGGATCGAAGAAGGCGAGGAGCGGGATCTCCACGATCCGTTCCACCTCGGTATTGATGCGGGGGCGCCAGGTTCCGTCGAGCAGGCCGACGACGGGAAAGATTCTGCGCTTGAGAAGCAGCAGGCTGTACGGGGGAAGGGCGCCGAGAAATCGGACCTGCCAGGGGCGCAGACGAACCTCTTCCCAGCTCTCCCGGAGAGCGTTTGCCAGAAACAGGAGAACGGCGCGGCGGGTGGCGGCGTCCCGGCGGGACAGTTCCCGGTTCACGGCCGGGGGGATGATGGGGAAGAGGCGGGGGAGGAGGCATCGTCCCACCGGGTCCCGGCGCGGATCGAGGATGCCCCCGGGACAGCTGAGATCGCCCCCCTGAGCCACCGTGGCCGAACGTTTGATCAGGTGCAGGAAGAATTCGCCGCTGTCCGGGCCGCGGGAGAGAGGGTCGGTCCGGAAGGAGAGGAGAAAGAGAACGCCGGCCGGGAGCACGGGGGCCCCGTCGCCGGACAACGGGAGCAACGCATAGTCGAGTTCACATCGACCCAGGCGTGAGACGATCCGGTTCACGAAGCGCTCCCTGGCCGCCGGCAGGTCTCGGTCCATCAGGAACGACCCCCCGCGTTTCGGCGGGAGAGGCGAAACGCCTCTTCAAGTTCGTCCCGCATCCGTGCGGCGATCCACCGTTCGTACCAGCATCCCGGAGGGTAGAGCTGGATGAATCCGCAATGGCCTCCGTAGGGCTGAATGAGGATCTCCGCACGAAGGGTGTTTTCGAGCGGGTAAAAATCCTCCACCGGAACAACCGGGTCATCCTGCGAGGTGATCACGGTCACCGGCACCGACAGGGGCGCCAGGACGGCGTCGTTGAGGGTGTAATCGCGGAAATAGTCGATGTAATTCTCGTACTCCGGGTTATGGGACATCAGGGCTTCCGTGAGCCCGATGAGCGTTGTATGGGAAAGGAGCGCAGAAAAATTGTAACGTCGGGGAAAGAGGGCCTGCTTCTTGCGGAGGGAGCGCTTCCACTTGTGGAGGAAATAGTGGCGATACAGGGCCGGTCCCCGGTCGATGGCCAGGGTGGCCTTGTAGGGGTCGAGGGCCGGACTGATCGAGAAGATTCTCCGCAGGGTCGGCAGGGATCCGTTGCCGGCCCGGAGGGCAATGCGCAAGGCGAAATTGCCCCCGAGGGAGAATCCGACGATGAAAAAGGGCATCTTGGGAGAGAGGGCGGCGACGGCGATCATGGCCTGGAACACCTCGTCGATGCGGGCGCCGTGAAAGAGGTCCTCGTTTAAGTGATGACTGTCCCCGTGGTCCCGGAGGTTCAGGCGGAAGATGTCGAACCCATGGCGGAAGAGGGTCCGGCCGCAAGACAGCATATAGGCGGACGCGGCGCTTCCCTCCCAGCCGTGGATCATCGCCACGATCCCCCGGCCGGGCGGATCATGGCGTGACCAGAATCCCTGGAGCCTGACCCCGCCGCCCGAGTCGAGAATGAGTTCCCTGGCTGCGGACAGCAGGGGATTCGCTCCGCGCACGCGCAGTTTCAGGCTGGCGAGGATCGATTGGAGGTGGGGGTTGCGGATCCCCGGACCCGGATCGAAGCGATCGATCCTGCGGGTGGAGGAATCTTCGGCGATGAGGGTGGACACGTCCCTGAAGCGGTTCCGTTTCATGGCACTGTCGATACAACACGGCAACCCGGGTGTCAATCCTCTTATGCGTCCCCGCGCGGGCTTTGTACGGAAGGGGACCCCGAAAAGAGACATCGGGACAATTTCATTGACAGGCCGGTCCCGCTTTTCTATATTCACGGCCATACAGAAACGTCGGGCGGGCCGCCCGCCCCCACCGGGGGCGATCCGGGCCGTCATCGGCAGGAATCCGGGAGGAAAAATCAAGAAGCCAAGACACCGTTGGGGATGGATCCTTGCAGTTGCGATCGTTTTTGCGGCCACGCAGGGCTTTGCCGCAGGGGTGGTGCAGTCCGGCGCGAGCCTCTGGGAAACGAACTTCGGAATCCTGTCGCTCAACCAGGACGGCGCCTTCGTTTGGGGAACGTACAACTACGCCGGCGGCAAGGTGATCGGCGCCGTGTCCCAGGGGGTGATCTACGGTTTTTGGTGGGAAAACGACGACGCAACCGGCGCCGGTCCCGAGGGAAACTGGTGCGGTCCGTTCGTGATGCGGGTCGGCGCCGACGGGAGGAGCTTTCAGGGGATCTACGACAAGGCGTCGCGCGGGGTGAAGACCTTTTCGGCCATCCATCCCTCCTACACATGGACCGGAACGCTCCGATCGGGTTCGCTTATCACCCATCCCTGAACGCGGTGAAAGCCGCGCCATTGGACCTGAGGGTTTCCGAGATGCGGGTCCATGACCCGGCTTGGAGACAAAAAAAGGACTTAGAAGGCTTTCTAAGTCCTTTTTGTCCTGGTGGCGGTGCAGGGAATCGAACCCCGGACACTACGGATATGAGCCGTATGCTCTAACCGGCTGAGCTACACCGCCAAGCGCGGGTGGACCTATAACAGATCGGCCGGGCCCTGTCAACCCCCTATTGCTGCGCCGGGGGCGGCGTGGGCTGGGCGGACATCTTGTAGGCCACGACCACGCTGCGTTGACCGATCGTGGCGCCGACGGACTGGACCAGGGCCAGAACGATTTCGCTTTGACCATCGTTGTCGATATCCTTGAACTGGTAGTCCGCGACGTAGCCGTTGATCTTGCGCGTCTTCCAGTTTTCGATCAACCCCAGCCCGTCCCATTCGAGATCATAGACCTCGCTCGATGTGAACAACTTGACATTCTTGAGGATCCGTCCGGTTGAGGAAAGGTTCTTGACGAGAATGATTTCCGGTTTCTTGTCCCCGTTGGTGTCGTAGATGAGAATCCGCGGATTGATGAAATATCGTTCGCGTCCCTCGTCCTGATACGCGCTCGGTTGGATGGAAGACAGGTCGATGGAAACGTTGCTGCCGCCGAACACCTCGTCGCTCTTGAAGAGCCGCTCCTTGCTTCCCCCGAACACGGCCAGCTTGACCAGGGGCTTGGTCGTCTGTTCGTAGATGCACAGGTAGTCTGACTCGTCGATGGCGATGATCTTTTCATCCGAGCCGAGCCCCAGTTCGTCGAGGGCCAGGCCGTAGACGGACAGGCCCTGAGGGATCTTCATCCGCTGTCCCTCCCGGTATCGGCCGTTTTCCCAGAGGATTTGATGGATCGGCGTGTCGAAGGGATGTTCCGGGGAGATCTCCTGCCCCAGCAGGCGTGTCGAATCGGAGGTCGTGCCGACCACGCGGAGAAACCAGGGGAGATCTTCGGCGATCGACGCGAACTTGCCTTCCCTGAACTCAATCACGAAGGACGCGAGCCGGGTCTGTCGGAGGCAGGTGACGATGATTTCGTTTACACCGTTGCGATTGATGTCCGCGATATCGACGCCGAGATACTTGTCGTAGCGCTTCCCGGAAATCTTCTGCAGGAGCTTGAAGCCGGCACCCGTTTTTTGATGGATGTAGACGTTGTTGTTGTCGATGAGGACCACTTCGTTCAGGCGGTCACCGTTGACGTCGCCGATGTCCATTCCCCTGAATTCCGTCGGGGAAGTCGGGCTCATCCAGAAGCCCCGGCGGTCGAGGGGTTGGGCGGCGTTGATGAAATCGGGATTGATCGCCGCGGTGAACGTTCCCTTTTTGCTCGTGCGCATGCCGGCGATGATGGCCGCCTCACGGGCGTCGCCCGCAGCCGGGGGAGCCGCGACCCGGGCCGGCGCCTCTGGCGGGGGAACGGCGGCGGGCGCGGGTTCCGGCGCGGCGCCGGTGATGTGCGTATTGATCCGCTGCGCAAAATCGGAGATGCGGGGAATAACTTCATCCAGGGTCTGGCTCTGGACGAAGATGCCCACGGGCGACTTGTTGGCGGCGACATCGACCAGTTTGCCGTCGATGCTCAGACTGTTGCCGATCTTCGTGATGCTGCCCCAGACCACGAAATCTGTCTTCATCGTCTTGCCGAGTTCGTAGACATCGGCCTGGGAAAGATCCTTGCCGGCAAAATTCTTGAGGGCGTCCTGAATCTGGTCGCGGCTCGCCACGGCAAGGCGGTCATCGGAGGATAGGCGGGAGGCGAGCATCTCCCAGATGCCCAACTTGATGTAGTCCAGGGATTCCGCGCTGTGGACGGCGAATGGGAGGACGGCGATGGATTTCTGCTCCGCGGCCCCGATGAGGGCGCCGGGGATCAACAGGATCAGGCCAAACGCGACGGCGGTGAAAAGTTTCTTCATCATGGTTCACCTTCGGAATGCGGGGTCTCGGGGTCGGCCCGGCGCGCTCGCCCGGCCGCGAGCTATGTAGCACTGAAAGGGCCTTTGTTCAAGAAACATCTGCGGCCTTCCGCCTACGCCTCTTCGGAGAAGGGGATGGTCAGGTTGTAGATGCCGAACTCCATGACGGCGCGGATGGGGTAGGGGAGCTTTTCGTAAACCTTGAGCATCGGCTTGTTGTCGGCGAGCACGTCCGCCGTGATTCCCTGAATGCCCTTTTCCTGGGCGTACTTAATGAGCAATTCCAGGAGGAACGTCGCGATGCCGTGCCCTTGATACTTCTCGTCGACGATGAAGGCCGTGTCGGCGTAGGGGCGGTCCTGATGGCGAACGTATCGGCCCTCGGCGATGATGCGCTCCAGCCCGTCCTTCTCGATCAGGCCCACAATGGCCATGAACCGGCGAAAATCGACGTTGACGTACTCCTGCATCTTGCCGTGCGGCATCGTTTTGATGGACGTGAAATAGCGATAATAGACCATGTTGTCGGAGAATCGGTAGAACAGACGGCGCATCTCTTCTTCGTCGGAGGGTTTGATCGCCCGGAACCGGACGGTCAGGTCCCCGCGGAAGGTATGCGTGCAGGCGACCTCTTCGGGGTAGAGGTGTCCCGATTCGGCGATGTAGATCTGATCCGGATAGAGGATATTCGCGCCCTTGGCCTGCCGGATGAGTTCGGGACGGTCGTCCGGATGCGCGATGTCGATCAGGGCCTGGGCGCGTTCGCGAACCGTCCGGCCGATCATGGACGCCACGCCGTAGTCGGTGACGATCAGGTCTAGCGTATCGGAATTGGTGAACTGGTTGGGATAATTTTCGACGGACAGGACGATGTTCGGGTCTCCCTTGAGGTTGCGGCTGGGCAGGGCGATGATCTTCTTCCCGCCGCGCGAGTGCTCCGCGGCGGAAAAGAAATCCTGCGCCTGGCCCGGACCGGCCGTCACGTTGCCCTTGCCGACGTGGAGGGCCACGCTGCCGGTCAGGGAGATCTTTCTGGCCGGGAGGATGGCCATGAACCGGTCGTTGAGACTGATCCGCAGGTGATCGGAGACGACGTCGATGGCCTGGAATTCGATCAGGGGATTTTCATGCAACCAGCGGAAAAGTTCCGGCGTTCCCTGGGCGTAGGACGTCAGACACTTGTCCTGGAAGTAGCCTTTTTTCTTGTTGTTGACGGCGCCGGACTCGACGAGATCCATGAGGACGTCGGTGAAGAAGTAGGAATGAACGCCCAGATTGCGCTTGCGCGCGAGGTGCTTGCCCAGCGCCTCGAAGAAGGACCCGGAATAGATGGACAGGCAGCTGCCGTCCTCGATCATGGAGGCCACATTGGCCGCGACCTTGTCCATCGCGTCGTCGAACGGCAAGCGGGGGAAATAAATGAGCGGTTCGGTGGAGCGGACGAGGTAATGAAAATCACGGACGTTGACGAAGGTGTTGCCGAGGGTCCGCGGCATGTTTTCGTTGATTTCTCCCACGATGAGGCTGGCGCGCTGCATCGCCATCTTGGCCACGTCCACCGAGACGCCCAGGCTGGCGTAGCCGGCCGCGTCCGGGGGGGTGATCTGGACGAAAACGACGTCGATGCGCAAGGCGCCTTTCAGGATCAGGCGGCCGATGTCCGAGAAGCGGCTGGGGATGAGGTCGACCGCCCCCGAGGTGATCGCCTCGCCGGCCAGCCATCCGGAAAAGAAGGTGCGCAGGCGGAACTTGTCCTGGTTGCTTTCGTCCCGGAAGGAGATGACATCCCCCATGCTCACGAGCTGGACCAGCTCGAGATCGGTCAGGTTGGTCGCCCGCGAGCTCATGAGGCGCCTGGTGAGCGTGCGCGGTTCGGCGACACCGGTGCCGATGAAAATGCTCATCCCCGGGTCGATCTTGTCGAGAATATAGTCCGGCGTGACGATCTTGCGTTCCCACTCCGCCGGAGATCCCGTTTGCATGGCGTGCCTCCTTCTGGCTGGATAGAGGGGGTTCCGGAGGGATTCGAAGGGGCGATGAACCGCGTCCGAAACGATCTGCGTCACGATAAAGGGATCGACATCCTTTGTCAATCTAAAAGACCTTGACGACATTGACGAAATCATACTAATGAAGTCGTGCAAGCCAGACGCGATGTAAAAGGAGCGGTCTATGATCCCCCGCTATACCCGAGAAAAAATGGCGGCCATCTGGAGTCCGGAAAATCGATACCGGAAATGGCTGGACGTCGAACTCCTCGCCTGCGAGGCCTTGGCCGAACGCGGCGAGATCCCCCCCGACGCGATGAAGACGATCCGGGAGCGGGCCGCCTTCGATGTGGACCGTATCGACGAGATCGAAAAGACGACCAAGCACGACGTCATTGCCTTTCTGACCTCCGTCACCGAGCACGTCGGGGAAGACGGACGGTTCATTCACATGGGGATGACGTCTTCGGATGTCCTGGACACCGCGCTTGCCGTGCAGATGCAGGAAGCGGCCGACCTCCTCCTGGAGGATATGGATGCCCTGCTGGCCGTCCTGAAGGAAAAGGCCCTGGACCATCGCCGGACCCTCATGATCGGTCGCTCCCACGGCATTCACGCCGAGCCCATCACCTTCGGGCTCAAACTGGCCCTCTGGTATGCAGAAACGCGCCGCAACCGGGAACGTCTCGTACGGGCCCGAGAGGTCATCAGCGCGGGAAAGCTCTCCGGGGCCGTCGGCACCTTCTCGTTCATCGATCCCGCGGTGGAAGCCCACGTGCTGGGAAAACTGGGCCTCGAACCCGAATCGGTCGCCTCGCAGATCGTACAGCGGGACCGTCATGCGGAGTACTTTGCGGCGCTGGCGATAACGGCCTCCTCGATCGACAAGTTCGCCCAGGAGGTCAGGCTGCTTCAGCGGACCGAGGTGCGGGAGGTGGAGGAGTACTTTTCGCCCGGGCAGAAGGGGTCCTCCGCCATGCCGCACAAGCGCAATCCGGTGCTGTCCGAGAACCTTTCCGGGCTGGCGCGCCTGATGCGGTCCTATGCGATTGCCGCGCTCGAGGACATTCCGCTCTGGCACGAACGCGACATCAGCCACTCTTCAGTGGAACGCGTCATTGCCCCCGACGCCACCATCCTGCTCGATTTCATGCTCGGCCGTTTCACCGGCATGATCGACCGGCTCGTCGTCTATCCGGACCGCATGCGTGAGAATCTGGAGATGACCCGCGGCGTCATCTTCTCGCAGAAGGTCCTTCTCAAACTCATCGAGAAGGGGTTTACGCGTGAAGCGGCCTATGCCATCGTGCAGCGCAACGCCATGGAATCCTGGCACGAGGGGCAACCTTTCCGGGTCTTGCTGGAACGGGACCCGGAGGTGATGGGGCGGCTGTCCGCCGCGGATCTCGATGCCGCCTTCCGGATTGAGAACTTTCTGCGTCATGTCGATTTCATCTTCGCGCGGGTTTTCGGAGAGGGAACATGAAGCCAAAGAAACGGTGGAGATTGGCGGCTTTTTTCGTCCTCGTCGTGTTTTGCGGCTGTGGGGAAGTCCGTGAATACGTCGATATGGCCGCAGACCGGGACCTGTCGCCGGCCTATTTCCAGGCGCTGAACGCCTGGACGCGCGAGCAGACGGTTTATTCCCAGTTCGAAACACGGATTCGCGTCGTCGCCACGCTGCAGAGCCCCGAATTCCGGAAGGCGTATGTTCAGGAATACGCGCGGAACCACGACTGGGGGCAGGAGTCCATCCGGATGAGGGAAGAGGCGGGGGAAAGCACCGCCCGGGATTTCCTGGAGTTCAAGCTGTACGTTTATACGCCGGAGAAGACGGACAACGACTTTGACGGACCGCTTTCCATCTGGACCGTTTTCCTCGTCGACGGGCAGGGGCGGAAAACAACCCCCCGGGAGATCCGGCGCATCGACGATCTCACCGCGACAACGCTGGCGTTCTATCCCTACGTCAGGCCCTATTACGGAATATTTTACAGCGTCAAATTTCAACCCCCCGCCGAAGGCGAGGCACTGATCCCCCTCCGCCTTGTCCTGACCAGCGTCAAGGGCCGGGCGGAGCTTGCCTGGTAAGGGCGGACCGCAAAGCGGACGGGCTTGCGCCGAGCGGCGGTCCGTCGTCCCAGGCGGCCGGTCAGGGCTTCCAGATCACGGTGTCCTTGACCCATTCGGCGTCGTTGCGTTCGGGATAATCCAGGTTGTAGTGGAGCCCCCGGCTTTCCTTCCGCATGCGGGCACAGCGGACAATCAGAGAGGAAACCGTGGCGATGTCGCGCAATTCCAGAAGATCCCGGGTAATGATGAAATTCCGGTAATATTCGTCGATCTCGCGGTTGATCAGTTCGATGCGCCGTTCCGCGCGCTCGAGCCGCTTGTCCGAGCGAACGATGCCGACATAGTTCCACATGCAGCGGCGGATTTCGTCCCAGTTGTGAGAGACGACCACGGATTCGTCGCTTTCCGTCGCCCCGCCGGGGTCCCAGGGTGGAATGGGCAGGGCATCGATCTCCACGGTCCGGTAGACGGAGGCGATGCGCTCCAGCGCGCGGCGGGCGTACACGATGGCCTCGAGGAGCGAGTTGCTCGCTAGGCGGTTGGCGCCGTGCAGGCCGGTGCAGGAGACTTCCCCGCAGGCGAACAGGCGCTCGATGTTGGTTTCCCCGTAGGCGTTGACGACTACGCCCCCGCAGAGGTAATGCGCCGCGGGCACGACCGGGATCGGATCCCGGGTGATGTCGATGTCGAACTCCAGGCAGGTTTCGTAGATGTTGGGAAACCTCGACTTCAGAAAATCGCGATCGCGGTGGGTGATGTCGAGAAGAACGTACTCGTCCCCGGATTTCTTCAGTTCCGTGTCGATGGCCTTGGCGACGACATCCCGCGGGGCCAGGCTCTTCAACGGGTGGTAGCGCTCCATGAAGGTCGAGCCGTTTTTGAGCCGCAGGATGCCTCCCTCGCCGCGCACCGCCTCGCTGATCAGAAAGGCCTTGGCGTCAGGGTGGTACAGGCAGGTCGGGTGGAACTGGATGAACTCCATGTTGGCGATCCGCGCGCCCGCCCGGTAGGCCATGGCGACACCGTCCCCGGTGGCGATATCCGGGTTGGTAGTGATCAGGTAGACCTTGCCGACCCCCCCGGTCGCGAGGAGGATGAACTTCGCCCGGAAGCGGTGGACCTGCTGCCGGTTCACATCGAACACATAGGCCCCGAGGCAGCGGTCCGCCCCCGGGGGCCTGACCCCGGTCAATTTGGATTTGCGGACCAGATCGATGGCGAAATAGTTCTCGAAAATCCGGATATTTCGCTTCGAACCGGCCTTTGCCATCAGGGCTCGCTCGATCTCCCTCCCGGTGAGATCGTTGGCATGGAGAACCCGCCTCATGGAATGGCCGCCCTCACGACCCAGGTCGTAAACGGTTGCGGTTGCGTTGTCCGAACGCGTAAACGAGACCCCCCAATCGATCAGCTCCCGAACACGTTCGGGGCCCTCCCGAACCACGAAGGCGGCGACGTCCTCGTGGCACAGACCTGCGCCACAGACGAGGGTGTCGTTGATATGGTATTCGAAACGGTCGGCGGCGTCCTGGACGACGGCGATGCCCCCCTGGGCGTAGTTGGTGCTGGATTCGAACTGTTCCTTCTTGGTGACGATGGCGACCGTGCCGAGATCCGCCGCCCGGATGGCGAAGCTCAGCCCGGCGATACCGCTGCCGATCACAAGAAAGTCCGTTGATATTTCCATCGTCGTTCCGTCGAGGTGCCGCCGGTTGCTTTCCATTGGTCTTTCCGTCCGGACGTGAGCGTCGCGCACGGGAAGGGCGCAGAAAACGGAGTTTACAAAGCCCGGCGATTCCTATATACGCATTCACCGGAATTGTAAAAAGAAAAACCAACGGGGAAGAGCGCCATGCTCGTTTTGGGCATAGAATCCTCCTGCGACGAGACCGCGGCCGCCATTGTGCGTGACGGCAGGGACATGCTCTCCAACGTCATCGCGTCTCAGATCGACGTGCACCGCCTGTACGGGGGCGTCGTGCCGGAGATCGCTTCTCGGAAGCACATCGAGGCCATCCTGCCGGTGATCGGCGAGGCCCTCGAAGCCGGAGGGGTGACCCTGGCCGAGATCGAAGGCATCGCCGTGACCCGTGGGCCGGGTTTGGTGGGCTCGCTGCTCGTGGGCGTGTCGGCGGCTAAGGCCCTGGCGTTCGCCCTCCGGATTCCCCTGGTCGGGGTCAACCATCTGGAAGGTCATCTCGCCGCTGTCTTCCTGGATCGGCCGCCGGAATTTCCCTTTGTGGCCCTGGTCGTTTCCGGCGGGCACACCCATATTTATCTTGCCGAGCGCTTCGGTCGTTTCATCGCGCTGGGGCAGACACGTGACGACGCGGCAGGCGAGGCCTTCGACAAGGCAGCGAAGCTCCTCGATATCGGTTATCCCGGAGGACTTGTCGTCGATCGGCTGGCCAGGCGCGGGGACCGCAGCAAAATCGCCTTTCCCCGTCCGATGAGAGGAAGTCCCGACTTCAGCTTCAGCGGGCTCAAGACGGCACTGCTCATGCATCTGAAGCAGCGCGCCGCCCCCCCTGAAGGCGAGGCCCTGGCCGACATCGCCGCCAGCTTTCAGGAGGCGATCTGCGATGTCCTGGTGGAAAAGACCCTCCAGGCGGCGGTGGATCATGGCGTGCGACGCGTCGTGGTCTGTGGCGGCGTTGCCGCCAACAGCCGCCTCAGGGAAAGATTCACCGCGGACGCGTCTTCACGCGGCATCGAGACCTTCATCCCCCCGCCGGTGCTCTGTACGGACAATGCCGCGATGATCGCCGTCGTCGGGGATCACCTGCTCCGGGAGGGGCGCGCGGACGGGTACGATTTGAACGCCGTTTCGCGCTGGCCGCTCGACGCGGGTCCGGAGGCCGGATGTTCATCCAGGAAAAGCTGAAGGACTGGTATCGGCGGTGTCTGAGCCTGAGAGGGGAGCCCCGCGCCCTGGCCCTCGGTTTCGCCTTGGGGATTTTTGTCGGCGTCACGCCGACCATTCCCTGCCATACGGCCATCATCATCGCCCTGGGGATCCTGTTCAGGCAGAACATCACTGCGGCCTATCTCGCCTCCTGGCTGATCTCCAATCCCCTGACCATCCCCTTCTTCTATGTTGCTGAATACGAACTCGGCCGGTATTTGCTCGGCATGCCGGGAACGATGCCCGCCCTCGACAGCTATACCCTGGACGCCGTACTTTCGCTGGGCGGGGAGATTCTCCTCCCGCTGCTCGCGGGCGGTTTGCTCCTCGCACCGCTCTTCGCCGTTCCGGGCTTTTTCCTCGCCCGTTACCTGTTCACCCGGATCGGAAGCGATCAAAGGCCATGAGGCGTCTGCGCGACATCCTCCGCGAGGAGGGCATTCAACCGAGAAAATCCCTGGGGCAGTGCTTTCTCGGGGACGAGGGGGTCATCCGCGGGATCGTCCAGAAGGCCCGGATCGGAGCGGGGGAGACCGTGATCGAAATCGGGGCCGGGGTGGGGTTGATGACGGAGGCGATCGCCCGCCAGGCCGGGCGGGTGGTGGCCGTGGAGATCGATCCGGCGCTTGTGCGGGTGCTCGAACGTCGCCTCGGGGCCTTCCGGAATGTCGAGATCGTCGCGGCCGACATCCTCCGCTGCGACTTGCCAAGTCTGATCGGAACCGGCGGGGGATCTGAAAAGGTCAAGATCGTCGGCAACATCCCCTATCACCTGTCCAGCCCGATCCTGTTCATGATGCTCGCGCAGAAACGTCTGATCGCCGAAATGATCCTGATGTTTCAGAAGGAAGTGGCGGATCGTCTGCTGGCGCCTCCGGGCACAAAGGCCTACGGGATTCTTTCCGTCGTGATGGACATGTACGCGGAAATGCAACCGGAGATCGAGGTCCCCCCGGAATGTTTTTTCCCGCCTCCCCGGATTCGATCCACCGTGCTGACGTTCCGGATGAGAAGCCGCCCAAAGTGTCCGATGCGTCGCGAAACATCTTTTCTCCCCGTGGTCAAGGCCGCCTTCGCCCACCGGCGCAAGACCCTGTTCAACAATCTGAGGCAGACCGGCTGGCTGGACCTGTCCGAAGAGGATCTGCACAACCGTCTGGCGGCGTCGGGCATCGATCCCCGCCGGCGGGCCGAGACCCTAACACCCGAAGAATACGCCTTATTGACGGATATCCTGACAACGAATAAATATTCTTGACATGGAGAAATCATTCTGGTAGGGAGCGAAACGCCGCTTGGATCCGCTTGTCGCGGACTGGGACGGAAGCTGGGTTCCTGACCGGCAGGAAAAGGCCGGGAGCCGTAAAATCGTGATACCCGATACGATCAGCCTCTCGTCAGCGACGGAGAGGCTTTTTTTTTGGGCCCGAGGCAGCGCACACGGATGCAGATCATCCACGCCGTCAAGGAAATGCAGTTTTTCGCGGATGCCGCTCGAAGCGCGGGCAAGCGCATTGCCTTTGTCCCGACGATGGGATATTTTCACGACGGCCACCTCGATCTGATGCGGGAAGCCCGGCGGCGGGCGGATCGGGTTGTCGTCAGCATCTACGTCAACCCGGCGCAGTTCGGGCCTCAGGAGGACCTCGACACGTATCCCCGCGATTTCGAGAGGGACCGCCGACTGGCCGAGGGCGTGGGCGTCGACGTTATCTTCTTCCCCGACAACAGCGAGATGTATCCCCCCGATTATCAGACCCATGTGGACGTCGAAGGTGTGACGCGGAATCTCTGCGGCCGCTCGCGCCACGGCCATTTCCGCGGCGTGACGACCATTTGCGCCAAGCTCTTCAACATCGTCAAACCGCATGTCACGGTCTTCGGAAAGAAGGATTTTCAGCAGCTCGCGGCGATCAAACGAATGGTCACGGATCTCAACATGGATCTGGAAGTCGTCGGCCGGCCGACCACCCGAGAGGCCGACGGGCTCGCCATGAGTTCGCGGAATGTCCATCTCAGCGAAGTGGAGAGGCAGTCGGCACTTTCCCTCAGTCGATCCCTGAAGATGGCGGAGCGCCGGTTTCAGGAAGGCGAGAGGGATGCCGCCAAGGTGATTCAGGACATCCGGACGTTCATCGAAGGGCATCCGTTCGCATCCGTCGATTACATCCAGATCTGCGATAGACAGACCCTGCAGGATGTGCCCGAAATTTCCGAGCGGGCCGTTCTCGCCATGGCAGTCCGCGTCGGAAAGACGCGGCTGATCGATAATCATGTGTTCGGGGAGACCCTGAACCTGTCGTAGGGGCCATTATAGAACGAGGGGAGGGAACAGACGTGCAAAGATTCATGCTGAAATCGAAACTTCACCGGGCGACGGTCACCGATGCCGATCTGCATTACGAAGGCAGCATCACCATTGACGAAGGATTGATGGAAGCCGCCGATTTCCTTCCTTTCGAAAAGGTGTCGATTTACGACGTTTCCAACGGGGAGCGCTTTTCCACGTACGTCATCCGGGGGAAACGGGATTCCGGTGTCATCTGTCTGAACGGCGCCGCGGCACGGAAAGTCTCACGGGGCGATCTGATCATCATCGCCAGTTACGTGCTCGTAGACGATGCCGATGCGGCGAAGTGGTCGCCTCGCTGCGTGCTGCTCGACGAAAAGAACCGCATCAAGAAATGGCCGCGCAAGAAGCGGAACTGACATCCCTCGAAATGCAAGAGACGATCCAGCCGGAATGAAGAAGAAACTCAAGCTGGCCTTCATCACGGGCCTCGCCGTGATCATCCCGATCGGGATCACGCTGTACATCCTCGCCTTTATGATCGGCGCCATGGATCGCTTTCTCGATTGGATTCCGACGCCCTACCATCCCGATACCCTGATCGGCTTTCATATCCCGGGACTGGGCCTGATCGTGATCGTGACGTTCATCCTTCTCTGCGGCGCCGCGACTCGCAGCTATCTGGGTAAACATCTCGTCCTTTACGGCGAAGGCCTTCTGGAGCGGATTCCCTTCGTCCGGGGGATTTATCTGGCGACGAAAAAGGTTTCCGACAGTTTTTTCAGAAACCGGACGAAAAGCTTTCAGCGGGTCGTTCTGATCGAATTTCCCCGGTCGGGGGTCTATACCCTGGCCTTCGTCACCGGACCGGGAAACCGTGAATTGGCCGGGAAAATCGATTCCGCCTGCCTCAACGTTTTCGTCCCGACCACTCCGAATCCCACCTCGGGATATTATCTCGTGGTGCCGGCGACGGAGGTGATCGACGTGAACCTGACGGTGGAAGAGGCCTTCACCCAGATCATCTCCTGCGGAATCGCGACGCCTCCGGAAAACCCCCTCTCCGCATAAATCGGTTGATCGTGAACGGGGATTGATGTTAAAGGACCCCCGTGTTGCATGCATTTTATATCACTTGAGGGGAGTGTTGCCCATGTCATTCATGGAGGTTGATCCAAAGCGACCGTATTGTGTCGCCGACCTTTCCCTGGCCTCCTGGGGACGAAAGGAAATGGTGCTGGCCGAGAAGGAGATGCCGGGCCTGATGGCGGTTCGGGAGAAATATGGAAAGAAGAAGCCCCTCCGGGGGATGAAGATTACCGGCAGCCTGCACATGACCATTCAGACGGCGATGCTCATCGAAACCCTCAGGGAACTCGGCGCCGATCTCCGCTGGGCATCCTGCAATATCTTCTCGACCCAGGACCACGCCGCGGCCGCCATCGCCCAGGCCGGGTCTGCGGCGGTCTTCGCGTGGAAGGGCGAAAGTCTGGAGGAGTACTGGTGGTGCACCGAGCAGGCCTTGACCTGGCCCGACGGCTCCGGACCGGATCTGATCGTGGATGACGGCGGAGATGCCACGCTGTTCGTCCACCACGGGGTCAAGATCGAGAAGGATCCAAAACGTCTGGAGACGGTATGGGACAATCCGGAGATGGACATCGTTTACGAACGGCTCCGCCGAGGCCGGGATAAGAACGCCCGGCGCTGGCAGCGGGCGGCGAAACGCATCCGCGGCGTCTCGGAGGAAACCACGACGGGCGTCCATCGTCTCTATCAGATGTCGGCGGCGGGGGAACTGCTCTTCCCGGCCATCAACGTCAACGACTCCGTGACCAAATCCAAGTTCGACAATCTGTACGGGTGCCGCGAATCCCTGCTGGACGGGATCAAGCGCGCCACCGACATCATGATTGCCGGCAAGAAGGTGGTCGTCTGCGGCTACGGAGATGTGGGGAAGGGCTGCGCCCAGTCGATGCGCGCCTTCGGTGCCCGGGTCATCGTCACCGAAGTGGATCCGATCTGTGCCCTGCAGGCGGCGATGGAGGGCTATGAGGTCCGCCGGTTGGAGGAGGTGGTCGAAAGCGCCGATATCATCGTTACCGCGACGGGATGCTGCGATGTCGTGACGGGGCGGCACATGGAGATGATGAAGGACGAGGCCATCGTCTGCAACATCGGCCATTTCGACAGCGAGATCGACATGCGCTATCTCGAGCGCGGCAAGGTCTGCAAGCGCAGGAACATCAAGCCTCAGGTCGATCAGTGGACGTTGAAATCGGGCCGGACCATTATCGTCCTGGCCGAAGGCCGCCTGGTGAATCTCGGCTGTGCAACGGGGCATCCCAGTTTTGTCATGAGCAACAGCTTCACGAATCAGGTTATGGCCCAGATCGAACTGGCGACAAAGGCGTACCGCCCGGGTGTCTATACCCTGCCCAAGAAGCTGGACGAGGAGGTTGCGCGTCTGCACCTGGGACGGCTGGGGGTCAGCCTGTCGAAACTGAGCGAAAAGCAGGCGGAGTATCTGGGCATCGATCCGGAGGGGCCCTTCAAGCCGGATCACTACCGCTATTAGTCCGGTTGAGCCGTCAGGTCTGAACGCGCCGGACCAGAAACACGGTCAAGACGAAAAACACGAGGTTGGCCGTCCACGCGGCCAGGAGCGGCGGGAGGGTTCCCGATCGTCCCAGGGACAGGGCGAAGGCGTGGAGCAGCCAGTAGGAAAACCCGAGGACGATACCGGCCGCAATGCTCCGGGCCGCCCCGCCGCCGCGCTCCGATATCACGGAAAAGGATACCCCGATCAAGACCAGAATCAGGCTCACGAAGGAGAATGCCAGCTTCCCGTGCAGATCTGCGGCGTATCGCGTCACGTCATAGCCCTCGGCGCGCAGCTTGCGGACATAGGCGCTGAGCTCGAAGTAGCCCATCTGGTCCGCGTCTTTCTGAACGACCTGGAAATCCGACGGGGATTCCGGCAGATCCACGGCCTGGTGCTCCGCCCAGGTGAGTTCGGGAAACTCCCCGTCTGCGAAACGGGCAATCATCACGTTGTGAAACAGCCAGCGGCCCTCCTTCCATTCCGCCCATTCCGCGTCGATGCGACTCGTGAGGTGAAAGCGGGCATCGAGATGATTGATCGTGATGCCGTGCAGGGTCCGGGTTTCGACATCGAAGACCTTGAAATTGTAAATCCCCTTCTCACCGCGATACCATAACTCATTGCGCTTGAACGTGCCCCGGGGCTCCTTTTTCTGGATCTCCACGCGCTTGATGTGCTCCGCACGCTGGTTGGCCTCCGGAACGAGAAACTCCCCATTCAGGAAATTGAAGATGCTGAGCAGTCCGGCGCAGAGGACGATCGGAAGAAAGATGCGGTAGAGACTGATCCCGCAGGCCTTCATGGCGATGATTTCGCTGTGTCGCGACAGGGTCCCCAGGGTCAGCAGTGTGGCGACCAGAACCGCCGCGGGCAGGGTGAGAGAAACGATCATCGGCAGGTTGTAGAGAAAATAGGCGGCCATCTGGGACGGCAAGGCGCTGTTGCTCAGGAACATCCGGAGGCGTCCGAAGAAATCGACGAGCAGGTACAACAGAACGAAGACCGACAGGATCAGGCCGAACCAGCGCGTGAATTCCCGGACGAGGTAGCGGTCGAGGAGCATCATGGGGTGCAACTCCGTTTCCGGTTTCGGCCGATGGCGGAAGACAGCCGGTCGATCCATTGCCGGAGCAGCAGCGGTTCTTCCCGGGCGGCTCGGATGAAGAGATACAGCGCCGCGGTCCCGAAGAGGACGTTGGGCGTCCAGATCCCGATGACCGGCGCAAGATAGCCGGTCTCCACCAGGGCCTCTCCGCCCAGTTGAAGCAGGTAGTAGAGGACCACGACCGTCAGGCCCGTCGTGAAGCCCCGGGACTTGACGGTGCGCTGGGCCCGGATGCCAAGGGGAATGGCCAGAATCCCGAAGATGAGGCAGGAAATGGGAATGGTCAGTCGCTGGTGAAGTTCGATGATCAATTCTCGGGCAGCCTTGCTTTTCATATCCAGCCCACGAACCTGGCGCCGAAGTTCTCCCAGGGTCATCTCCTTCTCCGCCTTCTTGTCGCGGTCGCTCTGGAGCGCCGCGGCGATGTTCAGATTCACGTCGTAGCTCCTGAACGACAACAGGCGATAGGATTTCTGGCGGAGGTCGACCATATGCGTACTGCCGTCCTCGAGCCGCAGCGCGATCGCCCGGGTATCAGGATCGGAAACGAGATAGGCTCGTTGCGCGACGATGGTGCTGGGTTCGCCGGTCATGCGATGATCGTAAACGATCACCCCCTCCATGGCGTTGCCGTGAACCGGGATGCGGTCCGCGTAGAGGAGAAGGCCGCTGAAGTCGTCGTTGAAGACCTTTTCCCGTATGCCGACACTGGCTTTCTGCTGGGCAATGGTGAAGAGCAGATGCTTCGTGGAGGCGTTACCGTAGGGGACGAGAAAAACGGTCGTGATGAGGGTCAGGATGAAAACGATCAGCGACAGGAGGCCCACCGGCACGAGATAAGAATAAAGACTCAAGCCCGAGGACTTGAAGATCAGGATTTCATTGTCCGAGGACAGCCGGCCCAGGCCGACGAGGATGGAGATGAGCAGGGAGATAGGAAGCGTGAACGCCAGGAGGGACGGCATCAGATAGAAGACAAGCTGGGCGATGTCGAAGACGCGGATCCCCTTGTTCACCAGCATGTCCATGATTTGGAGAATTTTTCCCATGAGCAGAACGAACGTCAGGATGAACAGAATCAGGACGAAGGAGGCGGCGATTTCACGCAGGATATAGCGGGGGATGAGCGTCTTCATCAGCGTTTCTAGGGGGACTCGCGCACAGAGCGGGACCGGCTTCGCAAAAGCCGGCTACCGGACACGCCGGACGGTTGCGGGCGGCGGGCAAAAACTCAAGGTTCTCCCGCGCCGCCCATCGCCCGGTTACATCATGAGGGCCAGCGGTTCGATGAAAGCGGCGTCTTCCGTGTCGATCGTGCGGATGATCTCTTTGTGGAAGCGCTTCTTCATCTCCCCATAGATCGTCCGTTTCTTGTTGAAGGTCTTGCCGAACGCGATGGATTCGGCGAGCAACGCCTCCGAATCGGCACAGGCCTTGACGACCACATGATGCGCCTCGAGTTCGGCGCCTCCGTAACGTTTGCCGCTGAAGGCCGCTTCCTCGAGCTTGTAATAGGGGAAGGCCTTCTTCACGATGGCGAGCATGCCCGGCAGAAAGGGGATGCTGATGTCAATTTCGGGAAAACAGAAAAAGCCGCGATCGGCGCGCATGAAGCGGAAGTCGCAGCAGCAGGCCATGATGGCGCCGTCGCCGAAGGCATGTCCGTTGATGGCGGCGATCACCGGCATGGGGATGAGCAGGATCCGCTTGAACATCCGGTTGAGACCATACATGAAGTCCTTGATCTCCTGCAGCCGCTTTTCCCCATAGGCGGACATGATCCAGGTCAGGTCGATTCCCTGTGACCAGTTTTTGGGATCGTTCGACGTGATGACCACGGACGTCACGGACGGGTCCTGTTCGATCTCGTCAAAGACCTTGAGAATGGCCTCCACGAAGACCGGGTTGTGACGATTTTCACCATGGGTCATGGTGATCACGGCGACGGTTTCCTCTTTTTTCCATTCCACGACAGTCATACCATCCTCCTTGTCAACGGTGTACCGGCATCGCCGGGTGAGGGAAGATCCGAGGCAAGCCTGTCGGGGAGATAGCACGAAAGCCCGTCAAAAGACAAGGATCATCGACAAAGCCGGATCGCTATCCAAGGCGGCTTTCCAGGGCGGGCTCCAGGATCTCGAAGACCTGCCCGGGCGTGATGGCCTGCAGACACCGGTTGTCGGTGCAGGAGGTCTTGCGGTGATTGGCGGCGCTGACGCAGGGAGAGCAGGCAAGCCCCGCATAGATGGGTGTCGTCCGTCCCAGGGATCGGTACAGGTGCGGCGTTTCAGGTCCGAAGAGAACGAAGGTCGGCATGTCGGTGACGGCGGCGAAGTGCGGCGGCCCCGAGTCGTTCGTGAGCATGAAGGCGCTGATCTCGTACAGGGCCGGGAGCTGATGGAAGGCGATTCCGCCCGCGAAATTGACGCAGCGGGGATGGTCGACCGACCGCTTGAGCGCTTCGGCCTCGGCCGCCTCTCCGGGGTCGCCGGTGAGGAGAATCAGGATGTTGTCGTAGCGGCTGAGAATCGTCTGTATCAGACGGCGGAAATGATCCGGGGGCCAGCGGCGCTGGATCAGCATGGCGCTGGCGTTGGGATTGACCAGGACCAGCCGATGGACGTCGGGGCGATAGAGGGGATACCGTTCGCGGACTCGGTCCCGAACGGCGGTTCGCTGAAGCTCCGTCACGGCGGCCTTGGCCAGAATGAGTTCGTCATCGTCGATGAGGGTCTTGGAATAGGGGTGCTCCGGTGTCGGAGACAGCACGGCGTTGACGAGCGCGATGAAGTTCTTGGCGATGTGAAGGTGCGGGTTGTAACTGACCCGATGGGTCAGGAAATTGCCTCGATAGAGCCCTTCGGTGTGAAAGCGGTGGAACCCCGCGCGCCGCGCCGCGCCGCTCAGGGCGGTCAGAAGCGCCGTGATGCGTGAAAAAAGCTCGAGGTCGATGACCGTGTCGATCCGTTGCCGCCGCGTCCAGAGGACGAAACGCACGGTATCCCAGGCGAGCGTCCAGAGGCGATCCCCGCGGAGCGTGAAGATATTTTCGGCCGGAACCGTCTGGAGAAGCTCAAGGCTCGGCCGGCTGGACCGGAAAATCAGGAAGAAGAGCTCTGCCCCGGCGCGCTTTCGGATTTTTCTCATGGCCGGGTCGGCGAGGATCGCGCTGCCCATCTCGGACAGCTCGATGAAAAGAACGCGCTGGATCCCGTCCGGCTTGGGACGCAGGGATAAGGGATTGGGCAGGCCCAGCAGGGTTCCGACGAAGCAGAGGGGAACGCCCGCGAACAAATCGATTTTCCGCATGGTATCCACGTTCATGGCAATCCTCGAGGGGGCGGCGTGTTCCGGCCCGGAAGGTGATTTCCGGCGCACTATAGCGAAATGTGCGGTGCATGTCAAAGATTCCGCCGCGTCTTCGCGATCGGCGGGCTCGGCCCGGGGATGCGCGCGCGGCCCCCCAACCGGCCCCTACGGATAAAAATTCTTTTGAAAAAGCCCCCAGTTCCTTGTTGACCGAAAAGATTAAATTTGTTAAGTGTATGCATTCCGACAACCCAGAATGCTTATTCCCGCGGCGGACAACGGCGGATCTGAACGTGGAGCGAGAACGGCGGCATGCGAACGGAACGCGGCGATGATTGACCTGCATACGCACACGATTTTCAGCGACGGAGAACTCATCCCCTCTGAACTCGCGCGCCGTGCGGAGGTGGCCGGATATCGGGGGCTGGCCTTTACGGATCACGGCGATGCGGCCAATATCGATTTCATCATTCCCCGCCTGGTTCATGTCTGCCGTAAACTTCAGCCTTCCTATCGGATGCGGCTCGTCCCCGGCATCGAGCTGACCCATGTTCCGCCCGACGACATCGCGCCGCTGGCGGCCGAGGCGCGCAAACTGGGCGCGCGGCTCGTCGTGGTCCACGGAGAAACGCTCGCGGAGCCCGTCGCCCCCGGAACCAACCATGCGGCGCTCCTGGCGGAGATCGACATTCTGGCCCATCCCGGCCTGATCGCCGAGGAAGACGCACTCCTGGCGGCCCGAAACGGAATCGCCCTAGAGCTCTCCGCGCGACGGGGGCACGCCCTCGCGAACGGGCATGTGGCGAAGCTCGCGCGCAGCCACGGAGCGAGCCTGATCGTCAATACGGATGCGCACGCGCCGGCCGATCTGGTTTCATCCGTCCAGGCCGGACGGATCGCGGCCGGCGCCGGCTTGACCGAGACCGAGATCTCCGCCCTCATCGCCCATGCGGAGACGCTCCTGAAGAAAATACAGCTTTGAGGAAGGAAATACAGACGTTGCCAAGGGAAGCCGACCGTCCCGCCACAGGGCACAGCACACGCAAACCGTTGAAGATCTGCCTCTTGACGTACCGCGGCAATCCTACCTGCGGAGGGCAGGGGGTTTATATCTATTACTTGAGCCATGCCCTCAAGGAACTCGGACATCACGTCGAGGTCATCTCCGGGCCGCCGTATCCGGTCCTGGACGAGGGGGTGCGCCTCCACAAGATTCCCAGCCTCGACCTGTACAACCCCGACCACCTGTTCAGGGTCAGGCGCCTGCGTGACTTGACGTCGCCGATCAATCAGGTCGAATTCCTGAGCATGTGTTCCGGCGGCTTTCCGGAGCCGATGACGTTCGGCATGCGCGTCCGTCGTCATTTCCGGCGGCACCGTCCTCACTACGACGTCGTTCATGACAACCAGTGTCTCGCCTACGGCATCGGGGATCTCACCCGTCTGGGATACCCGACGGTGGCGACGATCCATCATCCCATCACGGTGGATCGGGACCTGGACATCCGGTCGGCCCGACCCTGGTACAGGAAAATCAAGGTCCGGCGCTGGTATTTGTTTATCCGCATGCAACAGAAGGTTTCCCAACGCCTGTCGCACATCATCACGGTCTCCGAATGCTCCAAGCGCGACATCAGCGACGCCTTCGAGATTCCCTCGCAGCGATTCCGCGTGGTTCCCAACGGGATCAACATGGATTATTTCTACCCCCTCGAGCATGTCGAACGCCAGCGCGACCACCTCATCGTGACCAACAGCGCCGACACGCCCCTGAAGGGGCTCCGGTATCTCCTGGAGGCGGTTGCCTCCATCCGGAAAAGACGCCTCATCCGCCTGACCGTGATCGGACAGCCGAAGCCCGATGGCGTAATTGAACGCCTGGTCCGTAAATTGCGGGTCGAGGATTGCGTCCATTTCACCGGGCGGATTCCCGGCGAGGATTTCGCGCGCTACTACGCCGAAGCCACAGTTGCCGTCATCCCCTCGCTCTATGAGGGTTTCGGCATGCCCGCGGGAGAGGCGATGGCCTGCGGGGTTCCGGTGATCAGCACCACGGGCGGGGCGCTGCCGGAGGTGGTTGGGGATGCCGGTATTCTCGTCACGCCCGGCGACAGAAAGGCGCTCGAGGAGGCAATCGTGGACCTGCTCGATGATCCTGAGCGCTGTCGCGCGCTGGGACAGGCCGGGCTGAAGCGGGTTCATGAGGCGTTCACCTGGCGGCATGCCGCCGAGAAGACCGTGGACGTCTACCGGGAAGCGATCCATGCTGACCGTTGATCTCGGCCGGCTCGGACTCCGTCCCGGCATGCGGGTTCTGGACGTGGGATGCGGCATCGGTCGTCATCTCGGCGCGGCGTTCCGGACGGCGGGCATCGACGTGGTCGGTGTGGATCTCAACGGGGACGATCTGCGCGGGGCCGCCTACACCCTCCATCTGATGTGTGAGGAGATGGAGGATCACGGGGCATGGCTGGTCGCCCGGGCGGACGCGACGAACCTTCCGTTTGGCGACGCCCGGTACGACCTGGTGATCTGTTCGGAGGTGCTGGAACACATTCCGGACAACCGGAAGGCCGTCGCCGAGTTGGTCCGCGTTCTGAAGCCCGGATGCGACCTGGTGGTCAGCGTGCCGCGATACTGGCCGGAGAGAATCTGCTGGGCGCTCTCGGATGCTTACTGGCACGAGCCCGGCGGACACATCCGAATTTACAGAAAGGATGAACTCACCCGGATGCTCGAGGCGGCGGGAACCACCTGCTGGGGGTTCGGTTACCGTCATGCGCTGCACGTTCCCTACTGGTGGCTCAAATGCGCAGTCGGTCACAAGAACGAGTCCTCCTGGCCCGTGAGGCTCTATAAAAAATTCCTGGAATGGGATATTATCAAACGTCCCCCGATCACTCGCTGGCTTGACGCGCTGCTCAATCCCGTTCTCTCCAAGAGCATCGTGATCTATCTCAAAAAAGGATACTAACTATGGAATTGAACGTCTCCCGCAAATTGGCGCTGATCCCCATTGAAATCGACGCCATGGCCGCTTTCATCAAACGCGTGCAGAAGATGAACGGCGAGATCCCCTGGTCGCCGGATGGAAAGACGGATCCCTGGGACCACATCGAGAGTGCCATGGGGCTGTCGATGGCCGGTTGCCGGCCGGAGGCGGAGCGGGCCTATCTCTGGCTGGTCGAGAACCAGCAGGAGGACGGGAGCTGGTGTGCCGCCTACCGGGACGGGCGCCCGGAAGACCGGACGCGGGACACCAACATGTCCACCTATATCGCCGTCGGGGCCTTCCATCATTATCTGATGACGGAGGACCGGAATTTCCTTCGCGAGATCTGGCCAGCCCTCAAGGCGGGCATCGATTTCGCCGTGCAGATGCAGGCCAATTCCGGAGAGATCTACTGGGCGAAGAACGAAGCCGGCGTCGTCGATCCGATGGCCCTGCTCACGGGTTGCAGCTCGATCTTCATGAGTCTCAAGTGCAGCCTGGCCGTCGCACGCCTCCTGGGTAAAAAGAAGCCCGCCTGGGAGCGGGCGCTTGCGAAACTGGGACACGCCATCCGGCACCGGCCCAATCTCTTTAACATGATCAAGTCGCGCTTCTCCATGGACTGGTATTACCCGGTCCTGTGCGGTGCGATCACCGGTGCGGCCGCCATGAAGCGGATGGAGAAGCACTGGGAAAAGTTCGTCGTTCCGGAATGGGGGGTGCGCTGCGTTTCGGATCGTCCCTGGGTCACGATGGCCGAGACATCGGAACTTGTTCTAGCCCTGGAAGCCATCGGCGATTACACCCAGGCCGAACTGGTTTTCAACTGGCTGCACGACAAGAAATTCGATGACGGATCCTACTGGATGGGGGTCACGTTCCCCGACCGGGTCATCTGGCCCGAGGAGAAGACCACCTGGACGGCTGCGGCCGTGTTGCTTGCCTATGATGCCCTGATGGATCTGACGCCCGCGGCCGGGCTCTTCCGGCATGATTTCTGGGAGCGGAACGACTATCTGTCCGGGGATCTGCTTCGCGACCTGCCGGCGGCGTTCCCCTCGACCCCCCTCACCGGGATGTACAAAGTCGATGCGAGCGTTTCCCTCTCTGAAACGAGGTAGACCGTGCTGAGGGATCATCGCCCCTACACCCTGAAGCGCTGGGACCTCCGCTGGCAGGATTGGTATGCGCAACATTACCTGAAGCCTCAATTCGCGCGGATGGGTAAGGGCGGCGTCTTCATGAGGCCCTGGTACGTGGAAGTATTCGGCGGACCGATCAGCCTGGGAGATTATCCCCACGTCATCGCGACGCCCGATCAGCGCGTCCGCCTGACGGTCTGGTCCACGATCGAGGGAAACGGACGCATCCGCATCGGGGACTACTGCCTGATCTGTCCCGGTGTCAGGATCAGCGCCGGCAGCGATATCACTATCGGCAACAGTTGCATGATGGCCCAGGGCGCCTTTATCACGGATTCAGACTGGCACGACATCTATGATCGCAGCCGTTCCGTCGGGCAATCCGCGCCGGTCCGGATCGAGGACAACGCCTGGATCGGGGACAGCGCCATCGTTTGCAAGGGTGTCCGGATCGGGAAGAACAGCGTTGTGGGCGCCGGCGCCGTTGTCGCGAAGAACGTGCCGGATAATGTCATTGTCGCCGGGAACCCCGCCACCGTCGTGAAGGAGATCGATCCGGGGCGGGAGATGAAAACGCGCGCGGA
Organism: Syntrophaceae bacterium UBA2251; assembly: GCA_002347815.1. Lineage (GTDB taxonomy): Bacteria > Desulfobacterota > Syntrophia > Syntrophales > UBA2251 > UBA2251. The sequence goes on from DDXV01000065.1 coordinate 71,417, forward strand.
ATGGCTCGCGGATCCGGCGGAACTGGCTGTGCAGTTTGACGAAATCGACCGGTCCCGAATGGGAGCAAATACCCTGCGGGGCTGGCTTCGCGCCCTGCTTTTCCCCCGACACGGGGACTAGCGGCAGATCCAAAATTTGAATGCATAAGGGAAACGGACCCCTATGAAAGTCGCCATCATTGCGCCACCCTATCCCCTGGAAGAAGCGCCCGCACCCCCCCTGGGCGTCACCTATGTGGCCGCCGCCTTCGAGAGAGCGGGAGCGGACGTCCGCATCTTCGATTATATCGTCAATCGGTATACGCCCGAAAAGCTGAAGGAGCAGCTCGACCGCTTCAGGCCGGACGTCGTCGGGGCGACCTCCGTGACGCTCAATTTTATCGGCGCCGCCGAGATCCTGCGTACGGCGAAGCGCCACGATCCGCGCATCGTCACGCTGATGGGCGGACCGCATGCGTCTTTCTCGGAGCGGGAGACGCTGACGGCGTATCCGGAGATCGATGTCGTGGTGCGGGGCGAGGGGGAAAAAACCATCCCCGAACTCATGCCCCGGCTGGAGGACCGCCGCGGCTGGGAGAGCGTTCGCGGCATCGCGTTCCGCCAGGGGACGGACATCGTTCTGACGGAACCCCAGGAACTGATCGCTGATCTCAATACCCTGCCGCTTCCGGCGAGGCATCTGTTGCCCATGTCGCGTTATCGGGCCCTGGGGTATCCCGTGAGCATCATCACGGGGCGGGGCTGTCCCTATGCCTGCATTTTCTGCCAGGGGCGTCGCATGGTGGGCAAGAAGTTCCGCCAGCGTGACCACTCGCTCGTCGTCGATGAGATCGAAGAAATCCTGTCCTATGGCATCGACCGGATCAACGTGGCCGACGATCTGTTCGCGTCGAACCTGGAGCGCGTCAAGGCCGTCTGCGGCGAGATTCAGAAGCGGGGCCTGAAGTTCACCTGGAGCGCTTTTGCACGGGCCAATACCGTCGATCGCGAAATGCTCGGGATCATGCGCGAGACAGGGTGCGACAGCATCAGCTACGGCGTCGAATCGGGAAATCAGGAGATGCTCGACCGGATCAAGAAAAAGATCACCCTGGAAACGGTCCGCGAGGCCGTCAATCTCGGTCTCGAAGCCGGCATGGTCGTCCATACGTCCTTTATCGTGGGGCTGCCGGGCGAATCCCCGGAGACCCTCAAGGAGACGCAGGCCTTCGCCGACAGCCTGGGCGCCATGTACGGCTATCACTACCTGACGCCGTTCCCGGGAACGACCGTTCGTGAACAGGTCGATCAATTCGACCTGGAGATCCTCACCGACGACTGGAACCGCTACGACGCCAACAGCGCCATCGTCCGGACATCCAAAATATCGCCCGAGGAGATAACGCGATTCGTCGCGGATTTCGAGAACGAGATCAACGAGGCCTGGGAGGAGCAGATCCGGGGGTACTGGGAAAAGACGAACCCCCCGGAGAAGGATCTTCATGTGGAGGGTTTCTTCCGGACGCAGTTCGTCTTCAAGCTGCTTTCGGAGGACCTGATCGAGCGTTACGGTCGGCTGCCCGGCCCCTGTTTCCCCGAGGCGTCCTTGCGGGAGCTCTGCGCCCGACTGGTTGAAGCGACGGGCGGGAATGAGGGGATCATCCGGAAGGCGATGCAGCGATTCGTGGAAGCGGGATACATCAAGCAGACCAGCGAAGACGGCGGCTGTCGCTGGTACTGGACACACAACAACCGCGTCGATTTTCATCCCCTCTGAGAAACGGGGCCGCCGGCTCCGGCAAACCCTGGGAGCGGGGGGTCCGAGAGGCGCAGCGGTTCCTCGTCGGAGGCCGCCGGTAAAGCGGCGTCAGGGGTCGGAGGCTTTCGCCGTTCCGGTCGCTTGCAGCGCCTGCCACTGGTTCATGGCGGCGGCCGTCAGATCCTTCCCGAGGGGCCGCTGGAGAATCCCCAGGGTCCCGACCATGCCGCAATCCTCATACAGGCCGGAGGCGAGGGCCAGTCGGTAGACGCAGAAGGGCGCCTGTCCCCCCTGGCTCGGATCGGGGAAGATGTCGTGGATCAGGAGATATCCGCCGGGCATGAGATGAGGCGACCAGCAGACGTAGTCGGTCAGGGCGGCCTGGAAGGTGTGTCCGCCGTCGATGAAGACGAGCGACAGCGGCGTGGCCCAGCGGCGCGCCACGAGTTCCGAGCGGGAAGCGATCGGGATCACGGTGTTCTCGAGGTCCAGGCTCCGGAGGGTCCGCCGAAAATGCGGAAACGTGTCGATTTCCCCCGTGCTCGGGTTGACGAGGTCCGGATCGAAATAGGCCTCGCCCGGCTGCTGCTCCTCGGATCCGGTGTGATGATCGATGGAGAAGAGCACCCCCCCCGTTTCCCGGCATCCCGTTCCGAGATAGGCCGTGGAAAGGCCGCAATAGCTCCCTATTTCGAGACAGGGGCCGCGCGGCGCGGCCAGCCTGGCCCGTTCGTAGAGCTGAGCCGCCTCCGCGTCGTCCAGGAAGCCCTTGATGTTCAACGCCTTGATTTCCGGAAAGGCCATGACCCCCTTCTCCCTGACGGCGGACGATTGAGCCCGTTCCGTGGCGGGTGTCATACCGCGATGAAGGCCGAAATGCAAGAAAATGTGCGTCGGATCGCGTTTGAGGGGGCTCGATGAAGACGGCCGAGCTGGAATTGGAACGGATCAGAAAGCTGACGCAGATCAGCATCGCCCTGTCGACACAGCACGATATCGACCGCCTGCTGGAGATGATCGTCGAGGAGGCCCGCTGGCTGACCCGGGCGGACGGGGGCACCCTGTACATCCTCTCCGATGATGGACGGCATCTGAATTTTGCCATCGTACAGAACGAGTCGCTCCGGGTTCGTATGGGCGGAACGGGAGGCGAGATCACGTGGCCGCCGATTCCCATGCATCTGCCGGACGGCCGATCCAATGATCAGAACGTCTCCGCCTACGCCGCCCTGTCGGGAAGAACCGTCAATATCGACGATGTGTACGCCGCGGCAGGTTTCGATTTCCAGGGAACGCGCCATTTCGACCAGGAGACGGGGTACCGTTCCCGCTCCATGCTGGTCGTGCCCATGTACAATCACGAACAGGACATCATCGGTGTTCTGCAGCTTTTGAATGCCATGGACGCACGGACGGGCGAGGTCGTCGGTTTCAGCGACGAAAGCGAAAAGATCACGGAGGCCATGGCCTCGCAGGCCGCGGTCGCGTTGACCAACCGGAGGCTGATTCAAAGCCTGCAGCATCTCCTCGACGCCTTCATCACCGCTATCGCGACCACCATTGACGAGAAATCGCCCTACACGGGCGGTCACGTCCGGCGGGTGGCCGACCTCGTCGTGCGCCTGGCCCGAAAGATCAACGAGGCGACGTCGGGACCCTTCGCCGACGTTGCCCTCGACGCCGATCAGATGGAGGAGCTCCGGATGGCGGCCTGGCTGCACGACATCGGAAAGATCACCACGCCGGAGCACGTCGTCGACAAGGCGACCCGGCTCGAAACGATCGTCGACCGCCTGGAGCTGATCCGGACCCGGGCGGAGATCATCAAGCAGGATTATCTCATCGGCCGTTTGCGAGGCAGGCTGGCCGCCGCCGGCATGGAGACCGGGGGCGACCCGGCGCCCGCGGAAGACGCGTTCCTGCGCGCCGTGGAGGAGGACCTCGACCTGCTCGACCGGATCAACGTCGGGGAAGCCCGGCTGGACGATGCCCTGGTGTCCCGCCTGAAGGCGATCGGCGACAGGCGGGGAAGCACACTGGGGGGAGGGGCCTTCCCCCTGGTCACGGAGGATGAAATGAGAAACCTCCGGATTGCCCGGGGAACGCTGACGGACGAGGAGCGGGCCATCGTCAACCAGCATGCCCTGATGACGGAAAAGATCCTGCAACCGCTGCCCTTTCCCAAGAAGTTCCGGAATGTTCCCGAATACGCGGCCTCCCACCACGAAAAGCTCGACGGATCGGGCTACCCCCACGGCAAACGGGGGGACGCCCTTGCGCTTCAGAGCCGGATCATTGCCGTGGCGGATGTCTATGAAGCCCTGACGGCCAGGGATCGGCCCTACAAGACCATGAAAACGCGGGAGGAGTCGATGGAACTGATGGAGCGGATGGCCCGGGAGGGACATCTCGACGAAAACCTCGTCGTCCTGCTGAAGGAGGCCGTAGCCTCCGGAGACATTCCCTGACAGCGTTATCTCAAGCCAGCGGCGCCCCCCCGTCTTTTGCGTGTCTGGAATAGCGGTCCTGAAAACAATCCCACTCGATGCTGAAGCGGCAGGCCGACACTTCCCGCCAGACCGATTCATGGTAGGCGTCCGTCAGGAAATGGTTCTGCAAGTCCTGGGTGAGTGCGAAGATCTGAATGTCCGGATCCCAGGAAACGACGTCTCCGGTAAGGTCATCCCGCAGGCAACCCAGGTGTATCGCCCACGAAACATCGGCCAGATGATCGTTCTCGGTATCGCGGATGAGCGCGATCAGTTGTCCCTCCCGGCGCGGATCCAGACAGGAAAACTGCTGATGGTACATTTTCGCGCTGTGGAAATGGGCGGGACGAATCGTGACGGCGTCCTTGGCCAGTCGGCGTCCCGCGAAAATGAGAAGCTCGAGGATTTCATGACCGATGCGGAGACCGGGGAAGCGCTGACCGGGAAGGGGAGGGCAATCGGGGGAAAAGGAGGACAGCGGATTTTGCAGGTAGAGCCATTCGATCATCGGCACGCTGAACGGTCTGTGTGGCGCCGTTACGCCGGCGCCGGGCGTCGATAGTGCCGTTTCGCGCATGACGATCTCCGCGATGAGGTGATCCTCATCCTCCTGTCCGTCGAAAAATCACACGCACGCGCTGGCGGTAAGGATCCGTCATCTGCAATCTGACCTGCAGAGCGTCGAATCCCTTCTTTCTCGGGAGCGGAAAGATCCCGTACGCTTCCAGGACGGTCAGGAGGCCCTCTGGGGAATAGTGCTTGAGAAACAGCTCCGACCGGGCCCCTCCGGGCGACAGATCGCCGGATCCGAATGGGAGAAAGGCGCCATCGCGACTCTGGGTGAGGTCGGCAATCTCGAGGGTCTTGAATACCCGGTGATACCGTGTTTCCAACCGGGAGGATTTCATCCCTGGATGGAGAGTCAGGACCGGACAGCGCGCCCGCTGGATGATTCTCCGGGTGGTGCTCCCGATGGGAAAGCGTGTGCCTTTCTCGCCGCGGACGGACATGACGATCAGGTCTATCCCGATGCGCCGGGTCGTGTCCAGGATGGCCTTCACCGAGTCGGAGCTCGAAATCTGCGGCACGAGCGGCAGTTCGCCATAGAGGGTGGTCAGCTCCTGTGCGAGGCGCTGCAGATTTTCGTGCGCGCCAAGTCCCGGCGGCGTTTCCGCGTCGTCACGGTCCGCGGTGGAGAACAGGAGGTGCAGTTCCGCGCGAAGATAGCGGGCAATGGCGCCGGCGTAAACGACGGCCTCCCGGGATTCGGGCGAGAAGTCGGTCGGGGCGAGAATCCGTCGGATGGCATAGAGGCCCAGGGCAGGCGGCTCGAAGTCGAACGGCCGGGAGGACCCGGAGGCCGGTGAGAGGTCCGGACGGATCGAAAGGACGGGAACCGGGGAGTTTTCGATGATCTTGAGGGAGGACAGTCCCATGAGAATATCCTCGAATTTCATCATGCCCTCGGTCCCCAGGACCACGAGATCCGGTTCCGTTTCCCGGATGGCGTTCAGGATCTCGCGGGCCGGCATGCCGTGGAGAACGGTCAGGGTATGGGAGACACCCGTCAGCGGGAATTGCCCCAGGTGGCGCAGCATCCGCTCCCGGCTCCGCCGGCGCTCCTTTTCCGTCAGGGTTTCGGACGGCGCGTCCCCGGATCCGTCCAGGGGCCGGAATGGAAAGATGCGTGCATGCATCGGCCGGACATGGATGAAATGGACGTGCGCATGGAAGGCGTGGGCGATCTGAATCCCGTAACGGATGTTCCAGTTTGACGTGGTATCGAAGGGGACGAGAAGCCGGTCGATTCTGCGCATCGGATTCAGAGGGCTTTCAGGGATTCGAGTTCGCGCTGGATTTCGCGGCCACGGTCGCTTTCCGGCGGATAGTATCGCAGTGCCTGCCGGTAGTGGTATTCCGCGCTGTCCACCCGGTTCTTGCTTTTGAAGTAGCGCCCGAAGAGCAGATGCGATTCGCCGTGCTGTCCCAGGCGGCCGCAGTTCATCGCCATCCGGTGGAGGACGTCGACGTTCGCGGGCTGAAGCCTTGAGAGCTCCCGGTAGAGCGAAAGCGCCTCGGCAAACGACCCCTGGGTGTCGTAGGCCTCGGCGAGGGATTCCAGGGCCGAGGGGTCGGCGGGGTTCTGTTCGTGCGCCGTTCTCAACAGGGCGATCGAGGATTCGATCTGGCCGGCCTTCAAGAGCGTGCGGCCCATCTGAAGGCGGATTTCCTGATCGGCGGGGGCGAGGGTCAGCGCCTGCCGGAAGCTGGCGAGCGCTTCGTTCGTCTGGCCGGCGCGGTCCAGCAGGAGCGCCAGGCCGAACAGGGCATCCACGTCCCGGGGGTGCTCCTTCACGTCGTCGCGGTATTGGCGGATCAGCGAGTCGGAGATTCGGCCGCGGGCGGCCAGGGCGGATTTCACGCGCTTGAGCTGTCCGTGGCGGTCCTCCAGGCCTTCGTGGCGGTAGGTCGTCAGCAGAAGGCCGTCCAGATAGCGAATCCGTTCATCCGTCCCCGGGTGAGTCAGAAAATAGGAGGGGATGTTGCTGGAGTAAAATTCGTAGCGGCGCATGGATTTGAGAAAATCGAGCATGGACCGGGGATTGTAGCCCGCCCCGGCCAGATAGGCCATGCCCAGACGATCAGCCTCCTCTTCGTGCTCGCGGCTGTATTTGAGATTCAGGTGGGTCGCCGTGGCCATCGAGAAACCGACGGCGGCCGCGGAAAGCTCCCCCCCGCCCCCGAGAAAGGCCGAGGCCAGGATGGCCGCCAGCGTGGCGATGCTGATTTTTTTCGATCTCGCGATGAGCTCCGCGATGTGGCGCCGGTTAACGTGCGCGATTTCATGGGCCAGGACGCCCGCCAGCTCGCTTTCCGTCTTGACGAGGTTGACCAGTCCCCGATTGACGTAGATATATCCCCCCGGTGTGGCAAAGGCGTTGACGGCGGAGCTATCGATGACCGAGAACGTGAAGTCGAAGGGGGCCGGCTGACTGTGCGCGAGGATTTCCGAACCCAGGTTCCGGATGTAGAGACCGATGCGCTCATCCTGAACGATCACGCCATTTTGATTGAGCTTGTCATAGAACTCCTTGCCGAGCTTCTTTTCGTCCGCCAGGGTGAAGGCTCCGGAGGCCGCGCCGGGCTGGGAGGCGAAGACCAGGAGGGTGAGAAAAAGGATGGGCCAAAGGCCTCTTTTGAACGCGTGGAGCCGATTTGCCGTCATGATTCCATCCCCTCTTCCATCGGACGGGTTGAAATGGGGCGATACGCGACCTTAACCTTTTTGCGGGAAAATGGCAAGGGCGCCCGGGTCGTGGCCCACAGCACGGTTGTCATGAGCGCCGCGATTGTGCTATGCAAGACCTTAAGCACCCATCGGTGTGCGAGGGTCGCATCGAATACGGCGAGGTTACACGTATGATGGCTCCCCATCGATGTGCGCGCGGGTCGCATCCGGCCCCTGGGAGCCCTTCCGGAAAGCGTCCGGGTCATGAAAGCCATTCCTGCATGCAGGAAAAAACCTTGATCGTCACCATCGACGGCCCGGCCGGTTCGGGCAAGAGTACGATCGCCAAAGCGGTCGCGAGGCGCCTCGCCTTCTCCTACCTCGACACGGGGGCCCTGTATCGTGCCGTGGCCGTCGAGATCATGCGTCGGCATCTGTCCCCCGAGGACGTCGAAGGTCTGTCCATCCTTTTTTCGGAGACCGCCATCTCCCTGGTGCGGGACGGGATGGAGCAGCGGGTGAAGGTCAACGGGAGGGATGTGACCGACGAATTGCGGTCGGAAGCCGTCAGCCTGCTCGCGTCGCGGATATCCGCGAAACCGGAGGTCAGGGCCTTTCTACTCGACATCCAACGCCGCCGCGGACGGTCCGGGACGCTGGTTGCCGAAGGGCGCGACATGGGGACGGTCGTCTTTCCGGAGGCGGAAATCAAATTCTTTCTCGACGCCAGCGCCGAGGAACGGGCACGGCGCCGTTATCGGGAACTGAGGGCGAAGGGTGAGGCAGTCGATTACGACAAGATTCTCAAGGACCTGATCGTCCGGGACCGGCAGGACCGGGAGCGCGTGCATGCACCGCTCAGGGCCGCTCCGGACGCGGCGGTCATCGATACCACCCGGTTGCGCATCGACGAGGTCATCGATGCGATTCTGGGCGTTATCCGGGAGCGTCTGGCGGGAGGAGAAATCCGTCCAGGACCCCGGTCCCCTTTTCCCGCCTAATTTCTTGCTATTTGGGCGGCAGTGTGCTAGTTCTCCAAATCTATCGGCGGTTTATTCAACAAACATCGGGGGGGGGGAGAGGGTTTAATGGTTAACGACAACAACGAAATGCCGCACAGCGAAACAGAAAACGTCATCGATACGGGGGCGGAATCCTCCCCGGCGACCCGGGGCGAAGAGGATCTGGGTTTCCGCGAGCTATACGAGCAGAGCCTGCAAAGCGTCCAGATCGGCGAAGTCGTGACCGGCAAGGTCGTCCAGATCGGCAGCGATGTCGTGATGGTGGATGTGGGCTGGAAAACGGAGGGGTATATCCCGCTCCGGGAGCTCATCGATGCGGAAGGGAAAATCGGCATCTCCGTTGGCGACAAGCTGGAAATTCTGGTGGACCGGCGGGACGGGGACGGGAATCTTGTCCTGTCCCGCGACAAGGCCACCAAGATCAAGGTCTGGGATGACATCAAGGCGGCCTGCGAGCAGAACATGCCCGTGCAGGGGACCATCAAGGAGCGGATCAAGGGGGGGCTCTCCGTCGATATCGGCATTCCCGCCTTCCTGCCCGGATCGCAAGTGGATATCCGACCCGTTCGGGATCTGGATCGCTATGTCGGCCAGACCCTGATGTTCGAGGTTCTGAAATACGACAAGAAGCGCAACAACGTCGTTCTGTCCCGTCGCACCATTCTGGAGAAAGAGCGGGAGGAAGAAAAAAAGCATACCCTCGAGACGCTCGAGGAGGGCAAGATCGTCCAGGGGATCATCAAGAACATCACGGATTATGGCCTGTTTATCGACCTCGGCGGAATCGACGGCCTGCTGCATGTCACGGACATTTCCTGGGGCCGCATGTCGAGACCCGCGGATAAGTTCTCACGGGGGGACAGCATCACGGTGAAGGTGCTGTCCTTCGACCGCGAGAAGGAGCGCGTTTCGCTCGGCTTGAAACAACTGATCGACAATCCGTGGGATCAGATCCAGAGCCGCTTTCCGGTGGGCGCCGTCGTCGAGGGGAAGGTCGTCAATCTGACGGATTACGGCGTCTTCGTCGAACTTGAAGACGGCGTCGAGGGCCTGGTCCACATCTCGGAAATGTTCTGGACACGCGAGATCAAGCACCCGACCAAGGTCCTGTCCCTGGGAGAGGTCATCCGCGTCATGATTCTGGACGTCAATCCGGTTTCGAAGCGTATTTCGCTGGGATGGAAGCAGACGACCCCGAATCCCTGGGAATCCCTGAAGCAGAAATACCCGGAAGGCCAGGTCGTCAAGGGCGTCATCCGCAATATCACGAATTTCGGAATCTTTGTGGGCGTCGAGGATGGCATCGACGGTCTGGTTCATGTTTCGGACATCTCGTGGAAACAGCGGGTCAAGCATCCGAGTGAATTTTACAAGAAAGGCCAGGAGATCGAGGCCGTCATCCTGAATATCGATGTGGAAAACGAGAAATTCTCGCTCGGGATCAAGCAGCTCGAGAAAAATCCCTGGGAGGAGCTCGGAGAGAGATTTCCCGCCGGATCGACCGTCAGCGGCAGGGTCACCAACATGACGGACTTCGGAATCTTCGTGGAAATCGAAGAGGGCGTGGAGGGACTCGTTCACATTTCGGAGCTCAGTTCGAAGCGCATCAAAACCCCGTCCGAGCTTTACAGCGTGGGCGACACGGTTTCCGCCGTGGTGAAGAATATCGACCAGAAGGGCAAAAAGATCCGCCTCAGCATCAAGGATTTCGAGTCCGGAACGACCGATGCGGGCCGCTCGGGGCACCAATATCTCAACAATCGTGAAAATATCGGTTCCAGTCTGGGGAAGGCCCTCGCCGATGTCAGGATCATCGACAGCGAGTCCTGAACGCGTCTGAGCGGTAAGGCATGAGACGACATCCGCTGATATGGGGCGTGGTGCTGATGCTGATCCTGGCGGTCGGCCTTGCCACCCTCGTTCGTCTGTCCGGTCTCGTCGCCTCCTCAAAATCCTCCCTGTCGTTCCGTCCGAAGGTCGGCGTGGTCACCGTCGAGGGGATCATCACCGACAGCATCGAGATCGTCGAGCAGCTGGAGGAATTCGGCGGGGACGACCGCATCCGGTCGGTCGTGGTCCGCATCGAATCCCCCGGCGGCGGCGTGGTCGCCTCGCAGGAAATTCATGATGCCATTCTCGAACTGAAAAAGAAAAAGCGGGTGGTCGCGTCGATGGGATCGGTCGCGGCTTCCGGCGGCTATCTGGTCGCCTGTGCGGCGGACTGGATCATGGCCAGCCCCGGAACGATCACGGGCAGCCTGTCGGCGATCATGCATTACGCCAACGTGGAGGGCCTGTTGAACAAGCTGGGCCTGAAGACGTTCGTGATCAAGAGCGGCAGGTTCAAGGATATCGGTTCGCCGACGCGGGAAATGACAGAGGAAGAAAAGGTCCTCCTCCAGTCGGTCGTCGATGACTCCTACGGCCAGTTTCAAGCCATCATTCAAAAAAACAGAAAGATCCCCCAGGATAAGCTGGAGGGGCTGATGGACGGCCGGATCTTTACCGGCCGCCAGGCCCAGCAACTCGGACTGGTGGATGAACTCGGCGGCTACAAGCAGGCCGTCCGGAAGGCGGGACGCCTGGCCGGCGTCAAGGAGGAGCCGGAAATCGTCACCCCGAGTGAAAAACGGACGGGCGTCTGGGAGTATGTCCGGAGCACCATGATAACGGCCTTCCCCGCGGCCGGGTTGTCCCAAACCCGGGGCGCTTCGGGGTTGTATTACCTCTATCTGCCGTAAGTGAAGGATCCGAAAATGACCAAGAGACAGCTCATCGCGGCCGTTAGCGCCGGCCTCCCCGGGTTCACGCCCCGGGATATCGATCAGGCCGTCCGGCAGATTTTTTCCTCCCTGATCGCCGCGATCGCACGGGAGGAGCGCATCGATCTGCGCGGGTTCGGAAACTTTACCGTCCGTCACCGCTCCCCCAAACGGGGAAGAAATCCGAAAACAGGTTCGGACATTGCCGTCGGTCATCGGCGGGTGGTGTTCTTTAAGGCCGGAAAAGAGCTAACGAGAAAGATTAATGGTTGAACATAACAATATGAATTATAAAACGATTCTTGTTGATGTAAGAAACGGATATGCGGTGGTCACCCTGAACCGACCGCAGGAGATGAATGCCCTTTCGAAGGAAATGCGTCTGGAGATCGAAGCGTGCTTCAAGGCGCTGGAAAACGACCCCCACGTCAATTGCGTGGTCCTGACCGGGGGCGACTTCGTCTTCAGCGCCGGCATGGATATCAAGGAGCTGTCGACCCTCGCGGATACCGAGATTGACGATTTCTTCCGCTCCGTCGTCCGATACCTCAAGCGGATCTACGTATTTCCGCGCCCCGTCATCGCGGCGGTGGGCGGTATCGCCCTGGGAGGAGGGTTCAACCTGGCGGTGGTCTGCGATATGATCATCGCCTCGGAAAGCGCCATTTTCGGACACCCGGAGCTGAAGTTCGGGGTGAGCCCCCTGTTCAATCCCCTGAGGCAGCGTGTCGGCATGGCCAAGGCCAAGGAAGTGACCATGCTGGGAGAGCCCATCGGCGCCCGGGAGGCGCTCCGCATCGGGCTGGTGAACAAGGTGGCGACGCCGGAGGGTTTCATGCAGGAAGCCCTGAATATGGCGGAGGAATTCACCAAGCGCTCCGCCAATGCCCTGGAGGCGATCAAGAAGATCTCGCACATGGTGCCGCTCATGGATGGGGCATCGGCCCTGGAACTCGAATTCGATGTGGCCGCGCTCTTGTTTTCCCGGGCGGAGCGAAAGGTTTACATGCAGACGTTTCTGGAGAGGTTGTCCGAACGCAAAAAGAAGTGATGCCTCAGGAAATTTCCCATTCGATGTCCGGAGAGGCGAAATCCTTCAATTGATCCCGACGCTTCTTGTGCTGTAGTTTTTTCAGTGCCTTCGCCTCGATCTGACGGATCCGCTCGCGCGTGACCCCCATCATTTCTCCGACTTCCTCCAGGGTAAATGGACCGAAATTGCAGGCAACCCAGGTGCAGTTGAAAAAGTTTTCGTTCTTCAGGCGCCATTCGCACGACGTATCCATGCAGACTTCGGTGATCTGGCACCCCTTCTTCTTGCAGCGGTAGAAACTATTCAAGGACGATTCCCTCTCCCTCGTGTTGAAGTCTTTGTAAAATATTTATGCGTCGCGCGTTTGTCAATGCTGTAAGACGAAAAACGTGGATCAGAAAGCGGTCATTTTTTCCGGGGGGCGCCGCTCGGGAACGTAGACGTGCAAGGCTGGGTTTTCATTCCACTCCTGCGAGACGTAGAGGTTGCAGTAACAGCTCCCGAATTCGGCGACGTCTTGTTCCCGGTACGCGCAGGGACAGAGGATGTCCTTATCCTCGTCCCGGTTGCCAGAAGCCAGCCGGCATGGGCAGGACATGTAGCCGTAGCGTTCGCGGTTGACGAGGAGATCCTGGAGGATATCGAGGACGCGTGCGCGGTCGCGGTTGAAAAAGAAGCCCTTCGCTTCCTGTGTCTTCTTGAGCATTTCGTACAACTGATCGACGTTCATGGCAGCCCCAGCGCGGCGCGGATTTTCTTTTCATTGAAGCCGACGAGGACCTGATCGTCGATCAGCAGTGTCGGAAAGGTCCGGTTCGGGTTGTAACGCGCAACTTCTGCGAGGGCCGCTTTACGCTCGTCACCGGTCAGAAGGTCGACGTCGTTGTAGTCGTAAGGGAGACCGTTGTCGGTCAGGAACTTCTTGGTCGCCTTGCAATGGCTGCATGTGCTCAGTGAGAAAATTCTGATCTGATGGGACATGGCGGGATCCTCCTCAGAACGGGCGGTGTCCGGTGGTCGTTCAAGCCCGGATTTGCAGGGTCTTTAGCACAAGATGAGACAAATAAAAAGGGAAGAGATGTCAAATAATCTCCTTGACAAGGAATCGGCAAAAGCCGTATAAATCACGTTTTCGAAAAATAAATACAATACACGATGACCAGGGGATGATGGAATCCCGGGCGGGGGATCATCCCCGAGGAAAGCACCATGAAGAACGATCAGCAAAAAGTTCGCAACATCGGCATCAGCGCTCACATCGATTCCGGCAAGACGACCCTGACCGAGCGGATCCTCTATTATACGGACCGCATTCATGCGATTCATGAGGTGAAGGGCAAGGACGGTGTCGGCGCGACGATGGACTCCATGGAACTGGAGCGGGAGCGGGGCATCACCATCGCTTCGGCGGCGACCTACTGCCAGTGGCGGGACCACGAGATCAACATCATCGACACCCCGGGCCATGTCGATTTCACCATCGAGGTCGAACGGTCCCTGCGGGTCCTGGACGGCGCCGTTCTTGTCCTGTGCGCCGTCGGGGGGGTCCAGTCCCAATCCATCACCGTGGATCAGCAGATGAAGCGCTACCAGGTTCCCTGCCTGGCGTTCATCAACAAGTGCGACCGAAGCGGCGCGTCTCCCGAGCGCGTCATCGAGCAGTTGAGGTCCAAACTGGGGCACCACGCCGTTCCCCTCCAGATGCCGATCGGCCTGGAGGCGGATTTCCAGGGGGTGGTCGATCTGGTTTCGATGAAGGCCCTCTATTTTGAGGGCGACAAGGGGGAGCGGGTCGTGGAAGAGGCCATCCCTGCCGCAATGATGGAAAAGGCGAAGGGGTGGCGAGAGGCGATGATCGACGCCGCGTCCCTCCATTCCGACAAATTGACGGAGGCCATTCTGGAGGGCGGGGACCTGCCGGAGGGGGTGCTGATCGAGGCGATCCGCCGCGCAACCCTCGCGAGACAACTCACCCCGGTTCTCATGGGATCGGCCTACAAGAACAGGGGCGTACAGCCGCTTCTGGACGCCATCACCCGCTATCTGCCCTGTCCGGCGGACATCCAGAACGAGGCCCTGGATACGGCCCATGAGGAACGCCCGGTCGTCTTGACGAGCAGGACCACGGACCCGCCCGTCGCCCTCGCCTTCAAACTGGAGGACGGACCCTACGGGCAGCTCACCTACATTCGCGTCTATCAGGGCGTCATCGCCAAGGGACAGACCCTGATCAACGCCCGCAGCGGGCGAAAATTCAAGATCGGGCGCGTCGTGAGGATGCATTCCGACCAGATGGAGGACATCGAAGCCATCGAAGCCGGCACCATCGGGGCCCTTTTCGGAATCGAATGCGCCTCGGGGGACACCTTCGTCGCCCCCGGTCTGTCTTTGACGATGACCTCCATGTTCGTCCCCGAACCGGTCATTTCCCTCTCCATCATGCCGCAGGACAACAAGTCCCAGGTCGGCATGTCCAAGGCCCTGTCCCGATTCACCAAGGAGGATCCGACCTTCAAGTCCTTCGTGGATGCGGAGACGGGGGAAACGATCATCGAGGGGATGGGGGAGCTGCATCTCGAGGTTTATGTCGAACGCATGCGGCGGGAATACGACTGCGACGTGACCACCGGCCAGCCCCGCGTGGCCTACCGGGAAACGATCACGCAGCGGGCGGACTTCAACTACACCCACAAGAAACAGACGGGCGGCGCGGGTCAGTTCGGCCGGATCGCCGGATACCTTGAACCCCTGGAGGACGGGGATTTCGAGTTCGTCAACGCCATCGCGGGGGGGGCCATTCCCACGCAGTTCATCCCGGCCTGCGAGAAGGGGTTCCGCTCCTGTCTTGCGAAAGGTCCGCGCATGGAATTTCCCGTAACGGGCGTCCGGGTGGTCATCGACGACGGGGCATCGCACGCCGTGGACTCCTCCGACATGGCCTTTCAGGCCGCGGCTCGAGGCGCGTTCCGGGAAGGGTACCAGCGGGCGCGCCCGGTGATCAAGGAGCCCATCATGAAGGTGGTTGTCGAGACGCCGACGGAATTTCAGGGATCCGTGATGGGGCTTCTCAACCAGCGCCGCGGGATGATTCTCGGCGCGCAGGACGAGGGCCCGCAGTGTGTCATCGAAGCCCAGACGCCCCTGGCGGAGATGTTCGGCTTTTCGACGGTCCTGCGGTCCGCGACCCAGGGCAAGGCCCAGTTCACGATGGAATTCGCCCTCTACCGGCAAGTCCCGCAGGGCCTGGCGGAAAAGATCGCCGAGGACATGGCGGCGAAAAAGAAACGCGCGGCCTGATGAAGTCGAAGGGGCTCCTGCCGCTGTTCAGCGGCGCCGCCAAGGTCGTTTTTCTGAAGGAGTGGAGGGAAACCATGACCAGCCCAGACTGGGATGTCACGAGCCCGCTGAGCCGTCTCGGGCTCGAAGATGCCGACGGGATTCCTGAGGGAGGCTTCGGCGCCGTCGCCGCCCCCGCGGGTGTCGGGAAGACGGCCCTCCTCGTCCAGCTTGCCCTGCATGCGATGTTGAAGGACGAACCCGTCCTTCACGTCAGCCTTCAGGACCCCGTCCAGAAGATCGGTCTCTGGTACCGGGAACTTTTTCAAAACCTCGCGGGACACGAAGGACTCCCGCGCGCCGGTCAGGTGTGGGAAAGGATTCTTCCCAACCGGTTCATCATGTCCTTTCAGGTGGAGGGATTCAGCGTGCCCCGGCTCGAAGAGCGGATTTCCGATCTGACCGCTCAGAACATCTTTCATCCCCGGCTCATGATTGTCGACGGTCTGAGGTTTCAGCCCGGAATCGCCCCAACCCTGAAGGATTTGAAGCGTTATGCGGAAAAGCAAGGCCTGCGGGTCTGGTTTACCGTACATGTTCATCGACAGGATGGTGACGCCCACGGACTCGGACCCGCCGCGCTGAACGCGCTTCTGGAAATGTTTGCCGTCATTCTGAAGCTGGATACGGTTGGGGACGAGATCAAGATTCGCGTGGAAAAGGGCTTTCCGGGCGGAGAAGCGCCCACCGCCCTCAGCCTGGATCCGACCAGCCTTCTCCTCCGCGCATCCTGAGAGGTGAGAAACGATGCCGAAACGAACCTGCCTGAAAAAGTCGTGGAGACGGGCCGCGATCGGTGCCGTGACCCTCGCCCTGCTCGCGACGCCCGGTTTTGTGGCCGCGGCCCCGGAGCTCAACGAACGGCCCATGGTCAAAAGGGCGGAAGAGGTCATCGCCCTCAAGAACGCGTTCGTCAAGTCTGTTCTTGAGCGCGCGGGTCTTCCCTATGAGGCCGACGCGACGGGATTTCCCGTTCGCGTGCAGTATCAGCAGACCTGGAAATGCATCCAAAAGATCGAAGTCGTGCCGCTGACGGACCCGATCGCCGGTGAGGGGGGCGTCAACGGTCACCGGATCTTTTTCTTCACGGAGGACGACATCTTCCAGATCGACTCTCCCCTGCCGATCAGGAAATGAGGCGCCTGGTCCCGCACGTTTGACCGGCCGGGACAGGGGGCGCGCGATTTCAATCCGGGATTGACATGCACATCACCGAAATTCTGAACCGACAGAAAATCAGCTTCAGTTTCGAGTTCTTCCCGCCCCGCGACGCCAGGGGGGCTCAGATGCTCTTTGCCACGATCGCCGATTTGACGTCGCTCAAGCCATCCTATATCAGCGTGACGTACGGCGCGGGGGGATCGACACGCACCCTGACCCATGAACTCGTCCGGCGTATCCGGAAGGAAACATCCCTCACGGTGGTCTCGCATCTGACCTGCGTAGGGTCGACGCGGGAGGAGATCGCGAAGATCCTGGATGCCTACGCCGCCGACGGGATCGAAAACGTCATGGCCCTCCGGGGAGATCCGCCGGCCGGACAGCGGGACTACGCGGGGGAGGCGGGCGGATTCGCACATGCCGACGAACTGGTGACGTTCATCCGGAAACGGTTCCCCGCGTTCGGCATCGGCGTTGCCGGCTATCCGGAGGGGCACGCGGAAACCCCCAACCGGCTCAAGGAGATGGACTATCTGAAGAGAAAAGTCGATGCCGGCGCCGACTTCGTCTGCACGCAGCTGTTCTTCGACAACCGCGATTTCTACGACTTTGCGGAACGCTGCGCCCTGGCCGGGATCCAGGTTCCCATTATCGCCGGCATCATGCCGTTGACCTCGCGTCAGGGAATGCTCCGCATGGCCGATCTGGCGCTCGGCATGAGATTTCCCGCCGGCCTGCTGAAGGCGGTATCGCGCGCCCGGGACGATCGGTTCGTCGAGAATGTGGGGGTGCAATGGGCGACGGAACAGGTCCGGGACCTCATCGATCAGGGGGTCCGGGGCATCCACTTCTATACCCTCAACCGTTCGAAATCGACCCTCCGGATTTACGAAGCGCTCGGCGTGTCGGATTCCGCGCAGCTGGTCGAATGAATCACCCGCGGCGCTCGAAATAATCCCGCAGGATCTCCGCGTGATCGAACGCCAGGGGCTGCGGCAGGCGGTTCCGCGCAAAGATTCCCGCGTCCAGGGCGTCGTCGCCGGGGTGGGGCTGACCGGTGGCGCGGGCCATGAACACCGTCGAAATGGTATGTTGGCGCGGGTCCCGGTCGGGCCGGGAATAGGTGTGCAACTGGCCCAGAAGGGTCACGTCCAGCCCCGTTTCCTCTCTCGCTTCCCGGACCGCGGCCGCCTCGAGGGACTCCCCGTAATCGACGAACCCCCCCGGGATGGCCCATCCGTGCGGTGGATTCCTTCTCCGGATCAGGACGATCCCCTTCGCGTCGACCTCCACGATCACGTCGACCGTGGGGACGGGGTTCCGGTAGACGGCTTCCTCGAACCCGCAACGCGGACAGCGCTTGTTCGTTTTCACGGCTTCTGCCTTTCACTTTCCGCTGAAATTCAGCCTACATTAAAGGGGGCTTCCCGTCCTGTCAAGGCGAATCGCCCCGGACGCGGCCGTCCGGAAACAAAAGAATATATTTGACATTTTTCCACATTGGGCGTAAAGAACGGCTGCCGAAGCAGGAGGCGCGGCGGGATCGCGCCGTATTCCTTTCTTTCATGCCCCGCGGGCGCCGCGGTTCCGGAACGTTGCCCGTCTCGGGCGACCTTCGTGCCGGAGCGGGTCGCCGTTGCCGCAGGCTTCGCCGAAGACCGAATCTCCTGATCGTTCAGGAAATCGATACCGAATGTCCATTGTAAGGAGGAGCGCATGACTCTGCAGGTCGTGCCCGATAATCTCCTGGAATTTCTGGAGAACACCGTTAAAAAGTATCCGGATAAACCGGCCTTTGGAACCAAGAACGGCGGCGCCGCCATGAATGTGGAGATCGCGAACTTCTTCTTCGACGTGGGGATCCCCACGTACGACTGCTACGGCATGACGGAGACCTCGCCGGCCATCGCCATGAATGCCTCCTACGCCTACCGTCTGGGATCGGTCGGCCGCGCCATCGAAAACGTGCGGATCGAGATCGACCGCTCCGTCGTCGAGGAAACCGCCAAGGATGGCGAGATCGTCGTCTATGGACCGAATGTCATGCAGGGGTACCACAACAAGCCGGAAGAAACCCGTCAGGTCATGACATCCGACGGCGGCATCCGGACGGGAGATCGCGGCCGTCTGGATAATGACGGGTATCTTTTCATCACCGGACGGATCAAGGAACAATTCAAACTCGAGAACGGCAAATTCGTCTTCCCCGCCGCGTTGGAGGAGGACATCTGTCTCAACCCGTACGTGGCGAACGCCATGATCTATGGAGAGAACCGCCCCTACACCGTCTGCCTGGTCGTGCCGGACTTCTTTTCGCTCGAACAGTACGCCGAGAAGCACAAACTCCCGGGGGATATGAAGGCGCTCGTCGAGCGCAAGGAGATTCAAGACCTGATCGCACAGGAAATCAGCAATATGCTCAAGGGCAAGTACGGCGGCTATGAAATTCCGAAAAAGTTTTACCTGCTCGCGGAAAATTTCTCTCTGGAAAACGAAACGCTGACCCAGACCATGAAGGTGAAGCGGAAGGTGGTTCTCGAACGCTATATGGACAAGATCGAGGCACTTTACCGGTAGCGAAGGGACAACAGTCGGGAAGGGGGAGAGCGGATATGATCGGCGTGCTCATCGTTACGCACGGCAATCTTGGTGCAGAAATGATCAAGGCGTCCGAACTGATCAAGGGGAGCCTCGAGGGGATCATCCCCGTATCGGTGGATCAGACGAAGGGGGTTGAAGAGGTCAAGAAGGAAATCAACTCCGCCCTGAAGAAACTCGACAAGGGCAAGGGCGTGCTGGTGCTCACGGATCTGTTCGGTGGAACGCCGTCGAATATTTCTCTCTCGTTCATGAAGCCCGGGAAGGTCGAGGTTCTGACCGGCGTGAACCTCCCCATGCTGCTCAAGATCCAGGACAAGCGCTCGGAGATGGATTTGAATGACTTTTCCCACTATATCAAGGATTACGGTCGCAAGAACATCTCCCTCGCCAGCGAGATTTTGAACAAGAAGGTCGGCGGGTAAAAAGGGTCGCATGAACGTCGTTCTGGTCCGGGTGGATAATCGGCTGGTCCACGGTCAGATCATCGAGGCGTGGATCCCCTTTACGAAGGCGGCCTGCCTCGCCGTCATCGATGACGAGGTGGCCGACGATCTCTTCCGGACCACCGTCATCCGGATGGCGGTACCGAGGGAAATCGAGGTCATCGTCAGCCGCGTGGAGGACTTTGCCGGACAGTACCTGCCGCGACCGGGCAAGGAGCCGACCATCGTCCTGTTCAGTTCCATCGACGATGTCAAACGCGCCCGGGCCTGCGGCTTTCCGATCGAGAAGCTGAATATCGGCAACATCTACGCCGACGAATGCCAGTTGAAATGTTCTCCCTGTGTGCTCCTGAGCGGGGAGGATGTCGAAGCCCTTCGCGCGCTGCTGAGTGCGGGCGTGCAGATCGACATCCGTCGGGTCCCGGGCGATAAGCCACTGGACGCGCGCGACCTCATAGAGGGGGCGACCGGCGAATCCGTACCATGAATCAAGGGATAGAGGCATGGTCTTCAAGGCGATCGTCATAGCCGTCCTCGGGGGGCTCATCTGTCTTGACAGAATCGTCCTGCAAGGCATGGTGTCGCGCCCGGTGGTCACGGGTCCGATCATCGGTTTCTGCCTCGGGGATGCCTACACGGGACTGATTGTCGGGGCCTTCATGGAACTTTTCTGGATCAACCGCTCCCCCATCGGGGCGTACGTTCCTCCCAACGACACGCTGGCGACCGTGGTCATCACGGCCGCCGCGATCCTGGCGGGGCAGTCCATGGGCGCGACGTCCCCGGAACTCATTGCCCTCACCTTTCTCGTCTGCCTTCCCGCGGGCCTGCTCGGGCAGAAGCTGGACGTCTGGAAGACCGCCCGGAACGAGCGGCGGGCGCGTCTGGCGCTGAACGAGGTCCAGGCAGGGGACGCGGACGCCGTCTCGCGCCGGCATCACCAATCCCTGCTTCAGGCCTATCTCGGCGATGTCGTCCTCATCGGGGTTGTCCTCCTGCCGGCGACGCTCTTCCTCGGGTGGATCTACCCCCTTTTCCCTCTGCCGTTCATGAAGACGCTCCTGGTCGTCTACTTTCTGCTGCCTGTGCTGGGGGTGGGCATTGCCCTCAATACCATCCATGTCCGGGGGGTCATCCCGGTTTTTTGCGGGTTGTTTCTGACCATGAACGTTGTCCTGGAATTGTTCCGGTTCGTCTGAGCGCATGGAATCGGATGTGATCATCGAGGCCATGATTCCCGAGGATATCCCCGCCGTGCTCGATATCGACGCGGACTCCTTCCGCGTCCCCTGGACGCCGGGATTGTTCGAGCAGGAATTGCGGTGCGATTTTTCTAGAAATCTCGTCGCGAGGATCGACGGGGGCCGGGGCCGGACGGTGATCGGCTATATCGTCTGCTGGCTGGTGGCGGAGGAAATGCATGTTCAAACCCTGGCGGTCAGAAGGGACATGCGCCGGCGAGGCATCGCCTCGCGGCTGGTCGCCGAGATGATGCGTTTCGCCCACCGAGCGCATGTCTTCGAGGCCAGCCTGGAGGTCAGGCGTTCGAATCTGGCCGCACGCGAACTCTACGAGAAGTTCGGCTTCCGCGTCAAAGGGGTGAGGCCCGCTTACTACAGCGACGTCGGGGAGGATGCCCTGATCATGGCGGCGGACGTGACGCCCCTTTCCGAAACAGGTGAGCAGCGGAGCGGATGAGGAGACCCTGAGGATGAAATCGAAAGAGATGGCGCCGGGAGAGGTCCTGTTCAACCGGGCCCTGACCCCCCAGCACTTTCTGCTCGCCCTGTCCCTGCCGCCCACCTTTGCGCGGCCGGTGCCCGGGCAGTTCGTCATGATTCGTCCTGCAGGGGTCGGGCCGCAGCTCCTCTCCCGGCCGCTCAGCCTTTACGGCCATCGCGGCGGTCGCGACGGTTCCCGGATCGAACTGCTGTACCGGACCGTCGGAGCCGGCACCCGGCAACTGGCCGCCTTGAAGGCGGGCGAGTCCGTGGAGATTCTCGGGCCACTCGGCCGGGGCTTCACCCTCGGACCGGACGTCGATGAAGTCATTCTGCTGGGCGGCGGCATGGGGGTGGCGCCGCTTACCTTCTTTGCCGAGCGCCTCGGGCGGACAAAGGCCCATCCCCGCGTCGTCTGCTATTTCGGCGCCGGAAGCCGCGATGACCTGATCGGTCTCGACCGGCTGAGTCCCCTGTGCTCCGAACTGCACATTGCCACCGAAGACGGCACCCGCGGCGAGCGGGGCGTGATCACCGGTCTCTTTGCGGCGCGGATGAGACGCCATGATCCCCGCCGGGCCGCGATGTACGCCTGCGGCCCCAACCCCATGCTGCGGACGCTTTCCCGGCTGCTTGCGGGAACGTCGCTCCGCTGCCAGGTCTCCGTCGAGGAGCGGATGGCCTGCGGCATCGGCGCCTGCCTGTGCTGTGCCACGGCCGTCGCAACGCCCGGCGGTCAGGCGTCCTACCGGCGCGTCTGCTGCGAAGGGCCCGTTTTCAACCTGCGGGATCTCCTCTGGGACGCATTATCCGGCCGCTCCGGCTCCAGGGGGTGCACATCGCCATGAAACCGTCCAAGCGCATCGACCTGGGGGTCCGCATCGGGGACCTCGTCCTGAAAAATCCCGTCATGACGGCCTCGGGCACCTTCGGGTACGGCGAGGAATTCGCCCCCTACGGCGACCTGAACCGTCTGGGCGCGGTGATCGTCAAGGGGCTCTCCCTCGAGCCCAGGACCGGCAACCCGCCGCCCCGCATGATGGAAACGCCATCCGGCATGCTCAATGCCGTCGGACTCCAGAACATCGGCGTCCGCGCCTTCATCCGCGAGAAGCTGCCTTTCCTCAGGCGGTTCGACTGCGCGGTCATCGCCAACATCTACGGTGAAACCCTCGAGGAGTACGAGCGGGTCGCCGGCCTGCTGAGCCGGGCCTCCGGGGTTGCCGCGCTCGAAGTCAACATCTCCTGCCCGAACGTGCGGCGAGGCGGCATCGCTTTCGGGGCGCGGCCCGACGCAGCCGCGGAGGTGACAAGGCGCGTCAAGGCGGCGGCGGCGGCGCTTCCCGTCATGGTCAAACTCACGCCCAATGTCACGGACATTGCCGAGATCGCCCGAGCGGTCGAGGAGGCCGGCGCAGACGCCATCTCCCTGATCAACACCTTGACCGGGATGTCGGTCGATGTCGAGAAGCGGATCCCCCATCTGGCGAACGTCACCGGCGGCCTCTCCGGTCCCGCCATTCGACCGGTCGCTTTGAGGATGGTCTGGCAGGCGGTGCAGGCCGTTTCCATCCCCGTGGTCGGCGTCGGCGGCATCATGAACGCCCGGGATGCCCTCGAATTTCTGATCGTCGGCGCCCGGGCCGTCCAGGTGGGTACGGCCAATTTCATCCGCCCCGCCGTGACGATCGAGATCATCGATGGGATATCCGCCTACCTGGCGCGGCACGCATGCCGGTCCGTGACGGAAATCATCGGCACCCTGAAGACGCCGGAAGCGGAACCGCCGGGGGGAGGCGAACGGACATGACGAAGCCGGAATGGATTGCCGAAGGGGTTTGTCAGGTGGGAGGACCGGAGGTCTCCCGTGCCGATGACGCGACCGTTTTCATCGTCGACGGCGGGGATGAACTCGCCATGATCGATTCAGGCGCCGGACGCAGCGTCCGGCGGATCGAAGAAAACATCCGGGGCGCGGGCCTCGACCCCTCCCGGATCACGCAGCTGATCCTGACGCACTGCCATATCGACCATATCGGCGGGGCGCCTCACTTCCGCGAACGCTTCGGCTGCCGGATCCTCATCCACGCGCTCGACGCCGAGGCCGTGGAGACGGGCGACCCGAAACGCACCGCCGCGAGCTGGTACGACACCGATTTCCCTCCGACCAAAACGGACGGACGGCTGACCGGTGCAGGGGGCGTTCTGCCCGTCGGAAACACCGCGCTGGCCTGGGTCCATACGCCCGGGCACACCCCGGGATCGATCTGCCTCTACCTCGACCGGGGCGACCAGCGGATCCTGTTCGGTCAGGACATCCACGGGCCGTTTCTCGCCGCCTTCGGCTCCGATCTGGCCCAGTGGCGCCGGTCCATGGACAAACTGCTCGCGCTTCACGCCGACATCCTCTGCGAGGGCCATTTCGGCATCTTCAGGACAAAGCCAAGCGTCCAGCGCTACATTCAGCGCACCCTCGACCAGAACCGGTGATCCTCCCTCAGGGGAGGGCCTCGATCGCCGCGATTTTTGCGTGCAAACGCTTGGGGGAGACGGGCGCGGGGGTCTTCAGCTCCTGGGCAAAGACGGAGACCTTGTATTCCTCGATCATCCAGAAGAGGGCCTCGATTTCCCGTCGTTTTTCCGCCGTGGTCTGGGGCGTGATCTCCGCCGTGAATTCCGCCAGGCGCTTCGCGTAGGCGCGCAGGGGTTCTTCCCGGGCGAGCGCGCGGTCCAGATGGTCGAGCCCGCGTTGGGCGCGGATCGACAGGGCGGCGAGATAGCGGGGGAGGTGGGCGATGCGGTCCGCGGTGTAGGCTTGGAGGAACGCGTCCGGGATCAGACGGGCCAGTTCCTCCTTGAGCGCCGCCAGAAAGGCGAGGGCCGGACGGTTGAAGCGGTGCGCCGCCGCAAGAGCGTTCAGCGTTTGCGAGGCGTCGGAGGCGGCCTTCAGGACGGGCGCGACGAGGGCGATCACGTCCTGCGCGTGCGGCATCAGCCGGGCGCGCAGAACGGCGAGCATGTCCTGAAAATCCTCCCGTCCGCGGACGCGGACATCGACGAGATCGCCCAGCACCTTTTCGAGGATCCGCCGTTCCCACGCCGCCAGGCCCCCGCAAAAAGCGGCCCGCGCCTTCATGGCCGCGGGGAGTGCGACGGCCTTCTGCAGCGACTTCAATTCACCCGGCAGGCAGAGGCACGCCAGACGCATGACGCCCACGCGATGCACGCCTTCCGCCTCGCCCGGTTCCGTGCAAAGCCGGGGTCGGCAGCCGTCCTCGCCGGCCTCGAGGGCCGGGTAGGCATACCCCCGGATGCGGCCGCGTTCGAGCAGGGGGATGCGTTCCGGAAGGTCCGGAAACGCCCAGTTCGTTGCGGGCGGCGTTTCCCATTGGGCCCGAAGCCCTTGGAGCGCAGAAGTGCAGACCTCGCGGCCGTGCTCCCGCTGAAGGCGTGCCAGGTCCCGGCCGGCGGCAACCTCCCCGCAATCGTCTTCCCAGACGGCGAAGCGCATTTGCAGGTGCGCGGGCAGCGGGATCGCGGACCAGACCGCCGCAGGCACACTCAGTCCGAAGCGTCGCTTGACGAAGACGGAGAGCGCAGAGAACAGGTTTTCGTACTCGCGCTCCATTTCCGAACAGATGATCCGGGCGCTCTCCGTCAGGGGCGAGAGCCGCTTGCGGGCCTCCTTCGGGAGGCCCTTCAGCAGGGCCAGGACCTTTTCCTGCCAGAGACCGGGGCAGCCCTGTTCGATCGCGGCCGCCCGGATACCGGGCAATGCCTCCGGCGGAATCAGGAGGGTCACGCCGTCGTCCGGCGCCTCCGGGGCGTAACGGTACACCAGCCGGAAGCGGTCCGCCGCGACCCGGGTCTCGTCCGGATAGAGCTGGGGAATCTCTTCATCCGGAGGACGACTCCAGAGATCCTCCTCGCTCAGCCGCAGGAAGGCGTCTCCGCCGCGTTCCCGAACGACCTTCATCAGGCTCCGCATGCTCCACAGGACGGGGAGACGTGCCTGGTAGAAGCGGACCAGATCGTCGTCATCCACGAGGATGTCACGGCGGCGGACCTTGTCTTCGAGAACGCCGACGCGTTCCCTGAGCGAAAGGTTGTGGCGCAAAAACGGCGGGCAGGGCCGGACCCGCCCCTCGACGAGGGCCGCACGCAGGAAGATCTGGAACGCCTCCTCCGGAAACAGGGGCCCGAAGGAAACCGGACGGGCCGGAACGATCACGAGGCCGAAGAGCGTGACACGGGCGTCGGCCACAACCTCGCCTCGCGCGGGATCCCAATGGGGACCGCTGTAGCTGGTCTGGCAGAGGGGGCCGGCCAGGGGTTCTATCCATGCGGGATCGATCTGTGCGCAGGTGCGGGCGAACAGACGCGAGGTTTCCACCATCTCCGCGGCGACGATCCATCGGGGGCCCTTGTTGTAGAGGCCCGAGCCGGGAAACAGGAACGCCTCGCGACCGTGCGCCGCGGTGTAGACGTTCTTCTCCTTCTTGACGGCGATGTTCGACAAATGACCGCTCAGGATGGCCCGGTGGATGCGGGCGTAGGGATCCTCCGCGCGGCCTTTTTCCGATGCCGCCTTCGCCCCGCCGTCGGGAGGCGACGGGGCGTTCGCCTCGACTCCGGCCTCCGAGGACAGGGTCGCAAGCTCGTCGCGGACCGCCTTCCACTCGCGCATTCGACGGTAGGACAGGAACTGCTCCCGACAGTAGCGCTTCAGGGCGCCCTGGGAGCCCGTCGGCCCGACCCGCTCCCGGCAGTGGGTCCAGAGGGTCAGCAGCGAGGCGAAATCGGAGAGGGGATCCGCGAAGGCCCGGTGCGTCTGGTCCGCCTGTGCGGCCTTGTCCGGCGGACGCTCGCGGGGGTCCTGGATGCTGAGCGCGGCGGCGATGACGAGCAGCTCGTCGAGGCACCCCTCGCGCTCGGCCTCGAGAATCATGCGGGACAGGCGCGGATCGAGGGGCAGCCGCGCCATGGACCGCCCGCGGGGCGTCAGGCGGTAGGGCTCCCGGGCCGTTTCCTGCCGGTCGGTCCGGTCCGCGGGCTCCAGCGCGCCCAGTTCCAGCAGCAGCTCGATGCCGTCCCGGATGCGTTTCGAGCTGGGCTTGTCGATAAACGGGAACTGCTGGATCGCCCCCAGATTCAGCGCCATCATGTTCAGGATCACCGCGGCCAGATTCGCCCGGAGGATCTCCGGCGCCGTGAAGGGCGCGCGCTTGAGATAGTCCTCCTCGCTGTACAGTCGGACGCAGACGCCGTTCCGCACCCGTCCGCAGCGGCCCAGGCGTTGGTCGGCGCTGCTGCGCGAAATGCCCCGGACGGGCAGGCCGTAGGTTCGCGTCCGCGGGTTGTACTGTCCGATCCGCGCGAGGCCGGTGTCGATGACGAAACGGATATTCGGGATGGTGAGCGAGGTTTCGGCCACGTTCGTGGCGACGATGATTTTGCGGGAGGCGCGGCCCGGCTGAAAGACGCGCCGCTGTTCGGAAGCGGGAAGACGGGCGTACAGGGGCAAAATGGCCCACGCCCCCGCGTTGCGGCCCTCGAGCAGGGCGCAGGCTTCCCGGATGTCCGGTTCCGTCGGCATGAAGATCAGGAGGTCGCCGTCCGGATACCGCGCCGTGATGTCCAGGGCCGCCGCCACGGCGGCTTCGACATGGGTTTCTTCGTCGGCCTCCGCTGCGCCGGTTTCCGGGGGCTGGTAGAGCACCTCCACCGGGTAGGTCCGGCCCGTCGCCTCGATCACGGGCGCCCGGTCGAAGGCGAGTGAGAATTTCTCGGTGTCGATGGTCGCCGAGGTGATCACGAGATGGAGATCGCGCCGGCGGTCGAGGAGCGTCTTGACGATTCCGAGGACGAAATCGATGTTGAGGCTGCGCTCGTGCGCCTCGTCGACGATCAGGGTGTCGTAGCGGCGGAGCAGGCGATCGCTCTGCGTTTCCGCCAGGAGAACCCCGTCCGTCATGAACTTGATCCGTTGCCCGGGACCGCGGCACTCCTCGAAGCGGATCTTGTATCCGACCGAACGGCCGAGGGGTTCGTTCAGCTCCTCGGCCAGCCGCTGCGCAACCGTTACCGCCGCAATCCGCCGCGGCTGCGTGCATCCGATGAGCCCCGCGGCACCCCGGCCCGCCTCCAGACACATCTTGGGAATCTGGGTGGTCTTGCCGGAACCGGTTTCGCCGGCGATCACGACGACGCGGTGTGTCCTGAGGGCCCGGACAATCTCCGTCCGCGACGCCACGATGGGAAGGCCCGCCGGATAGTTCAGCCGCTCGAGGAGAGACGCCCCCCGGGCGCGCCCTCCCGTCCGGACGGGTTTGTCTTGACGTTCCTGCACCGATGCACCTCCCTCGCGGGGCAGCTATTTCACAAAGGACGCCCGCCTGTCAACCGTGCCGGTGAAGCGCACGCGGCGGCGGGCACGGAATAACCGGTTGACATTCGGGGAGCCGAATCGTATAAACTACCATAATGAAAAGGATTGCGCTCGCAAGGAGGGCAAAGCATGCCGTTGGTCACCTTTTACTTCCAGTTGCACCAGCCCTGCCGTCTCCATCCGGATCGGGACAAATTTCTCTGGGAGGAAAAGAATCGGGAGATCTTCCTCAAAGTGGCCGAGAAGTGTTACCTGCCGGCCACGCGCCTCTTCACGGAGTTGATCCGGGCCTACCCCCGCTTCCGGATCACCCTGAGCATGTCGGGGACCTTCCTCGAACAGGCGGAAGTTTACCAGCCCGCCGTCATCGAGGCCCTCCAGGAGCTTCTGCAGGCGGGGAGCGACCGTGACCAGGTCGAATACCTGGACGAGACCTACTACCACTCCCTGACCAGCCTCTTCGCCGATCCCCAGAAGGCGGAGTTCCGGGCCCAGGTCTCCCTGCATCGCGAGAAGATGCGCCGGCTCTTCGGGATTTTTCCAACCTCCTTCCGCAATACCGAACTGATGTACAACAACCACATCGCCGATGTCGTCGCCGATATGGGTTACCAGTCCATTCTGTGTGAAAAGCGGGCTGACATGTTCCCGGACCAGGAGCCGCCCGTTTCCCCGAACGCCGTTTTCCGCGCCCGGGGATCCTCCCTGACCGTTCTGCCCCGCAACCGGGAACTCAGCGATGACGTGGCCTTTCGTTTTCCCCACCGTCCCCTGACTCCGGACGAATACGCCGGCTACCTGGCGCGGATCGACGGGGAAGCCGTCTGCCTCGGGTATGATTACGAACACATCGGTGAGCATCTCTGGGAAGATACGGGCATCTTCGAGTTCTGGCGCGGACTGCCGGCCAGCCTCGAGAGGCACGAAAACATCGTCTGCATGAACCCGTCGGCGGTTGCACAGCGGTTCCAAGACGCCGACTGTCCCCTCCTCGATATTCACGGCTTGGCCACCTCGTCGTGGGCGGATGTCGGACGCGACACCTCCGGCTGGCTGGGAACCCTGACCCAGTATGCCCTGTTTCACGAAATCGAGGCCATGGAGGGGGAGGCGCGCCGGTCTGGAACGGAGCTGCTCACGAAATGGCGGCACCTGACGACCTCCGATCACATCTATTTTTTGCATGAGTCCACCGGCGACGATCACGCCGTCCATTCCTACTTCAATCCCTACGGCGGATCGATCGCACAGCCGACCTATGTTCTGACGCGCAAGATCGACGAACTCGGCGGCGCGCTGAAACGGTTCGAAATCCTGAAGCGCTCGGAGCGGACGGCGCTCCTCATCATCACCCCCGAAACGGGTCGGCTGCCCGCCGACATGGACGCCCTGGCCCAGTACGTCTCCGGCAAGAGCGGCGGCCAGGGCGAGGTCGTCTCCGCCTTGTGCGAGGGCCTTGTGGAGCGCGGCATCGACGTCCATCTCGCAACCCTCAACCTGAAGAAGCGCTTTCAACGAGAGCGCGGCATGAACGAGGATCAGTGGCGGGAGGTGCGCTACAAGATCGACTCGAAGAAGATTCACCTCGTCAGCTCCGCGGTTTTCTCGGGGTTTATGAGCGCCTATTCGGGCGACCCGATCCGCACCGCGGTGGAATTCCAGCGGGAGATCGTCAATAACGTGATCAAGTCGGTGCGTGCCCGCCATCAGGGACGTCTGCTGATCCACAGCCACGACTGGATGGCCGGAGGCCTGATCGCGGCCTACGCTAAGGCGACCGGCATCCCCGTCCTGCATACCGTTCACAACGTCTTTACGGCCCACCTGCCGATCGAAATGCTGGGCGGCATCGATTTGAGTCAGCTTTCGGACATGCTCTTCTGGTCGGTGGACGGCGGGAAAATCTGCGTCGATTGTCAGGCCACGGCCATCAAGAACGCAACCCTGATCAATTTTGTCGGTGAGCGGTTTCTCCGGGAGGTCGTGGAGGACTTCTTCCTCGACCGTCCCATCGTCCCCCCGAATGTCCGGAACGAGGTCAAGGCCAAGTATCATTACGACTCGGCCATCGCGGTGCTGAACGCGCCGGCGTCGAACATGTATCCGGAGCATTGCGGCGTCCTCATGAGAAAATATGGCCCCGAGGACGACATCATCGCGGCAAAGCGGCAGAATCTGATCGCGTTTCAGAACGAGACGGGCCTGAATGTCAACCCGGATGCGATCCTTTTCTACTGGCCCTCACGGCTGGACCCGTTCCAAAAGGGGGTGGAACTCCTGGAGGATCAGGCCCAGGCGTTCGTCGAGGCGCACGGGGATGCCCAGATCGCCATCGTGGCGGACGGGATCGGCAGCGACCGGACGCACGTCGACATCCTGGGTCGCATCGCGTATGGCTCCGAGGGCCGGATCGCCTACCATTCCTTCAACGAAAAGCTGTCCATGCAAGGGTATGCCGCCGCGCACGACGTTTTCGGCGCCTCCCTGTACGAGCCCTGCGGACAGATCGATCAGGTCGGCAACCTCTTCGGGGCCACGGCCACCAACCGGGACACCGGCGGGTATCACGACAAGATCCGGGAGCTGCGCCTGAAGGTGGACGGCGCGCCTCAGGACACGGGGAACGGGTTTCTCTTCCGGGACTATGACGCGGGGGGGCTCCGCTACGCCCTGGAAAAAAGCCTCGCCTTTCACCGGCGGCCGGCGGAGGTCCGTGAACCCCAGTTGAAGCGGATCATGACCGAGGCGCGCGAGCAGTACGACCTGGGCAAGATGATCGCCCAGTACATCCGCATCTACGAAACGCTGAACGACGGGCGCCCGCTGTCCTGAGCGGCGACACCCGTCGCGGGAGGGAACAGATTTCACCCCAACCACGAAGGGGGCGATCCGACGCCCCCGGCGGTTTCAGGCCGCCTTTCCCCCGGACTTACGCTCCAACCGCGGGTGGGACGATCACCGCCAGCCCGTATCCAGGTTCATGTCTTTCGGGGCATCGAGCTGATAGGTCGTCTGCAGGGATTTCTTCGCCCCCGCCGGAAGTTCGAATGACCAGATCAGCGTTTCGGGGTTCTTTTCCGTCGTGTCCGGATCCAGTACGGTCTTGAAACGGATCCGTTCGTCGCGGACCTGAGGATTCGGCTCTTCGAGGCGGATCCGGACCGGGATCGTCCGATCGTTCTGCACCTCCAGACGCCAGTCCCAGATCTGTGTCCGCCGGTCAGCGATGAACCCCTTTTCCCCGGACTGGCGCTGGAGCAGTTCGGCGCGGGCGCTGACGAGCGGGTCCACGCCGAAGTAGATCTCGCCCTCCCGTCCGGAGAAGGCAAATTCACGCTTGCCGAGAACCGCCCCGTCGATCACGAACTGACCCGATCCGGAGGGGATGTCCCGGGGTTCGGCGAGCGTGACCTCCGCCCGGACGAACGCCTGATTGGAGACGCTCGGCCGCAGGAGATAAGTGAACGCGGCCGGCCAGAATTCCTCCCGGATGCTGAATTTCCGTTTCGGCCCGGCGGGAATCGTTCGCTTCCCCAGCGACCAGAGGGTGAAGGTGCTCTTCGTCTCCGGCACGGGCGCGGCCATCACGCCCACCGCCTCGTTCGTTGCCTCCTCCAGGAGCTGAAGGGCGTCCGCGCGGGCGGCCTTGCGCTGCACCATGGGGCGATAGGTCGGCCGGGGCTGGATGATCCAGGGTCGAAACTCCGGGGGCGTCAGGGATCGCGGGGGCTGGAGGGTGGCGATGTTGACCCGGGTCTCGATCCAGTCCGTGCCGGAGCTCTGCCAGACTTCGGCGTCCCAGGCGAGGAAGATCCGCTGTTCCCGGGGTCGGGCCTCGATCCGGTAAAGGGGGAGCCACCCGCAGCCGTTCAGGACATAGGAATAGTTCAGCGACAGCTCCGCCGGACCCCGTCCGCCAAGCAGCACCGTGACCTCCCAGGCCGTCTCCTGGCTCCCGGCGGCGCGCTTCAGCTCCTCCTGGGCCAGGGCAATCTCCCGGTCGATCTTTTCCATCTGCGGTTCCAGCTGGACCTTCTCCTGAAAGACGCGGCGGCTGTTCTTGCCGATGGCGGCGGCGAGGTTCACGGCCTCCGCGAGCGTCTTGGTCTTGGCCTTGGCCTGGTTCTGCCAGAACTGGATCTGGGTGTCGATGCCCTGCTGGGAGGCCTGGAGAAAACCCCGTTCCTCCTTGAGCTTGGCAATTTTTGCCTTCAAAACTCGGATCCCTTCCTCGTCCTGGCGGTTGATTTGACGCCAGGACTGGTCCTCGATCCGCCAGCCGGCGCCCGGAGTGGTTTTCGTCACAAGGGTCTCCGGGTCTGCCTGAGCCGGCAGGGTGAAAACGGCCTGATGGGCATCGGCGCTTCCCTGTACGGCGTACTTCGCCGTCTCGACGATCAGCGCGGAATGGGGGAAGAGCGTGACCTCCTGGACGGCCGCCGCCGCGGCCTGAGGGCCGGCGAAGAGCCAAAGCAGGCCGAGCCCGAGGAGCGTCACCCGTGTGGTCAGGGTTTCAAAGCGGGACAGCTTCATGGCGAATCCTCCTTCCTTCCTTCGTGACGTCGTTCGACGTCCCTGCCGGGCGGATCCGATCAGGACGATCGAATGCGGTCGGCGATCCTCTCGACATCCGCGATCACGGCGGACAGATCGATCGTGACGAGCCTCCTGTCCCGCAGGACGATCCTGCCGTTGATGATCACGGTGGCGACGTCCGCGCCGGAGGCGGCATAGACCAGTTGCGACCACGGATTGTACAGGGGCGTCAGGTGGGGCTTGTTCTTCAGCTCGACGATGATAAGGTCCGCCGCAGAGCCGAGACTCAGGGTGCCGATGCGATCGTCGAGCCCCAGACAGCGCGCGCCTCCGCGGGTGGCCATCCCGAGGACCGTCTGCGCGTCCATGACGGTCGGGTCGTCGAGCTGGATTTTGTGAAGCTTCGCGGCGGTGTCCATTTCTCCGAACAGATCGAGGTCGTTGTTGCTGGCACAGCCGTCCGTTCCCAGCCCCACCGGAATGCCGCGCGCAAGCAGAGCCGGGACGGGCGCGATGCCGGCGGCGAGCTTCATGCTGCTCTCCGGACAGTGGGAGACGGCCGCACCGCAATCCCGGAGGATCGTCATCTCCTCCTCGTCCACCCAGTTGACGTGAACCGCCAGGGTCTTGTCGTCAAGCACGCCCAGTCGGTGGAGGTGGCGGACGGGCGTCGTTCCGTAGCGTTTCCGGATGATGGCGGCCTCCTCCCTCGTTTCCGCCACGTGAATGCAGCAGAGCGCCCCGTGATGACGCGCGACGTCCTTGACGGCCGTCAGGCTGGCGGGCGAGCAGGTGTAGGGGGAATGGAGGAAGAGGGCCGGGGTGACGAGCGGGGAGATGCTCTGCCACCGGGCGAGAAAGCGCTCCGCCCGGCGCACCTGGGCCGGGGTGTCCGGCGCCTGCGGCGGGGGAGGGTCGAGGAATCCCTCGGCCACGATCCCCCGCATCCCGGCATCGAGCGCCGCCTGGGCGACGCGTTCCTCGTAAAAATAGCCGTCGCAGAAAGTGGTCGTTCCGGACAGGATCATCTCGGCCAGGGCGAGCAGCGACCCGGCATAGACGGTATCCGGATGAATATGGCGCGCCTCCGCGGGGAAGATGTGGTGGTTCAGCCAGTCCATCAGAGGCAGGTCGTCGGCGAGCCCGCGGAAAAGGGTCATGGGGAGATGGGTGTGCGTGTTGACGAGGCCCGGCAGGATGATCGTTCCGGCGGCGTGGAGGGTTTCGGCGGCGCTCAGGTCGCTTCGGGACTCGGTCGCGGACCCTTCTTCAAGCAGGGTGATGAGGCCGTCCCGGATGCCGATCACGGCCGGCTGAATCCGGGGACGGTCGTCGGTCAGGGTCAGGGCCGTACCGCCCCGGATGAGGAGATCGAGCGCGGGCATTCCTTACCTCCGGAGGCTCTCGCGGATGCGCACTGCGATTTGACGCACCCGCCGCATGACCTCGATCTCGTCGATCGTGGTCAGTCTCCGGTTCCGCAGGACCACCCGGCCGTTGATGAGCACCGTGTCCACGTCGGCGCCGGAGACGGCATAGGTCAGGTGCGAGTATTCGTCGTACAGGGGCGTCAAATGGGGCTTGTTCATGTCGATGATGCAGAGATCGGCCTTTTTGCCGACCGCGAGCGTTCCGACGAGGCGGTCCAGGCCGAGAACCTTCGCCCCGTCGGACGTCGCCATCCTGAGGACGGTCCGGGCCGACATGACCGTGGGATCGAGTCGGGCGGACTTTTCCAGCTTGGCGGCGGTGTCCAGCTCCTGGAACATATCGAGGTTGTTGTTGCTCGCGCAACCGTCCGTGCCAAGGCCGACGGTGATCCCGAGCGCGCACATGGCGGAGATCGGCGCGACGCCGGAGGCCAGCTTCATGTTGCTCTCGGGGTTGTGCACCACCTTGCAGCCGTGATCGGCGAAGAGGCGCATGTCCTGTTCGTCCATCATGACGCAGTGAAAGGCGATAAACCGTTCATCGAGCAGGCCGATGTCCTCAAGAAAGGTCGTCGCCCGGCGGCCCAGCTTGTCCCGCAGTTGCTTGACCTCGCCCGCGTTTTCCAGCAAGTGCGTCGCGAGGGGAACCTGGTAGCGGTCGGCCAGGGCCTTGCAGTCCTTTAAAAGATCCGGCGAGCACGTGTACAGCGCATGCGGTTCGACCATAACGTTGACGAGCGGGTCGTCGGCCCAGGTCTGGATGAGTTTTTCCGTATAGGCGAGGCCTTCGGCGGGGGTCTTGATGTTGGGAGAGGGGAAGTCGAAGAGGACCTCGCCGATCAGACATCGCATCCCCGCCGCTTTGGCCGCGCGGGCCGTCTGATCCTCGAAGATGTACATGTCCGCGAAGGTGGTCGTCCCCGACTTGATCATCTCGGCGCAGGCGAGCAGGCTCCCCCAGTAGGCCAGTTCGGGATTCACGTTGCGGGCCTCGGCCGGGAAGATGTAATTGTTCAGCCAGTCCATGAGCTCTATGTCGTCGGCGATTCCCCGGAAGCAGGTCATGGCGGCGTGCGTGTGGGCGTTGATAAGCCCCGGCATGACAATGGCGCCGGTCGCGTCGATGGTCTCCTTCGCCGCAAAGATTCGGGCCAGTTCGTCCCGCTGACCCAGCGCGACAATGTGGTCGCCATCGATGGCGATCGCGCCGTCAGCCAGTTTCGTATCCCTGTCGTCGAGGGTCAGGACCGTTCCGCCCGTCACCAGGATATCGACTGTTTGCATCTTCACATCCCCTTGCATCCGGTATTGATTTGCTTAGCACATTGAAGAAACGCTCTTCAACCTAATTCCGGACGGGCGAGCTGTTCCGACACATTCCGAATCCCGGCCCCGAAAAGGCGGCCGAGCGTCAGGGACGATCTTGTTGACACCCCAAACCAAAAATAATATAGCGTGATGCACGCACTTAAAGGCCTGGGTGGCGGAATTGGTAGACGCAAGGGACTTAAAATCCCTCGGTCCTTGAGGCTGTGAGGGTTCGATCCCCTCCCCAGGCACCAAGAAAATCAGAGGGTTGCCCACTCGGGCTACCCTTCTTTATTACCTTCCGGAAGGGCGTGAAGTAATCCTGAAGTAATCCTGAAGTAATTGGGGTCGGTCGTCAATAGTGGTGTCAGGCGAAAGTTATTCTGCGACAAGAAAAAACGTAATCTGAGACAAAAAAACGAAACATGCGACAACCCCCACAGGGTGGGTCGTAGGGTGCAAAAATCCTGTGCAATTGTCGGCCTGTTTTTAAATCTGCCGCGATTGCCAGGTAAAAACCGCCTCGGCTTGCCGGTCTTATCCAGTCTGTTCAGTCGGTCGTCTTAGTACCAGCGCCTCCAAACACTTTATTTTACCGTTCAATACGTGGGCATGCCCGCAGTGTCCAAACCAGGACATGACCGATGAATTCACGTGGGCCAGGTCCACCAGCCCATGTTCATAATCATGTGATAGCCTCTTAAACCGCTTCGTGGCGCGCACAAGGGCCTTCTTCCGCACCAACCGATAGCTGGGCCATATCCGATAACCGACAAAGTCGATGCCTCGATCTGCCGGGTAAATGTCGCTCTTGGGGTTCATCTGAAGACGCAGGCGGTTGTTCAAATAGTCCGTTATTTCGGTTTTATAGGCGTGCAGCAAGGACTTGTCACCGTCAAGCAATACGAAGTCATCCATGTAGCGCACGTAGAACTTGACCCGCATCTGGTGTTTGATGTGGTAATCCAGCTCATTCAGGTAAAGGTTCGCAGACCATTGCGAAAGCAGGCTTCCGATGGGCATGTTCCTCGAATCCGGATCGCTCTCGTCTCCGGCATTGAAGACGATCTGCCTGATCAGGTCCAGCGTGTCCCGGCATTTGATCTTTCTCTCGATGATTTCCATCAGGATATGGTGATTGATGGACGGGAAAAACTTGGTCACATCTGCCTTCAGGCAATACACCCGATCCCACTGCTGCTTGGCCTCACGGAAGAACTTGACGACCCGGTACATGGCGTCATGGCTGCCCTTCATTTTCCGGCAGGCATAGGAATCATAAATAAAGAGGTGGTTCCAGATCGGCTCGATGATATTCATGATGGCGTGGTGAACGACGCGATCACGGAAGGGAGAGACGTAAATCAGGCGCTTTTTTGGTTCGTAGAGGGTGAACGTCCAGTATGGTCCTGGCTGGTAGGTCCGAGTGACCAGGTCTTCCTGGATGGAGATCAGGTTTTCTTCCAGATTATTGCGGAAAGACAGGACCTCGTAGGTATAGCGACGGCCCAGGGCCGCCTTGCGATAAGCCTCGCAAATATTCTCGAACGTGATGATCTTGTTATAGAGGTTTCCGTGTCGTTTCATTGGCTCTCAACGCTAATGCGGGTGGCGTTCGGGCTTCCTACTGACCACCCGCACAGCTTAATATTTTTGCCGACTCAGCTTCGAGTGCGACAAGGATCATGACCTGTACAAGTTGTGGACCGTCTTTGAAGGCAGTACCTTCAAAGCATCTGCCGTTAGATGTGCTGCGCGCGCGCCGATATTCCAATTGTTGTTGGACGGGGCGTTATTGATGTTGAGCGCCCCGGGGCAAAGCGCCCCGTTATTACAATTACCACCGCGAAGAGCAGACGGTCATGACCCTGCGGGCAGCTTCTTCAGCCACCCACCCACCATCCGGCCAAGTTCGACAATCATCTTTTCCCAATTCTCGTACTTGTTGAATGGCAGGAACTCTAAATCTTTGGCCAATCGTACTTTGGTCCTCAAATGGGCGATCTCGATGTCCAGATCCTGGAGGGTTGTCTTCTTAAAGTACCGCTTCTGGGCACGAATGATGTGCTTGTCGATCTCGTACATCGACTGGCGAATCTCCGCTGAAAGCGTGTGCTTTTCGCTTTTCGGAAACTGCCGCAGGCAACTGTAGCCGTAGAGCATCATGTCTTCGTGTTTTTGCTTTAAGATCAACTCTTCCATCGAGATTCCACCCGGTTAAAGGACCCCGCCTTCTATCACGGTGACTTCTCCTCGTCAAGGTTATGATTCTACCGGCTCATAATTCATAATGAGCAGCTCGTTTACGTGTTTTTTCTTGTTCGCCCCGGCCGCCGAGTATGAGGTCTCCACCGTCTCGATGCGAAAGCCCCGGAAGAGATCCCGGATGTGATCCACATCGTTGATCGAGAGGATGAATTTCCCGGAAATGCTGGCCAGGATGTCCCTGAGTTTCATGAAGTCATCCCGGTCAAAGATCCCTTCCCCGTAATAGTCCTCGCAGCCGTAATAGGGCGGATCGATGTAAAAGAACGTGTCCGGCTTGTCAAAACGGGCAAAGACCTCCGCATATGAACGATGCTCGATATAGACCCGCGCCAGGCGAAGGTGGACCGCAGATAACTCCTCCTCGGTCCTTAGAAGATTCAGGCGGGGCTTGGAGGTTGTGGCGATGGAAAAGGACGGGTCCTTGATCCTGGCCGCATAGCCCAGCTTGAGGAGGTAGTAAAACCGGACCGCGCGCTGAATGTCCGTCAGGCTCTCCGGCACCTCCTTGCGAAACCGATAGAATTCATCACGGGACACCAGGACCCACTTGAAATACCTGATAAACTCCTCCAGATGGTGCTTGACCACCCGATACAGGGTTATCAGGTCCAGGTTGATGTCGTTGATGATTTCCACGTCAGACACGTTCTCTTCCTTTTTGAATAACAGCCAGGCAGCGCCCGCGAAGACTTCCACGTAGCATTTGTGCTCCGGGATCTTTGGAATGATTTTCCTGGCCAATAACGACTTCCCGCCCATATAAGCTAAAAAACTGTTCATCGTTGGTCCTCCCCGAAATTGATTTATGGGAGTAACCCTGCTATATCTCCTCCGGTTCCACTGTGCGGATGGTAGCGGGTTATCCCGTCGGGCGTTCGTTGCGCCTGGTCTGGGGAGGGCCAACTCCCTGGAATACTGTCCGCCTTTTATCTCAGCGGTGGTGCGCTGAAGCGCACGTCCGCTTGTTTTGTTTAAGGACCTTTCCCCCCTGCCCTATCGGGCAGGAGGGTCAGAACACAGGGCCCAGGGGTCAGGGAACAAGTACTGCGCGCGCGCCGACAAGCCAAACGTTGTGGGATGGGGCGGTATTGATGAGGAGCGCCCCGGGGCAAAGCGCCCCGTAACTACAAGCACCACCGCGAAGAGCGATTCGCTCAGAAGTAAGGTCA
Source organism: Syntrophaceae bacterium UBA2251 (assembly GCA_002347815.1). GTDB lineage: Bacteria > Desulfobacterota > Syntrophia > Syntrophales > UBA2251 > UBA2251. The sequence continues at coordinate 110,051 of DDXV01000065.1, forward strand.
AACCAGAACCCCTGGCCGTCAAAGCCTCCGGTACCCGCAGTGACCGTGCTGGCAGGAATCCCGTGCATCTTTAGTGCGGCTTCCGCACGGTAGGACGCAACCGATTGCCCGGTTGTGCATCCGGTGACGGACAAACCCGTATTGATAAAGCTGGCGTGACTATAGCCATCACTTGGCGCACTGAACGGGTTGACGAGCTTGCCTGCCGTGTAGATCGCCCCAGCATTGAGACGAAGGCCATCCGTGAACTCCCATCGGTTCCCACAGAAATCGCTGATCGGGATCTCCCAATACTTGCCGCCTCCTCCGGTAATGGATGCCCCGTTTGCGGCCTGAGTGAGATCTATAATCCCAATGTCATTGGCATTGAGATGCCACTGAGGAATCTTGTTGGTCGCGCTGTACCCGTAGGTGTTACCCCGAAGCAGCCAGCGGTTGATTCGGGTCCAGATCCAAAGATCGAACCAGTGAGCGTCGGTCATCAGGCCGCCTTTACCGGCCCAGCCGGTTCCCGCCGGGGCACCGGCGAAACCGCCGTAATTAAACCTGGCCTTCAGGTAGGTCCTAAAATGCTCGATGGTCTGACTCACCATCGGCACGACACCCGGCTGGGAGACATAGGCTTTCCGGTTCAGGTCGGTCCCGTTGCAGGCAGATCCGAGCGCGGACGAGGTCGCCGTGGGCGAGGAGCAGAGGTACATGTCGACCCAATAGCCGCCCATCCCGTTTTGTTCGAGGACCGAGCTATGGGCCCAGTGCGTCGGGGTCGTCCCCGTGGCGCAGAAGTACGTCCCGGCAACGTTTTGCGGCGCACCTACATTCGTAAAATCGTCATCGCTGACATAGGTGGTGATCCGGTACCATTTCCCGACGACCAGCGTGCCGCTCGTCAACCTGGTCGAATAACCGATCACTTCGTAGTCGGTATTCTCCACCCACCCGCCCTGAATATCATCGGGATGGAAGAAATCGCCGACCGTCCCCGAAGGCGTCGCCACCGCCGCATTGGCTGTCAGCGCCCGGCAGGCCCGGAAAGGAGGAATCCACTTCATCACGCTCTCGTTCCCGTCGACGTCCACATAGGCGTCCAGCCGGGTGTCAAACTGCATTGCTTTTTCTAAAATCCATAAACTTGTCCGTTTTCCCATATCGTCCTCCTTATGCCGGATTTTCGAACACTTGAATGGTTACGCCGTCGAGATCGAGCGAATCCATCACCGATACCATGTGCGGCTCCTCGGAGATCTCCTTCAGCTCGACGGGATATTCCTCCCCGGCCTGCGGGCGTCGTTCGCCGAGCCAGCGCACTCCGGTAGCCTCAGCCTGCCACTCGATACCTCTGCGAAGGTTCTGCCAGTAATGGCCGACAGCGGAGATCTCGCGCCCGTCGATGCCAGGCACGGCGTCAAAGTCGGTCTCTCCCCGTAAGATTGTCGCCGATTCCGTTTTTTCTACCTGGATGATCCCCTGCTGCACCTGGCGACTTTGAGGCGCAGGAAGGGTCATTTCCGCCAGTTGCCAGTACATGTCCTCCTTCGGGTTGATCCGGATCCGCAGACTCCCGTCGAGATAGACTCTTACCGTCTGCCCCTGGTAGGGCGTCAAATCGGCCTCCTGGGCCGCGACGTTGCCCACGGCGCACTCAAAGGCAGCCAGGGCAAATGTCGCTCCCTGCACGCTGATTTTATCGTTATTTCCGATGATCATATGCCCCTCCTTATGCTACATTTGATAATTCAATATCCGCCGTGAAACCGCCATGCCCGGAATTATAGATCACCACCGTGTTGGCAGCTTTCACGTAGGAGATGTCTCCGATCCGTCCCAGACCTCCTGTGCCTGTCGGAAGGGTCTTCACGAGGTAGCTGGTATCGCCCTTACCGTGCGTGACGGTCAACCCGTCCTGCCCGGCCAGCGTCACGGAACCGGAGAAAAACACGTTACCGTTCGATCCGGCGACTGCCGTCGGCCATGAATCCCTGGATACGCCACCCAACGTGAGGTTCTTGAAGTATCCATTCAGCCAGCGAAAGACGGCAGATCCGATGTTTTTTGTATCGGTCACAGACGGCAACATGTGACTGAGCGACACCATTTTATGTTCCAGTCCGGACGAGCTGACCGCTTTCTCATGGTCTGTGCCAGTGTCAATGTCGACGTTGGAGGCGATCTCCATGATGCCCGCCTTCGTTTCGCTTGCCGCCGCTATGTCCGCCTCCTGCTCGATCCAGACGCCGGCTGGGGCGTAGTCGTCTGGGCGCACCTTATAGGGGTGGGCCGCTACGTCCTCGGCGTCGGTTGCGGCGGAGAAGTACTTGAAATAGAGCATTTTGTTGCCTGAAATGGCTACGATGGCACGGTCGCCATCAGCTAGGACCAGACGGGAATAGGAATCCAGGGCGCGCGTGGCGCCGCCTGTCAGGGCCGTGCAGTTATAGGTCGTAATAGGCATTTTTAACACCTCCTCATCATGAATAACCCCATACATCGATGGGCGGCTCCATCGCATCGCCCCACACGTCGGTGTCGCCGAAGACGTCCTCGATGGCCGCCAGCCGCACCGATCGGAGGTTGATGTATGTCTCCCAGTACGCCAGCTCTACCAGCTCGATCTTGGGGATATCGACATACATGGCCAGATACCACACCCCCGTCCAGGGATGACGCCAGCAGAATGTCTCCGCGACATCTGCCTCGTCGATATGTGCATCGAGCAGGGCCTTGTCGTAGCCAGACAACTTCTGATAGGCGAGGCCAAAGATCTTGCGCGCCAACGTGTATCGCTTCCGACCGTGGACGTAGCCGTAATCCATCTTGGTCGCCAGGCCGACCTTTTCGCGTTGCTCCGGCAGCGGATATCCGGGAAGCGTTGTCAGGTTCGGAAAGTTCGATGCACTCATATCGGCGTCTCGCCTCCACCGTAATCACTGTGGTAGTAAACCGACTCGTCATATTCCAGGGCAGCCAGTTCAAATAACGAATCCACATCCCGGGATATGGACGTCACGCGATATTTCATTCCCGCATCGACCGAGTGGCCAATCACAAATACATCCTCGATGCCCTTCCCCGACATGGCTGCCGCCAGGGTAAACGTGTCCGTTTCGACATCCCACGGGCCGGTGATCGACCCGATTTCCAGGCTATCATCGGCCAACCGCACCCATATCGTGCAATTTCCGCTGTAGGTAGCCGCATCCAGCGTGATCAGCTGATCGAGAACGATGACGGCATCGTCCACCCCTGTTTGATCCGCGAGACGGCCGCCGTAAGTCAGTTCGTTCCCCTCGTCCTGAGACACGACCACATCTCCCGGCAGACAGGCAATCGCATCGACGTCCGCCCTCCACGATCGCTGCCGGTTCAGCCGATCGCTGATTTGCATGCGCAGCAGGCCATATCGGCGGGCTTCGTCATCGCTCGTGCAACCCCAAAGAAAGACATTTTCGGTCACGGGAACTCGGGTCAGCGAATCGTAGCCCCCAGATTTTATGGGTATCTTGTCCTTGCGGTAGTCATGGGCGGCATTGTTATATTCGATGTAGTAGATATCCGGACGGTTCGCTCGCGGGAGAAACTCGGTCGTCGCAGAATCCTCGACGATGTTTGCCGCGCCGAATACCTGGACAGGGGTGGACACCGGCGCTTCGATGGCCACCCTGATCGTCTGGCCCGCCTGCACGATCCGCGCTCGCCCATGCTGACACACTTTATTGAGCGCCGACGCCAGCAACATTTGCGAATCCAGGATTCCGTTTAACGTGATCCGCGTCGCACCATCCACCGTTCCGGCGCACCAATCCGCCCAGGCGCGCCATGACGCATAATCGATGCGCGAGGGCGCGATATGGTAGCCATAGCGTTCGTGGGTCAGCATGTCGTAGGCCGCCCAGGCGGGGTTTGATGAGGCGATCGACATACTTCCCGCGTCCACAAACGCGCCCTCGGAAATCGCCCCCCTGACACTGATTGTCCCGCGATCCCATATGGAGGACACGGTTGGAGGTTCGTTGTTTAGCCGCTCCGAACCATCGATGATCAGTCCCAGCAGGGCGATATGTGGGTGCGCGAGCGCCTCGTCCAAAACCTCATCCAGGCCGGTCCAGTATAGGTCCGACATCTTGAGCGTGGACGTCTCTTCGGCGCTGATCCTGGCCAGGCGGACCTCGTATCGCCCGCGCGCCAGGCCGGTAATCGAATATTGCCGCCTGACAGGCTCCCGCTGATGAGCAGTCACCGTATAGTCAGCCAGGTGCGTCCAGGCACCACCGCCGACTGCGCGATAATAGATCCCGAACTCGCATGAATGATCGATGAGTTCAGACCCGCTCGTGACTTCATACAGCCCCCTGGGGAACTCGATCATGACCGCGATCTCGTCGCAGTCACCCCGGGTCGCTACCACAAAATCGTAATCGTCGTTGTAGGCTTCCGTCGGAGGGGTAAAATCGAGCGGATAATAAATACCGCCCCTCTCTACGCCCGGTTTATGCAGATAATAGTTCTGGATAATGCGTGTCGCGTCGATGTTGCCCTTGCATGGCCGCCACCCGGTATCGACATATGCATGCCCCAGCCGCAAATACTGGCCGCTCGCGACGGCGGGAAGGGCCGCGTCCGTGACTTTGTAACCCGCCTGCTTGCCATCCACCCAGATGCCCCAGTAATTGCCCCAGCGGTTGATTTCGATGTGATGGAATTCGTCATCGAAGAAATCGATGCCGTATGTGGCCATGAGCGGATTGGTATTGAATGCCCACGATCCGAGCACGTTGAAAGCAATTATATCGTTGTCTTTGTCATAGAAGAGGCACCATCCTGCCGTGGTGCTGCAATACGACAGCAAGCCGTAATATCTCGTCCCCGCCACCAGTGACGGCAGCCACTGTATGGCGGCCCCGAAATCCCTAGAATACATGTCAAAATCGCTGGAGGCCAGATATAGCTGCGCGCTGGCCGTACCATCGAAGGCGGCCGACCCCGCCCCGAATTTCTTGTTGGTTGTGTCCAGAGTCACCCCGCCGCTATTGATCAGCGTGCGGGCAAACGGCGACGCATCCGACACCACGTCGCTATCGAAGTGCACCGACAGCAATGTGCGCGCTTCCACCTTGATCGACAGGTCTCTATATTGGTGGAGTTTTTCAAATCCGGCGATCACCGTCTGGTCGCCAGTCCCGCCGCGTGTATCGTACTGATAGGCATCGTACGTGACGAGCTTGTCGTCTCCGATATAGATCTCGTCGGCCGATGCGGGAGGCGTGGCTTCACCCTCGCAAATGGCGATCAGCATATAGAGCGTCTGGTTGTCGGTATTGTTGTTGGTTTCCAGATAATAATTGATGATCTGGCCGCCACAGCGCATCTTTCCGTACAGGATGGGGATGGCCAGTTCCGGCGACCATGAATTCTTGGGACCGCCCCAGGCATAGGTGGTCGAACCCCCCATCGAGCCCGATCCAAACGACGAGGTTTCTGATATGGCAGGGAGGGATGCATTGACGTCGAGCGGAGGGAACAGCGAGTTGACGACCATGCTCCCCGCGAGAGAGACCGCCGTCCCGGCGGCAGCACCCCATGCGGCAGCCACCCAACCAGCAGCCGCACCTCCGGCGGCCCCGTATGTATAGACAGTGGCAACAACAGCAGCGATGGTTACGACGATGGAGCCGATGGTTCTTCCGATGTTGCCGCCCCTGATCCGCGGCATGATCATGATATGGTCGCCATCGTTCACCGCCCGGGCCCAGTCGGGGTTCAGGCGGCCGTTGCAGATCACGATGCATGTCGAGGGGCTCAGATACGGAAATCGCGAACGAATAATCTCCCCGATGCTGGTGCCGGCCGGGAACAGCGTAGGGTCTGCAGGCAACTCAATGGGGCTGAAAAACGGGCTTCCCACGCGGCCGCCGCGGTCCGATGACGGGCCAATATAGCGATAGTAGCCCCTGATCCGCTTGTTCCATGCGGCGGACGACAGGCGGTCTATCGACACGCCCCCGGTCGCTTGACGGGCATGGATAAATCGATCCATGTCGATGACCACGCCCACATGCGATACCGATCCCGGAAACGGATAGGCAATGGTGACCAGGGACCCAATCTCGGGGCCGTCGATTTTTTCCCATTCAGCGCTGGCCGCCTCCACGGCAGCCTCGATGTCTTTTGGATCGTGCCCGCTGCAGAGCAGGTTGTAATCCGGCAAATCGATACCGAACCGGCGCATGACCTCGATCACCAGACCATAACAGTCATACGACGCGGGCCCCCGGCCGTTTTCCTGGAAGGGCTTGCCTATCAAGTCGCCGAATGAGATCTTGTCACGGTGCATCTGCCACACTCTCCGCTGTTCCGTATTCGTCGAAGCCCACCCCCGGAATGGCCGGGAAACCCCCGAAACGCGCAATGTTCGACCCGCCGCTCATGGCAGCGCAGGCCAGCATGGTTTTATTGCACGTTGCGGTCGCCCCGCTGTAACCGCATTCGTCGGACTTGAAATTCCAGCGGCAATTCTGCCGCGTGTAGGTGTAGCGCGGGCAACGTTGGGACCAGAAGTTTTCGGGCTGTAATTCGATGGATACCCATTCCGGTGAGCACGAGACGCTGCCCACGGAGAATGTCTCTTCTATGACCGCGCCCTCATCCAATTCCTCGGAATAGACCACCCGCAATATGACAGAGGCCTCCCCCATGCCATCCAGGGCCTCTATCTGCCGTTGCACGGCCCTCATGACATTGCTCACGCGGATGGCGACCGACTGGATAGATCCGTCTCCGGACTGCTTTGCATCGTCAACGTCGAAGGGAAATGCCGTATAGGTCTGCCCGCCCCAGGTAATATCCTCCGTGTTGCGCACCAGATACAGCACGGTGGACTCGTCGAGCACGATATCCAGCAACACCAGCCACGCACCGTCGTCGGACAGGCGATTCTTGGCGAGAGCGATTGCTGCTGCCAGCGTCAATGGCATGATCAGCCCCTCATATTCCCCACCGCAGTCCGGAGCGGAGCGTAGCGCTCCATCCCCTCGACCACGATGTCCAGCACCCATTTCCTGCCGTCGAACTTCGGGGCTCCCCGTTGTTTGCCGGACAGCTCCGTACCGGATTGATTGATGATATTGACCTCGACGTTCGGCCCGCTGTCGCCGCCGGACCCGGCCACCATGAGCCCCATAGCTTTCATCTGCCCGGCGGTAAAGACGCCTTCGCCGCGCTGCAGGACGGCGGGATATTCGTCAGGAGCAAACCCACCGTGGAAACGCGGGGCTCCGGCAAAGGCAAGGTTCGGAACCATGCGGTAGAATGCCGGTGCTTCGCGGCCAGCTATACCCCCACCGTGGCTTCCCAAAGCAAGGCTTTGATCGACAGTTAAATAATTGCCGGTCGAATTACCGGAGATTGTGCTCGTACTGGAGCCCAGCGATGAGTTTCCAGAGGTGCCTAAGTTGAAGAAGCTGCTTATTCCGCTCTTTACCGCACCTATCAGGCCAGCCGCTGCCATATTTGCCAGATAGTTGGCGATGGCTCGGTTGACGCTGTTGACAAAAGACGTAATGTAATCGCCGACGCTCTTGAGTTTTCCCTGGAAGGCGTCAAAAAAGATATCGCTGAAGGCATCACGCATGGCCGTCGCCGTCGTCTGTGAAACGTCGTACATTTGCTGTCCGACATCGGTCCACTTGTTCAAAAGATCCTTGAAGCCGAGTTTCATCGCCTCAATGGGCGAATTCATCAACTGCTCGCGCACCAGTTCCGCCCGCTTTTTCTGCTCGGCGATGATCTTGTCCATCTGGGCGTTCCATGCCTGCTCGTTGCCCGTCTTGGGCATGGCCGCAAGCGATTGACGCTGCAGGGCGATCAGTTCTTCCGTCAGGCGGATCCGCTCATTGATGGTGTTCCGGTGCGCCGTACCCTCTGCCTCAATCAGATCGAGGCTGGCCAGGCGATTGTTTATTTCAGCTTCACGGGCAGCCCGGTCATACTCGGCGGGTTTTACCACCTCGGCCTGGCGGATTTTCTCGTTGTACAGAAGCGTGATGGCCGCCTTTTCCTCGGCAGACTTCTTGACGTCCGCCAGTTCCTCAGCGAGCTTTGCCCGCAGGGCGTCCGCCTCTGCTTTGTACCCGGCCAGGATGTTTCCGGTCAGTTGGGTGTACTCCTGGGTCTGTGCGGCTACGAAGGAACGGACGGAAACAAGATTCTCGGATTTTTCCTGGGCAAGGGCGATATCTCTTTTCTCTTTTGCCTGCCTTTCCAGGATCTCGACATTGGTCACTAATTCCTGCTTGAGCTTGAGCATATTCTGCGCATCGGCCTGGAGCGACGGATCGACGGCAGTGATAGGATCATTGGCGTCCCGTTTGGCGTTTTTCTTTGCAGCATCTTTTTGTGCTTTCGAGATTTTCTCCTGTAATTCCCGGACGGTCCGCTCCATATCGGTCTTGTACTTCTCTACGGCCGCCATGTCTTTCCGGTAGGCATCTTCGATGTCAATCAGCTTGGCCCCATGAGACGTCGCGGTAAGCTTTTTGATTTCTGTGGCGAATTCGGCAACCTTTTCCTTCGCTCCCTTGAGGATGTCGCTCATCCGGTCGAGGGTGGAATTCACGGCGCTATGGGCAAGGCTATATTCAACGGCAGCGGCCTTCCCCTTGCGGCTCCCGGCCGTCAGGTCCTCCGTGCTCTTCGTGGCGCTGTCCGTGGCGTCTTTGATCTTGTTCCTGGCGTCGGCTCCCCGGAAGATCTCTTCGCGGATCGACTCCTGGACGTTCAACTCCTGCTTGAGTTTGCTTTTAGCCGCCGTCTGGTTCTTTATGAAGTCCTGGTAGATGGCGCTTTGAGACGACCTGGCGGAATCGGCCTTTTTCCGATAATCCTCCGTTAGACCGAAGAACTGAGCCATTTTCGGGAATGATTCCTGAATGGTGGCGATAAATTCGTAGAAGAGGCTTTTCCCTGCCTCTTTGACCTGCCCCCAAACCGATTTAGCCGTTGCCCCGATCATGTCCCAGGCATAGACCGCATAAGCGCCGAACTTGGCGACCGAAGCGTATCCGGCCTGCATGGCTTCCCCGATGGTCAGCCCCAGGATCTCCATCTGAGCGATCTGCTGCCCCAACTTCCATCCGATAAATGCAGCCCCAATACCGGCCATAGTTCCGGCAGCCAATGCGGCTGCCGTCGCCATTGTCGCCAGACCTCCCGCACCTGCCAGCGCCGCTGCAAACAGGCTTTCGATTGACGCCACAACCGGTGCGAACAAGCCCGCCATGAAGGCAACATTGGCAGCGACCAGGGAAGCCAGCCAGGTCACCGTTCCACCGATGGCCCTGATGGCTACGCCGACGGCCAGGATCTTCACCGCCAGACCGCCGAATCCGGTAAGGAGATCCACGATGACGGGATGATTTTTCGTGAAATCGCTAATGGCCTTGCTCATGTCCCGGATGCCGTCAATGATGGAGAAGATCTTCTCGTCCATCTTCTGCAGGGAGACGATCAGGCTTTCATTCCATTTGATCTCTCCGGTTTCCTTATTGAACGTGACGATGGAATCGGTGACATCCTTGATGATGCTCTTAGTCTTTTGAAAGCCTATTTCCATGCCCTTTCCGAGGGCCTGGGTGGCTGCGTCCTTCAGGTTGGACAACTGGACGGATAGATTCTTGGATGCCTCTGCTGCGCCGACTGTGGCCCCTTCAAGGGCCTTCATGACGGCAGGATAGAGCTTCCCTGTTGCGTTCAGTTGGCG
>DDXV01000071.1 GCA_002347815.1 Syntrophaceae bacterium UBA2251
GCGCACAAAATCCAGTCCAGATCCTCCGGCATCGAAAAGACGCCCGCCTCCTTCCACCACATCCGGATCGCCCCGTACAGCGCAAACGCAAAAACGATCCCCGTGAAGTTGTGGACGTACTTCAACGCCTTCAATCCCCCGAAGAAGCTCCCGATGAAGTTGAACGTGTGGAACATCATCCCCAGCCCCGTCAAGCACAGGACCAGGCAGGAAATCGCCAGACCCCAGTGGGTCAACCGCTCAAATGCGTCCGTCGCCTGAATCATGCCCTTCTTCATGGCTATGCACCCCCTTCCTTGGTATTGACGTCGTCATCGGGGGTTTTCGGCCCGTGGATGATGTAGTGCAGGAACGACCCCGCCAGGACCCCGCCCGCCGCCAGCAGGCTCAACGGCTTCAGGAAATCCTTCCAAACGATGATCGCCGCCGGAACCCGCGGATGCTTCGGAAGTTCGTCGTAAACGCCGACCTTCTCCGGGAGGACGTACAGGACGTGCGTCCCGTCCACGAACTTGTCCCCGTAAACGGAGGCGTCCCCGCCCAGTTCCTTGGCCCGCTTGTAGGCGGCCTTGATCATCTTGTCCTTGTCCCCGAAGGTCAGCGCCCCCGTGGGACAGGCCTTCACGCACGCCGGCAGCAGGTCCGCCCGCAGCCGGCTTTCGCACAGGTCGCACTTGTAGATCTTGTCGGTCAACCCGTCGTACCGGGGGATCTCGAAGGGACACGCGCTCACGCATTCCTTGCAGCCGATGCACTTCTCCTTGATCAGGCCCACCGTGCCGAACTCCGTGTAGTGCAGGGCGCCCGAGGGGCAGACCTTGACACAGGCCGAATCGGTGCAGTGCATGCAGCCGTCCTTCCGGAACAGCCACTTGAGCGTCCCGGTCTTGTCCACGACCTCCTGGAACCGGATGAGCGTCCAGGTATTCCACTGCAGGTCCGGGGGATTCTGATACGTCCCGCGGTTCTTCGTCTGCCGGGCGGGCATCTGGTTCCACTGCTTGCAGGCCAGTTGGCAGCCCCGGCAACCGGTGCATTTCGAAACGTCGATGAGTTTGATTTTTTCAGTCATTTATCTCACCCCCTTTTCACGACGTTGACCATGAAGGCTTTGGTCTCGGGAATCATCGTGTTCGCATCGCCGATGGTCGGTGTAAGGAGATTCGCCGCGTCGCCGCGGGTGAAGACTTCGGGCTTCTTATCCCCGTCGGCGTACTTCCGGTCGGCGGAGGTAATCCAGCCGAAGTGCCAGGGGATGCCCACCTCGTGGATGGTCGTCCCGTCGATATCGAACGGCTTGAAGCGCGGAGTGACGATCGCGACCGCCTCCACCTCGCCGCGGGCGGATTTGACGACGACCCGCTCGCCGTTTTTGAAGCCCCGTTCCTTGGCCAGTTCCTGGCTGATCTCCACCCAGAGTTCCGGCTGCATTTCCGCGAGCCACGGGCACCAGCGGGTGAGCACACCCGTCTGCCAGTGTTCGCTGATCCGGTAGGTGCTGCAGATGAAGGGGAACCGCGGATCGCAGCTGTCGACGCCGGAATACTTGTCCAGATCCGATCCGACGCCGGTCTTGTCGAAGCGCTTGATGGCGGGGTTGTTCTTCTGGGGCGACAGGAGGTTCTTCTCCACGGGGCACTCCAGCGGTTCATAGTGCTCCGGGAAAGGACCGTCCGCCAGCCCAGGTCCGAAGAGGCTCGCCACGCCGTCCGGCTTCATGATGAAGGGCGGCCGGCCCGAACCCGGGTCGCCGGCGCCGTCCGGCACGTCGCCGACCCATTTCTCGCCGTTCCAGGCGATGACGGCGCGCTTGGGATCCCAGGGCTTGCCCGTCGGATCGACGGAGGCCCCGTTGTAGATGATCCGCCGGTTGACCGGCCAAGACCAGGCCCATTCGGGGCAGAGGCCGAGACCGGTGGGATCCTTCGTTGCCCGGCGCATGGGCAGAATGCCCTTGTCGCCCGTAACGGACCCGCAGTAGATCCAACAGCCGGACGAGGTCGAGCCGTCGTCCTGGAGCCAGGCGAAGGTCGGCACGAGATCGCCCTTCTTGAATTCCTTGAACTCGCCCTTCTTGGTCGGGTTCTCCAGCTTCTTGTCCTCGAGGAAGAAGCCGTTGATCTCCGCCGCCACCATCCGCGGTTCATAGTGGAAGTGGCCGGCAACGGTCTTGGTGCCGTAGGGCCAGGTCAGCTTGGTGACGGCCTCCTTCAGGGGGCCGCCCTCCTTCTCGTAGAGCGCCTTGACCTTGAAGAAGATCTCGCTCATGATGTCGCCGTCGGGCAGGGCCTCTCCCGGCGGATTGACGGCCTTGTAGCGCCACTGCTGGAGACGGCCGCTGTTGGCGATGCTCCCCTCCTTTTCGACGGAGGAGGCGCAGGGCAGCATGAAAACCTCGGTCTTGATCGTCTTGGGATCCATGCCGGGGCCGCGCCAGAAGGAGCCGGTCTCGTTGTCGAAGAGGTTGACGTTGACCATCCAGTCGAGCTTGCCGAGCGCCTGGCGGACCTTGTTGGAGTGGGCGCCGCTGCACGCCGGGTTCATGCCCCAGGCGAAGAAGCCGGTGAACTTGCCCTTGTACATCTGGTCGAAGATCTGGAGCCACGAGAGATTGGACCCGTCGTCGATCTTCGGCATCAGGGTGTAGGCCTCGTCGAGCGAAACGCCCTTCCCGTAGGTGGACCTCAGGAAACTGGCTACGTACTTGGGCTTGTTCTTCCACCAGTTCAGGCTCTTGGCCTCCTTGGTGGAGGGCGTTTCCTTGGCGTTGTAATCTTTGAGCGTCTTCAGGGACGCCTTCGGCGTGTTCAGGTAGCCCGGCCAGATGTGGAAGAGCAGGCCGTGGTCCGTGGAACCCTGGACGTTGGACTCGCCGCGCATGGCCGCGACGCCGCCGCCGGCGACGCCCATGTTGCCCAAGAGAAGCTGAATGATGCACATCGCCCGGATGTTCTGAACGCCGACCGTGTGCTGCGTCCAGCCCATCGCATAGAGCTCGACGCCGGCCCGGTCCGGCTTGCCGGTCGAGGTGTACAGCTTGTAGACCTCGAGCAGCTTGTCCTGGGGCGTCCCCGTGATCTTCGAGACGACCTCCGGCGTGTAGCGGGCGTACTGTTTCTTGAGAAGCTGAAACACGCAGTTGGGATTCTTGAGGGTCGGGTCCTTGCTGATGACCCCGCCCCCGCCGGCCTGGTAGGTCCAGGTCGCCTTGTCGTATTTGCCGTCCTTCATGCCCGAGAAGACGCCGTTGTTGTCGCCGGGGAGTTTGAAGGCCGGATTGACCAGGAAGGAGGCGTTGGTGTACTGCTTGACGTACTCCTCGAAGTACAGGTTGTTGTCGAGGATGTACTTGATCATTCCGCCCAGGAAGGCGATATCCGTCCCGGAACGGAGGGGGGCGTAGAGATGGGACTTGGCGGCCGACTGGGTGAACCGCGGGTCCACGCAGATCAGCTTCGCCCCTCTCTTGTCGATCGCCTCCTGGATCCACTTGAAGGAGACCGGATGGTTGGAAGCGGGGTTGCTTCCCATGATCAGGATTACATCACTGTTCTTGAAATCGACCCAGTGATTCGTCATTGCGCCGCGTCCGAACGACTCTGCCAGAGCCGGTACAGTCGGGCTGTGTCAGATCCGGGCCTGGTGTTCGATGTACACCAGACCCAACCCCCGCAGAAATTTCTGATACGTGAAGCACTCTTCAAGGTCCATGGCGGCGCTGCCGACCGACGCGATTCCCTCGGTGCGGTTGACCACCTCGCCCTTGTCGTTCTTGAATTTGAAGCTCTTGTCCCGGCTCTGCTTCGTGAGGTGCGCGATGCGCTCCAGGGCCCATTCCCACTCGACCTCCTTCCATTCGGTCGCGTTCGGGGCCCGATAGAGGGGCTTCGTCAGTCGGTTTTCGTTGACGGCCATCTGGTAGATCGATCCGCCCTTCGAGCACAGGGACCCCTTATTGATCGGGCTGTCCGGGTCCCCCTCCGTGTTGACGACCTTGCCGTTGCGCACGGATACGATGATGCTGCACCCGACGGAGCAGTAAGGGCAAACCGTGGTGGTCTCTTTGGCGTACTGGATCTTCAGCGGCTGGGCATAGGCGGACACGGGCTTGAGGCTGATGCCGATCCCGCTCGCCGCCAACGTTGCGCCGGAGATCTTCAAGAAACCTCTTCTGCTAACGTCCATAACAAAGCGCTCCTTTCTGAGAAGTGGTAAGATTGCGTCTTACCCCGTTTCATCTGTTGCTCATCCTCCCGGCCGGTCGCAACGGACGGCGACGGTCGCGCGGGCGTCGCGCCTTTGCCCGGCGGGGCGCCATCCCCCGAAAACGGCGGCCGGGAGAATGTTTTGACCGGTGGGGCTTCCACGTTTTTATCCGACCGGCAGTCAGCCGTTCAGCGAGACGGAAGCGACGTTTTTTAAAGACCTTAAACGACCGCTGCCGTATATATTTTTCTCGGTTGAGTGTCAAGAAAATTCATGAAATCAAGCACTTATGCCATTTATGACATAATCGATTCCCGTGATCCCGTCCTTATTTCACGGACATAGGCAGGCCCCGTTCCCTTGGGCGGGAAGCGAGGATCGGGGTTGACATCCGGCTTCCGGAGGTGTATGAAGCCATTTCTGATATATGTCATTATTGACATCAATCATGGTCGTATCGGCCCCGTCGCCGATCGTCATTCCGAGGAGGCAGCATGTCCAGTCAGACGTTTTTACTCGACGGAAAGGAAACGGCCTTCGTCACGGGGCAGATGATCCTCGAGGCGGCGCGGGCCGCCGGCACCCTCATCCCGACGCTCTGTTACTTGAAGGGGGAGACGCCCACCGGCGCCTGCCGGGTTTGCCTCGTGGAGGTCGCCGGCGCCCGATCGCTGGTTGCGGCCTGCTCGACGCCGGTCACGGCGGGCATGGAGGTCCGGACGGACAGCGAACGGGTGCTCAAGACCCGAAAATTGATTATCGAACTGCTTCTGGCGAGCGGCACGCATGACTGCCTCGTCTGCGAGAAAAACGGCGACTGCCGCCTGCAGGACCTCGCCTACGCCTGCGGGATCCAGACCATGAAATTCACCCCCCGCAATGCCGGTTATCCGGTCGAGAACGAGAACCCCTTCATCGTCCGCGACTTCAGCCGCTGCATCCTGTGCGGCCGCTGCGTCCAGGCCTGCAACGAGGTCGTCGTGAACCGGGCCATCAGCTTCGGCTACCGGGGCTCGGCGAGCAAGATCGTCACCGGCGGCGACCGCCCCTACCATGAAAGCGAGTGCGTCTTTTGCGGCCAGTGCGTCGAGGTGTGCCCCGTGGGGGCCCTCACGGAGAAGAAGGCCCGCTGGACGGGCCGTCCCTGGGAGACGGAGAAGATCCGGACGACCTGTCCCTACTGCGGCGTGGGGTGCCAGCAGTGGCTCCACGTCAAGGATGGCCGGATCGGGAAGGTCACGGCCGTGGAGGATGCCGAGCCCAACCAGGGGCGCCTGTGCGTCAAGGGGAGATTCGGCTACGACTTCATCTACTCCGAGGAGCGCCTGAAGACCCCGCTCATCCGGGAGGGAGAGGGGTTCCGCGAAGCGTCCTGGGACGAGGCCCTGGATCTGGTGGCCGCGAAATTTAAGGAGATCATCCAGAAAGACGGTCCCGATGCCATCGCCGGCGTCAGTTGCGCCCGGAGCCTCAACGAAGACTCCTATCAGATGCAGAAATTCTTCCGCGCGGTGATCGGCACGAACAACATCGATCACTGCGCACGGACCTGACACGCCCCCACCGTCGCCGGTCTGGCGACTTCTTTCGGCTCGGGCGCGATGACCAATTCGTTTGCCGATTTCAAAAAGGCGAAAATGATCATTCTGGTGGGCACCAACATGACCGAGGCGCATCCGGTGGCCTCGACGTTTGTCAAGGATGCGGTTTTAAACGGCGCCGAATTGATCGTCATGGATCCGCGGCGCACGGAATTGGCCAACATGGCGAATGTTCACGTGCCGCTCAAGGTCGGTTCGGACGTCGCCCTGATCAATGCGCTGATGAACGTGCTCATCAGCGAAAATCTTTATGATCGAAAATACGTGGAATCCTGCACGACCGGCTTCGAGGAGCTGAAAAAGAAGGTCATGGAATATCCGCCGGAACGGGCCGCCGAAATCAGCGGCATCCCCGCCGATGCCATTCGCGAGCTGGCCCGCAGGATGGCCGCGATCAAACCGGCGATGCTCATGTACACCTTGGGCATTACCGAACATATCTGCGGCGTCAACAACGTGATGTCCTGCGCCAATCTCCAGATGCTTTTGGGCAACGTCGGATTCGAGTGCGGCGGCGTCAATCCCCTGCGCGGCCAGAACAACGTCCAGGGCGCCTGCGACATGGGCGCGCTGCCCAACGTCTTCCCCGGGTATCAACGGGTGGACAATCCCCAGGCGCGGGAGAAATTCATGAAGGCGTGGAATGTCCCGTCGCTTCCCGAAAAACCCGGCATGATGATGCCGACGATGATGGAGGGGCTGACCACCGGCAAGGTCAAGGCCTTATATGTCTTCGGCGAGAACCTGGCCAACACCGAGCCGGACATCCACCATGTCGAGCATTGTCTGCAATCGGCGGAATTTCTGGTTTGCCAGGACATTTTTCCGACGGAAACGACGCGTTTCGCCCATGTCCTCCTGCCGGCGGCCGCCTGGAGCGAAAATGACGGCACCTTCACCAGCAGCGAACGGCGCGTGAACCGTGTGCGGACGGCCAGCGCCGCGCCCGGCGAGGCCAAGCCCAACTGGTGGATCTTCAAGGAACTGGCGAAGCGGATGGGGCAGGAATGGACCTCCGCGAGCGCTCAGGAGATCTGGGACAATGAACTGTCCGTGCTGGCGCCCTCCATGGCGGGCATCAAGTACGCCCGCCTGGAAAATGACGGCCTTCAGTGGCCGGCGCCCACGGAAGATCATCCCGGCACCCCGACCCTTCACCGGGACGGGAAATTCACCGGCGGTCTGGGCGTCTTCAAGGCCATCGACTGGATCCCGCCCGCGGAAGTTCCGGACCAGGACTATCCGCTGGTTCTTTCCACGGGCAGGCGTCTATATCATTATCACACCCGAACGCAAACGGGACGGTGCGAGGGGCTGAACGACCTGTTGAGCGAGGAGACGGCGGATCTTTCGGCTGCCGACGCCGCCGACTACGGAATCGCGCACGGGGAAAGGATCTCCGTCCGGTCGCGACGGGGCGAGGTCGTCGTCCGGGCCAACGTGACCGATGCGGTGCCGCCGGGCCTGGTTTGGATGGCCTTTCATTTCCGTGAAGGCTGCGCCAACTGGCTGACCAATCCGGTTTACGATCCGATCACGCAAACGGCGGAGTACAAGGCCTGCGCGGTACAGATCGCCAAGCTGCGCTGACGGAAAAAGGCCTTCCCCCCGGAGCCGGTCGCCCCGACGAGCCCCCCATCACAGGGGGGGTAGCGGGGCATGGATAGGCGGGAGTGCATTTTGTGCTATGCTAAATATAACACATATGTTATGAAAATCAGGAGGTTGAGGAAAATGGTGCGTAGATCAGGGTGTGGGTGGGTTCTTCTGCTTGTCTCGGTCCTGTGGCTGATCCCCGTGTCCGTATCGGCCCAGGAGAAGCTCAACGCCGCCGTCGCGGCCAACTTCATCCAGGCGTTCACGGAAATTTCCCAGGCGTTCGAACGGAAGACCGGCGTCAAGGTCGAGGCGACCTTCGCCTCAACGGGGAGCCTGTACGGCCAGATCGTCAACGGCGCCCCCTACGATCTGTTCCTGTCGGCCGACGAGGACCGGCCCGCCCGCCTGAACAGGGAGGGCGCCGGCGAGAGGCCCTTCGTCTATGCCCGGGGCCGCTGCGTCCTGTGGTCGGCCCGGAAGGATTTCTGCCGCGCCAGGGACTGGCGAACGGCCCTCCGGGGGGAGGACGTGAAGCGCGTCGCTATCGCCAATCCGGAGACGGCCCCTTACGGGACCGCGGCCCGGACGGCGCTCGTCAAGACCGGCCTGTGGGAAGCGCTGAAACAGAAGTGGGTGTTCGCCCAGAACATCGCCCAGGCCTTCCAGTACGCCTCGACGTCAGCGACGGAGGCGGGCTTCTGCGCCTATTCTTCCGTCATGTCCGACGAGGGGAAGAAGGGCTGTTTCTATCGGCTCGAAGAGGCGCCGGCGATCGTCCAGTCGGCCTGCATCCTGAAACGCACACCGCATCGCGCGGCCGCGGAGGCGTTCGCCGCCTTCCTCGCCTCCCCGGAAGCGGATGCGATCAAAGCAAGATACGGATATCAATAGCGTGGACTGGCAACCCTTTTACGTCACCCTGAAACTGGCCGTCGCGACCACGGGCCTGCTCATCGTCCTGGCGGCGCCCCTGGCCTATTTCCTGGCCTATGCGCGCTTCCCCGGCAAGTCCTTGATCGAGGCCCTGGTCAATCTGCCCCTGGCCCTGCCGCCGACCGTGATCGGCTTTTATCTGGTCGTGTTCATGGGACCGAAGGGGGCGGCGGGGCGCGTGTGGGAGGCCGTCACCGGCGGTTCGCTCCTGTTTACGTTCCTGGGCATCGTCGTCGCGTCCACCCTCTACAGCCTCCCCTTTGCCGTCCAGCCCCTCAAGGCCGCCTTCCAGAGGATCGACCGGCGCCTGATGGAGAGCGCCTACGTCCTGGGGCTCTCGCGCGTGGCGACCTTCCTCCGGGTGATCATCCCCAACAGCGCCAGCGGCATCGCCGCGGCGGCGATCCTCGTTTTCCTGCACTGCATGGGGGCCTTCGGCGTGCTCTTGATGGTCGGCGGCAGCCTCCCCGGGGAGACCAAGGTGGCGTCCATCGCCATCTACGAGGCGGTGGAGGCCATGAAATACCGGGAGGCGGGCCTGATGTCCCTGTGTTTCATCCCTATCAGCTATGCCTTTCTCCTGCTCGTCAATCGTCTGAACCGAGGTGCATGACATGTCGCTTCAAATCCGCGTCCGGAAGAAACTGAGGTACTTCGAGATCGATCTCGATTTTTCCTGCCCCGACGACCATTTGCTCGTGATGATCGGTCCCTCCGGCGGGGGCAAGACCACCCTCATCCGCATGGTCGCCGGCCTGGAGACCCCCGACGCGGGACGGATCGCCTATCGGGGGGAGACGTGGTTCGATTCCGAGCGGAGGGTCGACCTCCCGCCCCAGAAACGGCGCCTCGGCTATGTCTTCCAGGAGTACACCCTCTTCCCGCACCTGAGTCTTTACGAGAACGCCGCGTTCGCCGCGGCGGACCGGGCGGAGGTGGACGACCTCTTCGCGCGCTTCGGCATCGATCATCTCCGCGGGCGGAAGCCGCACCAGGTCTCCGGCGGCGAGCGCCAGCGCTGCGCGCTCTGCCAGGCACTGGCCCGGCGGCCGCGGCTGCTGCTGCTCGACGAACCGTTTTCCGCCCTCGACGTGGTCACGCGCCGCTGCCTGCGCGAGGCGGTGAAGGGGCTTCGGGAGGGGCTGTCCTGCCCGATCCTGTACGTCACGCACGACATCAACGAGGCGCTGTTCCTCGCCGACGAGATGGTGCCCATCGTGGAGGGCCGGATCGACCGCGGCTGGATGCAGCGGACCATCGCCCCGATCCCGGACTCGGAAGAGGCCCCGCTCCGGGCGACGCGGCAGCCGCGCCTGGCCCTGGTCTATTAGAAGACGGCACACGATCCGGCCGTCCGGTGCCGATCGGCGCGCAGGTTCGATTCTTCGAGGAGGGCGGCCGGCCCTCCCGACTTAACAGGGTGTCGAATAACACCCGGATCAGGCAGGCTGTTCAAAAATGTTCGGATGCAAGGCGCGCAAAAACTTCAAGAGCGAGACGTATATAGGAATACGTCGAGCGATGAGGTTTGCAGCGACGCCGATGAGCGTTTTTCAACTGCCTGTTAAGGAGTGAAGGTTGATGAATATTGGTTCCTATGCCTATGAAGAGTACGTCCACTTGGTCAAATCCTTTCACGGCAGCCTGGCCCCGGGGCTCCTGATCGGCGGCTTCATGGTCGATCTCGCCCTGAAGAACCTGCCGGAGGGGGAGTTCTTCGACGCCGTCTGCGAAACCCCGATCTGTCTGCCGGATGCGGTGCAGTTGCTGACCCCCTGCACGATCGGGAACGGCTGGCTGACGGTCCTCCCGTTCGGGCGCTTTGCCGTCAGCCTCTACGAGAAGACGGACGGCCGCGGGGTGAGGGTCTATCTCGACATGGAGAAGCTCAAGGCCTGGGACGAGGTCCACGCGTGGTATCTCAAGCTGAAGAAGAAACCGGAGCAGAACTACGAGCGGCTGATGAGCCAGATCAAGGAGGCCGGGCACGGGCTGCTCAGCGTCCAGCGCGTACGCGTCGAGCCGGAGACGCTCCGGCGGAAGAAACTCGGCCCGGTGGCCGTTTGTCCGGTTTGCGGCGAGGCCTACCCGGCCCGGCACGGCGAGCGCTGCAAGGGCTGTCAGGGGGAGGCGCCGTACCTCGAGATCGAAAAGGTCGAGGCCCGCTAAACCATCGGTCCCAAGAAACGCCGCTCCCGGTCGCTGGAAACGACGGACCGGGCATGGGAGGGTTTTCGGAAATCTTCCCGTTTGGCGCGAAAGGGGCCTGACTATTTCTTTTTGGGTTCAATCAGGGATTTGAACTCGCGATTGGCCTCTTCCAGGAGCGCCTCGACGTCCCGCTCCAGCCTTTCGAAGCGGTCGATGATGGCCTGGGCCCGGGCGGTCAGATGCATCCCCTTTTCGGTCGCATCGATCTCCACGAGCTTCATGCCCATCCGCTCCTCCGAGGCCTTGAGCCGGCCCCAGGCCGCCCGGTAGGACATCTGCAGCTTCTTGGCGGCGGCGTTCAGGCTGTGCGCCTCCTGGATGGCCGTCAGGATGTCGTCGCGCCCCCGGCCGAAAAGGACCTTTCCGTCCTTCTCGAGCCAGATCTTGTATTTGATCTCCATGCGGGGATTCTAAACCAGCCCCCCCGTAAATTCAAGGCAAAATCAACGATCTTTTCCATCGGGGGAAGGTGATCTTTCCAGGGGGGTCCCGGCGGCGGGGGCTCCGGGCATCCCCGTGAATGCGGTAGCCCGCCGCCCGTCCGGACGGACATCCGAACCCCGTCCGTCCGACACCCCCGCGCCCCGGCCTTCCGCCGGCCGGCTTCCTTGCGACACGCCCTTACGGGAGGTCGACCGTTTCGATCTCGGCGATCTTCCGCCTCGTGAAATAAAAGAAGGCCCGCTCACCGATCGTGAACGGGCCTTCCGGTTCATCCTCTCGTCGCCGGCCGGCATCCCTGCCGGCCGGCGACGATCATCTCCTTAGCCGTGCTGGCCGTGCGCCTCTTTCTTCGCCTCGCCGTAGACCACGAGCTTCCCCTCCGCCTCCATCTCCTTCAACCACTTCGCGTGCTGCTTCTTCAGCCACGCCCGCGTCACCCAGCCCGAAAACATCGCCGGGGCGCTCCCGGGTGATCCGATCGTCCCCAGGTACAGGTGAATGAAGAAAAACGCGAAGATCGCCACGAACCCCAACGCGTGCAACGCAAACAACCACCGAACCAGCCAGGACGGAAACGCCAGCGGGAACCACATGATCAACCCCGTCACCACCATCACCGCCCCGAACGCCGCAACCGTCAGGAAAAACGCCTTCTGACCCGGATTGTACTTCCCAACCTCGGGTACCTTGTCCACGTGCCACAAATATCCGCCCGCGCACAAAATCCAGTCCAGATCC